>NZ_JBITIP010000011.1:0-307740 GCF_044459125.1 Nonomuraea sp. NPDC050383
GAGATCTTCGAAGAGATCAGTCCCATCGAGGACTTCTCGGGGACCATGTCCTTGTCGTTCCGCGACCACCGGTTCGAACCGCCCAAGTACTCAGTGGATGAGTGCAAAGACAAGGACATGACCTTCTCCGCGCCGATGTTCGTGACGGCGGAGTTCATCAACAACACCACCGGTGAGATCAAGAGCCAGACGGTGTTCATGGGCGATTTCCCGCTCATGACCCCGAAGGGGACGTTCGTCGTCAACGGCACCGAGCGTGTCGTGGTCTCCCAGCTCGTGCGCTCTCCGGGCGTGTACTTCGAGCGCAACGTCGACAAGGGCTCGGACAAGGACCTGTACGGGTGCAAGGTGATCCCGTCGCGGGGCGCCTGGCTGGAGTTCGAGATCGACAAGCGCGACAGCGTCGGTGTGCGCGTCGACCGCAAGCGCAAGCAGCCGGTCACCGTGCTGCTCAAGGCGCTCGGCTGGACCAACGACCAGATCCTCGAGCGCTTCGGCCAGTTCGAGTCGATGCGCGCCACCCTGGAGAAGGACCACACGGCCGGCCAGGACGACGCGCTGCTCGACATCTACCGCAAGCTCCGTCCGGGCGAGCCGCCGACCAAGGAGTCGGCGCAGACCCTGCTGGAGAACCTGTACTTCAACCCCAAGCGCTACGACCTCGCCAAGGTGGGCCGATACAAGGTCAACAAGAAGCTCGGGGTGGACTCGGAGATCACCCAGGGCACCCTGACCGAGGACGACGTCGTCGCCACGATCGAGTACATCGTCCGCCTGCACGCGGGCGAGGACTCGATGCCGGGCGTCAACCGCGAGGTCATCGTCGAGGTGGACGACATCGACCACTTCGGCAACCGCCGCCTGCGCAGCGTCGGTGAGCAGATCCAGAACCAGGTCCGCCTGGGCCTGGCCCGCATGGAGCGCGTCGTCCGCGAGCGCATGACCACGCAGGACGTCGAGGCCATCACGCCGCAGACCCTGATCAACATCCGCCCGGTCGTGGCGTCGATCAGGGAGTTCTTCGGCACCTCGCAGCTGTCGCAGTTCATGGACCAGATCAACCCGCTGGCCGGTCTGACGCACAAGCGGCGTATGAACGCGCTGGGCCCCGGTGGTCTGTCGCGCGAGCGCGCCGGCTTCGAGGTCCGTGACGTGCACCCGTCCCACTACGGCCGGATGTGCCCGATCGAGACCCCGGAGGGCCCGAACATCGGCCTGATCGGGTCGCTGGCCTCCTACGCGCGGCTGAACGCCTTCGGCTTCGTGGAGACGCCGTACCGCAAGGTCGTGGACGGGAAGGTGACCGAGCAGATCGACTACCTCACCGCCGACGAGGAGGACCGCTTCGTCAAGGCGCAGGCCAACACGGTGCTCAACGCCGACGGGTCGTTCGCCGAGACGCGCGTCCTGGTCCGCACCAAGGGCGGTGAGACCGAGCTGGCCCGTGCCGAGGAGGTCGACTACATCGACGTGTCGCCGCGCCAGATGGTGTCGGTGGCGACGGCGATGATCCCGTTCCTGGAGCACGACGACGCCAACCGGGCGCTCATGGGCGCGAACATGATGCGCCAGTCGGTGCCGCTGCTCAGGAGCGAGGCGCCGCTGGTCGGCACCGGTATGGAGTACCGGGCGGCCACCGACACGGGCGACATGGTCAGCGCCGAGAAGGCGGGCGTCGTCGAGGAGATCTCCGCCGACTACATCACCGTCATGAACGACGACGGCACACGGACGACGTACCGCGTGGCGAAGTTCAGGCGCTCCAACCAGGGCACGTCGTTCAACCAGCGGCCCATCGTCGCCGAGGGTGACCGGGTCGAGGTCAACCAGGTCATCGCCGACGGTCCCTGCACCGACAACGGCGAGATGGCGCTGGGCAAGAACCTGCTCGTGGCGTTCATGCCGTGGGAAGGGCACAACTACGAAGACGCGATCATCCTGTCCCAGCGGCTGGTGCAGGACGACGTCCTTTCCTCGATCCACATCGAGGAGCACGAGGTCGACGCCCGTGACACCAAGCTGGGCCCGGAGGAGATCACCCGGGACATCCCGAACGTCTCCGAGGAGGTCCTGGCCGACCTCGACGAGCGCGGCATCATCCGCATCGGCGCCGAGGTCGTCCCCGGCGACATCCTGGTCGGCAAGGTCACGCCGAAGGGTGAGACCGAGCTGACGCCGGAGGAGCGGCTGCTGCGCGCGATCTTCGGTGAGAAGGCCCGCGAGGTCCGTGACACCTCCCTGAAGGTGCCGCACGGCGAGGAGGGCAAGGTCATCGGGGTGCGGGTGTTCTCCCGCGAGGAGGGTGACGAGCTGCCGCCGGGGGTCAACGAGCTGGTGCGCGTCTACATGGCGCACAAGCGCAAGATCACCGTAGGCGACAAGCTGGCCGGCCGGCACGGCAACAAGGGCGTCATCTCCAAGATCCTGCCGGTCGAGGACATGCCGTTCCTGGAGGACGGCACTCCGGTCGACATCATCCTCAACCCGCTGGGCGTGCCCGGCCGGATGAACGTCGGCCAGGTGCTGGAGTTCCATCTGGGCTGGATCGCCGCCAGAGGGTATGACATCTCGGGCATCCAGGAGGCCTGGGCCGAGCGGCTGCGCGACCGGGGCCTGGAGAAGATCGAGCCGGGCACCAACATGGCCACCCCGGTCTTCGACGGCGCCCACGAGGAGGAGATCGTCGGCCTGCTCGGCGCCACCGTCCCGAACCGTGACGGTGATCGGCTGGTGCAGGGGAGCGGCAAGGCCCGGCTGTTCGACGGCCGTAGTGGCGAGCCGTTCCCGTATCCCATCGCCGTGGGCTACATCTACATCCTGAAGCTGCTCCACCTGGTCGACGACAAGATCCACGCCCGTTCGACCGGCCCGTACTCCATGATCACCCAGCAGCCGCTCGGCGGTAAGGCCCAGTTCGGTGGCCAGCGCTTCGGTGAGATGGAGGTGTGGGCGCTGGAGGCGTACGGCTCGGCGTACGCGCTGCAGGAGCTGCTGACCATCAAGTCGGACGACGTGCTGGGCCGCGTGAAGGTCTACGAGGCCATCGTCAAGGGCGAGAACATCCCGGAACCGGGCATCCCCGAGTCCTTCAAGGTGCTCATCAAGGAGATGCAGTCGCTCTGTCTCAACGTCGAGGTGCTGTCCAGCGACGGCATGTCGATCGAGATGCGCGACACCGACGAGGACGTCTTCCGCGCCGCGGAGGAGCTCGGTATCGACCTGTCCCGGCGTGAGCCGAGCAGCGTGGAAGAGATCTGACGACGTCACGGCAGGTCGTCCCGCCGGTCCCCGAGACCGGCCGGGACGGCCTGCCCGGCGACGGACGGCCTGCTCTTGACGGGCTCCTATTCGAAGCGCGCGTTGTCGGGCGCGGTCATGCGTCTGAGCAGCGGCAGGGCCGTGAGGATCACCAGGAGGGAGGCGGCCAGGCCGCCGCCGACGGACGCGAAGTAGACCGGTCCGGGCATCGCCAGGGAGGCGCCCCTCATCGCGAGCTGGTCGATGAGCGGTTCGGCCACGCCGAAGCCGGCCCCGGCGGCGAGCACGGCGGCCAGGACGAGCGGCAGCGCCGATTCCAGCAGCACGACCATGGCCAGGGTGCGCGTGGGCGTCCCGGCCAGCCGCAGCAGAGTGAACGGCTGCCTGCGCTCCACCAGGCCGCCGCCGACCGCCACCACGAGGCTGCAGCCGCCGGCGATCAGGGTGAGCGCCACCATGGCCAGCGCGACGCTTTCCGCCCGGGTGTACAGGTCCGCCCTGACCTGGGCTACCTCGGCGAAGGTCATCGGCGCCTGGGCGGTGTAGGCGGCCAGCAGGGTGCGCAGCCGCTCCAGCGTCGCCGTGTCGTCCGTGCGGACCATGACGGCCGTCAGGTCGAGCCCGGTGGCGGAAACGGACTGGCTGGTGGCTCCCGCCAGGGGGAGCAGCTTGTCGATGAAGAGAGGGTTGTCGGCACCGACGAGACGGTCGAAACGGCCCAGCACGGCCTGCGCGCCCGCGGGGCAGCGGCCGAGCACGGGGAAGCGAGCCAGGGACGAGCACTCGACGACGGAGGTCGCGGGCGGCGCGTCGTGAGGGGGCGGGCCGAGGCTCTCCAGGTCCGCCCTGGCGTAGATGGGCAGGACGACCACGCCGGGATGGGCGCGTAGCCGGGCGAGCAGGTCCGCCGCCGCCCGCGGTGGCAGGCCGTCCATGCCGGGCCGGGAGAACGTGGCGCCCAGCACGCCGTTGAGCGTGCCGCCGGCCACGGCCTGCTGGCCCGTGACCACCGCGGGTACGAGCGCCGCGATCGTCGTCCCGATGAACACCGCCAGCACCAGCCCGCTCACCGACCTGAAGGCCCCCTTCGGGTCGGCGGCCAGGCGCTGGGCGGCCAGCAGCGTCGCCGCGCCGCGGGTCAGCCGGGCGGCCAGGCGCGCGGCCAGCATCGTCAGCCATGGCCCGGCCAGCACGAGGCCGATCATGACGAGGGCGATCCCGGCGCCGGTGGGCAGGGCGTGCAGCTTGCCGCCCTGGAACGCCGGGCCCGCGAACAGCCCCAGCCCGGCCAGGAGCGGGATCATCCGCCAGGCCCTCGGCGACGGCGGGGCGGCCTTCCTGACCACGCCGAGCGGTGAGATCCGCACCCGGCGCAGCGACCACAGCGCGGCGCCGGCCGCACCGAGCGGCACGCAGGCGAGCACGGCCGCGTACTGCCAGGGGGCCGGGACGGCCAGCTCGGGGAAGAAGCGCGACCCGGTGACCCGCACCGCGGCCACCGCCGGCCGTACGAGCTGGAAGAGCACGACGCCGGCCAGCGCGCCGAGCAGCGCGCCCAGCGCGGCGTCCACCGCGGCGAGCGTGTTGATCTGCCGGGAGGTGGCGCCGGCCAGCCTGATCGCGGCGAAGCGCGTCTCGCGGCGGGCGGCGGCCAGGCGGGTGGCGGTGCCCACGAGCACCAGCAGCGGGACGATCAGCCCGACGGCGGCGATGCCGAACCCGACCTGATAGGCCTCCGTGTTGCCGTCCACCGCGGGCTCGGTGGCGACCGTGTCCACCTGCCGGGTGCCGACCACGGCGGCGACCTGCTGCGGCGTCCGCCCCACCACGACGACGAGCTCGTCGGGCCCCGACAGCGCGGCCTGGCCGATCAGGCCCGCCCGCGTTCCCGGGAAGCGGTCGGCGAGCTCCTCCCGTGGCGCGGAGTCCAGCAGCCCGGCCAGGGCGGGCGAGGCGTAGTACTGGCCGGGGGCGGGCATGCGGGACAGCCCGGGGATGACCGGTGCCCGGCCGCCGAGCGCCGCCGCGTCCAGCCTCCTGATCCGCCGGCCGGCGTAGTAGTCCTCGCGCAGGTTCCACAGCGCGCCGCCGGCGGTGGCGTCCAGGGCTCGGCCGCTGGGCGCCGTGCCCTGCGTGCACTCCCAGCAGGGGCGGTCGTTGGTGGCCTGAAAGGCGTTGAAGAGCGACAGCGTGGCCAGCAGCACCGCGACGCCGACCGCGACTCCGGCCGCGATCAGCGACAGCCGGGCCGCCGTCTCCCTGCCGCTGCTCAGCGACAACCGCAGTCCCAGCAGGATCATCGGACGATCCCGCTCGCGTACGGGTCGGTCACCTTGCCGTCGCGCACGACGACCTCCCGGTCGGCGCAGGCGGCGACCCGGGCGTCGTGCGTCACCACGATCACGGTGGCGCCTTCCTCGCGGGCCAGGCCCACCAGCAGCTCCATCACGTGCTCGCCGGTGAGTGAGTCGAGCGCGCCGGTCGGCTCGTCGGCGAAGATCACCCGCGGGCGGGTCACCAGCGCTCTGGCGATCGCCACGCGCTGTGCCTGCCCGCCCGACAGCTCCCCGGTACGCCGGCCGCCCAGCTCCAGCCGCTCCAGCCAGGAGGCGGCCAGGGCGTAGGCGGCCCTGCGTCTGGTCCGGCCGAGCAGGAGCGGCAGCGCCACGTTGTCGGCCACGGTCAGCTCGGGCACGAGCTGACCGAACTGGAAGACGAAGCCGAAGGCGGTGCGCCGCAGCTCGCTGCGGCGGCCGTCGTCCAGCGTGTCGAGCCGCCGCCCGTCGAACCACACCTCGCCGCTGTCCGGGGTGAAGATCCCGGCCAGGCAGTGCAGGAGCGTCGACTTGCCGGAGCCGCTGGGACCCATGATGGCCAGGGTCTCGCCCGCGGTCACCGACAGGCTGGCCTCCCGCAGCGCGGGCGTGTTGCCGTAGGAGCGGCTGATCCCCTCGGCGCGCAGGAGCGCGTTGACGATCATCAGCGGCGCACCGTCTCCGCCAGGGCCCCCAACCGGGCCTGCGTGACGTCGATCCACCGCAGGTCGGCTTCCAGGCGGAACAGGGCATGGTCGGCGAGGAGCATGTCGACCAGCGCGGCGTCGCGCTTCAGCTCGGTCAGCTCCCGCATCCGCCGCAGATGCGTCGCGCGCTGGGTGTCCAGGTAGCCCGCCGCGTCGCGGCCCAGCATCAGTGCCAGCACGACCTTCGTGAACAACACCGTCTGCAGGTACGGCTCCGCCGCGACCGGCTCGGCCAGCCACGCCTCGACCTCGTCCTTGCCGATCGGGGTGATGACGTACTGCTTGCGGTCCGGGCCGTCGCCCGGCTCGTTCTGCCCGGCGGTGACCTTGCCGTCCCTGGCCAGGCGGGCGAGCGTGGAGTAGACCTGCCCGAAGGGCAGGGGCTTGCCCCTGCCGAAGTAGGTGTCGTAGTCGCGCTTCAGGTCGTAACCGTGGCTCGGCTCCCGCTCCAGGAGTCCGAGCAGCGCAAGAGGGACGCTCATGGAACGAATATACTCTGAGTGTATATCCGCCAGTGATACGCGCCTGCTCCCGTTCCGGGCGGCGACAGCTCTCGTACGGAATCGGTCGCCGGCGGAGCTCTCGCGAGGCTCCGCCGGCGACCGATCACCTCATGCCGGCCGGGCCGGTCAGCCGCAGTGCTCGAAGCCGCTCGTGTACGTGCTGCTGCCGATCGAGCCGCCCCACTTGACGCACTGCCCCGACGCGGAGCGCTTCACGGGACCCGCGTAGTACTGGTAGCTGCCGGAGTCGGTGGTCCTGCTCGACCCCTGCGGCTCCAGGAACGCCGACATCGACGTCGACGAGCTGAGGTTCGTCGTCTTCAGCGTCGCGACGCAGTTGTAGCCGTTGCCCGAGTTGTAGAGCAGGTACACGCGGCCACCGGTGAGCGCCGCCGAGTCGATGACCGAGTAACCGCTGCCGCAGACCTCCTCGGGGGTGTACGGGTTGCCGCTGCCGCCGCAGGAGTTGGTGCTGGTGATGGCCTTCTTCTGGCCCAGGGACACGGTCACGCCCTCGACGGTCGGGCTGGTGTCCATCGCGCCGCCGGAGGTCCGCTGCTCGTAGTGCAGGTGCGGGGCGTTGGAGCCGCCGGTCGAGCCGACCGTGCCGATCACGGTGCCCTGGCTGACGCTCATCGAGCTGCCGGCCGACTTCACCATGCTCGCGAGGTGGGCGTAGCGGGTCCTGGTGCCGTCACTGTGACGGATCTCCACCCACTGGCCGTAACTCGTGCTTCCGGCGTTGTAGAAGTAGGCGGTGCCGGCGGCGGTGGCACGCACCGTCTCGCCGTTGATGTCGTCGCTGCCGTAGTCCTGCCAGTCGATGGAGCCGGAAGGGTTGTGCGCGGGGGTCCCGGTCCAGTTGTTGGCGTAGAAGGTCTTCCCGCAGTTGAACGGGCTCTTGTGGGAGACGGCCAGGGCGCTGCTGCTCTGCGCTGACGCGGCCTGGGGAAGCAGGACGGCCGTGAGGCCGACGAGCAGGAGGGGGATGGCGGATATGAGGGTCTTGGGCCATGCCGGCCTGGGGGGTGTGGGCATGCTCACCTCTCTGAACAGGTGCTTCGTATGGGGGGATACGGTTGGGCGCCCAGAAGGTCGATCAAGAAGCTACCGTTGAAAGTTCTCTTCATCAATCTTTGTCGAAATGAAATTTTGCGGCTTTTATCGCCGGTTGCCGGGCCGGGCCGGCCGTCGGCGCCGAGCGATCATGAGCCGATGAACAAGTATGCCGTCAGGCACGCCAAAAATCATGGATCTGGTCATGCCTTATTCGGACAGACGTTTCTGTACGGCAGGCCCTCGAAATGCTGCTCCCACTCGGCCCTGGTGAGCGTGCGTCCGGCGCGTGCGCAGGTGGCCGCCGCCATCCGCCCCGGGTCCACGGTGATCTCGAAGATCCGGCCGGCGGCATCGGCCACATACAGGCTCGACCCGGCGAACGCCAGCGACGTGATGTCCGCTCCCCGAAGCAGGAACGCGCCCCCCATCCGCCTGCGCGCCGCCACGTCCCACACCTGCACGGTGCCGCCGTCCCCGGCGGCGGCCAGGAGGCGGCCCGCGGCGTCGAAGACCATCCGGACAAGCCCGGCCTCCCGGTCGCCGCGGAGGAGAGTCCGCTGGAGACGGCCGTCACGCCAGAGCTGGACACGGCCGTAGGGGATGTCGGCGGCGATCGTGCCATCGTGGCTCATCGTCCGGGCGCGCATCGCCACAGGTGTTCTCCTGCCGGTTCCCAGGTCGATGGTCTCGCCGTCGGCGGTGAACAGGCGCCTGCCGTCCGCCGAGAACACCGCGTTGTCCGTCAGGCTGGCGGAGGTCATGATCTTCGCACCCGTGCGGGCGTCGACCACGAGCAGCTCGCCCGAGGCCGGCATGCCGGGGACCTGGTCGCCGTAGGGGGTCTGGCCGATGGCGACGCGTGTGCCGTCCGGGCTGAACGTCACCGCACCGGGGCTCAGGTCGAGGTTGAGCGGCACGTTCCACAGTCGCCTGCCGGTGGCTACGTCCCATCCCTGGAGGGTCCGGCCGCCGGTCACCAGGGTCCTGCCCGCCGGGTCGAAGGCGGCCGACGTGTCGCGCGTCCCGAGCCGAGCCACCAGCCTGTGGGCGCGTACGTCCCAGAGCGTGACCGGCCGGTCCTCGTCCAGGACGGCGGCGACGCGGCCGTCCGGGCTCAGCACCGTGTCCGTGCCGCGCTCTCCGACGGAGGACACCGGCTCCACGGGACGCAGGTCGAGTGCCAGGAGGCCGTCTTCGGCGAGCACCCACAGCGTGTGCCCGTCCTTGTCGGCGCGCACATCCACCACGTCGCTGTCGGCCTTGTACTCCAGCACCTGCCGCTGGTCGGTCACCCGCCAGGCGAGCACCGTCCTGCCGGTGAAACCCGCCACATGGCTGCCGTCGGGGCTGAAACGCAGCGCCGGCCGCGCCGTGACCGGCTGCCACTCTCCCTCCGCCCGCCGCTTCCCGTTCGCCACGTCGTACAGGCGAAGACCGCCCTCCTTGTCGGCGCAGGCCCGCGTCGTGCCGTCCGGGCTGACCGCGCAGTCTTGTGCCGCCTGCTCGGAGCGCCGGTTCCGTACGACGTCCCAGAGGTGGACGGTCTTCCGCGCACTGAAGGAGTACGCCAGGGTCGACTCCTGCTCGGTGAAGGAGAACGTGCCGATCCCGAGGTACAGCTCGGGGTCACGCATCTCCCGGATTCTGCGCCCCGTCCGGGTGTCCCACACGGTCATGCTCTGGTTGGTGACCACCGCCAGCAACCTGCCGGTACGGTTCAGCGACGCGCTGTGGATCGTCACCAGCCGGAACTCCTGGGACGCCCAGCCGCCGATCCGCCTTCCGTCACGCGGGTCGAGCAGGCGCACCCCGGACGGCCCGACCAGGGCCACGGCGCGGCCGCCTCCTCCGATCGCCCACGTCTCCTGAGGATCGGCCCAGGAGTCGTCGAACACGGCGACTTCCCGCTGCCACCTGGCCAGCGCCAGGCTGCCGCGCGTGTCGACGTCGTCGTGCAGCCGCCAGGCCGCCACGCTGAGCAGCATCGCCGCCACGGGGTCGGCGGCCCGCATGCCGTTCGCCTCCAGCGCCACCCGCCGGGCCGTGGCCTCGTCACGTTGCCGCGCCGTCTCCTGGCCCCGCTGTACGGCCAGGCCGCCCGCCACCAGCGCCACCACGAGCAGCCCCGCCAGCGCCGCGATGGTGAGCGTCCTGCGGCGTCCGCGCCTCCTCGTCAGCTCGGTGCCCGCCCGCAGGTAGTCACGCTCGAGCGGGGTCAGCGTCACGTGGCGGCGGCCGGTCGCCGCCCAGGTGAGCGCCTGCTCCAGTTGCGTGCCCTGCGGCAGGTCAGCGTCCTTCCTGCCGTGCGCGTCCCACCGCCTCGCCGCCGTGTTGATCTTCGTCAGTACGGCCAGCCCGGCGCGCTCCGCGTCTACCCAGAGCCGCAGCCTCGGCCAGGCCCGCAGGAGCGCCGGCCGCGACAGCGCCACGGCCCCGTCCCGCTCGGCCACCACGTAGGAGAAGACGCGCAGAATCCGCGCGACGGCCGCCGCCTCCTGCTCCGTACGCCCGTCGAACAGCTCGCCGAGCGCCGCACACCGGCCGGTCTCCTGCCCGTCCTCCGTCACCGAGACGAGCCGGAGGAACACCGCGGCGGCGAGCTCGCGCTCCTCCGGTCCGAGCGTGCCGTAGGCGTCCTCGGCCAGCGTGCCCAGCGCGGGGTCTGCCTCGTGCGTCACGTGCAGGCCGCCGGCGGCGCGGCCGCCCTGCCGCAGGAGCCCGCGCGTGTCGGAGCCGTCGCCGCTGACCAGGGCGAGCAGCAGGTCGCGTGCGGCGGGCCTGGCCGCGGGGTCCTTGTCCAGCGCCGCCTCGACCAGCGGGCGCAGCCGCGGCGGCATCGCCCTGAGGTCGGGATGTGAGGAGAGCACGCGGTGCAGGACGCTGCCCAGGTTGTCGGCCCTGAACGGATCCTGCCCCGTGGCCGCGAACACCATGATCGCGCCCCATGCGAACACGTCGCCGGCCATGCCCGCCCGTTGCCCGGTGAAGACCTCGGGCGGCATGTACGTGGGCGTCCCCGCCACCCCGCCGGTCGTCGACATGTCGATCAGGCTGGCGACGCCGAAGTCGATGACCCGCGGCCCGTCGGGGCCGAGCAGCACGTTGTCCGGTTTCAGGTCACGGTGCACCACGCCCGCCTCGTGGATGGCGGTCAGCGCGGTGACGATCGCGGTGGCCAGCCGGTCCAGGTCGTCGCCCGCGAAGATCTTCCCCGCCGAGCGCAGGCTGGGCCCGGGGACGTACTCGGAGACGATGTACGGCTTGTCGCCGGTCAGCTCGACGTCCAGCACGCGGGCCGTGCAGAATGACGCGACGCGCCGGGCCGCGGTCGCCTCGCGTTCCAGCCGGTCCCGGTCGGCCGCGTGCAGCACCTTGAGCGCGACCCGCCTGCCGTCGTCATGGTAGGCGTCGTAGACCACGCCCTGGCCACCGGCGCCCAGCCGTCCGGCCAGCCAGTAGTCGCCGATCCGCTGCGGGTCCGAGCCGGTCAAGGGCTTCACGGACGGGTTAGACGCATCGCTTTCCGCCGAAGTTGCGCGTTCCGCCCGCTGCCGCTTCTACCGTGCGATCAGTCACCGACGAAGTACAGGTCGGCCGCGGGATCCGCCGCGGCCAGTTGAGCCGATCCCGCCAGATGGTCGTGGCGGGAGACGCTCACCTCACTCTTTCGTGCGTCGAGTATCGCTGCCGCAGGCGGCGGATCCCTGGTATGGGTGGAACATGATCTACTCGCGTCGGGCAGTCCAACTCGCCGTGCTCACCCTCGTGGCCCTGCCGATCGCCGCCGTCATCGCCACCCCGCCGGCGGCGGCCGCCCCGCGTAAGCGATCGCAGGCCGAGGCCGGTGCGCTGGCCCGCGGCATGCTGGCCGACCTGAGGGTGGCCCGGCCGTTATCCATCCGCGGCTACAGCCACCGGCGGTTCCAGCCGCGCTGGGCCCACCACAAGGGCAGGTGCGACGTGCGCGAGGTGGTCCTGGCACGCGACGGGCGCCGGGTGCGCAAGAACGCGGCCTGCCACCCGGTCAAGGGCATCTGGTACAGCCCGTACGACGGGAAGCGGCTGAAGAGCGAGCGGCAGGTCGACGTCGACCACGTCGTGCCGCTCGCGTACGCCTGGCGCTCCGGGGCCCGCAGGTGGAGCGAGGCGCGGCGGCGGGCCTTCGCGAACGACCTCACCCGGCCGGAGCTCGTCACGGTCAGCCACTCCGCCAACATCGCCAAGGGCGGGCAGGGGCCGCAGAGCTGGCGGCCGCCGCGCCGTGCCTACTGGTGCCGCTACGCGACCTCGTGGATCACCGTGAAGCACCACTACCGGCTGTTCGTGACCCGGAGCGAGAAGGTGGCCCTGCTCAACATGCTCCGCACCTGCCGCTGACACCGGGAACCGGGCCCGGTCAGGCGGGCTCTGATCGGGTCCGGGCTCGGGTCCGGGCTCGGGCTCGGTGAGGTGGTAGCCCGCCTCCTGAAAACGGGTGGCTTCCGGTGGTCCGTTCCTGGGACAGTTGATCTCGCCGAAGCCTGCATAGCTCAGTCGGCGAGAGCGCCGCACTCATAATGCGGAGGTCCCAGGTTCGAGTCCTGGTGCAGGTACTCAGGTCGCCCCGTCGCGAACCGCGCTCAGCGTCGTCGTCCATGAGCTGGCAAGATCACCAGATGCTGCGCTTGATCACGACACTTCTGGCCGTGGTGCTGCTCCTCAGCGGAGGGCAGTTCCTGATCGGACGTCCCGCGTTCGAAGATCACGCCGCGCAAGCCGTCTGGACCTGGCGCATCAGCGGTGCGGCGGAGATCTGGCGCAATGGTTTCGTCCCGGTCGACGACCTGAGCGCGATACCTCCGGACGTGCTCAAGAAGATCCAGCACGATGAGGAGTACGGCTGGGTCGTGGACGGCCCGCTTCCCGCCGGGCCGGCCGAGGCACAGGTCCGCTGGGACGACGGATCCTCGATGCGGGTCCCCGTGATCGAGCCGCGGAAGGCGCTGATGGCCCTGTCTCCCTGGTCCGAGGAAGACACTTTCCCCGACGACGAGGCATACCACCTGACCGGAGCCGCCTACACCACGATGCGGCTCAACACCGTCCGGGGGATTGCCACCGTGCCTGCATGGCGACTGTACTTCTCGGACCTGCCTGGCCCGATCGACCAGGTCGCGGTCGATCGGAACGCGATCGACACCCTCAAAGAGGCCATCGGCAGACACATGTCCGGCGACCAGCATGTCAACGACTTCGAGGTGCTGGACGAGCGCACGCTGCTGGTGGACTACGACTACGGCTCCTGCACCGGCAGGCCGCTCGACGTCAGCCTGCGTATCAGCGAGAAGCCGGACGTGGTGGTCCTGGGGCTCGACGTCCCCGATCAGGGCGACGGCTTTTGCGCGGGCACCGGCAGGTCCGGCCAGGACGTCATCCGGCTCGATGAGCCGCTGGGCGAACGCGTGGTGCTGGATGCGACAAGCAGGCTCCCCGTTCTGTGCAGCCGCGCGCCGGACGCCTGCGGTGACAGGAACGCCTGACACCGCCCTTGTCCACCCGACAGCCGGCAGGGCATCTCTCACTCGACTTTGATGCCGTCCGTTTAAGGTGCACTGCCCGCCTTTATATGAGAGTGCGGGAATTTGCGCATATGCACTGGGGTCGCCGGCACCGGCAACTCCATGCTTCAACGGCTGTCTTTGGTGTTACGTTGACCACATCAAATGGTGGTCATGGGGAGCGGTGCCGATGACGTCACGGGCTTGGCTGGTCCGACTCGGCGAGGACGGACAACGGGAGAACGTCGCCCTGGACAAGGGACTGGCGATTCTGGGCTGGTCGAGACTCGGCGATCTCAGCGCCTGCGAGAGCCGGACGGACATCGCAGCGACGGTAGGGGAGAACTACCCCCACGAGGGGAAAGCAACTCTGTCGAACTGGACGGGGCAGTTGTGGCGGTTCCTTCGGGAAATTCGCGAAGGTGATCTCATCGTGTGCCCATTGAAGACACGGCCGGCCGTTGCGGTGGGACGATTCGCCGGGCCATATCGCTACGAGAGCGACGCCGAGTACGGTTTCCGCCAGGTACGACCGGTGGAATGGCTGCGTACGGACATTTCCCGGAGCGCGATCGAACAAGATCTACGCAATAGCATGAGCTCCCTGCTGACGGTCTGCGCTCTCAGCCGCTTCGGCGCCCCGCGACGCATCGCCCATCTTGCCGAGAAGGGCATCGACCCCGGTCCCACCCCGGACGAGATGGCCATGCTCGAAGGCTTCGCCACCCCTCACGAGCTTCTCGACGGAGTCATCGCCAACAGCACGGGCGAACCGATCCGGCTGACCATTCGCGAGTTCCTCAAGCGCTGGGGAGTCACCCGCCGCACCTCGGCATCGGTGGCCCGCATCGAGGCGGATCTCGTCGCCAAGGGGGTGACGACGCGGCCGTCCTTCACCGAGGGCTGGTTCGACAACGTCATCGAGCTTCTCCCCGTGGGCGAAGAGCCCGACAGCATCAAGGAGGTTCCCGGCCAGTCGTTGCAACCCGACGTCGAGGACGCCTCGGACCTTCCCGCGATCACCCTGCAGGTCGGCGTCCTGGAGTCCGCGAACAAGGGCGTGGCCTCCGTCCGCCTGGAGGACGAGCTCAAGATCGCCCATACCAAGATGCTGAGCGGCAAGTACTCACAGCTTGCCGTGATCGACGAGAACGGCACCCTGCGCGGAGCTCTGAGCTGGGAGTCCATCGGCAAAGCGTCCATGCGGGGCCAGAAACTCCGCACCGTCTCCGACGCGGTGGACCGGACCGCCGGCCTGGTGGACCATCACGAACACCTGCTGAGCCAGGTGAGCGAGATCTACAACAAGGGCTTCGTCTTCGTCTGCGACTCCGACAAGAAGGTGACCGGCATCATCACCGCGGCTGACCTGACGCAGCAGTTCGGTCATCTGGCCCGGCCCTTCGTCCTGGTGGAGGAGGCAGAGCGACGACTGAGGAGGCGAGCGGACGAGGTCTTCACCGTCGACGAACTCCGGCAGGCCGCGCCCGGGAACCTGGCCGCCCGGGTCAGCTCGGCGAACGACCTGATGCTGGGAGCCTACAAGCATCTGCTCGCCTCGTCCGCGCACTGGAGTCGGCTGGAATGGCCGCTCGATCACGCGCTCTTCCTCGAGCTGCTGGAACTCATTCGTGCGGTCCGCAACGAGCTGATGCACTTCGCTCCCGACCCATTGGACGAGGAGACTCTCACGCGAGTGGAGGGCTTCATCGAGATGCTGCGCATCGTAGATCCACGGCCTTAGACATTCGCTGAACGAACGATCTTGACGCGGGACGAGCCGCAGCAATCGTCGCAGCGTCGAGGAAGAGCCCCAACAACCCCGTCATGACCACGCTTGAACGCACCCTCGCCAAAGCCCTCACGGAGATCGTCATCAGGCTTGATCTCAGCGAAGACGACGCCATCGCCGAGGCCTCGATGCAGTTGCTGGAGCCGGTGATCGCCCTCCTGCAGGACCGGCGAGCTCTCGCCGAGCTGATCAACCAGTTCGCGCAGGAGGAAGCCGACCCAGAGCGGCATCTGACGGCCTGGGAAACGCCCGAAACTCTGTGTCTCCTGGTCTGATCGATGATCTGCGGCGCCCGTTGTGTCCGCAGCGGTCCCCGGTCTTGAGGCAACGGAATAGCCGGCTTCGAGCCCCGGGTCATGTCATGTCGCGCCGATCGCGCAGGATTTCGACGCCGTCGCCGTCAAGTTCATCGCAGTACACGGAGCGTCCGGTCGTGGCCATCACCAGTGCCAGGGTGGTGCCGGACACCAGCGGGCCGGAGCCCGTGGTGAAAGGGCTGTCGGTGGCGACGAGTCGGAGGCCGGCGATCCGTCTCTTGGCGGCGACGACCAGGTCCGAGCTCTGGTAGCAGTCGGCTACCCGGGTGAGGGTCTCGATCGGGTAGTCATGGTGGATGCCCAGCGGTCGCCGGATGTCCTCGGCATGCACGATCGGCTCACCCAGCATCGCGATGACCGGGAGAGGCGGTTTGGTGGTGCTCGTGATGATGCGGCGGAATCCTCGGCTTTGTGGGGGCTGTCGGCTGTGGGCGCGGGCGGTGCATGCACCTGCCTGTGGCGAATCGACCGGAAGTACGGCGTAAGAGGACGGACCGGCGAAGGCGGTGTTGCCGGTGGGCTACCGGCGTGGGCCACCGGTCCAACGGGCCTGTGGTCCCTGCGGCATCGGTCCTGCCTGCGCCGTCCGCCCAGTGGCAGCGTGCGCGCTGCTGCCGTGGTGCTGCGCGACGAGCGGTCGTTGGGCCGGGGGCGCGGTGGCCGCGGTCTGCTGGGTCCGGTGCGCGCCGAAGACGATCAGTGCCCACAGCAGGCAGCCGAAGGCGGCGGTGTGGAGCAGGGCGCGGACGATGTTCCAGGCGACCCAGCTGCTCTCGAAGTCTTCGCGTGCGGCGGCCAGGTTCTTGACGTGGTCGGGGCTGCCGGCCTTGGCGAGCTGGTCGTTGAGGGGGACGTTGAGACCGCTGGTGACCATGAAGGCGAGCAGGTAGAGCGCCAGCGCGGCGATGAGCCACGGCAGCGCGGGCCGTCCGTGGCCGCGCCAGGCCAGGACGATGGCAAGGCCGAGCAGGGGGACCGTGGCCATGAAGGGCAGCATGAAGACGGGGTTGAGGATGGCCTTGTTGATGTTCTGCATCGCCTCGACGAAAGTGCGGTCGGAGGAGCGCGCCAGGCCCGGCATGACGGAGTAGGCGAAGGCCGCGAACAGGCCGGCCATCAGGCCGGTGGCGAGGGCGGTGAGTATCAGGGTGGTCTGCAGCAGGATTTTCATACGTGCTGCCTTTCGTTCCAGATGCCGGTGGCGGCGGTGCGGCGGGCGTGGTCGGCGAAGTCGCGCGGAGCGCGGCCCAAAGCGCGCCGGACGCCGTCCGCGAGGTGGGCGTTGCAGCCGTCGAGGACGGAGGTGAGCAGGTGTCCGAGTAAGTGCTGTTCACCGACGATGCGCCAGGAGTGCGCGACGTTCCTGGCGATGGCGGCCTCCAGGCGTACGGACGACGGCGGCTCCTGGCGAGACCCCCCGCGGTTCTATCGACCGGCTGGAGCCCAAGCCGGGCTGCTCGGTAGCGGCCGGACAGGTTCCGGGGTGCGGTCGACCAACGGCGTGCGTGCCGTGGCATCACCGGATTCGGGACTGCAGGATTTGTTCGAGGGTCTCTCTGCCCTGGAAGTGGAGGGCGGTCCAGCCCGCGGCGCGGGCTGCGTCGGTGTTGGCGGCGCTGTCATCGACGAAGAGGATGTCGTCCGGGTACGCGCCCAGTTGTTTCGCAGCGGCGTCGAAGGCGGGCAGGGCGGGCTTCCGGTGTCCGAGGCGGTGGCTGAACAGTAGGTGGTCGAAGCAGTCGAACATCGTGGGGTACAGCCGCAGCAGCGTCTCCTGCTCCAGCGGGCCGTTATTGGTGAACAGCGCCAACTGCCGTGCGCCGCGGTGGCGTTCCAGCATCTCCCGGACGGCATAATCGGGCCGGAAGGCGCTGCACCAGGCAGTGTCGAGGTCGTCGTCGCTGCCGGTGAAGCCGGTGGCGGCACGGATACGGACCCGGATATCCGCCGTGTGCGGGTACGTGCCCGAGTCACACTCGGCGCTGAACCCGGACCGCCACAGCAACTCGTCCAGGCTGTCCGCGGGAAGCGCGAAGATATCGGCCATGTGTTGCAGGCGATGGGCGTGGTCGAAGTGGAACAGGACGCCGCCGAGATCGAGAACCAGAATCCGGGGGCTCATGCGGTGACCTCGCGCGCGGCGGCCCGGATTTCACCGAGCAGGAGGGTGAGGTCGTCCTCGGTGGTGTCCGGGTGCAGGATGCAGGCGCGCAGGGCCGCGGCACCGGAGAGCTGCGTGCCGGTCAGGAAAGTGCGCCCACGGCGCTGAACGGCGGCCGGGATCGCCTTGTTCAGTGCTTCCACCCGGTCTGTGTCGAGGTTCGGCGGCCGGTGGCGGAATGCGACGATGGACGTGACGGCCGGGGCGAGGAGTTCGAAGTCGTACGAGGCTTCGACCAGTTCGGCGAGGGTGCGCGCGAGCGCCGTGGTGTGCTGCACGAGGCGAACGATGCCGTCCCGTCCGAGGTGGGCGATCGTGGCCCACACGCGCAGCGCGCGGAACGGGCGGGTCTGTTCGGTGCCGTACTCGGAAAACCAGCCGAGCTCCCCGGCATCCTCGTCACGCAGGTAGGGCGGGACCAGGCTGAAGGCGTCGCGTGCACCGGCCGGCTCGCGGAAGAGGACGCAGCCGGCGTCGACGGGGACGCCGAGCCACTTGTGCGGGTCCAGGGCCAGAGAGTTCGCCCGTTCCAGCCCGGCGTACCGGAGGGCGGCGTCCTGGGCGAGGATGCCGAGGGCGCCGTAGGCGCCGTCGATGTGGTACCACAGCCCGTGCTCGGCGGCGATCACGGCGATGTCGTCCAGCGGGTCGACGGCCCCGGTATTGACCGTTCCCGCGCTCGCGGCGACAAAGAACGGCCGCACCCCGGCCCGCCGGTCGGCCGCGATCAGACGGCGCAGCTCGCCGGTGTCCATACGGAATGCCGCATCGACCGGGACGGTGCGCAGGTGTCGGGTGCCCAGGCCGAGGAGTTCGGCCGCCTTGCGCAGGCAACTGTGGGCCTCGGCGGACACGTAGAGCGCCAGCGGACGCTGCCCGTACAGTCCGGCCTCGCGCACATCGTGGCCCTGGTCGCGGAGCGCCTGGTGGCGGGCGGTGGCCAGTGCCACGACGGTGGCCATGGAAGCTCCGCTGGTCAACAGCCCGCCCCCCGTGCGGTGGGGGAATCCCACCAGTTCCGCCAGCCACCGCACAGCGGTGCGTTCCAGCAGAACGCCGGCGTGGTCTCCGCCCGCGCAACTGGGATTCATGGCCGCGGCCAGGGGAGCCGTCAAGACACCGGCAGGCGAGGGCGGGGAGTTGACCCAGCCGAAGAACCGGGGGTGCCCGTTGCCCATCGGATACGGCAGGATGCGGTCGCGCACCTCGTCCAGCAGGTCCGTCAGCGGGCGGCCGCCGGCGGGCAGCGGCTGCTGGGTGAGCCATGTGCGGTCCGCCTCGGGTACCGGCCGCCACACCGGTCCTTCTGCCACGCACGCCAGGTGATCGGTTGCGAGATCCGCCGCCGACCGGGCTGCTTTCCGCAGGTCATGCACTGTGCTTTCCTCCCGATGTGTGGTGGCGCGTGGGGTCGGCTGCCGGGGCCAGTGCCATGGCCAGGTAGTACACGCACACGCCCGTGGAGTCGTTGGCGAAGGCGTGCCGGCGGGTGCCGGGGAAATAGGCCGCGTCCCCAGCCTCGAGACGGTGGGTCACACCGTCGACGACCAGGCGCAGACACCCCTGTTCCACCGCCACGTACTCGTGCGAGCCCGGCGCGTGCGGAGAGAACTCTCCGGCGTCCACGCCCGGTTCCAGGGTGGTGCGCATGAACTCGAATTCGATGTCCGGCAGGACCGGGGAGAGGATCCGCCGTTCCCACCCGGCGGGGTCACGTACCACCTGCTGCCGGTCACTGGCGAGTACCACGACGTCGGGGCGCACCGGTTCGTCCAAGAGCCGCGCGATCGAGGTGCCCAGGGCGGTTGCCAGGCGGTCGAGAACCAGCACGCTCGGTGTCTTCGCGCCGCGTTCCACCTCGGACACCATGCTGCGGCTCACACCGCTGAGCTCGGCGAGCCGTTCCAGGCTGACACCCCGGGCGCGGCGCTCGCCCCGGATCCTGGCCCCCAGTTCGGACATGGACAGTCCACTGGTCAAAGTAGTGCCGTCACTCATGTCCTCCACTATAGAGAAGGAAGTCCACTATAGGAAAGGCGCCCCGTCGCCTGGCGGGTGGTTGGCCTTTGAGCGCGGGTGGTGGTTGTAGGTGTGCAGCCAGGTGGGGAAGGTGTCGCGTCGTTCCTGCTCTGAGTGGTAGGGGCCAGGTCGAAGCGGCGCACGCCGGCGTGCTCGAAGGAGGCCGTCACGCCCCCATGCGCTCGGCCACGTCGATGGCCTGCGCGCTCTGCGCTACGATAAATGAAATATACATTCCAGATAAACAGAAGGCTCATTTCAGATGTCAACAGGTCGCAGGGCCGACGCCGTACGCAACAGGGGGCTCGCGCTCGAGGCCACCAAGGCGCTGCTGGCCAGGCCCGGCGTCACCCTCACCGTCGAGTCCATCGCCAAGGAGGCCGGCGTGGGGACGGCCACCGTGGTGCGCAGCTTCGGCGGCAAGGAGGCGCTCATCGACGCGGCCGTGTCCGCACTGCTCGGCCCGGTGGTGCGGCGCGCCAGGGACCTGCTGGAGCAGAACGGTCCGGAGCAGGCACTGCGGACGTTCCTCGCCGAGCTGATCGCCTTCCAGTCCGCCCACCACGCGATCAATGACCAGCTGACCGGCATGGACCTGCCCGCCACCACGGCTCGGCGGGCGGAGCTCGTGCGGGTCATGGAAGAGATGATCGCCGGGGTCCGGGCGAACGGCGGCATCCGGACCGACATCGATCCGGCCGTCACGATGGTCATGCTCGGCGAGGTCGTCTACGCGTTCGCGCGCTCGCAACCCGCTTCGCCCGAGCTGGTCGACGGCTTCATCACGGTCGTCATGGACGGCCTGCGCCCCCAGCCGCCCGCCCGCTGAAGCCGGGCGTCAGAGCAGGGTCCTGAGCTCCTTGCGTGAGGGGAGGCCGAGCTTGCGCAGGGCGCTGGAGACGTGGCTCTCGACCGTGCGCCTGGACAGGAACAGCTCGGCGGCGATCTCCTGGTTCGTCTTCCCCGCCGCCGCCAGCAGCGCCACCTCACGCTCCCTCGACGAAAGGATCTGGCCGTGGGACGGGCGGCCGCCGCGCCAGGGGTACGGGATGGGCACGCCGTTCCGGCGCATGACGCGGCAGATCCGGGCGATGTCGCGGTCGGCGCCCATCGCGCCGTACAGGCGCAACGCGCCCTCCAGCAGCCCCCCGCCGTCAGCCGCGCCCTGCTCGCAGCGCCATCGGCCGAGGCGCTCGCCGGTCAGGGCCTCCTCGTAGCGCAGGCCGGCGTCCTTCAGCACGGTACGGGCCCCGTCCAGCAGCCGGTCGGCCGCAGAGGGCCCCGAAGCACGCGCGAGGACGGCGCGGGCGGTCAGCAGGGCCGCCTGGGCGAGGGGCGCGTCGGCGCCGGCGATCCCCGCGGCCAGCTCGTCCACCAGCTCCACCGCCTCACCCGCCCTGCCCAGCGCGTCGAGGGAGTCCACCAGGCACAGCACGCTCTGCGCGCCCCACACCCAGTTGCCCTTCGCCCGTACCCGTACCAGCGCGGCCGTCGCCTGCTCGGCCGCGCCGGCCGCGTCGTCCAGCGTGAGGAGGAGCCGGGACAGCGCCGTCCGCGCGGGGATGAGCGGCCACACCGCCCCGACGCGTTCGGCGATCGCGATGACCTCGGTCAGGGCCGCCACCGCCTCCTCGGCCGGGCCCGTGGCCGCGAGCAGCGTGCCGTGCAGGAGCCGTACGTCCAGGGTCGCGGCGGCGAAGGTGGCCGGAGCGCTGTCCCCGAGGTGGCGGACGCGGCCGGCGAGCCCGTCCCAGCGTCCCGCCGCGTGGTCGGCGGCGGCCGTCACCAGCTCGACGATCTCCGCCAGCCGCAGGTACTCCGCCTGGTCCACCACCTGGCGTCCCTCGGCCAGCAGCGCCTCGGCCCAGTCCAGGTGACCGATGTGCAGGGCGCCCTGCGCCCAGTTGAGGCAGGCGCGGGCGTGCTCGCGCGGCGCGGCCCGGAGGCCGTCGTCGTGCCGCAGCTCGTCGATCAGCCGCCGGCTCGCCGGGTCGCCCTGCTCCAGCAGCAGCGAGGCGCGGGTGATGCGGACCGCGACGCCGACGTCGGGGTCGCCGCTGCGGCGCGCGGCCTCCTCCGCCTCGTCGCACCGGGCGGTGTGCTCGCTGATGTGCCGGTCCACGACGGTCTCGGGCGCGGCCAGTACGGCGAGGGCGCGGCCGAGCAGGGCGGGCCGGTCGGCGAGGTCGTCCAGCGCCTCCTCGATCCGCAGGTGGCCGGCGCGGGCCTCGCCCTGCTGGCGCAGCAGACGGCCCAGGGCGAAGCGCAGCTCGCCCCGGAGGTGGGCGGGCAGGGGCTCGGTGGCCAGCAGACGTTCGAGAATGGGCACGGCCTCGGCGTGGGCCAGCCCGTCCACGGCCGCCCGGCCGAGCTTGACGGCCAGCCGTACCCGCACGTCGCCGGGCAACTCGCCGGTCTCCAGCGCCTGGAGCAGGAACCGCGCGGCCGTGGCGTCGTCGCCGTGGGACATCGCCGTGCCGGCGGCGGCCTCCGCGTTCTCCACGAACTCCGTCGTACGGCCGGCGTGCAGGTAGTGGTGGGCCAGCCCGGCCACCGGCTTCGGGCCCGGGCGGGACTCCAGGGCGCGGGCCGTCCTGAGGTGCAGCCAGCGGCGGCCCGACACGGGCCGGGCCTCGTAGACGATCTGCCGCGCCAGCGCGTGCCGGAAGCGGCACCCGCCGTCCTGCTCGTGCAGGAGCCCGACGGCCTGCGCCTTGGCGAGCGCCCGGGCGACCTCGGCCGGGCCGTGCTCGGTGACGTCCGCGAGGACGTGCTCGTCGGGCGTCATGCCGACGACGGCCGCGGCGCCGATGATCTCCTGTGCCGTGTCGTCGAGCGAGGCCAGGCGCTGGAGCACCACGTCACGCAGCACGGTCGGCACCGCGAGACCGGCGAGGACGTCGGCCCGGCCGGGGATCTCGCCGGCGGGCAGCCGTTCGAGGAGCGTGCGGAGCACCTCCTCCACCACGAACGGGATGCCGCCCGTCTTCTCGTACAGCGGGGCGGTGAACGTGCGCGGGAGGTCCGCCTTGAGGATGCCGGCCGCCAGCTCCTCCACCTCGGAGCCGCTCAGCGGGGCGAGGCCGATCGTCAGCGCCGGGCCGGACGGCGCCCGGGCGAACGCCTCCCGCAGCGGCAGGGGCCCGGCCGCGGGGCGGATCGTGACGATGACCGACAGGTCGCGCGGCTGGTGGGAGGCCAGGAAGGAGAGGAAATCGTGGGTGCCGCCGTCGGCCCAGTGCACGTCCTCCAGGACGAGGACCAGCGGGCTCAGGTGGTCGAGCAGCGCGACGGCCGCCCGGAACACCCGGTGCCGCTCGGCCCGCTGGTCGTGCAGCGCGGGCGGGGGCGGCGGGAGCTGCCCGGCGATCTCCGGCAGCAGTGGCGCGAGGGCCCCGGTCACCGGGTTCAGCGGCCGGGACCGTGCCAGCTCGGCGCCGGTCAGCCGGATGGCGTCGAGCACGGGAGACAGCGGCAGGGGCTCCTGGAGCTGCTCGCACTGGCCCACGAGCCTGCGGACGCCGGCCAGCTCCGGGGTGGCGAGGAGCTCTCCCACCAGGCGGCTCTTGCCGATGCCCGCCTCGCCTTCGACGAGGACGAGCGAGGGCGGGGAGGCGACGGCCGTACGCAGGAGCGCCAGCTCGGACTGCCGTCCGACGAGGACGTCCGACAGCGAGCCCGAGGGGCGGCGGGGCGGCGCCAAGGGCATCCGGCCAACCCCCTCTCGCTCACCACCAGCAGGTTAGCGGATCTCTCCGTCCGGGTTAGGTGGCAAAAATCCGTATACGGTACGGATCACCCGTATGGCCGGATCTCGTTAGCCTCAGCGATCGTCCGCTTTGATCGGCGGCGATGCACGGAGGGCAACGATGGAACTGTCCAAATCCGCTGGCCATGGTCGTAGACGGCTGTCGGCGACGCTGGCGTTGACCGGGCTGATGCTGGCCGGAGCCGCCTGGCCCGGTGGCCCGGCCTCCGCCGAAGCCGGCCCGGAAGAGCAGAAAATTTACATAGTTCACATGGCCGAGGACCCCGTCGTGACGTACGAGGGGGACAGGGCCGGGCTGGCCACGACCAAGCCTCAGCGCGGCGAGAAGATCGACCCGCGCTCCGCCGAGGTCACCACGTACGTCGACCACCTGCGCGGCCGGCACGACGCCACGCTGCGCAAGGCGGGCGGCGGCAAGAAGCTGTACGAGTACGTGTACGCGTTCGAGGGCTTCGCCGCGAAGCTGACCAAGGACCAGGCGGCGCAGCTGAGGGCGTTACCGGAGGTCGTGGCCGTGACCGAGGACAGGAAGGTGTCGGTGGCGACGTCCTCGACGCCGTCGTTCCTGGGCCTCGACGCGCGGGGCGGCCTCTGGGACCGGCTCGGCGGCCCGGACGGCAAGAAGGGCGCGGGCGAGGGCCTGGTCATCGGCGTCATCGACAGCGGCATCTGGCCGGACGCCAAGAGCTTCGCCGGCACCGACGGCAAGGGCAAGCCGTACCCTCCGGTCAAGGGCTTCCACGGCGAGTGCGAGCAGGCCGGCGACGACTCCTGGGACCCCAAGGCGTGCAACGGCAAGCTCGTCGCGGCGCGGCACTTCACCGCCGCGTGGGGCGGCGACGCGGCGGTGAAGGAGTACTTCCCCTGGGAGTACCTGTCCCCGCGTGACTACAACGGCCACGGCACGCATGTGGCCTCGACGGCCGGTGGCAACCACGACGTGCCCGCGACCGGCGCCGCCGCGACGTTCGGCAAGGTGAGCGGCATCGCGCCGCGCGCCCGGATCGCCGCCTACAAGGCGCTCTGGTCGACGCAGGACGCGTCCACGGCCAACGGGTACACCTCCGACCTGGTCGCCGCCATCGACCAGGCGGTGGCCGACGGCGTGGACGTCATCAACTATTCCGTCTCCGGGACCAGCACGGACTTCCTCGACCCGGTGGAGATGGCGTTCCTGTCGGCCGCGGAGGCGGGCGTCTTCGTCGCCGCGGCGGGCGGGAACGACGGCCCGGCCGCGTCGACCGTCGCGCACCCGTCCCCCTGGATCACCACGGTCGCGGCGGGCACGCACAACCGCGGCGCCCAGGGCTCGGTGACGCTCGGGAACGGCGCCACGTACAGCGGCGTCTCGCTGGCGGCGAAGGCCGGCCCCGCGCCCCTCGTCGACGCGACCGCCGCGGCGCTGCCCGGGGCCGACCCGACACGCGCCGCGCAGTGCTACACCACCAAGGACAACGACGGGAAGCCGGTCCTCGACCCGGCCAAGGTCAAGGGCAAGATCGTCATCTGTGACCGCGGGGTGACGCCCCGGTTCAACAAGAGCGCCGCCGTCGCCGAGGCGGGCGGCGTCGGCATGGTCCTGACCAACGTGGACGAGAACTCCCTCAACGCCGACCTGCACACGATCCCCACGGTGCACCTCGACGTCAAGGACAGGCAGGCGGTCAAGGACTACGCCGCCACCCCCGGCGCGACGGCGACGATCGACCAGGCGAAGATCAGCACCGACGTCCCGGCGCCGTACATCGCCTCGTTCTCCTCGCGCGGCCCGCTCAGCGCGGGCGGCGGCGACCTGCTGAAGCCGGACCTGATCGCCCCCGGGCAGGACGTGCTGGCGGCGGTGGCGCCGCCGGGCAACAACGGGCAGGAGTTCAACGTCCTCAGCGGCACCTCCATGGCCTCGCCCCACGTCGCCGGACTGGCCGCGCTGCTGAAGGACCTGCACCCGGACTGGTCGCCCATGACGATCAAGTCGGCGCTGATGACGACGGGCTCCGACGTCCGCGACGGACCCGGCACGGAGCCGGCGGTCATCTTCGGCGAGGGAGCCGGGCACGTCACCCCGAACAGCGCCGCCGACCCGGGCCTGGCCTACGACAGCGGCGTCGACGACTGGTCCGCGTTCCTCTGCGCGACCACCAAGGGCGTCGAGGACAAGGTCTGCCAGGCGCTGGCCAAGGCCGGCCACTCGCTCGACCCGAGCGACATGAACGTCCCCTCCATCGCGGTCGGGCGGCTGGCCGGCACCCAGACGGTCACCCGCAGGGTCACCAACGTCGGCCGCTCCACCGCCACCTACACGGCGTCCACCTCGGGGCTGGCCGGGATCACGGCCAAGGTCTCCCCGAGCCGGCTCACGCTGCGCGCGGGTGAGACCAGGTCGTTCACGGTCACGTTCACGCAGGCCACCGCCCCGATGAACGTCTACCGGGGTGGCCGGCTCACCTGGAAGGACGGCCGTCACACGGTGAACGTCCCCGTCCTCGTCCGCCCGGTGCCCGAGAAGTGGGCGGCCACCTTCGGCGCCGCGGGCGGCGTCGACTCGGCCGAGCAGACCGTCCTCGACCCCGGCGGCAAGCGGCTCTACGTGTCGGGCGTCAGCTACGACCCGGCCCCGGGCGTGCTCAAGCCGCGCATCGCCACCGTCGCCTACGACCCGGCCACCGGCGCCGAGGTCTGGAACGCGGGCTACACCGGCCCCGCCGGCTGGGACGAGGTCGAGTCGCTCGCGGTGAGCCCCGACGGCTCCAAGGTGTTCCTCGCCGGGCTCAGCACCGGGAAGGACACCAGCAGCGACGCGGTCGCCATCGCGTACGACGCCGCCACGGGCAAGGAGCTGTGGGTCGCCCGGCACAACGGGGCGGGCAACGGCTCCGACTTCGCCAACGCGCTCACGGTCAGCCCCGACGGGAAGACCGTGTACCTCACCGGCATGAGCACGATGGGCGAGGCGGGCAAGGAGGACTACGTCACCGTCGCGTACGACGCGGACAACGGAACACCCAGGTGGACGTCGTACTTCGACGGGCCCGGAGGGGGCACGGACGACGCGCGGGTGGTCGAGGTCAGCCCGGACGGGTCCACGATCTTCGTCACCGGCCAGAGCTCGGGGCCGTCGGGCACGGGCCTGGCCGACTGGGGCACCGTGGCGTACGAGGCGGGCACGGGCCGGCAGCTCTGGACCGCCGCCCACAACGGCTCGGCCAACGCCATCGACATCCCCGTCGCCGCGACGGTCGCCGCGGACGGCAAGACCGTCTTCATCACCGGCTCCGCCGAGAACCGTGACACGCAGACGGACATGACCACCATCGCCTACGACACCACGACCGGAAAGGAGCTGTGGGCCGACCGCTTCGACGGCCCCGCCCACCTCAGCGACAACCCCCACGACATCACCCTCGCCCCCGGCGGCGGCAAGCTGTACGTCACGGGCAACACCACGGGCGAGGGCACCGAGGCCGACTACACCACCGTCGCCTACGACCCGGCCACGGGACAGCGGTCGTGGGTGCAGCGCCACAACGGCCAGGCCAACCGCGACGACTACGCCTGGGACGTCGCGGTGACGCCGGACGGCGGCAAGGTCGTCGTCACCGGTGAGAGCTCCGACGACGAGTCGGCGGGCGACGACTACGTGACGATCGCCTACGACGCCGGGACCGGTGCGCCGCTCTGGACCGGCCGCTACGACGGCCAGGTCGCGGCCCGCGACAGCGCGCACGCGCTGGCGGTGGACACGGCGGCCGGCACGGGGGTCCGCCTCTTCGTCACCGGGGTGAGCGCCACGGGCGGCACCCCGCCCGACGCCCTGGAGATGGACTTCGCCACGGTCGCCTACTTCGAACCGTGGAAGCGCCCATGACGGCCTGACACCAGGTGCCCCCGGCTCTTTCGTGCCGGGGGCATCCGCGTTCCACGGGGGATCTCAGTGGCGGAGGCGGGCGGCGATGCCGTCCAGGACGCATGCGAGGCCGGCCTCGAAGGTCGCGTCCGCGTCGATGTGGGTGGCGTCGTGGACCCAGCGGGCCAGCGTGGGGTAGCGGCCGGTGGCCAGCATCCGGGTGAGGTACGGGCCGGAGGCGATCTGCCACTGCCGCTCGTCCAGGCCGGTGTCCCGCTCGGCGCGCAGCCCGGCGACCTGGGTCCTGATCGCCCCGACCAGGTAGACGTTCACCGTCTGGACGGCGTGCTGCACCGTGTCGATGTGGTCGAAGCCGGGCGCGCCGTCGAGGGCGGCCAGGGACGCCTCCAGGCGGGCCAGCGCGTTGGGACCGAGGTGCGGCCGTCCGCCGAGCAGGTCGGCGAACCACTCGTGCCGCAGGGCGGCCTCTCTGGTGCCGTGGGCGAGGGAGCGCAGGGCGCTTCGCCAGTCGTCGCCGGTGCGGGCCGGCCGGGGCATCTCGCCGTACACGGCGTCCACCATGAGGTCCAGCAGCTCTTCCTTGGTGGACAGGTAGCCGTACAGCCGCATCGGGCCCGCGTCGAGCGCGGCGGCGACCTTGCGCAGCGACACCGCGTCCAGCCCGTCGGCGTCGGCCAGCTCGATCGCGGCCCGCACGATCCCGTCCCTGCTCAGGGGGGTCGGGGCGGGCCTGGCCGGTGGCTCGGGCCGCTCCCACACCAGCGTCGGCTCGCCCTCTCCGGCCTCTCGTCGCGCCACCTTCGCGCCTCCTCTCCTTGCGCAGGCCTGTCCGTACGGGACACTGTATCGGCAACATACGTTGTATCGCCGAGCGGAAACCGGTTGCCGGGCAGGTGGGCGGTTCTGCACCATCGCCTGGATGAACGTTCCGTACCGGCAGATCCGTGCCACCTTCACCGACGAGTCCATCACCGTCTACCAGGCATACGACCCCGCCATCGCCGGCCCGGCCGTCGCCGCGCAGCGCTTCGTGCCCCCGTTCAAGCGTGAGCGGATGACCTGGATCAAGCCGTCCTTCCTGTGGATGATGTACCGCTGCGGCTGGGCCGCCAAGCCCGGCCAGACGAGGGTCCTGGCCATCGACATCACGCGGGACGGGTTCGCGTGGGCGCTGGAGCACGCCTGCCTCAGCCACCCCGAAGGCCGTCCCGAAGGCCGTCCCGAAGGCCGTCCCGAAGGCCACTCGGACGGCCTCCCCGACGGCCACTCCGACGGCGCCGCCGACGCGGCCGGGTGGAAGGCACGCCTGCGCGCCAGCCCGGTCCGGATCCAGTGGGACCCCGAGCGCGACCCGCACCACAACGCCCTGCCGTACCGGTCGATCCAGGTGGGCCTGTCCGGTGAGGCGGTGACCCGCTACCTCGGCGAGTGGATCGTCGCGATCACGGACGTGACCGGCCGTGTCCACGACCTCCGGCGGGCCCTTCGCGACGGCCGGGACATCACCGGCCTGCTGCCCGCGGAGCGCCCGTACCCCCTGCCCGCGGACCTCGCCCGCTCCATCGGCGCCACTCTCCCGGCGGAGCGGGGCGTGTAGCGTCGTGGGCATGCGGCTTCATGTGGGATGCGCCATGTGGACTCACACACCGTGGCGGGGACGCTTCCTGCCGCACCCGCTGCCCCCCACCGAGCGCCTGCGGGCCTACGCCACCTGGTGCGACGCGGTGGAGGGCAACACCACCTTCTACGCCACCCCGGCGAGGAGCACGGTGGAGTCGTGGGCGGCGCAGACCGATCCCGGCTTCCGCTTCGTGGTCAAGCTGCCCAAGCCGATCACCCACCAGCGCCGCCTCACCGGCGCGGGCGAGGAGCTGCGGGCGTTCCTGGACGCGATCGAGCCGCTCGGGCCCCGGGCGCACGCCCTGTGGGTCCAGTTGCCGGGCTCGTTCGGCCCGAACGACCTCGGCACGCTCGCCGCGTTCCTCCAGCGGCTCCCCGAGGGGCACCGGTACGCCGTCGAGGTGCGGCACCGCGCGTTCTTCGAGGACGTACGGGCCGCCCGCGCGCTGGAGTCGGTGCTCGGCCGCGTCGGCACCGAGTGGATCCCGTTCGACACCGTCGCGTTCTTCGACAGCCCGCCCACCAGCGACGCCGAGCGTGACGCCTGGACGAAGAAGCCGCGCGTGCCCCGTCGCGCGACGGCTCTCACCGACCGTCCGATCGTCCGCTACCTCGGCCGGGACGACATCACGCGCACGGTCGAGGGCTGGCGGCCGTGGGTGGGCACGGTCGTGGAGTGGCTGCGCGAAGGCCGCTCCCCGACGGTCTTCGTCCACACCCCGGACAACGCCGAGGCGCTGCCCCTCGCCCGCCGCTTCCACGACGAGGTCCGCGCCCTGGTGCCCGAGCTGGAGCCGCTGCCCGAGCCCATGTCGCCGTCCGACGCCACCGGGACCGAGCCGCTGACTCTCTTCTGAGACCCCGCGGTGTCGGCGCGCCTGGTCAGAGAGACTGTTTCAGGACGCCGTCCTGTCGGCGATCAGGGCGGCGCGCAGCCGTTCGTACGTGGGGGCCAGGCGGCGAAGGCCGGCCGCGAGCACCGTGTCGTCGCCCGATACGAGCGGACCCTGCAGGCCACCGACGATGCGGGCCTGCTCCGCGGCGACGGCCGCCGCGTCGGGGCTGAGGGACGACAGGCAGGCCGCCAGGTCGTTGAGGCGGCGGGCGCCCACCCGCACCCCGAACGCCTGCCACAGCATCCTGATCTCGGGATCCAGCCCTTCCTCCACCAGCTCGGCCGTGCGCTCGGCGGCCTCGGCCTGCCCCAGCGTGCCGGGAGGGACCTCCACGTCCGTCCTTCCTGCCAGCCAGGCCAGTCCGGCGGGCAGGGAGCACCGCAACGCCTCCTCCGGGCTGACCTGCTTGCGCCGGGTGAACCTGTGCCGCATCCGGAACGGCCGCTCCAGGTAGGGGATCAGCTCTCCGTGCCACGCCTCGGCGAAGGCGTCGACCGGCAGTGTGGCGTACGGGTAGCCCTGCGGGTCGTGCACGAGCACGGTGTCGCCGTCCACCTCCAGCACCACCACGTAGTGGTCGGCGCCGACCGCTCTGCCGGACCCGGGTTGGTATGCCAGTAGACCGAGCTCAAGCGGTCCGGCCAGCACCGGGCCGTCCTGGCAGGCCCGGTGCAGCCGGTCGAGCGCCGCTGCCGCCGTCCCGCCGTCCGCGCACTCGCACTCCCAGCCGAGCAGGCCGATCGCGGCGTCGATCCCGATCTCGGGGTCCCAGCCGAACGCGTCGAACAGCGGTAGTCGGCCACCGATGAGCTGCATCCCGTACGGCGAGCCTGTCAGGACCTCGATCACAGCCGGAGGCGGCGCATCGCCGCCCAGGACCATCGCAAGGGAGTTGGCGTAGCAGTACGGCCCGGAGCCGACGTAGGTGACAGACATGCTCCGCACCGTTCCGCCTGACACGGTGTCAGGGTCAAGCCCGTCTGCGTCCGCCTCGTAACGGGCCCTCGGCTCGGCGGCACCGGCGACACTGCTGCGTCGGCGTGCGCCAGGCATCACGGCTCCATGTGGGTGAGGTCGAGCCGGGCCAGGCGGTCGGGGTCGGACAGGATGTCGATCGTGGCGATCTTGCTGTCGGAGATGGTGAAGCTCATGACGGAGATCAGCTGGTCGTCGATGGTGTTCACCAGGCCGGCAAGGCCGTTGATGATCGCCGGGTGGGTGGCGGTGCTGGTGGCCATACGCTGGAAGGTGGCGAGCTTCCCGGCCACGGCCGCGGCGCCCCTGATGACCTGCATGCCGCCGGTGAGCGTCCCGCCGTCGGCGCGTAGCACCACGTCGGGGTCGAGAATGGACATCAGCGCGGCGAAGTCGCCGTCGCGGGCGGCGGCCAGGAAGGCGTCCACCACCCGGCGTTGACTGCTCACATCGGGGTCGGGGTTCGGGGCTGCGCCGCCGACGCGCCGGCGCGCGCGGCTGGCGAGCTTCTTGGCTGCCACGGGGGTGCGGTCCACGATGGGCGCGATCTGCTCGAACGGCAGGCCGAACATGTCATGGAGCACGAACGCCAGCCGTTCGGCCGGGGTCAGGCACTCCAGCACGACCAGCAGCGCCAGGCCCACCGAGTCGGCCAGCAGCACCTGCTGCTCCGGGTCGGCGGCATCCGCGCGGCTGATCACCGGATCGGGCAGCCGGTCCTCCAGCGACTCCTCGCGTCGAGACCTGCGGGCGCGGAGCATGTCCAGGCACACCCGGCCGACCACGGTGGTCAGCCAGCCACCGAGATTGTCGATGTCCCCCGAATCTGAGCGCGCCAGCCGCAGCCATGCCTCCTGGACCGCGTCCTCGGCCTCGCTCAGCGAGCCGAGCATGCGGTAGGCGACCGCCTTCAGATGGGGGCGGTGCCCCTGGAACCGGTCGGCCAGAAAGTCGTGGGGCGTCACGATCGCATTCCTCTCCATCGGCGAACGTCATCCCGATGACGCATCAAACCGAGGAAAAGTGACCGCGAACGCACCCCGTCACCTTTCCCCCGGACCATCCGTCGTGCCCCTGCCAGACACTCATTCACGAAGGGTTGCCGACGATGAGCACGATGGATGTCCACGGAACGGTCGCGGACGGCTTCGAGCGGGTGCGCGCGGAGTTCGCCGCGGTGGTGGCCGAGCAGGACGGCCAGGTGGGCTCGCAGCTGACCGCCTACGCGCACGGCCGGCGGGTGGTCGACCTGTGGGCCGGGGACGAGGTGAACGGTGACACGCTGACCGGCGTCTACTCCTCCACCAAGGGTGCCGCGACGCTGGTGGCGGCGCTTCTGGTGCAGGAGGGGGTCCTCGATCTCGACGAGCCGGTGGCCCGGCACTGGCCGGAGTTCGCCGCCGCGGGCAAGGACGGGATCACGCTCCGGGACGTGCTGACTCACCGCTCCGGCGTCATCGGCGTCGACGGCGGGCTGTCGGCGGCCGAGCTGGCCGACGACGCGGTGATCGCGCGCCGCCTGGCCGGGCAGCGCCCGTACTGGCGGCCGGGTTCGGCTTACGGCTACGGTGGGTTCGTCACGTTCGCCCTGGTGAACGAGGTGATCCGGCGGGTGATCGGGCAGTCGCTGCAGCGGGTCTACGACGAGCGTATCCGGACCCCGTACGGGCTGGACCTCTACCTGGGGCTGCCCGCGGCGGAGGAGGAGCGGTTCAGGCCGATCGAGTGGTGGACGGCCACCCCGGAGCAGGAGGCCGCGTTCTGGTCGAACGTGCCCGGACCGAACAGCATCCTCGGCATCGGTTACGGGCTCAACAGCACGCCGCCGCTGGACCAGGTGGCCTTCGCCAACACCCGCGCCGTCCGCGCCAACGGCCAGGCATCGGCCGGCGGGGTGGGCAGCGCCCGCGGCCTGGCCGGCCTGTACGCGGCGGCCGTCTGGGGCATCGAAGGGCAACCTCCGCTGCTCAAGCCGGACACCGTCGGGGAGTTCGCCCAGCTGCACTCCATCGGCGCTGACCTGGTCCGCGGCGATCAGGGCAACTACGCGCTGGGCTTCCAGGCCAAGGGCATGCGCTACCCGTTCCTCGGCGCGAACGCGTTCGGCCACGACGGCTCGGCGGGCTCGGAAGCCTTCGCCGACCCGTTCAGCGGCATCGCCTTCGGCTACACCCGGCGCCGCTTCGGCTTCGGCTGGTCCTACCCCGAACACGACCGGCTGGCCGCCGCGGTGCACGACGCCGCGGCGAGTAGCCCCTGGTGAAAGCCCATCGCCGCACCGGTCACCTTCGGTCCGTGCGATCCGTCATAGCGGCGAAACACCGTTCAGAAAGGAACCTCACCACCATGACCACCACCGAGCAGCAGAACCGCCAGTCGCGCCTGCCCAACCCCGCCGTGCTCGTCCCCGAGCTGAAGGACATCGGCGGACCCATGTTCAAGGCGACGGGGAACGGCTCCATTCCGCAGGCCACCATCAGTCTGGTCCAGCTGCGCGCCGGTCAGATCGTCGGCAACACGTACCTGACGGTCCTGCACACCGGCAACCTCCGCAAGGCCGGGGAAACAGAGGAGCGCATCACCGCCGTGGCGTCCTGGCAGGACGCCCCCTACTTCACCGACGCCGAACGGATCGCGCTCGCCCTGGTAGAGGCCGTCCTCACCCCGAACCCGGCCGGTGAGCGCGTCCCCGACGAGCTGTACGAGCGGGCGTGCGAGCACTACGACGACAAGGCGCTCGCCACGCTCACCATGGCGATCGGCCAGGTCTGCTTCTTCATTCCGCTGGCCCTCATCGGCAAGCCGCTGCCCGGTGTGTCACCGGCGGAGCAGTGGAAGCAGTAAACCCACCAGCGGCACTCGCCCAGGGTGAGGACGCGGCGCCTGCGCCTCACCCTGAGCACCCCCGCCGGCCGGCCTTCGTGCGCGGCAGTCAGCCGCCATCCGGGCGGGGAACGGCTGGTACCAGGACGTCCAGGACATGAAGACCTCCGCGCCTACCCACCGAGCATCACCAGTTCGAGGTCCCTCAGGTATGCGGGGTCGGCGAGCAGGTCGACGTGCGTGATCTTGTCGTTCGTGATGGTGAAGGCGAAAACGATCCGTGGCCGTCCACCCGGCGCCCATACCAGACCCGGTGCCCCGTCGATGAGCGCGAGCTCGGCGGCCCGGGCCCGGCCGGCGAAGGTCTCGGCCACGCCGTCCGCCCCTCGTACCAGTCTCGCCGCGCCGGAGAGCACGGCGGTGCGATCCGCGCTGATCTCCACGTCCGGGTCGAGCAGCGCGAGCAGGGCCGTGAAGTCACCGCCACGTGACGCGGCCTGGAAGGCTGCGACGATCTCCCGCTGCCTGGCGGGATCGGTCCCGGTGTCCGGGGTCGTCGTCTGCTGTACGCGTCGGCGGGCGCGGCTGGCCAGTTGCCGGGCCGCGGCAGGCGAACGGTTCACGATCAACGCGATCTCGCCGAACGGCACAGCGAACATGTCGTGCAGGACGAACGCGATCCGTTCCGCGGGCGCGAGCATGTCGAGCACCACCAGCAGCGCCAAGCCGACCGATTCGGCGATGACCACCTCGTGCTCGGGGTCGTCCGCCTCGCGAAGGTCGGCCATCGGGTCCGGCCCGGAGGCGCGTAGCGGCTCCTCGCGGCGTGTCCTGCGATCGCGCAGCATGGTCAGCGCCACCCGTGCGACGATCGTGGTAAGCCAGCCCGGCACGTTCCGCACGTCCTCCGCGCCGGCGCGGCTGAGCCGTAGCCATGCCTCCTGGAGTGCGTCGTCGGCCTCGCTCGACGAGCCGAGTAGCCGGTAGGCCACTGCCCACAGATGGTCGCGATGCTGCTGGAACCAGCCGGCCAGCAGGTCCTTCTCCTCCATTGACGCCGTCCCTCCCGTGTCGCCTGTAACGGGATGACGGAGGAGACCTCGAAGAGGTGACAGGCGGCTTGCTGTCACATCCTCTTCCCGCGGCGCGTCATCAGGGTGGAAGTCCAGCCCATGGAGCGGAGAGACACATGCAAGCACGGATGAAGAATCCTGCCGCCGTCCTGCCGGCGGCGATGGCACCCGTCCAGGAGCTCTTCAAGGCCGCCCGGACGGGCGGGGTGCCGGAGACCACGCTGGGGCTGGTGCACCTGCGCGCCAGCCAGATCAACGGTTGCGGCCCCTGCGTGGAGTCGGGTGTCCGTACCGCCAGGAAGAGCGGCGAGAGCGACGAGCGGATGGGGCTGCTCGTGGCCTGGCGGGAGACGCCGTACTTCACCGACGCCGAGCGGGCCGCGCTGGCCCTCACCGAGGCCGCCACTCGGCTCGCCGACCGTACCGACCCGGTCCCCGACCAGATCTGGGAGGAGGCGACCCGGCATTACGACGAAGCGGGGCTGGCCGCGATCGTTCTGATGGCGGCGGTGACGAACCTGTCGAACCGGCTCAACGTCACCACCCGGCAGCCCGCGGGCCAGAAGTGGGGCTGAGCCGTGGCGAACACGACGGAGTGCTCATGACCGCACGTACGTGGCCGCGACGGCTGTCCACGATCCTTTACTGGTATCTGGCCGTGTCGTTCTTCATCGGCTTTGTCACCAAGTTCTGGCCCGGGCCGACATTCTTCGGTCCGGCCTACGCGGAGAAGTTCGTCGACTGGGGCTGGCCGCCGTGGATGCGGTTCGTCGTCGGCGCCCTGGAGCTCGTCCTCGGACTGATGATGATCGTCCCGCGGCGGCGGGTCAGGTTCATCGGTGCCGCGGGTCTGGTGTTCGTGCTGATCGGCGCGGTGACGACCCACCTCATCGATGTCGCCCCCTTGTACGAGGAGGTATCGGCGCCGTTGCACCTGATCATCATGATCGGCGTTGCGCTGGCGAACTGGCCATCGGACTGGCGGGACCTTCTCCATCCCCTCGACGACCGGAGTGCCCGCGCGGTGCCGAGCTCGTCGGTCGGCCGGGCGTCGACCGTCCGGTAGGAGAAACCGGCATGGCCATGATCCAGCTGGTGATCATGGCCATGCCGTCCCGCGGTGCCGGTTTCAACTGGTCGCCGGTTCGCCGCTTCCATCGTGAGAGGGCAGGAGGTCGACGACGACCTCGTAGATGCTGGGCCGCGTGGTGATGTGCAGGCCGGGATCATTGAGCAGCCGCTGGGCGCTCTCGTGCCATTCGGGCCTGCTCAGCGCCTCTTCCAGCTGCCTCCCGCTCTCCCACTGGGCCACGTTGACGAACCGCAGCTCAGCGTCGTCGATCATCGATCGGTGCAGCCGGGCACGGATGAATCCCGGTTGCCTGGCCATGATCTCGGCGTTCTCCTCCCACAGCGGCAGGAACGCCTCCGACTCCTCTATCGGTACGGTGAAAGCGTTGATCATGGTGATCGGCTCGTCGACAGGCGTTTCGGTACGGGTGATCGGAACTTCCATCATGATTTCTCCCTTGCGGTCGGTTGTGATCGGCGATGAGAGCGTCAGTTGGCCATGCCGATGACCTGCTTGACCGTTTCCGGCCGGTCGAGCACCGCGAGCATGGCGTGGGCCACGTCTGCGCGCGAGACGTACCGGCCGCCCGGCACGTTCTGTCCCACCGCCGTCCGGTAAGCGCCGGTCACCGGCTTGTCGGTCAGCTGCACCGGCCTGAGCACCGTCCAGTCGAAGCCGCTGTCACGCACGGCGTCCTCCATGACGGCCAGGTCCAGGTACTGCGGACGTAGCGCGGCCTTGACGATCGGATACACCAGGTAACGCAGGAACGGCCCATCGCCAGGGTCGTGCCGGGGCGGGTGGGGGCGGCCGGGAGAGGGCGTGGTGCCCACCGGGGCGGCGCTCACCACGATCAGTCGACGGGTCCCGGCGGCCCGCATCGCCGCGAGGATCGCCTTGGTGCCTCTGGAGGCCACCCCGGCCGCGGCATTGTTCGGCGGGCCGAGTGCCGACAGAACGGCGTCGGCTCCTTCGACGGCGGGCAGCAGCGTCGCGACATCGGCCGTGGCCATGTCAGCGGCACGCACGACGCGGACAGACTGCCCGTCCAGCTTGGCCGGATCCCGTACGACGGCCGTGACGTCGTGCCCCTTGGCCAGCGACTGGTCGAGCAGATGCCGACCGACGCCACCACTGGCGCCGAAGACGGTGAGTTTCATGGACGAATGCCTCCGGGTTCGTTGAAAGAGGTTGCGGGGCAGGTGATCCCCGCTCGTGCGCGGTCGCTGGCATATGGACACCCACTTGCTCGCGTTTCGTCTTCACCTGTTTGACGGGGCGGGTGCGGCGAAGGTGACGACTCTCGCAAGAGCTGCTCCGTGAGGTCGGCGGCCGAGTACGTTCCGTCGACCCCATGACGCGGCGCGCGGCGAAAATGTGACACGACCCGCACCGACGTCACCATGGCCCTCACCCTCATCCACCGCTCCCCGGAGGCGCTCCACCTCACGTGGTGACCGCCCCGTCAGGTCCGGCTCCGACCGCGGTGACGCTCGCCGTACGCCATGTCAGGTCCGGCTCGGAACGCGGTGACGCTCGCCGTACGCCATGAGGTGGGCGGCCGCGAGCGCCCGCCACGGGCGCCACCGCCCGGCCGTCCACGGGGCCGCGCCAGTCCGCGGCACGCCGAGCCGCTCCAGCGCGGCCAGCAGCGCCGGGTCCGCGAGCGGGAACGCCTCGCGCTGCCCCAGCCGCAGCCCGATGGCCTGGCGCAGGTCCTCGTCCAGGTACGGCAGCGCCCCCAGCGCGTCCGGGCTCGTGCCGTACCCGAGCGCACCGTCCCCGCCGGCGACGGCCGCGGCGAGCGCCGCGACCCGCGCCACCTCCGCCTCTCCCAGCCGGGAGGCCGTCTCCGGCAGGGTCAGCGCCGCGAGGGCGGGCCGGGTCAGCGCCCCGGGCTCCGGGAAGACGTGGGTCAGGCCGCCGGGCAGCCCGGGGACCGGCGTCCCGAGGTCCTCCACCAGCGCCTCCAGCCACCGGCCCCGGCCCAGGACCTCCTGTACGCCGATCTCCAGCGCGCTCCACGCCCCCGGCACGGCCAGCCCGGGCCGCTCCCGGACCACCGGCCCGAGCACCGGATCGGCGGACAGCGCGGCGACCCCGGCCGCGTGGTCGGTCTCCGTGCCGAGCAGCCGCCCCACCTGGTCCACCACGTGGATCAGCCCCTCCCAGTACGGCAGGTGGGCCCGCAGCAGCAGGTGCCCCGCGGTGTCGCCGGGCGAGACCTCCAGCACCCCCGGCGCGCCGTCCACGGAGATCGTGCGCCGGTACGTACGCCCCTCGACCGCCTCGACCCCCGGCACCGCCCGCGCCGCGAGGAAGTCCCGTACCGCGTCCCAGTCGTAGCCGGGCAGGACCGGCAGCCGCAGCGCGAGGCCACCGTCGGCGACGAGCCGGTCCGCGCGGTGCCGCCGGTCGCGCAGGTCGGTCGGCGAGGCGCGGAACACCTCACGCATGATCCGGTTGAACTGCCGCAGGCTCCCGAACCCGGAGGCGAACGCGATGTCCAGCACCGTCAGGTCGGTGTCGTCGAGCAGCCGCCGCGCGAAGTGCGCCCGGCGGGAGCGGGCGAGCTGGTCGGGGCTCGCGCCGAGATGCCTGAGGAACAGGCGCCGCAGGTGGCGCGGCGACAGCCCGACCCGCTCGGCGAGCGCCGCCTCGGTCCCCTCGTCGAGGACCCCGTCGATGATGAGCTGCCACGCCCGGCACACCAGCTCGGGCGTGTCGGCGGCGATGGGACCGGCCACGCGGTACGGCCGGCAGCGCAGGCAGGCGCGGAACCCGGCCGCTTCGGCGGCGGCGGCCAGCTCGTACGTGCGGGTGTTCTTCGCCAGCGGCTTCGCGCCGCACCCGGGCCGGCAGTAGATGCCGGTGGTGACGACGGCGGAGTACGTGGTCATGGGTCAGATGTACGACACCGCCCCCCCTGCCATGCCAGACATATCCGGACAACTGGGGATGGGAAGGTGTGCCCAGATCTGACCGGCCGCTCCCGGCGGACGGCCGGGTCAGAAGAAGCGGCCGAGCCGGAACGGGCGTACCACCAGCGGCACGGTGAAGCGGCTGATCAGCCGCACCTTCCGGATGCGCGTGTGCTCGTCGATCGTGACCTTGACGCACCTGAGGTGCGCGAGGTGGTCGCCCGGGAAGGCGTAGTAGGAGATGCCGACGGCGCGCCGGCCGAGCCCTCGGTCGGACAGGCCCAGCCCCACCTCGCGGTAGATGCGCCGTGAACCCTTCAGCGTGAACGCGGTGGACCCGATGAGCGCGTGGTTGGCCTTGACGGGGCAGTGGACGAAGACCCGCACCTCGTCGTTCTGGCGCGGCCACGGCGGCAGGATCCGCAGGGACGTGCGTTTCTTCCAGTCGTCCGGCACGGGGCCGCGGACGGCGGCCGTGGAGACGGACGGGCGAGGGAGAGCGGTTGCGGTGGCCGGGCTCATCACGAGAACGGCGGCGGCTCCCATTCCCGCGACGGAACGCATGGATTCCTCCCGCCGGGCGTTCGCGACCAGGTGATCACCTCATTATGTCGAGCGTTCGCGGTGGAAAAGCGCGCCACGCCGTACAACACTCCTGAACGGCGCCCCCGCCGAATTCCGCACCGAAATGCCGTGCCCCGCGCATCGAAATCGAGTGCGTGATCAATATGTGATCGAGAAAGCGCTTGATGGCGTTTGTAGTGTTTTAAGATCGCTGTCTTGTGAACCCGCCTGAGGACCAGCCCGAGCTGGACGTCGACGCGGCGTTCGCCCGCCTGACGGCCGGCGTGCGCCTGAAACCGCCGGGACTGGGATGGCGGCTCCGGCTGGCCTTCGCACCGGGCTCCCGGCTGCGGCGGCGGGTGCTGATCGTGACGGTCTGCCTGGTCGTGCTGGCCGCGGGCGCCCTGACCCTCCGGGCCGTGGACCGCCCGGACCCGGTGCCGCCGCCATCGGACGACTCCACGCCCTTCCTGACTGCCCTGCCCGCCATCGAGCGGGACGCCGTCAGTCGATGATGGGGTTCGCGTGCTCAGCTCCCGGTCCACCGGCCGCGGCCCGGAGGCTGAATCCGCCCCTCTGAGCTCGCCTGCGAGAAGTCCCGGTGCGAATGCGGGCAAAAAGGTCTACCTGGCACTACCGACCCCTGGGGCCGCGCGCGGATAGTGTCGCGGCGTGCTCGTCAGGACCGCGCCGGAAGCGCTCACCCAGCGGCCGATCCCCTTCCTGAGGTCGGCCTGGCCGTGGCGTTCGCTGGCCTACCTGCTGGCCGCGGTCGTGCCCGGCCTGCCCGTCATGGGCGTCGTGGCCGGGGTGGCGGTGACGGCCTCCCCGGCCGTCGCGGTCGCCGGCGTGGCGGTGGTCGCGCTGCTCACCCCCGTGGTGGCCCGCTACGAACGGTGGCGGCTGCGGCTGGTGGACGACGTGCCGCTGCCCGTCACGCCCGGCGGGCTGCGCCGGGAGGCGGCGCTGGGCGGGGTGACGGTGCTGCTGCTGTGGTGGCTGGACGTGGTCATGGCGCTGTTCGCCGCGGTCGGGCTCGTGCTGCTGATCCTGACGCCGGTGGTGCAGCCCACCGTGAGCGTCCCCGTCGGGCTCGCGGCCTCGGGCCTCGGGGTGCTCCTGGTGCCCGTCGCCGCGTACACGCTCACCGCCTGGGCCGGGGCGAGGGGCGCCATGACCCGTGCGATCCTGGCCCCGCAGGCCGCCGAGCTGAGCGAGGTGCTGCGGTCGCGGGCCCGGCTCGTGGACGCGTTCGAGACCGAGCGACGCAGGATCGAGCGTGACCTGCACGACGGCGCCCAGCAGCGGCTGGTGGCGCTGACGATGAGCCTCGGCATCGCCCGGCTGGACCTGCCCGACGACACTCCGGCCGGACGGCTGGTGGCGCGGGCGCACGACGAGGCGAAGCAGGCGCTGGCCGAGCTGCGGGCGCTCATCCGGGGCGTGCACTCCCAGGTGCTCACCGACCGGGGACTGCCCGCCGCCGTCCGCGACGTCGCCGGCCGCTCGCCCGTCCCGGTCGAGGTGGAGCTCGCGCTGGAGGAACGGCTGCCCCCGGCCGTGGAGGTCACCGCGTACTACGTCGTCACGGAGGCCCTCACGAACGTCGCCCGGCACAGCGGCGCGAGCGCGGCCCGCGTCACCGGCCGCGCCGAGGGCGGCACGCTGCTCGTGGAGATCCGCGACGACGGCCGCGGCGGGGCCGATCCGGGGCGCGGCAGCGGCCTGACCGGCCTGGCCGACCGGCTCGCCGTCGTGGGTGGCAGGCTGTCGGTGTCCAGCCCGGCCGGCGGGCCCACCCTGGTGCGAGTGGAGATCCCGTGCGCGTAGTGATGGCCGAGGACGCCGTCCTGCTCCGGGAGGGCCTGGTCGGCCTCCTCGAACGGTTCGGCCACACCGTGCTCGCCGCCGTCGGAGACGCGCCCGCGCTGATCGAGGCCGCCACCGAGCACCGGCCGGACGTCGTGGTCACCGACGTGCGCATGCCGCCCGGCTTCTCCGACGAGGGGCTGCGCGCCGCCCTGGAGCTGCGCCGGGCGCGCCCGGAGCTGGCCGTGCTCGTGCTCAGCCAGTACGTCGAGCAGACCTACGCCGCCGAGCTGCTCGACTCGGAGGGCGGCGCCGGCATCGGCTACCTGCTGAAGGACCGCGTCGGTGACGTGCGGGAGTTCGTGGACGCGCTCGACCGCGTGGCCGCCGGGGGCACGGTCGTCGATCCCGAGGTGGTGCGCCAGCTCCTGCGGCGGCGCCGCGACCCGCTGGCGCGGCTCACACCCCGCGAGCGGGAGGTGCTCGGGCTGGTCGCCGCGGGCCGCGCCAACGCCTCGATCGCGCGTGAGCTGTTCGTCACGGAGGCGGCCGTGGCCAAGCACATCGCGGGCATCTTCACCAAGCTGGACCTGCCGCCGGCCGCCGACGGCCACCGCAGGGTGCTGGCGGTCCTCGCCTACCTCCGGGGCTGAGATCGTCCGGTCAGTAAGGTTTCGTTCATGAGGGAGCAATGGCGGGAGGTCGGCGACCGGGTGTACGTCCGGCGCCACAGGTCGTACGACATGAATGTCGGCTTGGTGGTCGGCGACGGGCACTGCCTCGTACTCGACACGCGGATGTCCCACCGTGAGGCGGAGGACCTGATCGAGGCGATCAGGCGGATCACCGGCAGCCCGTGGACGGTCGTCAACAGCCACTCCCACTTCGACCACTACTTCGGCAACGCGCCGTTCCTGCCCGCCGAGATCTGGGGCCACGTGAGGTGCGCGGAGGAGATCGAGCGGTACGGGCTGGAGCAGCGCGCCAGCGTCGTCGACCGGGTGCCGGAGGCCAGGCGCGAGGAGGTGGAGGAGGTGGTGATCGTGCCGCCTGACCACACCTTCACCACCGCCGCGACGCTCGACATCGGCGGCCGGAGCGTCCACCTGCGCCACTTCGGGCTCGGCCACAGCAGCAACGACATCGTCACGTACGTGCCCGACGCCGGGGTGGTGTTCGCGGGCGACCTGGTGGAGCAGGGGGCGCCGCCGGCGTTCGGCGACTCGTACCCCCTGGACTGGCCGGAGACGGCGGCCGCCATGCTGGCCGAGCTGCCCGGCGAGGTGATCGTGCCCGGTCACGGCGCGGTGGTGGACCGCGCGTTCGCCGAGGCGCAGGTGGCGGAGCTGGCGACGGTCGCCGCGCTGGCCAGGCGGGCGCACGTGGAGGGGCTGCGCGACATGGTCAAGCAGTTCCCGTACCCCGAGGACGTCACCCGGCAGATCATCGAGCGCGCCTTCATGCAGCTCGACAGCCTCCTCGCCTGACGAGCCCGCCTCCGGCGGACCCTCGACAGCTCCGGCGGCCCCGCTTATAGTGCAAGTTGCACTATAGAAGAAGGCATCATGGCGCAGCGCCATGACCTGGCCGGGCTGACCGTGCTCGCCCTGCTCTCGGTCCGTCCCAGCCACCCCTACGAGCTGCACCGCCTCATCGTGGACACGCACAAGGACTACGTAGCCGGGCTGCCGAGGAGCATCTACCACGCGGTCGAACGGCTGGCACGCGAGGAGTTGATCGTGCCCGCGGCCACCGCGCGCGAGGGCCGCCGCCCCGAGCGGACCGTCTACGAGATCACCGACGAGGGACGGCAGGAGCTGGCCACGAGGCTGCGGCGCCTGCTGGAACGGCCCGATCCCGACCGGCGTGTCCTCGTGGCCGGGATCTCGCTGATCGGCGCGCTGCCGGTGCCCGAGGCGCGGCGCGCGCTGCGCAACCGCGCCGCCGCGCTGGAGGCGGCGGTCGGCGGCCTCGACGCGCACCTGGCGGGCATGGCCGACAACGGCCTGCCGGAGGTGCTCGCGCTGGAGCTCGACTACCAGCGGGCCGTCCAGGCGGCCGAGCTGGCCTGGGTGCGGGGCGTGCTGGAGCGGCTGGACAGCGGCGCGCTCGACTGGCCGGACACGGTCAAGCGATCACTGATGGAGCGGGTAACCGAAGGAGGCGACCATGGACAAGAGGCTGATCACTGAGGTGTCAGGCGTGGTGGAGGCGCCGGTGGAGCGCGTGCGCGAGGTGCTGGCCCGGACCCTGCTGCCGGAGGGCGCGCCGGACAGCGGCCGGTTCACCGTCGAGGACATCCCCGGGCACACCAGCACCGCCGAGGTCACGGACCGGATGATCGCCCTCCAGGGCGGATGGTGGTACCGGGGCGAGTGGACGTTCGTCCCCCACCTCGGCGGAACGCGGCTCACCTACCGGGTCTACGACGTGGCCACGAGCCTGCGCTGGGGCGTGCCGCTGGCCAACCGCTTCTTCATCGGCTACGACCGGAACACCCGCGACTCCTTCGCCGCCGGCCTGACCCGCATCGGCGCCGACCTCGGCTGCCCGGTCCACCTGTCTCCCTAGCGCCGGCCCGCCTCACCGAGGGCCGGCCCCGGTCACGTGCTCGCGGGGAGCGTGGCGCGGAAGCCGCCGTCGATCGCCACCAGAGTGCCGCCGTGCAGCCCCGCGATGTCGCGGGCGATGGGCAGACCCAGGCCCGCGCCGCCGTCGTCCCTGGCCCGCGCCTCGTCCAGCCGGGTGAACCGGTCGAACACCGCCTCCCGGTGCTCCGGCGCGATCCCCGGCCCGTCGTCGAGCACCTCCAGCACCGCGAGGCCGTCACCCGGACGCACCCGGACCGTCACCGCCGTCTCGGCGTGCCGGCGCGCGTTGTCGAGCAGGTTCGTCACCAGCCGGGCGAGGTGGCCGCGCGAGCCCCGCACCACCACGTCCGGCTCGATGTCCACCACGACCCGCGGCTCCTTCTCCTGCCCGTGGCGCACCGACTCCTCGAACGCCACCTGCCCGAGGTCGAGCGACGTCGTCCGCACCGGCTCACCGGCGTCCAGTCTGGCCAGCATGAGCAGGTCGCCGGCCAGCGCCTGGAGGCGCTCGACGTCCGCCAGCGCCTCGCGGGTCAGCTCGCTGGGCGGGGCCAGCTCCAGCCGCGCCCGCAGCGTGGCGATGGGGCTGCGCAGCTCGTGCGCGGCGTCGGCGACGAACCGCTGGTGCGTCCCGACGGCCGTCTCCAGTCGGTCGAGCGTGCCGTTGACGGTCGTGGCCAGCGCCGCGATCTCGTCGCCCGAGCGGGGCACGGGCACGCGCTGGTGCAGGTCCCGGGCGGTGATGTCGGCCATCTTGGTGCGGATCGCGGCGACCGGCCTCAGCGCCCGGGTCACCGAGAACCACGTCATCGCCGCCACCACCCCCAGCAGCGCCGGAACACCGGGCAGCAGCGCGCCGTCGAGCGCCCGCAACGCCTCCTCGGCACCGGCGCGGGAGGCCCTGGCCAGCACCGTGGAGGTCCCGTCTGCCGTGGCCACCTTCAGGGCCGCCACGGCGTACTGACGCGGCTGGGCCCACTCCGTGACGGCCAGGGACTCACCTGAGCCGCCGATGAGCAGGACGTCGGGGTCACCCATCGGCTGATCCGCCTCGGCCCCCTCATAGGTCTCCTCGGTGGGCCGCACACCGGGCTTCCCTTCGGTCCTCACGCCGGTCTTCTCTTCGGTCTTCACGCCGGGCTTCGCGTCGAGCGGGGCCGCGACCCCTACCTCCGCCGGCTCGGTCTGAACGGCCTTCACCCCCTGGATGAGCCGCGGCGCCGCCGCCACCGCCCGCCGCGCCGCCTCGGCGTCCGTGCTGGCCTCCAGACTGCCGCGCAACGTCACGACGAGTACGGCCGCGGCGACCCCCAGGGCGAGCGCCACGACCAGGGTCGCCGCCGCCGTGGCCCGCAGCCGTACCGACGACAGCCCGGCCGGCAGTGCGGTCAACAGCCGCCGCAGGGTCCGCGTCAGGCCCGCGCTCATGTCGCCTCCAACCGGTAACCGGCGCCCCGCACCGTGATCAGCGACGACCGGCCGAACGGCTGGTCGATCTTGCGCCGCAGCGCGCTGATGTAGACCTCGACGATGTTCGGGTCGCCGTCGTAGGAGAAGTCCCACGCCTGCGCGAGCAGCTCGCTCTTGGAGACCACCTCGCCCGCCCGCCGCGCCAGCCCGTGCAGCACGGCGAACTCCTTCGGCGTCAGCGCTATCTCCACCTCGCCCCTGCGGCAGCGCAGCCCCGCCGGGTCGAGCACCAGGTCGCCCACCGTGATCGACACCGGCCGCTCCCTGCCGCCCCGCCGCACCAGGGCCCGCAGCCGCGCCAGCAGCACCACGTACGAGAACGGCTTGGCCAGGTAGTCGTCGGCGCCCGTGTCGAGGGCCTCGGCCTCGTCGTAGACGCCGTCCTTGGCCGTGAGCATCATGATCGGCGTCCAGTTCCCGGCCTCGCGCAGCCGGGCGCAGACGGTGTAGCCGTTCATCCGGGGCAGCATCACGTCCAGGACGATCACGTCATAGGGGTTCTCGGTCGCCATCCACAGCCCGTCGCGGCCGTCGTGGGCCACGTCGACCGCGAAGCCCTCGCCCGACAACCCGTCCCGTACGAGACCGGCCAGCCGCCGCTCGTCCTCCACCAGTAAGAGCCGCACGCCGACCAGAGTGCCGCACGCTGCCTAAAGCCAACCTGAAGATCATTTCGGCCGCGTTCAGGCTCGCTTCAGGTACGGCGGGCCAGTCTCGGACCGTCAGATCGTGCCGAGCACCTTCCATGAAGGGAAGATGTCCATGTTGAAGAGGCGTGTCGGGATCCTGGGCGCGGTGGGCGTCCTCGCCCTGTCGATCCTCAGCGGGTCGGCGCTGGCCGACGAGACCCCGTCGCCCGCGCCCGAGGGTGCGATCGTCTGCAGGACGAGCGACGGCGAGACCCTGAGCTTCGCCAAGGGCGTCAAGGCCCTCAAAGTCGTGAAGCTCGAGGACGGCAAGGTCGTCGTCGCCGAGGGCGATCCGGGCGAGCCGGCCGAGCTCGCCCGGGTGAAGGACTTCCGCCTGGGACGCGCGGTGCCCGCGGAGAAGGCGGAAAAGGCGGAGAAGGTGGCCGAGACCCTACCCGAGGGCGCGCCGGAGCTCCGCATCAGGAAGGCCGAGCCCGGAGAGGAGGCGAAGATCCTGCGGCTCAAGGAGGGCGGCCTCAAGGAGGGCGAGCTGAAGGAGGGCAAGGTCAAGGGGGGCGAGACCGAGGTGGGCGAGGCCGTGCCCGCCCTCCCGGCCGAGGGCCCCGACGGTGTGCCGCCCAAGGGCGTCAAGGACGTCAAGGGCGTCCGCTTCACGGTGGTCTGCAAGGCCGAGAAGGAGTAGCCGGCCGGTCAGAGGGTGAACGACGGGTGCGGGCCGAGCGCCCAGTACTCGAACAGCCCGTGTCCCACCAGACCGTCGTACTCGAACCGGCCCACGGCGTCGACCAGGCCCCACATCCGGGCCGCGTCGGCCGGCAGCGTGTAGGTCACCCCCTGCACGACCGGCCCGGCGCCCTGGTACATGCCGTGCCGCCAGTCCGGTTCGAGGCCGTACCCGGTGCCGACCATGAGGTGGACCGGCAGGATCGGCGTGCAGCGCACGTCGAACGGCTTGCCTCCGGGCGGCGCGAAGGTGATCGTGGCCTCGACCACGTCGCGGGTGCCGGGCGCGTAGACGGGACGGTACTCGGGCCGGCCGAGGTACTCCTCCTCGCGGCCGTCCGACCACACCCGGGTGGCCTCTTCCAGCACCCGGCGCCCGCGCTCGTCCTCCTGCACGATGCAGAGGATGGCGTGGTCGTCGAACATCATCGGCGCGTACAGCCAGTAGAACGTCCCGGCGTTCCTGGCCTGGACGCCGGGCGGCTCCGGCTCGCCGACGGGCCGGACGCCCCAGGACCGGTCCCGGGTGCCCTGCCATCGGTCGGGGGTGACCGGGATCTCCTCGGAGCCCACGCGGATGTGGCCGGTCCACCTCCCGGTCTGCGCGAGCCGTACCGAGTCGAAGATGACCCGTTCCTGCCGGCGCAGGAAGTGCCGGGGCTCCAGTGTCGCCGGGATCGTGCCCTCCCAGGCGAGGTCGAAGGACAGGCCATGCTCGTTCGGCTCCAGCACGACGCGGAGCCGTTTGAGCCCTTCGACGACCTCGACCCGGAACGGGCCGATCCCGGTGTCCATCCGGTCGGCGCCCAGCTCGCGGGAGGCGCGCACGACGCGGTGCAGGTCGCGGTTGGCGTCACGGTGCCGCACGCAGGCGAACGCGTCGGTGACGCCCAGGTTGGGGTACTGGCCGAGGCCGATGATCAGCATCAGCTCGTCCGTGCCGGCGTGGCAGTTGAAGTAGTAGCGGTCGTAGAAGTTGCGGTCGGACGTGGTCACGTGCCGCATGACCTCGGCGGCCTGGTGGACGGGGTGGTCGTCGAGCGGTGACAGGCTCATGCCGCTCGTTCTAACAAGCGCTTGGTACGCCGTCAACGCCGCCCCGCCGGTGCCGTGAAACGCGAAAGTGCGCCCCCTTGAGGTGGGGGCGCACTTTCGCGCTGATTCACTGCATCTTGTGCGCTGCCTCGTCCGTCGTCTCGGTGACGGTGGACGCGGCGTTCTCCGTGGATTGGGCGGTCTTGTCCGCCTTCTCGCTCACCCAACGCGACGCGTCGGACGCGGAGTCCTTCATCTGATCCGTCCACTGCTGCGCGTTACGGCGATAGGCCATGTAGCCCATCGCGCCCACGGCGACACCAGTGATCAGAATCATGATCGGCCAACGCCGCGATCTGGCGGGCGTCGGGTCGATCCTGTCGGCCGCCGCGGTCAGCATCGAGCTGACCTTGGGAGCGAACTGGTCCTCCACCCGATGCGCGGCGTCCTCCAGCCTCGGTGCCGCCCAGTAACGGGCGTCCTCGATGCGCTGGGCGGTGGCGAACCTGGCCTGGTCGGCCATGATCCTGGCCTGATCGGCCATCACCTTGGCCTGGTCGGCCATGGGTGCAACACGCTGACCGGTCTCGACGGCCCGGGCCTTCATGCGGCCCATCCACGTGGCGGGAACCTCTATGACCACGCGGCGTCTTCTTAGTGTCAGGGACACGACAACCTCCCCTGTCGTTGGGGCCCCGAGCCTGACCTTCCCGGTAGAAGGCGGCTCAATCATGACGAGCCGTGGGAGGATGGCCCGGAGGCCTAACGGCCATAGTCAACGAAACACCACAGAACTAACCGTGTGCATAGAGGGGGGCAGCTGTCTCGTGGCTGAGAAGCTGATCGCAAACCTGCAGACCAATCACGGCACCGTCAAGGTCGAACTCTTCCCCAACCAGGCGCCCAAGACCGTGCGGAACTTCGTGGAGCTCGCCGAGGGCAACCGCGAGTGGACCCACCCGGGCACCGGCGAGAAGAGCACCGGCAAGTACTACGACGGCACGATCTTCCACCGGGTGATCTCCGGCTTCATGATCCAGGGTGGTGACCCGCTCGGCCAGGGCATCGGCGGCCCCGGTTACGAGTTCGACGACGAGATCCACCCGGACCTCTACTTCAACCGTCCCTACCTGCTGGCCATGGCCAACGCGGGCGTCCGCTTCGGCAAGGGCACCAACGGCTCGCAGTTCTTCATCACGGTCGTCCCGACGCCGCACCTCAACGGCCGGCACACCATCTTCGGCGAGGTCGTCGAGGGCCAGGACGTCATCGACTCGATCGCCAAGACCCGCACGGGCCGCAACGACCGCCCGGTCGAGGACGTCGTGCTGGAGTCGGTGACGATCGAGCGCGTCCAGGGCTGAGCCCAGGCTCGGCCCGGGACCCGGGTCGGAGGCTGAGGGGCGGCGTCGGCGCACGCGGCAGGGCCGGTGAGGCCGTAGGCTGCGGGCATGACCAGCCAGCCGCCCCTGCCCCCGGAGCAGCCCGCGGAGGCCGTGCCGACGTGCTACCGGCATCCCCAGCGGGAGACCTGGGTCCGCTGCCAGCGCTGCGAACGGCCGATCTGCCCCGACTGCATGCGCGACGCCGCCGTGGGCTTCCAGTGCCCCGAGTGCGTGGCCGAGGGCGGCAAGGGCATGCGCCAGGCGAGGTCCACGTTCGGCGGCGCGGTCGTCCGCACGCCGTACGTGACCTGGGCGCTCCTGGCGATCAACGTTCTGGCCTTCGGCATCCAGCAGCTTCCGAACGACCCGCTCTCTCTGCGCTTCGCCATGTGGCCGAACGGGGTGGCCCAGGGGGGCGAGTACTACCGGCTGCTCACCGGCGCGTTCCTCCACCGGGACATCCTGCACATCCTGTTCAACGGCTGGGCGCTCTACGTCATCGGCCCCTACCTGGAGCGTGCCTTCGGCCATGTCCGCTACCTGGCCGTCTACCTGCTCAGCGCGCTGGGCGGCTCGGTGCTCAGCTACTGGCTCGACCCGCTCAACACGGCGACGATCGGCGCGTCAGGCGCTGTCTTCGGCCTGTTCGGCGCGGTGTTCGTGGTCGGCCGCAGGCTGAACCTGGACGTGCGCGGCATCGCCCTGATCATCGGCCTCAACCTGGTGTTCACGTTCGTGGTGTCCGGCATCAGCTGGACCGGCCACATCGGCGGACTGATCACCGGCTCGGCCCTCGCCGCCGCGATGGCCTACGCCCCCCGGAGCAACCGGGCCCTGTGGCAGGCGCTGGCGCTCGCGGGGGCGCTGGTCGTACTCGTGGCACTCGTCGTCGTACGGACCACGGCCATTCTCGGCACCGCCGGGTGAACGGCCGGTGACCCGGCGTCCCCAGGGTGTGGAAAAGACTGTGGAAAGATCTAACGCCAGCGGGTGGAGAGCACCACACCGAAGATGATGAAAACGAACCCGATCAGCAGGTTCCAGGCCTCGAGGTCCTTGATCAGGGGCGCCTGCTGCGGGGCCACGTAGTACGTGGCGATCCACAGGATGCCGATGATCCACGACGCCACCATCGTCGGCGCCAGCCAGCGCGGGCTGACCTTGACCTGCTGGGACTTCTGCGGCGGCGTGTAGACCGCCTTCTTGCGAGCCTTCGACTTGGGCACTGGATGACTCCTGCTGAGGGCCTGGGCTTCCGGATCGTCCACAGGCTCTTCGTTTAGCGTAGTTGAGACAGCGTAGCCGAGAGCGGCGAGCTTGGGACCGGCCCAGGATAGTCGCCACGCGCATGACATGGCGATCCCTCACGAACCGTAGCGGCGCGCCTACGCTGTGGGGGTGAGGGCCACGCTACGGGCCGTGGGGGAGCTGTGCATCACCGCGGGCCTCGTACTCCTGCTGTTCTGCGCCTACCTGCTCTGGGGCACGGGCGCCTACACCGACCGTGAGCAGCCGCTGCTGGAGCAGGAGCTGGCCCGCGAGCAGTCGGGCGGCGAGCAGCAGGGCGACGACGGCCGCCCGAAGCGGCTCAAGAAGATCAAGCTCGGCCACGCGGTGGCCCTGCTGCGCATGCCCAGGCTGGGCAACGACTACAAGTACGCCGTGATCGAGGGCGTGTCGGTCGAGGACCTGCGCAAGGGCCCCGGCCACTACCCCGGCACCGCCCTGCCGGGCCAGAAGGGCAACTTCGTCGTCTCCGGCCACCGCACCACCTACGGCGCGCCGTTCAACCAGATCGACGAGCTGAAACGCGGCGACGAGATCGTCGTGGACGCCCGCGAGGCCCGCTACACCTACCGGGTGACCTACCACGAGGTCGTGCTGCCCACCGACCTGGACGTCATCGCCCCGGTGCCCGGCAAGCCCCAGCGCAAGCCGTCCAAGGCGTTCATCACGCTCACCACCTGCCACCCCGAGTACTCCGCCGCGCAGCGCTACATCGTGCACGGGGTGCTCGACCGCGTCGAGCTCAGGAAGGACTGATCACGTGTACGGCTGGATCTGGCGCAGGCTCCCCGGCCCCACGGCCGTCAAGGCACTGCTGGCCGCCGTGCTGGCCGGCATCGCGGTGGCCGTACTGTGGTATCGGGTGTTTCCGCTGCTCGAACCCCTGATGACGCTGGACGAGGTGACGGTTACGCAATGACCCGTGTGCTGGTGGTGGACAACCACGACAGCTTCGTCCACACCATCGTCCAGTACCTGCGCGAGCTGGGCGCCACGTGCGACGTGCGCCCGCGCGACGAGGTGGCCGTGACCGACGCCGCCGGCTTCGACGGCGTCCTCATCAGCCCGGGTCCGGGCACCCCCGAGGCGGCGGGCGTCAGCGTGCCCCTGGTGCGCCGGGCCGCCGAGGAGGGCCGGCCGCTGCTCGGCGTCTGCCTCGGCCACCAGGCCATCGCCCACGCCTACGGCGCCACCGTCTCCCGCGCGCCGGAGATCGTCCACGGTCGCACCAGCGCGATCGCCCACGACGGCCGGGGCGTGTTCGCGTCGCTGCCCTCGCCGGTGCGGATGACCCGCTACCACTCGCTGGCCGTACGCCCCGAGACGGTCCCCGGCGAGCTCCAGGTGAGCGCCCGCACCGACGACGGCGTCATCATGGGCCTGCGCCACCGCGAGGCCCCGATCGAGGGCGTCCAGTTCCATCCCGAGTCGGTGCTGTCCGAGCACGGCCACCGGCTGCTCGCCAACTGGCTGAGCGCGATCGGGTAGCGCGATCGTGTAACGCGCGGCCCGGCCGCCACGACTCACAGATGAGCGTCCCCGCCGTTGCCCCCGAGCGGCGGGGACGCTCTTTCGCTTGGCCCGGCCGCAGGGGAGCCGCAGGCCGTTCTCGCCGCGTTCCCCGGGGCCGGCGTTCATCCACAGGCGCTCCTGGCGGCTCTCAGGCGCCCACAGGCCCGCCCGAAGCCACCGAAAAGCGGAGGAGCCGCCTCCCAGCCGGGAGGCGGCTCCTCAGACGCTCAGAGCGCCCTCACGTCATCCGAAGCCGTCGTCGCCGGTCGGATCCTCGATCGTCGTCTGATCGTCCGTCGGCTCGTCGGTGGGCAGCGTCGGATCGGGCTCCTGCGTGAACGTCGGCTGGTCCGTGGGCTGCGACTGGTCGGGCCCCTTGGAGACCTCGAGCGTGATGGTCGTGCCGGGAGACAGCTTGGCGTCCGGGCCGGGGCTCTGCCGGAAGACCGTGCCCTCGGTGGCCTGCTCGTTGAACTGCTCACTGATCTTGACCTTGAAGCCGGCCGCCTCCAGCGCCGCCCTGGCCTCGTCGGCCGTCATGCCGGTGACGTTCGGGACCGTGGTCAGCTCCTTGGGCACGTACAGCGTGACGCTGCCGCCGTCCTCGACCTCCTCGCCCGCGGCGGGATCGGTGGAGATGACCGTGCCCTGCTTCCTGGTGGAGGACTTGGTCTTGATCGTGGCGGTCAGGCCCTCCTTCCGGAGGAGCTCGGTGGCCTCCTCCCTGGTGAGCCCGATGAGCCCGTCAGGCACCTTGACCTTCTTCTTGCCCTTGGACACGACGACCTTGACCGTCGCGCCCTTCTCGACCTCGGCGCCCGCCGCCGGATCGGTCTTGATGACGGTCTTCGGGTCGTACTCGTCGCTGAACTCGCGGACGACCTGGGGCTTCAGCCCGAGACCGGTCAGCTCGGCGACCGCGGCCTGCTCGGTCTGCGTCTCCAGCGAGGGGACCTTGAGCGCCTGCGCCGCCGGCGTGTCGGTGTTGCTGAGGAAGGCGTAGCCCACGCCGATGAACGCGCCGATGACGAGCAGCGGGACGAGGATCCACGCCGCCGTCTTCAGCGCGGTGTTGCCCCCGCCGCCACTGGCCCGCCGCCGGCCGCCGCCGCCCCTGCCGCCGCCACGGTCGTCGTCGTACTCGTACGGCGGGACGGCTGTGCTGCGCTGCGTCGCCGGGCCCGCGGCCTGCTGCGTCGAGGTCATCATGCGGGTGGTCGGGGCGTACGTGTTGTTCATGGCGATCGTCTGGGCGTCGACCGGCATGCCGGACATCGCCCGCTGGATGTCGGCGCGCATCTCGGTCGCGCTCTGGTAGCGATGCGCCGGGTCCTTGGCCATGGCCTTGAGCACGATCGCGTCGGCCCACTGCGGGATCTCCGGGTCGATCTGCGACGGCGGGATCGGCTCCTCGCGCACGTGCTGGTAGGCGATCGCGACGGGCGAGTCGCCGGTGAACGGCGGCTGGCCGGTCAGCAGCTCGTACAGCACGCAGCCGGTGGAGTAGATGTCGCTGCGCGCGTCGACGCGCTCGCCGCGCGCCTGCTCGGGCGACAGGTACTGGGCGGTCCCTATCACCTGCGCGGTCTGCGTCATCGTCGCGGCGGAGTCGGCCATCGCGCGGGCGATGCCGAAGTCCATCACCTTGACGTCGCCCGCCCGGGTGATCATGACGTTGGCCGGCTTGATGTCGCGGTGCACGATGCCGCCGCGGTGGCTGTAGTCGAGCGCCCGCAGGATGCCGTCGACCAGCTCGACCGCCCGCTCCGGCAGCAGCCGCCGGTCGGCCCGGAGCAGGTCGCGCAGGGTGCGCCCGTCGACGTACTCCATCACGATGTAGGGCACGGGGGCGCCCTCGCTGACGTCCTCGCCGGTGTCGTAGACCGCGACGACGGCCGGGTGGTTCAGCGAAGCCGCGGACTGCGCCTCACGGCGGAAACGGGCCTGGAAGGTGTGATCGCGCGCCAGATCCGACCGGAGAGTCTTGATCGCGACTATGCGGTCCAGCCGGATGTCCCGGGCACGATACACCTCAGCCATGCCGCCGCGCCCGACGACACCGTCGAGCTCGTAGCGACCTCCGAGTAGCCGAGGCTGAGTCATTTCCTGCACTGTCCCTTACCGTTCATCTTGGGTACCGCGGTCTGCGCGGAGCCGCCGGTGTCCATCATCGACCCCATGACGCGTCACGTCCCATCCTTCGGCGGGTTTGTCGCCGCCGGGTCAGGTGAAGCGCTCTGTGTCTGACTTGTCGGCGTCGTCGTGGGCTTCGGAGTCGGTGTGGGGGTCGGGGTACGGGTGGTCGGGGTGGGTCGGGGTGTCGGCTTCTGGGTAGGAGTCGCCGACTTGTCAACGGTAGCCGACCGTGAGGGTACCGGCCGTTTGGACTTCGCCGTAATCGCGGGCGGGCGCCGCGTGCGTTTGGCCTTGGCCGTGCGGGTGTGCGTCGGCGTCGGCGTGGCCGAGCCGGCGCCGGACGGCTCCGTGACGTCCGGCGGCCGCGTGGGCGCGTCGCGCTCGGCGAGCGTCATGGCGCCGAACCCGACCGCGGCCAGGCAGCCGGCCGCGGCGACGACGGCCAGCGCCCGCGCGCCGGTGCCCTTGCGCTGGGAGGGCCGCCGAGCCGGACGCCGCGCCACAGTGGCCGGCACGCCCCCGCCCATCAGGTCGTAGGTCGGGTCATCGCCCTGACCCGGCCCGCCCTGACCCGGCCGGGTCGGTCCCGGCCCGGTCTGCCCGGGACCGCTCCGCTCGTGGACGCGGAAGCCGTCGGGGTCGGTGAGCATGCTGAGCTCCACGCTCGGCTCGTGCCCCACCAGCGAGTCACGCAGCACGTACGCCCGGTCGGCCAGCTCCCGCGCGGAGCCGGGCCGGCGCGCCGGGTCCTTCGACAGCAGCGCCATGACCAGGTCGCGTACCGGGGCCGGCACGTCGACGCCGAGCGGCGGCGGCTGCTCGTTGAGATGCTGGAGCGCGATCGCCACCTGGCTCTCGCCCCGGAACGGGGTGCGGCCCGCCAGGCACTCGTAGACGACGATGCCGAGGGAGTACAGGTCGGTGGCGGGCGTGAGCGGCAGGCCCTGCGCCTGCTCCGGGCTGACGTACTGCGCGGTGCCGAGCACGGTGCCGGTCTGCGTCACCGGCGCGGCCTCCAGCGCGCGGGCGATGCCGAAGTCGGTCACCTTGATGTGGCCGTCGGGCGTCACCAGCAGGTTGCCCGGCTTGACGTCGCGGTGCACGACCCCGGCGGCGTGGGCGGTGTGCAGCGCCTTGGCGGTCTGCTGGAGCACGTCCAGCGCCACCTCGGGGCCCAGCGCGCCGTTGCGGGCCAGGATGGCCGACAGCGGCTCGCCGTGGACCAGCTCCATCACGAGGTAGGCCAGGTCGTTCTGCTCGCCGTAGTCGAAGACCTGCGCGATGCCGGGGTCGGCCAGCGCCGCGGTGATGCGCGCCTCGTTGCGGAACCGCGCGCGGAACGTGGGGTCGCCGTGGATGTGGCTGCGCAGCACCTTGACCGCCACCTCGCGGCCCAGCAGCTCGTCGCGGGCACGCCAGACCTCCCCCATACCGCCCATGGCGATGCGGGAGAGGAGGTGATAGCGGTTACCGAGCCGCATGACCCGGCACGTTGCCGTCGATCAATTCTTCAGCACCGCCTCCATCACCTGCTTGGCGATCGGCGCGGCGGTGTGGCCGCCCGTCGCCTCGGCACCCACGTTGGCGGCGCCCGACTCGACGATGACCGCGATCGCGATCTGCGGGTCATTGGCCGGGGCGAACGAGATGAACCACGCGTGCGGGGGCTGGCCGTCGCTGGTCTCGGCCGTGCCGGTCTTGCCGGCCACCTGGACGCCCGGGATCTGCGCGAGGTTGGCGGTGCCGTTGTTGACGACGCTGACCATCATCTCGCGCAGCTTGCCCGCCGTCTCGGAGCTGACCGCCTCGCTCAGCTCCTGCGGGTCGGCGTCCTCGATCGAGTCGCCCTTGCTGTCGGTGATCTTGTTCACGAGGTACGGCTTCATGACCGTGCCGTTGTTGGCGATGCCCGCGGCGATCATGGCCATCTGCAGCGGCGTCATCCGGTTGCTGCGCTGCCCGATCGAGGCCATCGCCAGGGCCGCCTTGTCCTCTTCCTTGCCGAAGTCACTCTGGGTCACCGACATCGGGACACCGAGCTGCTCCCCCATGCCGAACTTCTCGGTCTGCTCCTTCATCTTGTCGTAGCCGAGCTCCATGCCGATGGATCCGAACGGCGTGTTGCAGGACTTCTCCAGCGCGAAGACCAGCGGGACCTTGCCGGCGCCGCAGGCGGCGCCGCCGTAGTTGGGCAGGCTGATGGTGGTGCCGGGCAGGGGCAGCCGCTGCGGCGCGTCCACGGTGGTGTCCGGCCCGCGCGAGGAGTCGTCCTCCAGGTACGCGGCCGCGGTGACCACCTTGAACGTGGAGCCGGGCGGGTAGGTCTGGCGGATGGCGCGGTTGAGCAGCGGCTGGCCCTTCTCCTTGGCCAGCTCGTCGTAGTGGGCGAACACCTTGCTCTTGTTGGTGCCGGACAGCTCGGCCGGGTCGTAGGTGGGCAGCGACACCATCGCGAGGATCGCACCGGTCTTCGGGTTGAGCGCCACCAGGGCGCCCCGCTTGCCGCTCCCGCGCAGGGCGTCGTACGCGGCCTTCTGCGCCTTCGGGTTGATCGTCAGGTCGACGTTGGCACCCTTGGTGGGCTCACCGGTGAACAGGTCGATGCTGCGGCGCAGCAGCAGGTCGGAGCTGGAGCCGTCGAGCAGCTTGTTCTCGGTGGCCTCGATGGCGTCCGCGCTCTCGGGCGAGAAGAAGCCGGTGACGTGCGCGTACAGCTTGCCGTCGGTGTACTGCCGGACGAAGCGGAACTCCTTGCTGTCGGTCTCGACCGACTGGGCGAGGATCTCCTTGCCACCGGCCGTGATCCGCCCGCGCTGCACGGCGTAGCGCTCGTAGAAGTTGCGGATGTTGCGCGGGTCCTCGGAGTACGTGCCGGCCTTGATCGCCTGGACGTAGTTCACGTTGACCATGAGCAGCGCGAACATGGCCAGGCAGGCCACGGCGATGCGCTTGACGGTGCTGTTCATCGCTGGAACACCTGCGTCATTCCTTCGTTCTGGATCGCCTGCGGCGGTGGCTTCCGCGCCGCGTCGGAGGTGCGTACCAGGAGGGCGATGAGGATCCAGTTCGCCAGCAGGGCCGAGCCGCCCTGCGACATGAACGGGGTGACGAGGCCCGTGAGCGGGATGAGGTTGGTCACGCCGCCGACGATGATGAACAACTGCCAGGCCAGCAGGAAGGACAGACCGCCGGCCAGCAGCTTGGTGAACGGGTCACGGGCGGCGAGCGAGGTGCGCAGACCGCGCTCGACCAGCAGGGCGTACATCATGAGCAGTGCCATCAGGCCGGTCAGGCCCAGCTCCTCGCCGGTCGCGGCGAAGATGAAGTCGGAGAACGACAGCGGGATCTGGTAGGGGTGCCCCTGGCCGAGCCCGGTGCCCAGGATGCCGCCCGCGCCGAACCCGAAAAGGGCCTGCATGGTCTGGTAGCTCTTGCCGCACATCGGGCTGCCCGGCGGGTCCTGCTGGCAGATGTCATCGTTGCCGTAGAAGATGTTGTTGGTGGGGTCCAGCCAGACGTCGAATCGGGCACCTACGTGGTCGAAGATCTGCCCGGCGACGAAGGCGCCGCCGACGAACAGCAGGATGCCGATCAGCACCCACGACGTGCGCTGGGTGGCGATGTAGAGCATCGCGATGAACGTGCCGAACAGCAGCAGTGAGGTGCCCAGGTCCTTCTCGAAGACCAGCACCAGCAGGCTGAAGCCCCAGGTGACGAGGACCGGGCCGAGGTCCCTGGCCCTGGGCAGGTCGATGAAGAGCAGCCGGCGCCCGGCCAGGGCCAGCACGTCGCGCTTGGCCACCAGGTAGCCGGTGAAGAAGACGACCAGGGCCAGCTTGGCGAACTCGCCCGGCTGGATGGAGAAGCCGCCGATGCGGATCCAGATCTTGGCCCCCTGCACCTCGCTGAGGCTGCCGGGCAGCACCGCGGGGATGGCGAGCAGGACCAGGCCGACGGCGCCCGCGGTGTAGGTCAGGCGCTGGAGCATGCGATGGTCGCGCAGCACGATCAGCGTGATCGAGAACATGGCGACGCCGAGACCGGTCCACATGATCTGGTTGGCAGCGGACGCGCCGGGCATCTTGGCGGCCTCGAGCCGGTAGATCATCACCAGGCCAAGACCGTTGATCAGGGTCACCAGCGGCAGGATCAGAGGGTCGGCCCAGGGAGCGAACTTGGCCAGGACGAGATAGGCGGCCAGCATCAGACCGCCCAGACCCAGGCCGTACGTCAGCATGCCCGCCGGGACCTTGCCGTCGACGGCCAGGCCCACGTAGGCGTAGGCGAACATCACGATGCCGACGGCCAGCGCCAGCATGAGAAGCTGCGCCCCTCGGCGCTTGGCGGGCATGGGAACGGGGGAGGCGGCCATCTCGCTCATCTAGGGCTTCGTCCTCGTGGGGCTCGGAGATGCCTTCGTGGCGCTGGGGGACGCCTTGGCGCTGTCGGGGGACGGGGACGCGCTCGCGTCGGTTACGGCCTTGTCCTTCGACCCGGTCTGGTCGTCGGCGAACCTCAGGCCGTTGATCTTCTTCAGGCCCTCGTCGACGCTGGCGACCTCGATGCCGTCCTCGATGAGCGCCTGGTCGGGGGCGGAGAGCCGGGACACGGGCTTTCCGGTGTACTTGGCCACCGAGAAGAACTGGAGCGGGCCGACTTCCTGCTGGATGCCCTGGAAAACGACCACTTCGCCGCCCCTTGCTCCGACGAAGAACTGCTCCTGGGTCCACTGCCAGCCGAAGTAGCCGCCGACACCGGCGACCACCGCCCCGACGCCGAGCACGGAGACCAGCACGGGCCACACGCGACGACGGCCGCCCGACCGCCGGGTCGCCTGCGCGCCCGGCTCGTCGAACTCGTCGTCAGTGATCACCGGCTGGGGCGCGGTCACCGCGCTCGATCGCCCCGGGGAGGTCTCCTGCGGGCCGGGTCTCAGCCGGTCCATGCCGGCCGCGCCCACCACCGCGGCCTCGGCGGGCGCCTGCTGGTCGTCGGCGATCTCCAGCACGTCGGCCAGCACGCAGGTGATGTTGTCGGGCCCGCCGCCCCTGTTGGCCAGGTCGATGAGCTGCCGGACGACCTCTTCGGGGTCGTCGATGTTGGTCAGCGTGGCGTGCAGCGTCTCCGCGCTCACCACACCCGACAGCCCGTCGGAGCACAGCAGGTAGCGATCGCCGAGCTGGGCCTCGCGCAGCGTGAGGTCGGGATCGACCTCACCGCTCCCGTCGAGCGCCCGCAGCAGGATCGAGCGCTGCGGGTGCGTCGCCGCCTCCTCGGGGGTGATGCGCCCGTCGTCGACCAGCTGCTGCACCAGCGTGTGGTCGTGGGTGATCTGGTAGAGCTCCCCGCGTCTGAGCAGGTAGGCGCGCGAGTCGCCGACGTGCACCAGGGCCACCTGGGTGCCGTGCCAGAGCATGGCGGTGAGCGTGGTGCCCATGCCCTTCAGGCTCGGGTCCCGCCCCACCATCTCGTGCAGTCTGCGGTTGGCGTCGCGTACTGCTGCCTCGATGGCGTTGAGCAGGTCACCGCCCTGCTGGGCCTCCTCCAGGGAGGCCATTGCGGCGATGGCGACGGAGCTCGCCACCTCGCCGTGTGCGTGCCCGCCCATGCCGTCGGCGACGGCCAGCAGGCGGCCGCTCGCGTACGCCGAGTCCTCGTTCCCTTCGCGGAGGAGGCCGACGTCCGAGCGGGCGGCGTAGCGGAGTGCGATGGTCATTTGCGCAATTCAATGACTGTCTTGCCGACGCGGATCGGAACACCGAGCGGCACCGGGGTCGGGCGGGTGACTTTTGAGCGGTCGAGGTACGTGCCGTTGGTCGAACCAAGATCTTCCACGATCCACTGACCGTCCTGAGGGAAGAGCCGGGCATGCCGGCTGGATGCGTAGTCATCGGTGACTACCAGCGTGGCGTCGTTCGCCCGGCCGATGGTGATGGGCGTCTCCGTGAGGTTAATGGTGGTGCCCTGCAAGGGGCCACCGGTCACGACTAGCTGGCGTGGCTCGCCCTTCTTGCTCTTCGGCTTGGCCACCGGTTTGGCGGGTTTCGCGGTCTTACGCGGACCCGAGGGAGCCGTACGTGATCCGAACAAGTCAGTCCGGATCACGCCGACTGCGGCAATGACGAAAAACCACAGCACCGCCAGGAAGGCGAGCCGGATCAGCAGCAGCGTGAGCTCGGACATGGACCGTTTGTCTACCCTTAATCGCGCCGGAACACCAGAGTCGTGCGCCCCAACGTCACTCGCGTGCCGTTCTGGAGCTCGACTCTGCGTACCGGCTGGCCGTTGACGAAAGTGCCGTTGGTCGAACCCAGGTCGACCAGGAAGACCTGGGGACCCTCCACGCGCAGCTCCGCGTGGTGGCGTGAGACGCCGGGATCGACCAGGCGGAGATCGCAGTCGGTGCCCCTGCCGAGCAGGGTCACCGGCGTGGTGAGCTCGTAGGAGCGGTCACCCTGCGGGTCGTCCTGGGTGGAGACGAGCAGCCGGGGCCGCCCGCCGAACGCGTTGGGCCGGGAAGGGGGCAGGTCGCTGGCCGGCTGGCGGATCTCGTCCTGCTCCACCGTCGCGCCGCGGATGACGCCCGACCTGATGCGGAACAGACCCACAGCGAGGTCCGCCGCCGTCTCGAACCGCACCCGGACCGGTCCCACGAAGGAGTAGCCCTGCTCCTTGGCGTACTCCCTGGCGAGGTTGGCCAGCTCGTGGCTGATGCTGTCGGCGTAGACCTCAAGCCGCTCGCTGTCGGTCGTGGACAGCTCCACCACGAAGTCGTTGGGCACGAGTGTGCGACCCTGTGCGACGATCGCCGCACGCTCGTCCATCTCCCGCTGAACCGCGCTGGCGACCTCGACCGGCTGAAGGTCAGATTTGAACGCCCGCGCAAAGGCCCCCTCAACCAAGCCTTCGAGCCTTCGCTCGAAGCGCTGAAGGACTCCCACCGGGTACCTCCCTTCCTCCGTGCATATGATCGCGGCCTCCAGGCGCTCGCGCGCCTGGCTCCGCTCGTCCCACGTCACGGCGGTCCAGGCGCTTGGTCAGCCGTCGCGCCCAGCTCATCCGCTCCCGTGTCTTATGCGATCGTATCCGGGTTCAGTACCAGCGGCTGTTCCGTGCTACTGTTTCTCCGCACCCAACAAAGGGCGGGTGGCGGAACGGCAGACGCGCACGGTTCAGGTCCGTGTGTCCGAAAGGACGTGAGGGTTCAAATCCCTCCTCGCCCACTCAGGTTCGCCGATGAAATCGGCAGAACCACACTGACGAAGACAAGCCCCGGTTCGCAAGAGCCGGGGCTTTTTCTTTCCCAGGAACCTGAGAGGTTGCGGCTGGCGCTCCCCCGGCGATGAGTGTGGGGCGGGCCACTTGCAGATCGCCTTCGGACTGCTTTCGCCGGGTTCACGGTGAGATTTCGCTCACAGCGGAGCATGGGCGCCCGGGTGAGGCGCGCGCCGGAGCCCCTCCCCGGGAGTCCGCCTGAGTGCCGGGAGTCAGCCTGAGTGCCGGGAGTCAGCCTGAGTGCCGCGGCCGGCCCGTTTCCGGACCGGCCGCGGCGTTCTCAGACGGCGGCCATGGCGGGGGCGGCCAGGGCGGCGCGGGTGTCCAGCAGCTCCCCGATCAGGTCGGTGAGCGTCACCATGCCGATGACCTCGCCGCCCTGGTCCGTGACCAGCGCCAGGTGCGCGCGGGCGTCCTGGAGCGCCGTCACGGCCTCAGGGACCTGCGTGACGCACGCCAGCCGCGGCACGGGCCGCGCCAGCCCTTCGGCCGTGGCGTCGGGCTGGAGCAGCGCCTCACGCGCGTGCAGGACGCCCCTGATGTCGCCGGGCACGCCCACCAGCAGCCGCAGGTGGCCGCTGTCGCGGGCGGTCCGCCTGATGGCCTCCGCGCCGGCCTCCGGCGGCACCGTCACGGCGTGGCCGATGGGCACCATGAGCCGCTCGATGCCCTCGGCCTGGAGCCGCAGCGCCCGGGTGAGCAGGTCGTGCTCCTCCCGGTCGAGCAGCCCCATCCGGCCGGACTCGCCCACCAGCATGGCGAGCTGCCGCGGGGTGCGGGTCGTCGCCAGCTCGTCGCGGGGCCGCACGCCGAAGGCGCGCAGTATCAGGTTCGTCAGGCCGTTCAGCGTCGACAGCAGCGGGCGCGTCACGGTCACGAACGCGCGGAAGGGCAGCGTCAGCAGCATGGCGGCCCGCTCGGGCGCGGTCAGCGCCCACGACTTGGGCGCCATCTCGCCGATCACCATGTGCAGGAACGTGACCAGCGCCAGCGCGATGGTCAGCGCGATCGGCATCCGCAGCGACTCGGGCACGCCGAGGGCCGCGAAGACCGGCTCCAGGAAGTGCTCGATCGCGGGCTCGGTGACCTGGCCGAGGCCGAGCGTGCAGAGCGTGATGCCGAGCTGCGCCCCGGCCAGCATCATCGACAGCTGGCGTCCGCCGCCCACCGCCGACCTCGCGGCGAAGCGGACCAGCCGGTTGCCGCCGCTCGCCGCCTCCTCCAGGCGGTGGCGCCGCGCGGAGACGAAGGCGAACTCCGCGGCCACGAAGACCGCGTTCAGCGCCAGCAGCACGAGGCTGAGCAGGATCATCGTCATCGGGCGGCCTCCGTCTGCAGCACCGGCGACAGGCGTACCAGTCCGGGCACCCGGCGGTCGAGCGCGACGACGGTGAGCTCGGCGAGCCGCTCCTGGCCGTCGTCCTCGGCGAACAGGTCGGGCTCGGCCGTGAGGGGCACGACCACCTGGTCGCCCGCCTCGGCCATGCGGCCCAGCCTGGCCAGGATGAGACCGGCGAGGGTGTCGTAGTCGTCGCTCTCCGGCAGGGCCACGCCGGTGGCCCGCTCGACCTCGTCGAGCCGCAGGCTGCCGGGCACGTCCCAGCCGCCGTCCGGGCGCTCCACGGCGCCGGCCGGCTCGGGGTCGTTCTCGTCGACCAGCTCGCCGACCAGCTCCTCGGCCAGGTCCTCGATGGTGATGACGCCGGCCAGGCCGCCGTACTCGTCGATGACGCAGACGATGTCGTCCTTGCCGGCCCGCATCTGCTCGATCACGGCCGGCAGCGGCAGCGAGTCGGGCACCAGGCGGGCCGGTCTGGTGATGTCGCCGACCGTCCCGCCCCCTGCCGTGCCGTCCGCCCCGATGTCGAGACCGGAGGCCAGCAGCTCGCGCACGCCCGTCACGCCGGCCACGTCGCCGTCGGCGCCCAGCACCGGGTAGCGGGAGTGGCCGCGGTCGCGCATGACCTGCACGAGGTCGGAGAGCGGCTGTGAGTCGCGCAGCGCGACCACCCGCGGGCGCGGCACCATGATCTCCTCGGCGATGCGGTCGCCGAACTCCAGGGCCCGCTCCAGCAGCTCCGACAGCCGCGGCGGCAGCTCGCCGGCCCGCGTCGACTCGGCGATGATCCGCGACAGCTCCTCCGGCGTCGCGCCGTGCTCCACCTCCTCGACCGGCTCGATGCCGACGCGCCGCAGCACGCCGGTGGCGGCCGAGTCGAACAGGCGGACCACCGGGCCGACCACGGCGAGGTAGGTGAGCGTCGAGCCGGCCAGGAACTTGGCCACGGGCTCCGGCCGCGCGATGCCGAGGTTCTTGGGCGCGAGCTCGCCGAGGACCATCTGCACGATGGTCGCGGCGACCACGCCGGCCGCCACCGACAGCCCGGTGACGGCCGCGTCGGGCAGCCCGTGGCCGTCCAGCCAGGGCCGTACGAGCGTGGCGATCGCCGGCTCGGCCAGGAAGCCGACCAGCAGCGCCGTGACCGTGATCCCGAGCTGGGCGCCGGAGAGCATGAAGGAGAGGCGGGAGGTCACCTGGAGGGCCTTGTCCGCGGCCTTGTCACCGGCCGCGGCCTGCTCGCGCAGGACGCTCCGGTCGGCCGCCACGAAGGCGAACTCCTGGGCGACGAAGTACCCGGTCGCCGCGGTGAGAAGGAGAAGGGCCAGCAGGCCCAGATAGGCGCTCACCATGGTGAGCTCTCAGAGGAACCCGTGCACCCGCACGGGCTGCTACTCCAAGGGTCCGGAGCGGACACGATCTTCCCTTCGATAGAGGTCGTCCATAACCGTAACGATCCGACTCCCCACTATGTTTCCTGCGCGTATGTTTCGCGCGCGGGCGTCAGCAGGGGCCGGTGAGCCGGCCGGCGACGGCGGTGCCCAGACCGTAGCCGGCCCAGGTGAAGGTGCTGAGCCAGGCGAAGACCTCGGTGCGGTGGCGGGCGGGGGCGTGGTCGGCGAGCAGGGTGGGCACGACGGCGTCGCGCGGCCCGGTCACCAGCCCGACCAGAGTGATCAGTACGGCGAGCGTCACGAAGCCGGGCGCCCAGCCTCCGCCGAGCAGGATGACGGCCTCTGCGAGCGAGAGCGGGACGAGCACGTGCGCATCGGTCAGGTCGAATCGCCGCGTCCCCGCTAAGGTGGTGACGAGGTCTCCGGTACGAGGGTTGATCTTGGTCGATCAACCCTCATACCGGGGACCTCACTCGTTGCCGATCTCCCACCCGTCAAGTCGAGTCGGCCACCGTGGACTTTGATACGGGCCCTGGTTCCGCGTACTTTTCCGTGGCAAATGCCCGGCGGGGAGGCTTCACTGGTGCAGGTACGACGTAGCGTTTATGGCAGCCGAAGGAAGTAGGGGGACGTGTCTGAGGACGACCGGACGCGGGCCATGCGCTCGCCGGGCGACGGCCGCCCACTGCCTTCCAGGAACGACAAGCCCCCCGGGAACGACGGGGGCCTGCTGTCCGGCGGCGCGCCCGCCCACCAGCGGCCCTCCGCGCCGGGGCCGGAGTCGGCGCCCACGCACCTGCTCCCCAACGCCTCCGGGCCCGCCTCGCCCGCCGGCGACGCTCCCCGGTCGGCCGCCCGCGTGTACGGCAGGCAGCGCTCGGGCGACTCGCCCGTCAGACCGCTCGGGCGGCGGGACGGGCCCCCGGGGCCCGGCGGCCCGTCGGGCCCTTCCGGTCCCTCGCGGTCGCGCTCGCCGAGGCGGCTGCCGTCGTGGTCCACCATCGCGAAGATCGTGGCGGCCGTGGTGGCCCTGCTGCTGGTCGTCGCGGTGGGGCTGTTCTTCTGGATCGACTCCCGGCTGGCCGGCATCGACGGCGTCCTCGACGACTACGAGGGCCGCCCGGCCGACACCCCCGGCACCAACTGGCTGCTCGTCGGCTCCGACAGCCGCAAGGGCCTGTCGGCGGCGCAGCGCCGCAAGCTCGCCACCGGCCGCGCGGCCGGGCAGCGCACCGACTCGATGATGCTGCTGCACATCCCCGAGGGCAGCGACAAGCCGACGCTGGTCAGCCTGCCCCGCGACTCGGCCGTCACCATCCCCGGCAAGGGCCGCAACAAGCTCAACGCCGCCTACGCGTTCGGCGGTCCGAAGCTGCTGGCCCGTACCGTCGAGACCGTCACGGGCGTGCACGTCGACCACTACATGGAGATCGGGTTCGCCGGGTTCGTGGGCATCGTGGACGCGATCGGCGGCGTGGAGATCGACGTACGGGCCGCCGTGGACGACCCCAAGGCCGGGCTCAAGCTGAAGAAGGGCAAGCAGGTGCTCAACGGCAGCCAGGCCCTCGGCTACGTGCGCACCCGCAAGGGCGGCGCGCTGCCCGACTTCGAGCGGACCAAGCGGCAGCGGCAGTTCCTCGGCGCGGTGGTCAAGAAGGCCGCCGGACCCGGTGTCCTGCTCAACCCCTTCACCTCGATCCCGCTGGCCATGAGCGCCACGGACGCGGTCACGGTCGACTCCTCCACGGGCGCGCTCGACATGCTCTCGCTGGGGCTGGCGATGGGCGACAGCCCGGTGACGACCGTGGTGCCGTTCGGCGGCAACGAGATCGCGGGCGGCGGCTCGGCGATCAAGTGGGACCGGACCCGCGCGCTGGCGCTGTTCGACGCGCTCAAGAACGACAGGCCGGTCCCGCAGGAGATCCTGGACGCCGGCTGACCGGCCGCCCCGGTCCCGTCCCGCGAGGGCGGGACCGGGGGCGCTCAGCTGGTGGCGGCGCTGGTCGATGCCGCGATGGCGGCCGACGTGACCGCGGCCATCATGGCCGCGTTGATCGCCGCGATGGTCTTGGCCACGGCGTCGGCCGTCCACGCGCCCTCGGCGATCTCCTTGACGCGCTCCTTGCTCGCGCCCGGGAACGCCTTGCGGTCGATCTTGGCGGCGTGCAGCAGCGCGATGAGCACCGCGGTGCGCGGGTCGGGGTCGGCGCCGCCCAGCGCGCTCGCGACCCGCTCCCTGACGTTCGCCTCGACGGAGCCGTCGGCCTCCGGCCAGCGCGTCGTCGGGAAGATCCCCAGGACCTTGCCGCGCTGCTCGGTCAGCACGCCGGTCTCGGCGAGCCGGGTCAGCAACCGCGGGCGGGGCTTGCCGGCCATGAGCCTCTGCACCCACCAGACGGGCTTGCGCTCCTTGCCCTCCGCCGCGATGCGGGCCAGGGCCGCGTCCAGCTCCTCGTCGCCGAGGGGAGTGGGGTCCTTGACGGTCACGGTCTTGTCCGACAGCTCGATCCGGCCGTTGACGGCCAGCTCGGCGAGGAGGGCTCCGCTCAACGCGGGGTCGAGCTGGGCGGAGCCGACAAGCTGCCTGCCCTCGTCCTCGCTGTAGGCGAGCAGGAGGAGTTCCTCGGCGATCGTCACAGTCATGCCCCCGACACTAACGTGCGCTCATGTCCATCTCCGAGAAGTTGCACGCCGCCGGCCGCCCCCTGCTCGACGCCCAGCTCGCGCACCCCACCGTCGCCGGGATAGCGCGCGGCGACCTGCCCGAGGCGGTGTTCCGGTCCTGGCTGGAGCAGGACTACCTGTTCCTGCTCGACTACGTGCGGGTCTTCGCCCGGCTGGCCTGGCAGGCGCCGGACGGCCACCTGGGGGATCTGGTGGACCTGGCGCACACCACCTTCCATGACGAGCTGAGCCTGCACCGAACCATGTCGGCCGAGTTCGGCGCCGATCTGGAGGGAGCCGTGAAGGGGCCGGCGTGCGCCGCGTACACGGCCTTCCTGCTCGAGTCGGCGGCCACGTACGCCGACGGGCTGGCGGCGCTGTACCCGTGCATGTGGGGATATTCGACGCTGGGCCGGATCCTGGCGCAGGACCCGCCGGCCGAGCCGCGCTACCGCGCGTGGGTGGGCACCTACGCCGACCCGGGGTTCGCCGCGCTGGCCGCCCGGATCGCCGTGATGATCGACGAGGCGGCTCCCGACCCGGTGCGGGCCGAGCGGCTCTTCCGCGAGGGCATGGCTCATGAGCTGGCCTTCTGGGACGTGCCCTGACGCGTGGAGCGGTGTCCGCGAGCGTCCGGGAAGCTGTCGGTGAGTGACCGTACTCTGGTGGCATGCCGGAACTTCCCGAAGTCGAGTCCCTGGCCGGATTCCTGCGTGAGCGGGCGGTCGGCCGGACCGTGCTGGCCGTGGACGTGGTGGCGATCCAGGCGCTCAAGACCTTCGACCCACCGGTGAGCGCGCTGGGCGGGCTGAGCTTGACCGGGGTGTCGCGGCACGGCAAGTTCCTCGACCTCGACTGCGACGGGCTCCACCTCGTCATCCACCTGGCCCGGGCCGGCTGGCTGCGCTGGCGCGACGACCTGTCGGGCGCCAAGCCGGTCCGTCCCGGCAAGGGCCCGCTCGCGGCGAGGGTGCGGTTCGCGCCCGACGACGAGGGCCTGGCGCCGGGGTTCGAGCTGACCGAGGCCGGCACGCAGAAGCGCCTGGCCATGTACGTCACGAGGGACCCGGCCGAGGTGCCCGGCGTGGCCGCGCTGGGCCCGGACCCGCTCGCGGAGTCGTTCACGGTCGAGACGCTGAAGAAGATCGTGGGCGGCAACCGCACGCAGATCAAGGGTTTGCTGCGCGACCAGAAGGTCGTCGCGGGCATCGGCAACGCCTACTCCGACGAGGTGCTCCACGCGGCCCGGATGTCCCCGTTCAAGATCGCGTCCTCGCTGACCGACGCGCAGATCGCGGACCTGCACGAGGCCATCGTCACGACGCTGCGCGAGGCCATGGAGCGGGCCCACGGGCTGGCCGCCAAGGACCTCAAGGCGGAGAAGAAGTCCGGCCTGCGCGTCCACAACCGCGCCGGCCAGCCGTGCGACGTCTGCGGCGACACCATCCGCGAGGTCTCCTTCGCCGACTCCTCGCTCCAGTACTGCCCGACCTGCCAGACCGGCGGCAAGCCGCTCGCCGACCGGCGCCTGTCGCGCCTGCTCAAGTAGGGTCGGTTATCTCTTGTAACCGCAGGGTCCCTGCGACAGCATGGATGCCATGGACGACCACGCCTCCTGTGACATCACCGACGACTACGACGTCCGGCAGTGGGACACCCGCGAGGACTGCGAGGTCCGGCAGATCCTGGACCGCGTCGCCGACAAGTGGTCGCTGCTCGTCATCGCCCTGCTCGACAGCCGAAGCCTGCGCTTCAGCGAGCTGCGCCGCGAGATCGACGGGGTCAGCCAGCGCATGCTCAGCGTGACCCTGCGCCACCTGGAGCGCGACGGCCTGGTGACCAGGACCGTCCATCCCGTCGTGCCGCCCCGCGTCGACTACGCGCTCACGCCGCTCGGCCGCACCCTGCACGAGACGATCAAGTCGCTGGTCACCTGGACCGAGCGGCATCAGCGGGAGATCGCCGAGGCCCGTGCGGCCTACGACCGAAGGCGCGAGATGATGGACGCATGACGGTTCCCGAGGTAGAGGCACGTGACGTACCCGACGACGCTTTCCTGCTGGACGTGCGCGAGCGTGAGGAGTGGGTGGCGGGCCACGCTCCCGAGGCCGTGCACATCCCGATGAGCGAGATCCAGGGGCGCGTCGACGAGGTCCCCGCCGGCGGCAAGGTCTACGTCGTCTGCCGGGTCGGCGGCCGGTCCTACCAGGTGGCGGCCTGGCTGAACCACCTGGGGCGCGAGGCGGTCAACGTCGGCGGCGGCATGCAGTCGTGGGAGGGCGCGAGCCGTCCGATGGTCAGCGAGACCGGTCAGCCGCCGTTCGTGGCCTGAGCCGGTCCCTTAATCCGGTTGCCCCGCGCGCGTCCGTGCTGGTGGGCTGTGCCGGTGAATCGTGATGAGATGCTGGCGGCCTACGACCGCCAGGTGCGAATCAGCCAGGGCGAGCGGGCGGGCCGCGTGGTGCGCAAGGCGGCCGAGGGCGGCTGGAACAGCATCCTGTGGTCGGACCTCGACGAGGACACGGCCGACGCCGAGATCGCGGCGCAGGTGGCGTACTTCACCGCGCTGAAGCGCTCGTTCGAGTGGAAGCTGTACTCCCACGACCGCCCCGCCGACCTGGCGGAGCGGCTGTCGGCCGCGGGCTTCGCGGCAGACCCTGAGGAGACGCTGCTGGCCGCGGAGGCCGCCGCCATGGCCGCCGAGCCGCGGCTGCCCGAAGGCGTCGTCCTGCGCCCAGCGGAGGACCCGGCGGGGATCGAGCTGCTCATGGAGGCGCACGAGCAGGCGTTCGGCATGCCGGTGCCGGGACTGCGCGACCAGTTGCTCCGCCGGCTGGCCGAGCGGCCCGAGTCGATGGCCGCGGTCGTCGCGATGGCCGGCGACCGGCCGATCAGCGGGGCGCGGGTGGACCTGGACCCGGACACCGAGTTCGCCGGGCTCTTCGGCGGCGGCACGGTGGTCGGGTGGCGCGGGCGCGGCGTGTACCGGGCGCTGCTGGCCTACCGGGCGCGGGTGGCCGTCGAGCGGGGCTACCGCTACCTCCATGTGGACGCCTCCAGCGAGAGCCGTCCGATCCTGCTGCGGCTCGGCTTCGTGCCGCTCGGCACCACGACCCCGTACGTCTACACCCCCTGACGGGCCCGGGTGTGGCCGTCAGGCGGCGCATGAGGCATCATGAGGGCGCACGCCAGGACATCTCCGGCACAGACCAGGGTGGTCCGGCGCGCGACAACTACAGATCCCGCGGGAGCTCGGGGCCACCGGGCTGAGAGGGCAGCTACCGCTGCTGCCGACCGCATGAACCTGTCCGGGTAATGCCGGCGTAGGGAGTGTGTGATGACGCATGCCGTCAACGAAGTCCCGCTGACCCTCGACGAGGCCCCGCCGAAGACGCTCGGGGTGCTGGACCAGGGCGCGCTCTGGGCCAACCTCGGGGTGAGCCTGCTGGGCTTCTCCGGCGCGCTCTTCCTGCTCGACCCGCTGGGCGGCGCGCCCCTGAGCGTGGCCGCGGCCCTCACCGCCGCGGTCGTGGGCAGCCTCGTCGGCACCGCCATGGTGGGCCTGGCCGCCATCCCCGGCACGCAGACCGGACGGCCCTCGATGGTGCTGCTCCGGGGGCTGTTCGGGGCACGGCTGTCGTACGTGCCGACGGTGCTCAACATCATCCAGATGGTCGGCTGGGGCGCCTTCGAGCTCTGGGTGATCTCCATGGGCGCGAGCGCGATCTTCGGTCCGGCGGTGCCGTACGCGGTCTGGGTGATCGTCGCCGGGGTCCTCACCACCTCGCTGTCGATCTGGCCGCTCGGCTCGGTGCGGCTGCTGCGCCGGTACGTCACGGTCGCCGTGGTCATCGCGCTGGCCTGGTTCGCCGTGGACTTCCTCGGCCAGGCTCAGCCGCAGGCCGGCGGCTCGTGGCACGCGTTCGCGCCGGCCGTCGACTACGTGATCGCGCTGTCGGTCTCGTGGGTGCCGATGGCCGCCGACTTCGCCCGGCACTCCAGGTCGAGCGCCGCCGCGTTCACCGGCGTCGTCGGCGGCTACACGCTGGCCCAGGTGGCCTGCCTGGGGCTCGGCGTGTACGCGGTGGCCATCGCCGGGGCGGCCGCGGTCCAGGCGGACGGCACCGCGGTGTTCGGGACGTTCGTCGCGGCGCCGCTCGGCGCGCTGTTCTTCGCCGTGCTCGTCCTGCGCGAGACCGACCAGTCGTTCGCGAACGTCTACTCGACCACCCTCTCGCTGCAGAACCTCATGCCCCGCGTCGACCGCCGCGTCTTCAGCGTCGCCATCGGCGTGGTCACCACGGCCGTGGCGCTGGTGGTGGACGTGAACTCCTACGGGGCGTTCCTCGGCATCATCGGCGCGGTGTTCGTGCCGATGTTCGCGGTCCTCGCCGTGGACTACTTCGTGCTCGGCGGCTCCGCCCGGTGGAACACCGACGAGGACGCGCCGTCGCGCTGGTCCATGCTGGTGCCCTGGGTGCTCGGCTTCGCCGCGTACTGGCTGACCACCTCGACGCCGACCGTCGGGGCGTGGGACGGCCTCTGGGCCGGGGTGCGCGAGGCGATCGGCTTCACCCGTCAGCCGTGGATGAACGGCGCGCTCGGCGCGGCGCTCGTGGCCGCCCTGGTCACGCTCGCCCTCGGCCTGGCCCGGCGCCGGACCTACGCCGACCGCGTCTGACAGCTCGTGATCAGGAGCGGGACTCGACGGTGAGGAGGTGGCGCTTGGCGTTCACGCCCCCGGCGTAGTCGCCGAGCGCGCCGTCGCCGGGCACGATCCGGTGGCACGGCACGATGACGCACACCGGGTTGGCCATCAGCGCGTTGCCGACCGCCCGCAGCGCGCGTGGCCGGCCGATGTGCTCGCCGATCTCACTGAGCGTCGCCGTCGTGCCGTACGGGACCGCCATGGTCTTCTGCAGCACCGTGCGCGCGAACGACGTGGCGATGGCCAGGTCGACCGGCGTGGTGAAGGCCCGCAGCCGTCCCGAGAAGTACGCGTCCAGCTCCCGGCGCACCGGGTCCAGCCGGCCGGGGTCGGGCCCGATGAACGAGCCCACGTGCCGCGTCACCCGCTCGTACACCGCGTGCTCGTCCTCGAAGCTGCACGCCACGATCCCCTTGCCGGACACCGCCAGCACCAGCCGCCCCACGGCGCCGTCATAGGTGCCGAACGCGACGTCGGGCGGGTTCTCCCCGCGGTAGGTGGCGGAGGTCACCCGTAGCAGGGCATCGAGATCACCGCTCGACATCCGCTCACCCTCTTCTCACCTGGTAGGTCGTGATCGGCAGCGTATCGGACGGATCGGCCGACGGCGGCCGCGCAGCGCGGGCACTATGGAGGTGTGGGTGACGAGTGGGCCGGCAGTGACGACGAGATCGCTCGCGCGGTGCTCGCCGGCTCGCCCAACGCGCTGATCGCGCTCGACCGGGACCAGACCGTGCTGGTGTGGACCCCGGCCGCCGAGCGGCTCTTCGGCTGGACCGCCGAGGAGATGCTGGGCCGCAGGGCGCCGATCGTGCCGGGGGAGCTGACGGCTGAGCACAACGCGGTGCTCGAACGCGCGCGTACCGGCGACCAGGTGACGCTGCGCACCAAGCGGTTACGCCGCGACGGAAGCGTGCTCGATGTGACGGTCGACATCGGGCCGCTGGTGATGGGCAGCTCGGTGGTGGGATACGTGTGCGTCCACCACCGCGCGGCGGCCGAGGAGGCGGCGAGCGAGCGCATGGCGCGCCGGGTCCGGCTGGTACGCCGGCTGACCGACGTGGTCGGCGACATCAACGCCGAGCTGGAGCTGCCCGCCGTCCTCGACCGGATCGCCGGCAGCCTGACCGAGCTGACGGGCGCCGACGCGGGCGGCTTCGTGCTCATCGAGGGCGAACGGCTGCGCGTGGTCAGCACCCACCGGCTGCCCGAGACGCTCAAGGGCGCCACGGCCGGGCTGCGCACCAGCCTCGTGGACAAGCTGCTGCGCACCGGCAAGACCGTCCTGCTGGAGTCCCACGGGCTCGACGAGCTGCTGTGGGCGGAGCTGACCGGCCTGCACACGATCGCGCTCGGGCTGGCCGCCGTGGGCGGGCGGCCGTACGGCGCCCTCTACGCCCTGTACGCCCAGCGCAAGCCCGGCCACCTGGAGCTGGAGCTGCTGGAGCTGCTGGCCGGGCACGCCGGCATCGCGGTGGGCAACGCCATGGCCTACCAGGAGGCGGTGCGGCAGCGGGCCCACGAGCAGGCGGTGTTCGACGCCAGCGCCGACGGCATCGCCGTGCTCGACGGGGCCGGCCGCGTCATCCGGTGGAACCCCGCGGCGGCCGAGCTCACCGGGCTGCCCGTCGACGACGTGCGGGGCGGGCCGCCGCCGTTCCCGCTGCCCAGCCCGGGGGAGAAGCTGACGTTCCAGCTCGACACGGGCCGCTGGCTCGACGTCGTGAGCGCGCGCGTGGAGGAGACCGGCGAGATGGTGGTCGACTTCCGCGACGTGACGCGCGCCAAGGAGCTGGAGGAGGCCAAGGACCTGTTCCTGGCGACGACCAGCCACGAGCTGCGCACCCCCATCACGATCGTGCGGGGCTTCGCCAGCACCCTCGACGCCCGCTGGGACAAGCTCAGCGACCCCGAGCGCCGCTCCGCCGTCCACACGATCGCCGAGCGGGCCAGGTCGCTGGGGACGCTCATGGACCACCTGCTGCTCGGCTCGCGGGCCGGCGCCGACGAGCTCAAGGTACGGGTGGAGGCATTCGACCTGGCTGAGCGGATTAATGCGGCAACGCTAGGATTGCCCGAGTTGTCCGACACGCATCGGGTCGAGGTGGAAATCCCCGGCGGCCTGCCGTGGGTGAAGGGCGACGCGCTGGCCACCGACATCGTGCTCGGCCAGCTGCTGGAGAACGCCTTCAAGTACTCACCGAAGGGCGGGTTGATCAGGGTCCAGGCATGGCCGGAGGACGGCAGGGTGGTCGTGGTCGTCGACGACGAGGGCGTCGGCATCGCCGCGTCCGACCGGGAACGGATCTTCGAGAGGTTCGTCCAGGTCGACAGTGGTGACCGGAGGAGATTCGGCGGCGTGGGGCTCGGGCTCTACATCGTGCGCAGCCTCGCGAGGGCCCAGGGCGGCGACGTGAGCGCCCATGCGCGACCGGGAGGAGGCACCCGGATGCGGATGGTGCTCAACGCGGCTGCTCCTATCGGAACCGACACACCGGTGTGGTAACGAGGTGGTCACGGTTGAGCTGACCTATCGTCCGATGTGGACAAGCTGTGATCGAGATCCGGTTTCTGGGATCGAGTAACGGGGCATTTCGGTCGTACCGGGGAGTGTTCCCGCGGGGGGCACATGAAGACGGGGAGGTGGGTGTGTCAAGCGTGGTGTTGCTGCCGTACGCGCCGTCCAGCGTCGCTGTTGCCCGCCAGCGTCTGAGCACTGACCTGCATGATTGCGGCGTCTTCTCCGCCGCGATCGACGATGCGGTGCTCGTGGTGAGCGAGTTGCTCAGCAACGCGCTGCGGCACGCGCATCCGCTGCCGTCGGGCATGGTCAAGGTCACCTGGCTGCGCAACGACGACCACATCGAGGTCGCGGTGAGCGACGGAGGCGCGGCGACCGAGCCGCGCGCGGGCCGTCCCACGCTGTCCTCCCTCGGCGGCCGGGGTCTGGGCATCGTGGAGTACGTCGCCGAGAGCTGGGGTGTGCGCCACGACGGCGACACCACCACGGTCTGGGCCGTCCTGCCGGCCCCCAACGGCAACGGCACCATGAAAGGCCAGGTCGCAGCCCTGCGAGAGGCCGGCTGAGCCGGCCTCTCGGTTTTTGTCCGGGCGTTCGCCCGCTCTCCGTCAGGCGAACCGGCGCGCGAGCACCGTCCGTTCACCGTACGTCCATGCGCTGGACACCAGCAGGTACAGGGCGGCGGCGAGCGGCATCACCAGGGCCGCCAGGACCGAGCCGAAGGGCATCAGCGGCATGATCCTCCGCATCAGTGCCGGCTGCTCCTCGGGGAGTGTGGCCCTGATCCGGCGCGCCTGGAGCCACGCCACCAGCGTGACCAGGGCGATCACCACAATGAAGACCGAAAAGGGCCAACTGATCAGTCCGTAATGGGTGACAATTCCGGCAACCTGCTGGCCCAGCGGGGCGCCCAGAAGGTCATGACCGGCCAAGGCAGTCGGATGCGTGGCCACCCGGTACATCAGCCACATGAACGGCAGCTGGGCCATCCCGGGCAAGATTCCGGCCAGCGGCGAGCTGCCCTCGTTCGCGTACAGACGGGACAGCTCCTTGCTGAGCCGCTCCGGGTTGCGCTCGAACCGCTTGCGCAGGGCCCGGACCTTCGGAGCCAGGCGTTCGGTGACGCGCGCGGCCCGCGCCTGCCGGACGCTCAGCGGGAGCAGCAGCAGCCGTACGGCCAGCGTGAACAGCACGATCGCGACGGCCGCGTGGCCTCCGGACATGCCGACGAGAAGCGTGACAAGAGAATCGATCATGAGCCCTTCCTCGACGTGCAGGTGACGAGGGCTCGACGAGACGAGCCCCGCTAGACGGAAGCGGGGCTGGGAGAGGGCGCTCTCGGGCGCGGCCGACCGGCGGCGCCGGGATCACGCTGACGCTGGAACGCCGTCCGCCGGGCGTACACCAGCGGGAAGCTCGGCCCGCTGCCGCCCACGACGGGCAGCAGCCGGGCGGCCCAGCTCACCAGGAGCAGGACCGCCACCATGGTGATGCCGGCCAGCCACGGGTCCAGCAGGAACAGGGTCACGTCAGGTCCCGGACCGGGACTACCGCGACGACGTCTTGCCGACCAAGGTGACGGCGACGAAGACGAGCAGAGCCACCACCCCGATGATCAGCGCGACCTTCAGGAGTCCCAGCACCATGGGCAGGACGAAGGTGAACAGCACGAAGAGCCCCAGCAGGGCTCCCAGCACGAGCATGACGACTCGACTCATGAGCCCACCGTACGTCCTCCGACCAAGATCCGCGAGGCTTACGAACCGATGACGTGGGTGTCCCATCAGGGGGCGCCGGCCGTACGGTGAAGACGTGAGCACGCGCATCCTGGTGGTCGACGACGACCCCACGGTGGCCGAGGTGGTGGCGCGGTACCTGGAGCGCGACGGCCACGAGGTGGAGTGCGTGAGCGACGGCGCCGAGGCGCTGCGGCGCGCCCTCGCCCGGCCGCCCGACCTGATGGTCCTCGACCTCATGCTGCCCAAGGTGGACGGCCTCCAGGTGTGCCGCAAGCTCCGGGAGCGCTGGCCGGTCCCCGTGATCATGCTGACCGCGCTGGGCGAGGAGATCGACCGGGTCGTCGGGCTGGAGACGGGCGCCGACGACTACGTCACCAAGCCGTTCAGCCCGCGCGAGCTGGCGCTGCGGGTCCAGTCGGTGCTGCGGCGGGCGCGCGGCGCTTCCGTGCCGGGCGGCACGGGGGTCCTGCGCGACGCCGACCTGATGGTGGACGTGGGGGCGCACGAGGTACGGCTGGGCGGGGCCGAGGTGATGCTGACGGCGCGGGAGTTCGACCTGCTGGCGTACCTCATGCGCAACCCTCGTCAGGCGTTCAGCCGGTCGGCGCTGCTGGACCAGGTGTGGGGGTGGTCGTTCGGCGACTCGTCCACCGTGACGGTGCATGTGCGGCGGCTGCGGGAGAAGATCGAGGTGGATCCGACGGAGCCGCGCAGAATTGTGACGGTGTGGGGGGTCGGGTACCGGTTCGAGCCTCTGGAGACCTCGGGATGAGCCCGGCGCCCCCTCTCCTGACCGGCCTCCCGACGGCTCTGCTGGACCGGCTCCCGGGCGGTCCTGTCGACCGGCTCCCTGGCGGTCCTGTGGCGGCCGGGGCTGCGGCGATGGGCGATCTGGGGATGATCGTCGCGGTCACGGCCGGGCTCGGGCTGCTGGTGGCGCTCGTCGGGGTGTGGGCCATGTGGGCGCTGCGCCGCCGCTCCATCGGCGTGATGCTGGGCGTGGTCATGGTCGTCTCCATCGCGGCCACCCTGGCCGGCGTCGTGGCGATCACCCTGAAGATGATCATCGAGGGTCAGGTCAAGAACATCGTGCTCAGCGTCGTCGCGGTGGGCGGCCTGGTGGGGCTCGGAGTGGCGTACGTGCTGGCCAGGCGGGTCGTGGGCGAGAGCCGCCGACTGGTCGCCGCCGTACGCGAGCCGCCGTTCACCGCGCCGGCCGGCCTGCCCGCCGAGCTCCAGACGATCGCCAACACGCTGGAGGAGGCGTACGCCCGCGAGCGCGCCCTCGAAGGCGCCCGGCGCGAACTCGTGGCATGGGTCAGCCACGACCTGCGCACGCCGCTCGCCGGGATGCGCGCCATGGCCGAGGCGCTGGAGGACGGGGTGGTGACCGACGAGGCGACGGTCGGGCGCTACCACCGGCAGATCAAGCTGGAGGTGGAGCGCCTGTCGGCGATGGTGGACGACCTGTTCGAGCTGTCACGCATCCACTCGGGGGCGCTGCGGCTGTCCCGGGCCAGGATCGGCCTGGCCGACCTGGTGGCCGACACCCTCGCCGGGGCCGAGCCGCTGGCCAGGGCGAAGGGCGTGAAGCTGAGCGCTGAGGCCGCCGAGGCGGTGCCCGTGGAGGCCGACGCGGGAGCGCTGGGACGGGCGCTCGGCAACCTCGTCGTGAACGCCATCCGGCACACCCCCTCGGACCGCTCCGTGGTGCTGCGGGCCGAGGTGGACTCGGGCATGGCCTGCCTGTCGGTGAGGGACTGCTGCGGGGGCATACCGGACGCGGACCTGCCAAGGGTGTTCGACGTCGCCTTCCGGGGCGAGACCGCTCGTACCCCGACCCGGGAGGGGGGCGGGGCCGGGCTCGGACTGGCCATCGCCCAGGGGATCGTCGAGGCGCACGACGGGATGATCGGCGTGGTCAACGACGGCCCGGGCTGCCGCTTCGAGATCCGTCTCCCGCTGGTGCGCTGACGCGCTGACGCGCTGGTGCGCTGGTGCGCTGGTGCGCTGGTGCGCTGACGCGCTGAGGCGCGTCAGGCCGCCGGGCCTCATCGCGCCTCGCCATGCGGTCCCGGCGGCCACTCGCTGCCCGGCGCCGTCCTATGCGCGCTCGGGGAGGGTGTCGCCGTCGAGAGTCCCGCCGAACGACTCCGACATCGCGCGAAATGTCGGGCACGGCCAGCGCCACATGCAGCTCCGGCAGCGCAGGATCGGATTGGCCGAGTCGCTGGTGATGCCCCCGGCGTCCCTGGGCTGATGCAGGTCGAGCAGGCGCAGCGTCAACTCGGTGAATGCCAGCACATCCCGGCGGGCGCCCGCGAGGAACTCCAGGTCCTCGATCGCCAGCCGGGTACGTACAGGGACGAACCCCTCGTGGTTGACCAGACCACGCAGGCGCCCGACCTCGTCGTTCCAGGGGGCGGCCTTCTCGGTGCGGATGAGGATGGTCTCCAGGTGCTCGCGGAGCCGTTGACGCTGAGGATCTTCGGGTTCTTCGCTGTTCATCAGATACTCGGGCCCGTGAGTCGCGCCCAGCCCCTCCTTCTCGATGCGGCGATCAGAGTGGTTTCCGGATGCGGGTGCCGGGCCGCCCCCTTCCGGCCGTGCCGGTGTCACACCGTCAAGCTTCGCGTACTCTGCGTTCCTGTGAAGCCCAAACGGAGGACAAAAACCTGCTGTTCGCCTCTCGGCGTGACAACGTGACCGGAAGGCTTCGCGCCGCTAGCCTGCCCCTGTGGAGCTCAAGGTCTCGACTCGATCACATGCCGGCCAGGCGCTCGTCGCCATCACCGGCGAAATCGACCTCTATACGGCACCCCACCTGCAGTCCGAGTTCACTCGCCTGCTGCAGGACGGGCCCAGCCGCGTGGTCATCGACATGTCCGGCGTGGATTTCTGCGACTCCACGGGGATGAACGTCCTGCTCTCGGCGCTGAAACGCATGAAGGAGCGGGGCGGCGCCCTCGACGTGGCCGCCCCTCGTCCCGCCGTACGGAAGATCCTGCAGGTCACGGGGCTCGACTCGGTCTTCACCGTGTACGACGCGGTGCCGCAGGAACTCCTGATCACCGAGGGGTCGTGAGATCGCCCTTGACCCGCCCGCACCCCATCCCCTCGCCCACCACGGATCTCGCGCCGGCCGCGGGCCCTTCGGCCGGCAGAGACCTCACCGTCATCAGGGAACCCGCGATCATGCCGTACGCGACACGGACTCCCGCGATCACGCCGTACGCGACACGGACTCCCGCGATCACGCCGTACGCGACACGGACTCCCGCGATGGACGCGGGCCGGACCCACGCTCCCGGCCCGCACCGGATGACCGTGCCCGGCGTGGCGGGGACCCGCATCCCCGCCCTCACCTCTGTCGGTGAGGCGAAGTGAGCGGCGACACGGCGGTCATCATCCCGGCCAAGGACGAAGCGAGACGCATCGGCGCCACCGTCACCGCCTCCCTGGCCCTCCCGGGAGTCGACCTGGTCGTGGTCGTCGACGACGGATCGTCCGACCAGACCGGCAAGGCGGCGCGCGCGGCGGGCGCCCGAGTGGTACGCCACAGCCGCAACCGCGGCAAGGCGGCCGCCATGGAGACGGGCGCGGAAGCCGTACGCCTGCTCGACGGCGACACCCCGCGCCACTTACTGTTCCTGGACGCCGACCTCGGCGAGACCGCCGGAGCGGCGGCCGCCCTGATCACCCCGATCCGCGAGGGCACGGCCGACATGTCCATCGCGGTCTTCGCCGCGCGCGTCAAGCTCGGCGGCCACGGCATGGTCGTCCGGCTGTCGCGTGACGGCATCCGCCGCGCCACCGGGTTCACGGCCACCCAGCCCCTCAACGGCCAGCGCTGCCTCACCCGCGCCGCCTTCGAGGCGGCCAGGCCACTGGCCCACGGGTTCGGGGTGGAGACGGGGCTCACCATCGACCTGCTGCGCAAGGGGTTCCGCGTGGTGGAGGTCGAGGTGGAGATGAGCCACCGCGCGACGGGCACGGACTGGCGCGCCCAGCTTCACCGCGCCCGTCAACTCCGCGACGTGGCACTCGCCCTGGCGACCCGCGAGCCCCTAATCACCCAAAACCTCAACAAACTCCGCCCCAACCGCTGACCGGCTCCACGCAAACCCGGTCGATCCCTCTCACCACCCTGCACACCCCGCGGATTCCCCCACGAATCACCTTTCGGCCGCTCCGTGTGCCGTCGCCTTGTCCCGAACGCCGAGACGGCCCGGAGCCGGCCCGGCAACCCGTCCGGCCCCACCGTCACGGGCGGTGCCCAGGCTCCCGCGCCGTCTCCCTCGCCCATCGGCGCGGGCACGCCCGCACGGCTGATCCCAGGACTCAGGTACGGGCGCACCTGCCGAATGACCGGCCCTGTTTCGGGCCGCCTCGCTGTCCAGACATGTCCTGACGTACCGCACGCGCGGTCTACCCGGCGCAGCTCGCCCGGTGGAGCTTGCCCGACGCAGCTGCCCGGCGCTCAAGAACGAGCTCGGATGCGACCGAAACCCACCCCCCCGCCCGTCCGAAACCCGATTCTGGCCTTTCCGGCCACTCCTCCGGCACAATCCCCACTCCTTCATCCACCAGAAACGCGAAGTTATCCACAGCCTGGGGACAGACGACCCGGGTGCTCGGCCCGGTGTGCTGGAATTTGCGGGTGACTCCGGAGAACGAGAGCGGAAAGCCGAGCCACCGGCTTCCGAGGGCTGCCACGATCGCGATCGTCGCGTCGATCCTGCTGACGATCGCCATCGGCATCCTCGGCCCGTCCGCCATGGTCCCGGCCCTCGGCGGCCCGGCCTGGACACCGCCGTTCTCCCTGGACGTCCGGCCCGATCCCCATCTCGTGATCGCCATGGCCGTTGCCGCCGTTCTCCTCGGCGGCCTGGGCCTCCTGGCGGGCCTGACCGCCACCCGCCGAGCTGCCTCCCCCTCGAAGGACCACCCGGCCCAGCCACCCTCCACCCCCCGAAACGCCGCAGATCACCCAAAGTCGCACCGCTGCACCCTGGGCCACCTCGCCTCGGACCACAGCGCTGTGGGACGCATCACCTCGGACCACGGCGCGCTCGACCACAATCCGCCCGCTGACCACATCTCACCGCCCCACCGGCCACCCGACGGCACCACCCCGGAGCCGTCACGCCCACCACGGACCACCACACCCCGCACCGGCCCACATCCGGCAACACCGCGCCAACCGCCCGAACACCCGCGAGAGCGCCCTCTCGGCCGTGGCGATCACGGCCTGCCGCCGGCCCGGCTGCTCGTCCTCATCGGTTGCGTCGCCGCCGGTCTGCTCGCCTTCCTGCCACCCTCCGGCTCCGGCGATCATCTCAACTACGCCGCGTACGGCCGCATGGTGGTTCTCGGCGTCGACCCGTACACCCACGGCGCGGTCGATCTTCCCGGCGACCCCATCGCCAAAGCGGTGGAGGATCCGTGGCGCGAGGAGCCCAGTGTCTACGGCCCGGTCGCGACGGGCGCGCAGGCGTTGGCGAGCTGGGTCGGTGGCGACTCGCTCAAGCTGACGATCTTCGTCCTGGCCCTGCTCAATTCCGCCGCGTTCATCGCGACAGGTCTCCTGATCGACCGTTTCACCCGGCACGACCCCGCCGGACGGCTGCGGGCAGCCCTCCTGTGGACGGCCAACCCGCTCCTGCTGTACCAGCTCGTCGCCGGCATGCATCTGGACACGCTGGCCGTCGCCTGCATGATCGCAGCCCTCCTGGCGCGCGGCCGTCCGGTGCGATCAGGGCTGCTGCTCGGCCTCGGGGTGGCGATCAAGGTCAACGCGGGGCTGGTCGCCCTGGGCCCCGCGTGGGAGCTGCGCCGCCGCCCGCGACGACTGGCGCTGATGGCCGGGGCGGCCCTGGCCGTGGTGGTCGCCGGGTACGCCATCGTGGGCACGGACGCCATCAGCCCGGTGACCCGCACCAGCAAGGCGATCTCACACGCCTCGTACTGGAAGCTCGTCCAGGGCTGGCTGCAGACGCTGGTGGGTGAGGGGAGCGCCTACCGAGGCGAGATCCAGATCGGTTCCCTGCTCGTCCTCGCCCTCATCGCCTGGTCCCTGTTCCGCCTGTCCCCCCGCCTCACCCCGTCCGGATCGCCGACGACCGGCGACCCGGCCGGCGGGCCGCCGGCCGAGGTGGTGTCCGCCGTGCTGGTCGCCGCGTACGTGTTCGCGACGCCGTACGTCCTGCCCTGGTACGACGGGATGGCCTTCGCGTTGCTCGCGCTGGTGGCGGCCACGGCCTTCGACGGTTTCCTCGTCGTCCACCTGCTGGTGCTGTCGCTGGCCTACCTGCCGGCGCGGGTGATCAGCCTACCGGCCGACCTCGACTGGCTCAGGGCCGTGGTGAGGCCGCAGGTGGTTCCGTGGATGCTGCTGGCTCTGACGGTGGCCCTGGTGTGGTGGGCCCGGAGATCCGCAGGGCCCGTACGGAAGCGGCGAGCGACAGCGGTACCGCCACCGTGAGCGCCATGGCCGGGATGGCGATCCCCGAGTCGTTGATGAGAAAGCCGATGAACGCGCACGTCAACGCCCCGAACAGGCCGGCGCGGAGAGCGGGCGCGAGCGCGTACGCCTGGCCGAGCGCCGACGCGCCCCAGCGCGACGGGCGGTCCAGCACCAGGAACAGGAAGGCGAGCGCCACCACGGAGAGCAGCGTCAGCGACCAGTTCCCGACGGTGACGCCGATCATGGCGCCGAACTTCCGGCCGACCACGGTCCATGCCTGGCCGTCGATGATCTGCTGGACGAAGTTGCCCAGATGGGTTCGCTGCGTCGCGGGCCGTAGCCAGTCGAAGACCGCGATGGCGCCGATCAGCGCGGCGCCCCCGATCGCCACCAGCAGCAGCTTGACGATGGAGACCCGGCGACCGGAGAGCATGATGAGGAAGACCGCCAGTCCGATCACGAAGGCGGGCACGCCTCCGAAGTCGGCGCCCCATGCGGGCCACCCGTCGGCGAAGACCGCCAGGCCGCCGTACGCGGAGCAGACCAGCAGCGTCACGATACGCGGCACGCCCTTGCCCAGCAGCCACTGGGCGACCCCGGCGAGCCCGAGGATGGTTCCGGTCGCGTAGACGGCGAAGGCGATGTTGCTGAACCCGTAGAACCGGCCGCCGGTGACGGGCTCGTAGCCGGTGACGGCGTTCACCTGCAGCGTGGAGCCGGTCATCACGTCCGCGAGCAGAGCCACCGACGTGACGGCCGCGACGACGGTGAGCGGCCCGAGCACGTGCCCCCGCCACGGCCCGGCGAACGCCACCCCGCTGATCAACAGGGCGATGCCGAGAATGGTGACGATCAGGGCCGCCATCGGCGTGGGCAGGCTCCACCAGGGCACAAGCTGCGCCAGGAACGTGGAGACGGCGATGGCCCCACTGACCACCGCCACAACCTGCACGGTGGTCAGCAGCCGCGACTCCCCTGCGACATCCCTCCTGGCGCCCCCACCAGGCCCCCCACCCGCCGCCCCGGCTTCCGAAGGTACGCCGGCTGATGCGGCCGCCGCCGGGACGTCCGCCGCTGGTGTGGTCCCTGCCGGGACGTCACCCACCGGTGCGGTCCCTGCCGGGACGCTGCTTGTTGGTGCAGCCCCCGCAGGGACGTCCGCCGCCGGTGTGGCCCCCGCCGGGACGCCTTCCGCCGCCGTACCTTCCGCTGGTACGCCCGCCGCCGGTGCGGCCCCTGCCGGTGCGTCACCCACCGGTGCAGCCCCCGCCGGGACGCCCGCCGCTGATGCAGTCCCTGCCGGTACGTCCGCCGTTCCGTTGGGGTGCTGGGGGGCGTCGGTGGTGAGGGCCCGGCCTCGGGTGCCGGGGGACTTGCGGCGGCGGCGGAGGGCGAGCGCGGCGAAGGCGTAGAAGGCCAGCTGCACCGAGACGAACACCGCGAAGAACGGTCCACGCACATCGCGGAGCACCTGGCTGGCCAGGTCGGCGTCCGCCAGCTCCGCGACCGTCTCGGCCGGTGTGGCCGGGGCGGGGCCGTCGCTCTGCCAGGCCCGGCCGACGACCTGACGCGGAGGTTCGAGCCCGAGTGTCGCGATCGCCGTGGCCGTCAGGTCGGTGATCGTGACCAGGGCGTCCTGCCGTGTGGAGGTGGCGGTGAGGTGACCGTGACGGTACTGCTCCCCGCCGGAGGGCTCCTCCGCGCCGGAAGGCTGGTCCCCGCCAGGCTGCTCCCCGCCGGAAGGCTGGTTCCCGACCGAAGGTTGCTCCCCGCCGGGCCGCTTCCCGCCGGGCTGCTTCCCGCCGGAAGGCTGGTCGCTGGAGGGTGGGGTTGCGGTCGGCTCGTTCGTGGCGGCTGGTTGGTCGGCCGGGGCCGGGCCGGTGGCGAGGGCGACGTGGAGGTGGGCGTTCGGGGTGACGTCGGAGATGCCCGCCACCAGGATCGTCGTGTCGGTCGGCAGCCGGGTCAGGAGGGCGCCGATGCGCCGGTCGGCCTCCGCGACGGCCGCCCGCCTCGTGGCTGTCGGCATGGGCGACGGCACGCCGTACTCGTCGAGGGGCTGGCGGGACCACGCCTCGGCCAGCGGGGAGACGTCCTGCACGATCAGGTGGTAGGAGGACGGGTCCGGCAGGGCTTCCGGAGTGTCGGCGTATGTGGCGATATTTCCCGCCTTGTTGGCGGCGGCGAGAGCCGCTCCCGGACCGATGGCCGCGACCCGGCCCCCTCCGTCGGTCACCAGCTGACCGAGCGTGCCGAGCTGCGCGTCGTAGCCCGTGTCCGCCTGGAGAGCGGCCAGCGCCGCCCAGCCGGGGACGGTGGCGCCGTCGCCGTTCCGCTGCGGCGTGGGCAGGGCGGGACAGCCGCGCTCGGCCGTACCGGCTCGCTGGCCCGCCGAGACGGTCAGCCACCCTGCGAGGGGACACGTGACGCCACGGTCCGGTGGCGGGACGGCGCGCGTGGACAGGGACGCCGAGCCTGCTCGTCCGACGAGCTTCCACAGGTTGGGGGTTCGGGAAGCGTCGAGGTCGCTCCACTCCAGGCCGGGGACGCCGATGAGGGCCACCCTGCCGGTCAGTTGGTCGGCTCGGCCGGTCGGGGTGCGGGCGGTGGGCCGGAGGGCGTGCAGCGGTGAGGGTGCGCTCGTGGTCGCGGAGGCTGCGACGGTCGTCGCGGCTGCGGGGACCGTCGTGGCGGAAGTGGCGAGGACGGCGCTCGCGACGAGGGCGAGTGCGCGGGTCAACGACCGACCGGCGAGCCGCGCGAGGAACATCCGCAGAGTCGCGGACGAAGGAGGCGTGAGCGCGGACGAAGGAGCCGTCAGAGAGGGGGAAGGAGCCGTCAGCGGGCGGGAAGGATGCGTGAGCGAGGGGGGAGGAGGCACGGGGGTGGGCGACGACGTGGCCGAGCGGTCGGGCAGGGAAGGTGACCGCCGGGGCGGGAGAGGGGCCAGGGGCGTGCGGGGGTGTGAGGGCGCGCTGAAGCTGGCGTGCGGCATGTACGGGACCCCCGGTGTCTGACCCTCGATCGGCAACAGCCACGGTAACCTCCCACACCGTGACAGGTGGCGAGACGCCGGTGCTCCGGCGGCAGTGGTGGGCGTGGGCCGTGGCGGCGGTCGTCGTGGCGTGGGCCGTGGCTCCCCTGGTGCTGCACTGGCTGACGAACCCCGACGACCAGCGCCTCGTCGACCTCGATGTTTACCGTACCGGCGGACAGATGCTCCTGGACGGCCGCGCCGTGTACGACTTCTCCACCCCCGCCCCCCAGTTGCTCCCGTTCACCTATCCGCCCGTCGCGGCGATGCTGGCCGTGGCGCTGGCCGAGATGTCGTGGGGGACGGCCCAGTGGGTGTGGACGGCCGGGATCTTCGTGGCGCTGGCCGTGACCGTGGGGTACTCCTTCCGCAAGGCGCTTGTCGGAGCGCTCGGGAAGCACGGCCCGTGGGTGTTCGCGTTCCTGATGGTGGCGTGCACGTATGTGATGCCGATCCGCGACCAGGTCCGGTTCGGGCAGGTGGACATCATGCTGGTGGCGCTGTGCCTGGCCGACTGCGTGGCGCGGCGGCCGTGGTGGCCGCGCGGGTTCCTGATCGGGGTGGCGACCGCGGTCAAGCTCACCCCCGGTGTCTTCCTGGTGTACCTGCTGGTCACGAGGCAGTGGCGGACGCTGTTCATGGCGTCGTTCGTGACGGGGCTCCTCACGTTGCTGCCGTTCGCGGTGATCCCCCGGGACGCGGCCGGCTTCTGGTTCTCGGCGCTCCTCGACCCCGAGCGTCTCGGCTCGAACGCCGGCACCACCAACCAGTCCGTCCGCGGCATGCTGATCCGCCTGTATCTGAACGACACGCTGACGTGGGTCCTGTGGGTGGCGGTCGTGGCCGTGGTCGCCTGGTACGGGTTCCGCGCCGCCCGTGAGGCGTACCGGGCGGACGACCACGTCACCGCCGTGGCGCTGGTGGGGCTGATGGCGGTGCTGCTGTCGCCCGTCGCGTGGATCCACCATCTGGCCTGGGTGGTCGTGGTGCTGGGCGCGCTCGTGGGCGACGGCCGCGATCCGGTACGGCTGCGCGTGGCGGCCGGGGTGTGGCTGTACTACGTGCTGCCGATCCCGTGGTGGGGCGTGTCGCTGAAGGCGGCCGAGATCCCGGTGCTGAGCCCCGTCCTGGGGAAGATCGTGCAGAACGGGTACGGACTGGGCGCGCTGGCCCTGGTCTGGCTGCTGGCGGCCTGGCTGCCGAAGCGGAGGGCGGCCGAGCCCTCGCCAGGCGCCTTGGCCGCCCATTACCCTCGGTAGCGTGCTGATTGCCGTGGGGATGTGCGCCGCCGCCGCGACGGGCGGCGTGGTCATGGGCTACCTGGCTCTCCGGCGGGCTCGGGAGGAGATCGAGGACTGCCGCCGCATGCTCGTACGGCAGGCGTCGGCCGCCCGAGGGGACCTGATGGCCATCCGGGACGTGGCCGTGTGCCGGTACGACGCCCTGGAGAAGATGGCGGGCGAGCTGTCGTTCTCGGTCGCGATGATCAACGGTCTGGGCGACGGCATCGTGCTGACCTCCATCAACGGCTGCTCCGAGAGCCGCACGTACGTGCGCCGCGTGGTGGGCGGCAGGGGCGAGCAGCCGCTGTCGCCGGAGGAGGAGCAGGCGGTGCGGGCGGCCAGGCTCGGGCTGGGATCAGTCGCGGCGAAGCCGCGCGCACCTCGACAAGCTGCGGATACCCTGTAGCCATGCCCAGACTCGCCTATCTCGGGCCCGAGGGAACCTTCACCGAGGAAGCCCTGCGGCTCCTGGATCCCGGCGCCGAGCGTCTGCCCTGCCCGACCGTGAGCGCCGCGCTGGCCGCCGCGCGCAGCGGCGAGGCCGACGGCGCCGTCGTGCCGCTGGAGAACTCCGTCGAGGGGGCGATCACCACGACGCTGGACGAGTTCGCCTGGGGCGAGCCTCTCCTGATCAACGCCGAGCTGCTGCTGCCGGTGCGCTTCTCGCTGCTGGCCCGGCCCGGCGCGGAGATCCCGCGCATCAAGCGCGTCTACACCCATCCCGCGGCCATCACCCAGTGCCGCGCGTTCCTCTCCCGGGAGCTGCCCGACGCGGTGGTGGTGGCGGCGCCCTCGACGGCCGCCGCGGCCCAGGAGGTGTCGCTGCCCAGCTCGCCGTACGACGCGGCGATCGCGGCGCGCATCGCGGGCGAGCACTACAACCTGGTGGAGCTGGCCGGCGACATCGGGGACCGCACCGACACGGTGACGAGGTTCGTCAAGGTGGCCCGTCCCGGCGGTCCGCTGCCCGGGCCGACCGGGTCCGACCGCACCACGCTCGTCGTCTTCCTCGCCGACGACCACCCGGGCGCGCTGCTGGAGATGCTGACCGAGTTCTCCGTGCGCGGCGTCAACCTGACCCGCATCGAGTCGCGGCCCACCGGCGACGGCATCGGCCGCTACTTCTTCCACTTCGACTTCGAGGGCCATGTCGCCGACGCCCGGGTCGGCGAGGCCATCTCGGGGCTCCACCGGATCTGCGACGAGGTGCGCTTCCTCGGCAGCTATCCGCGGGCCGACGGCGTCGTGCCCCGGGTCAAGCGGGGCACGGCCGACGAGGAGTTCGCCGAGGCGGGCGGCTGGCTGGCCCGGATCCGCTCCGGCGAGGTCTGACGGGCCGCAGGGGCGACGTCCGGGAATCGAGGGGCGAGGAGACGTCCCGCGCCGGTAGCCTTTCCTTGTGATTGACCTGCGTACCCTTCGTGAGGACCCCGACCGGCTCCGGGCGTCGCAGCGTGCCCGCGGTGAGGACGACGCCGTCGTCGACACGCTGCTCGACCTCGATGAGCGCCGGCGCTCCGCGCTGACCGGCTTCGAGTCGCTGCGCGCCGAGCAGAAGAGTTTCGGCAAGTCGGTGTCGAAGGCGCAGGGCGAGGAGAAGGCCGCGCTGCTGACCCGGGCCAAGGAGCTGGCGAGCGCGGTCAAGGCCGCCGAGTCGGAGGCCGAGCGGCTGGGCGGCGAGCTCGACGAGCTCATGCAGACGGTCCCCAACCTCGTCGAGGAGGGCGCGCCGCACGGCGGCGAGGACGACTACGTCGTGCTGGAGACCCACGGCGAGCCGCGCCGGTTCGACTTCGAGCCGAAGGACCACCTGGAGATCGGCGAGCTGCTCGATGCGATCGACATGGAGCGGGGCGCCAAGGTGTCCGGCTCGCGGTTCTTCTTCCTCAAGGGCGTCGGCGCCCGGCTCCAGCTCGGCCTGCTCAACATGGCGATGCAGCAGGCCATCGCCGCCGGCTTCACGCCCATGATCACTCCGGTGCTGGTCAAGCCGGAGACCATGCAGGGCACCGGCTTCCACGTGGCCCACGACAAGGAGATCTACCGCCTTCCCGAGGACGACCTCTACCTGGTCGGCACCTCCGAGGTGGCGCTGGCGGGCTACCACGCCCAGGAGATCCTCGGCGGGGACGAGCTGCCGCTGCGCTACGCGGGCTGGTCGTCCTGCTTCCGTCGCGAGGCCGGCTCGTACGGCAAGGACACGCGGGGCATCATCCGCGTCCACCAGTTCGACAAGGTGGAGATGTTCTCCTACGTACGGCCGGAGGAGGCGCACGAGGAGCACCAGCGGCTGCTGGCCTGGGAGAAGGAGATGCTCGACGCGGTGGAGGTGCCCTACCGGATCATCGACACGGCGGCGGGCGACCTCGGCATGTCGGCGGCGCGCAAGTTCGACTGCGAGGCGTGGATCCCCACCCAGGGCCGCTACCGGGAGCTGACCTCGACCTCCAACTGCACGGAGTTCCAGGCCCGCCGGCTGGGGGTGCGCTTCCGCGACAAGGACGGCAAGCCGCAGCACGTGGCCACGCTCAACGGCACCCTGGCCACCACGCGCTGGATCGTCGCCATCCTGGAGAACCACCAGCAGGCCGACGGCTCGGTCGTGGTGCCGGAGGCCCTGCGCCCGTACGTCGGCCTCGACGTCCTGGAGCCCGCCAAGAAGTAGGCGGGTCCTGGAGCCGCCGAGAAGTAGGCCGTACGCGGCCTTGAGAGGGCCCGGAGACCCCCTTGCGGGGGTCGCCGGGCCCTTGTCCTTCTCAGCGGCCGTACGAGGCCCGTACGGGCCTCTGGAACGCGAAAGGCCGGAAGCCCGCTGGACGCGGACCCCGGCCTGACTCGCTGCTACAGGTCAGATGGCACGGACCTGGGAGGCCTGCGGCCCCTTCTGTCCCTGCGTGATCTCGAACTCGACCCGCTGGCCGTCTTCAAGGCTGCGGTAGCCGTTGCCGACGATCTCAGAGAAGTGCACGAACACGTCCGGCGCACCGCCGTCCGGGGCGATGAAGCCGAAGCCCTTCTCGGCGTTGAACCACTTGACGGTTCCCTGAGCCATAAAAGCTCTCCCTCAGGATGTGAATCTATGGGACCCGCACCTCGCGAGTCCCGGTGTGTCGTACAGCAAGCACCCCGGGGTGGCTCAGACAAAGTCATGCTGGTTTTCACTACGGGATCAGCTAATACAACGCCACCACATCTAACACCATTCTGGCGCGTTGGTGTTCCCGTCTCTGGGAAGATTTCTCGCCGGCGGCATCACCCGGCAAACTGGAACGTGTTATGCAGAGTCTCCCCGCGCCGCGTCTTGTGGCCACTGACCTCGACGGCACCGCCCTGCGCGCTGACGGAACCGTCTCTCCCTGGACGGCTGCGGCCTTCGCGAGGGTCGAAGAGGCGGGCGCCATGCTCGTGTTCGTCACGGGGCGGCCGCCCCGGTGGATGAGCGGAGTGGCGGGTGCGCTCCGTCACCGCGGGCTGGCAATCTGTGCGAACGGCGCCCTGATCTACGACCTGCATACGGAACGCATAGTCGAATCTCACCTGATCGCGGCCGATGTGCTGGAACAAGTCGTCGCTCAGCTAAGAGCGAACGTGCCCGAACTCGCATTTTCGGTCGAGTATGAGGGGGGATTTGCGCATGAGTCCGAATTTCCACTCGGCGGCTGGGACAGCAAGGCCGTCGCCGGACTGCGCGTCGGCATCCGCACGCTGACCTCGCAGCCCTGCGCCAAGCTGCTGGCCCTGCACCCCCACATGGACCCCGACGCGCTCCACGAGACCGTCCACGGGCTCGTGGGGCACCTGGTGACCGCCACGCACTCCAGCGGCCGCAGCCTCGTCGAGATGAGCGCTCACGGTGTGACCAAGGCCACGGCGCTGGCCGTGCTGGCGGAGCGGCACGAGATCAAACCCTCGGAGGTCGTGGCGTTCGGCGACATGCCGAATGACCTGCCCATGCTGAGCTGGGCAGGCACCTCGTACGCCGTCGCCAACGCGCACCCGGCCGTCCTGGCCGCGGTCGACCACGTGACCGCGGCCAACGACGACCACGGCGTGGCCCGCGTGCTCGAGGAGCTCTACGGGCCGCCCTCCCGCGACTACAGGTAGGGGCCGGAGCCGCCCGGCGGGCGGTGGTCCTCGCCGTGCGGTACGCCGGGCAGCGCCCTGCGCATCTGCTCCAGCTGGGCCCGAGCGGCCATCTGCTGCGCGAACAGCGTGGTCTGGATCCCGTGGAACAGCCCCTCCAGCCAGCCGACGAGCTGCGCGTGGGCGATGCGGAGCTCCGCGTCGCTCGGCGGCGTGCCGTTGTCGTCGGTGAACGGCAGGGACAGCCGCTCCAGCTCGTCCACCAGCTCGGGCGCCAGGCCGTCCTCCAGCTCCTTGATCGAGGACTGGTGGATGTCCTTCAGCCGCTTGCGGCTGGCGTCGTCCAGCGGCGCCGCGCGGACCTCCTCCAGGAGCTGCCTGATCATGCTGCCGATGCGCATGACCTTGGCGGGCTGCTCGACCAGGTTGGTGACCGAGCGCTCCTCTTCCCCACTGTCGCTCTGCCCCTGGAAGTCGGGCCCGACCACCACGATGCGAGAGGTGTTGTTGTCCTCAGCACTCATAGGTTTCACCGTACTAGCAGGATCTTGCCGATGTGTTCCCCGGAATCCAGGATGCGGTGCGCCTCGGCCGCGTCGCTCATCGGCACCCGCGCGTGCACCACGGGACGCACCGCCCCGGCGGCGACCAGCGGCCAGACGTTGTCCACGACGCTGCGCACGATGACGCCCTTCTCCTCGGCGGGGCGGGAGCGCAGCGTGGTGCCGTGGACGGCCGCCCGCTTGGCGAGGAGGAGCCCGAGGTCGATCTCGGCCTTGGCGCCGCCCTGGAGAGCGATGATCACCAGGCGTCCTCCGGTGTTGAGCGCCCGGAGGTTGCCGGCCAGGTAGCGGGCGCCGATGATGTCGAGGATCACGTCGGCCCGCACGAGGTCGGAGAAGTCCTGCTCGCGGTAGTTGACGGTCTCGTCGGCGCCCAGCTCCCGCAGCCGCGCCAGCTTGGCGTCGGTGCCGGCCGTGGTCGCCACCCGCGAGCCGAGCGCCTTGGCGAGTTGGACGGCGAACGTCCCGATCCCGCTGGCCCCGCCGTGGACCAGCAGCGTCTCGCCCTTGCGCAGCCGCGCCAGCATGAACACGTTGGACCACACCGTGCAGGCGACCTCCGGCAGCGCCGCCGCCTCGTCCAGGGGCAGGCCCTCGGGCGCCGGCATCACCTGCTCCCACGGCACGGCCACCCGCTCGGCGTAGCCGCCGCCGGCCAGCAGCGCGCACACCCGGTCGCCGGCCTCGAACCCCGGCACGCCCGCGCCGACCTCCGCCACCACGCCGGAGACCTCCAGGCCCGGGTACGGCGGGGCGCCCGGCGGCGGGTCGTAGAAACCCTTTCGCTGGAGAACGTCCGCTCTGTTGACCCCGGCGGCGGTCACCTCGATGACGACCTGACCCTGCTCGGGACGCGGATCAGGCACCTCGCGCCACTCCAGGACCTCTGGGCCGCCCGGCCGGGCGATCTCGATGGCTCGCATGTCACCACCGTAACCGGGCAAAGAAGTTGTGGGTTGGCTGCGACCATGGGAACACCTGGCGTTAATCTTCAGAAGATTTGCTGCCCCTTTACACCCACCCGAGGGGGACCACGGTGGCGAGACACGACCGCGAGGAATCGCTCGAGGAGCAGCTTGCCTGGCTCGACGCGATCAAGGAGTCGGAGGAGGCGTCCGTACCGGCCGGCTCAACCGGCTCCGCCGACGAGCCGTCCGCTTCGCCGTACCCTCAGGACCCCTGGCGGTCGGTGACGCCGCCGGACGTACCGCCGCAGCCGCTGTTCCGGGCCGCCGCCGGGTCGATGTACAGCTCGAACCCGGACGCGGTGGACTCCGGCGCAGGTGAGGATGAGGCGGGGCGGGAGGATGACGCCTCGACCCAGTGGCTCCAGCCGCCGTCGCCGTTCGACCAGCCGTCCGCGTACGACCAGTCTCCCGCGCCCGCTCAGCCGCCCGCGCCCGCTCAGCCGTCCTCGTTCGACCAGCCGTCCGCGTACGACCAGCCGGGGCGGACGGGCGCGTTCGGTGAGCCGTCGGCGTTCGAGACGCCCGCGGCGCCGTTCGACGCGGAGCGGGGCGACGAACGGGACGAACGTGATAACCCGGCGGCTGCCGGGACCGGGAGGCCGGACGAGGCGTTCCTGGAGCCGCTCAAGCCGCTGCCCCGGGCCGACGACGGCGAGACGTACCCCTCGCTGCCCCAGCTGCGGCCGGTGCGGGACGGCGACGACCCGGCGGCCACGGCGGGACGCGCGGCCGACGAGCGCACGGCCTGGTCGGAGCCGCTGGAGTGGCCGCTCCCGCCTGAGCGCTTCAACGCCTTCGACTCACAGCCCTCGGAGGTACGGGAGGACCTGGGCTCCCCGGACACGACCTCGCCGGACGTACGGCCGCCCGTCGTATGGCCGTCCGATGCGAGGCAGCCCGATGCGAGGCCGTCCGAGACCCGGCAGCCCGATGCGAGGCAGTCCGAGAAGCGGCAGTCCGAGACGCGGCAGTCCGAGGAGGCGCGGGCCGCGGAGACCGCGCCCGGTGAGGACGAGGCCCGGCCCGAGGACGCCCGCACCGGCGACGCCCGCTCCGACCACGCGGGCTCCGGCGGAGCGACGGACCGGCCCGAGGACGCCGAGCCGTCCTTCGGGGACGCCGAGCCGCTCTTCGGGGACGCCAAGGCGCACGACGACCAGCGGTCCGCCGCACCCGCCGAGGGCAGGCCACTCACCCACCCGCCCGCGTTCGGCGCCCAGGAAGCCCTCCAGGCCACGCCAGACCCCCGCCCGCACGACACGGGCCGGCACGACGCGGGCCGGCACGACACGGGCCCGCACGACGTGGGCAGGCATGACATGGGCCGGCACGACACGGGCCGGCGCACGTACGACACGGTCCCGCACCCGCTGGCCGGCGGTGCCCACGGCAGGGGGCTGGACCGTCCGGAGCCGCCGGAGTTCCCCGAGCCGCCCGCACGGCAGCGCGCCTCGCAGGCGCAGCCGCCCGTGGCCCCCGCAGTCCCGCCGGTCCCGGCGCCGGAGCCCGCGCCGCCGGTGCGCAGGCCGAGCCGCCCCGCGCCCATCCCCGTGTTCACCGCCTCCCCGCGCCCGCCCGTCACCGGCAAGCCGACCGCCGAGAGCCTCGACCCCGAGACGCTGCTCCGCGGCCGCCGCAACGCCCCCTCCAAGGGCTGGCGGCGCCTGGTGTACAAGGCGTCGGGCGGCTGGATCAAGCCGGGTGAGCCGCCGGAGGTGCGCCGCCGTCGCGAGCTGCTGGCCAGGGCCCGCACCCCGGTCGCCACGGGCCACCACCGCGTGGCCGTGCTCAGCCTGAAGGGCGGCGTCGGCAAGACCACGACCACGGTCGGCCTCGGCGCGACGCTCGCCCAGACGCGCGGCGACCGCGTCATCGCCGTGGACGCCAACCCCGACCGCGGCACGCTGTCCGACAAGCTGGTGCTGGAGACCTCGGCGACGGTCCGCGACCTGCTCAACGAGCGTGACCAGGTCAAGAGGTACGTGGACATCAGGGCCTTCACCTCGCAGGCGCCGTCGCGGCTTGAGGTGCTGGCCTCCGACCGGGACCCGTCGGTGTCGGAGGCGTTCAGCGGCGCGGACTACCAGTCCGTCTCGCAGGTGCTGGAGAACTTCTACTCCATCTGCATCACCGACTGCGGCACCGGCCTGCTGCACTCCGCCATGGGCGGCGTGCTCGGCCTGGCCGACCAGATCGTGCTGGTCAGCTCGCCGTCGGTGGACGGCGCGCGGGCCGCTTCGGCCACGCTCGACTGGCTGGAGGCGCACCACTACGGCGACCTGGTACGGGATGCCACCGTGGTGCTGTGCAGCGTCCGGCCGCGGACGAAGTCGGCCGTCGACCTCAACAAGCTGGAGGCCCACTTCGCCGCCCGGTGCCGCGCCGTGATCCGGGTGCCGTACGACCCGCATCTGGAGGAGGGCGCGGAGATCGACCTGGACCGGTTGCAGGAGGGCACGCGCGACGCTTTCCTGCAGCTCGCGGCGTACGTGGGCGACGGCTTCGCGGGGATGCGGGAGTCAGCGGCGGCCCCGGGGGCGCGGGACTAGGCCGCCCGGGGGAGCCGGAGCCGAGCGGAGGGTGTGGGATTCGAACCCACGAGGCCATCGCTGACCTGGCCGCTTTCAAGGCGGCTGCACTCGTCCACTATGCGAACCCTCCAGTGCGCACACCACCTTAGCGGCTGCCGTGCCGCCGGGGTACCGGACCGGCGGGCTCCTAACCGGTGAGCTGTGACAGCAGCCACCTGGGGCCCTGGGTGGTGGCGCCGAGCTCGGTGACGCGCTCCTTCAGGCCCCGGTCGGCGGTCACGACGAGCACCCGCTCCCACGGCCGTGCCCGCCGTACGACCTCCACGACGGCGTCGTCGCCGCTGCCGGTGGCGGCCACCACCTGGATGCCCGCCACGTCCGGAACCTCGCGGGCGGCCCCCTCCACGACGGCCACGATCCGCGGGTACCACCGCTCCAGCACGGGGTGGGCCGGCGCCAGCCGTGACACCTCGCCGAGCAGCCGGGTGGCGGCGCCGAGCCGGTCGTTCCACCAGCCGTGCTCGGCCCGGGCGCCCACGATGTTCGCCACGTCGAGGACGAGCGTCTCGGGCCGCAGCTCCTGCCTCACCTCCTGCCAGGTCTCCGCGAACCCGGGGTGCAGCCGCAGCTCGGTGATCTCCGGCAGGCGCACCCAGCGCAGCTCGTCGCTCTCCCCGTTGGTGGGGACGGCGGGCAGCAGCTCGGCCGACTCGGCGATCACCGTCTCGAACGCCCATCCGCCGTGGTCGTCCATGTACACGCCCTTGATCCGCAGCGCGTCGGCCGGGAGCGCGGCCTCCTCGCGGGCCTCGCGCAGCGCGCCGGCGACGGCGTCCTCGTGGCTGTCGAGCGCGCCTCCCGGCAGGCCCCACGTGCCGCCGTGGTGGCTCCACCACGAGCGCTTCTGCATGAGCACGTACGGCACGCCGGCCTGGTCATGGTGGACGGCGAGCAGCCCGGAGGCGCCGTGCAGTCCCCAGTGCCGGTGGCCTCGTCCGCACTCCGCCCAACCGTCGCCGTCGCCAGCCGCCATGCTCGCGTGTCTCCCTGTCCGAGTCTCCCCTGTCCGGGGCTCCGTGTCCGGGCCCCAAGGACATCCAGCCTAGGGCCGCTCCGGCCGGGAGGGGCTTTGGAAACGGTTGCGAGGGTCAGGCCGTCTGCTCGGGCGAAGACGGGTGGGTCGGCCACCGGTGACGGCGTGTTTCGGACGTCCTGACCCGGACATTGGAGGATGGTTTCTGCAACCGGTTGCAGGTAGAGTCCCTGAGACAACATGTTGATCGACCAGGAGAGATCCACCGTGCCCCTGGACCCCGCTGACACCTACCGCAACCCCGTGCTCAACGCCGACTGGTCCGACCCCGACGTGATCCGCGTGGGCGACGACTTCTACCTGACCGCCTCCACCTTCACCAAGGTCCCGGGCCTGCCGATCCTGCACTCGCGTGACCTGGTCAACTGGACGATCATCGGGCACGCCGTGACCGCCGGCCACGACGAGGTGCGTCCCGGCTGCGGCGTGTGGGCGCCCTCGCTGCGCCACCACGACGGCCGCTTCTGGATCTTCTACGGGGACCCCGACGTGGGGATCCACCAGGTCAACGCCGAGGACCCGCGGGGTCCGTGGAGCGAGCCGCACCTGGTCAAGCCGGGTCTCGGCCTCATCGACCCGTGCCCGCTGTGGGACGAGGACGGCCAGGCGTACCTGGTGCACGCCTGGGCGAAGAGCCGGGCGGGGATCAGCAACCGGCTCACGCTGCACCGCATGGCGCCCGACGCGAGCCGGGTGCTCGACGAGGGCACGATCGTCATCGACGCCGACCTGCTGCCCGGCTACCGCACGCTGGAGGGCCCGAAGCTGTACCGGCACGACGGCCACTACTGGATCTTCGCCCCGGCCGGCGGCGTGGCGACGGGCTGGCAGTCGGTGTTCCGGTCCCGGTCGATCTTCGGACCGTACGAGGACCGGATCGTGCTGGAGCAGGGCGGCACCGACGTCAACGGCCCGCACCAGGGCGGCTGGGTGGACACCCCGTCCGGTGAGCACTGGTTCATGCACTTCCAGGACCGCGGCGCGTACGGCCGGGTCGTGCACCTGCAGCCCATGGAGTGGCGGGACGGCTGGCCGGTCATGGGCGCGGACGGCGTCCCGGTGCCGGGCGGCCCCGTGCCCGTGCCGGGCGGGGAGCCGGCCGCGCCGGCCACGTCCGACGGCTTCGCCGGGCCCGGCCTCGGCCCGCAGTGGAGCTGGCAGGCCAACCCCGACCCGTCCTGGTGGGAGCTGCGCGACGGGACGCTCCGGCTCTCCTGCGTGCCGGGCCCCGCGGACCTGTGGGAACGCCCGGCAGTCCTCACCCAGCGGCTCCCTGGCGAGCCCTGCACGGTCGTCACCCAGGTCACCCTGCACGGCGAGGGCCGGGCGGGCCTGGCCGTCGTCGGCCGCACCTCCGCGTACGTGGCGGTCGAGTCGACGCAGGACGGGCCGGCCGTGGTGTGCGCGGGCTCCGCGGCGGTGCCCGTGCCCGAGGGCGCGGCCGTCACCCTGGGCGCGCGCATCGGGCAGGGCGCGGTGGTCACGTTCCTGGCCGACACCGGGGACGGCCTGCGTGAGATCGGCGAGCCGTTCCACGCCACGCAGGGCCGGTGGGTGGGTGCGGTGCTCGGGCTGTTCGCCGCCTCCCACGGGGACGCCCCGGCGGGACACGCCGCCTTCGCCGCCTTCACCGTCGATCTCGAAAGGTAAGAAGCCCTGCAACCTTTCGCCCCGCCGATCGCGTTGGCAACGGGCGAGAGGAGTCCCACCTTGGATCGTCACGACGGCTTCCGCGAGTTCGTGCTCGCCCGCCAGCAGGCGCTCATGCGCACCGCGTACCTGCTGACGGGCGACGCCCACCTCGCCGAGGACCTGCTGCAGAGTGTCCTGACCAACGTCGTGGGGCAGTGGCACAAGCTGTCAAGGGGCGGCAACCCCGAGGCGTACACCCGCAAGGCGCTGGTCAACCAGTACATCTCCTGGCAGCGCCGGCGGCGTCTCGAACTGCCCAGCGGCGACCCGCCCGAGCGCGGCGTCTCCTACGACGACGCCGCGCTCGACCGCATGGTGCTGCGCCAGGCCCTGGCGAGGCTGACGCCCAAGCAGCGTGCGGTGATCGTGCTGCGCTTCCGCGAGGACCTCACCGAGGCGCAGACGGCCGAGGTGCTCGGCTGTGCCGTCGGCACCGTCAAGAGCCAGACCCACCACGCGCTGGCCCGCCTGCGCGAACACGCGCCCGAGCTGGCGCACCTGCTGTCCGACTCCGAGATCGCGGAGGTGGCCCCATGACGCGGCTGCGCGAGGCACTGAACGGCATCGCTGACGACGCCCCTCTGGTGGACCTGGCCGACCTGGCCATCGCGGGTCACCGTCGCAGGCGCCGCACCGGCACGGCGCTGGCCGCGCTCGCCACGGCCGTGGTCCTGGGCGTGACGACGGCCGTGGTGACGCTGCCGGGCCAGGGCGCGAACCAGCCTGCCACGCCCCAGCGCCTGGACACGGTCCACGACCTGCCCGAGGGCCGAGTGGGACCGCTCAGCCACGCGTACCTGACCTCCTGCGAAATGGACGCGGAGCGGCATCCGGACTGCAGCGCCGTCGAGTGGCGGGTGGTCACCGCCGCCGGCACCACGTACCGCGTGCCGCAGGCGCTGGCCCAGACCACGAGAATGGACACCACGCCGGTCGCGATCAGCAGGGACGGGCGCCTGCTCGCGTACTACAGCCGCCAGGCGCAGGCGCACGTGGTGCGCGACCTGGTCACCGGCGCGAAGACGATCTCCGCCGCCACCGTGAAGGAGGACCGGATCGGCGCCGGCTCCATGCTCGTGATCTCCGACGACGGCCGTTACCTGGCCTTCGACCCGCGCGAGGGCAGCAAGCAGCCCGGCTCGCTGATCGACACGCGCACGGGTAGGACGGTGCCGATCAACGGGAAGTACGAGCCGGTCGCCATCAAGGGCGGCGTCGCCGAGCTGGTCCGGTACATCAAGACGGACCTGTGGTTGATGCCTGTCGCCGGCGGAGGCAGGCCGGTGCGCTTCGACGGTGTGTTCATCATGTTCAGCGAGACCGCCCCTGACGGTCGTACGGTCGTCGCCTTCGGCAGGGACCGCTTTACCGCCCCCGCGACGGACGACCTCGCCCGGAACAGGCTGACCGTGCTCGACGCCAGGACCGGCCGGATCCTCCGCAAGGTCACCATGCGCGGCATGCCGAAGGGCGGGGGCCCGGCCGTGGGCGCGGGTCCCTGGCTGAACGGCCACGAGGTCACGGTCGCCTACCACCTCAAGGGGGAAACGAGCACGTACGGGGTGGATGTCACCACGGGGAAGGCCCGGCTCCTGTCCCGCTACCCGGGCCGCCACCAGCGCTTGACCTTGCCCGGTTTCGCCCAGTGATCCCCTGACGGTGGACACCATGGCCGTGATGGAGCTAGAGCACTTCTCGGAGCACGTCGTCGACCGGTGTGGCGCTCACGCCGAGGATCTTCTCGGTCTCGGAGTAGTCGATGACGAACGGGTGGCCGGGCTTGGTGAGCACTTCGTGCAGCTCCGCCCAGAACGGCTCGGTGAACGCGAGCAGGGTCAGGTCGCGTTCGGTCATCTCCTCCATCCGCGGTTCGGGCGCTCCCGAGAGTGCGGCGAGTCGCCCGGCCAGTTCCCGTACCGACAGCGTCGAGGTGGGCACGTGCCAGGCCCGGCCGTACGCCTGCTCGTGGCGGCTCGCGGCGACCAGCGTGCGTGCGGTGTCGCCGATCGCCGAGTAACTGTGCGGCACGTCGAGCTCCTGCGGCACCAGGACGAGCCTGCCCTCCACCACCTGCCGCTGCACCATGAGGCTGAACACCGAGAAGGCGCCGGCGCCGTAGAACTGGGCGGCCCGCACCTCGGTGACCTTCACTCCCGAGGCTGCGGCCTCCTCCCAGATGCGCGCCCTGACCAGGCCCTTGCGCCCGGTCGCGGTGAGCGGGAAGTCCGGCGTGATCGGCCCGTCCACCGGCCCGTAGGCGTAGAGGTTGCCGAGCATGACGTAGGCGACGCCGGTCCGCTGCACAGCGGTGAGCAGGGATCCGGCCAGGGCGGGGAACTGCTCGGGCCAGGCGTGGTACGGCGGCGCGGCGGTGGAGAACAGCGTGTCCGCCCCCTCGGTCAGCTCGGTGAGCCGGTCGGTGTCGGTGACGTCCGCGGCGACCTTCTCGACGAGCGGGTGGTCGGGCCCGCCGCCCGTGCGGCTGATCATCCGCACCCGTTCGCCGTCCTCGGCCAGCAGCAGAGCGGTCTTCGACGCGGCAGCCCCGCGACCCACGATCACATGAGATTTCATGAGGACAACAGTGCCGATCCGCGGCCCCGTGACATAGTGGCTGGAATGCCAACTATCCGGAAGATCTGGCCATGCACCTCGTCGCCGCGGTAATCGTGCCCCCCGTGCTCAGCTTCGACGTCTCGATCCCGCTCATGGTGTTCAACAACGTCCCCCACTATGAGGTGCGCGTCTGTACGGCGCGGCCGGGCACGGTGCCGACCGTGGGGGGTCCCGACATCGTGGTGACGGACGGCCTGGACGCGATGGAGGGCGCCGACACGGTGATCGCCGTCGGCAGCGGCGGCGAGCAGGCTCCCGCGGAGGTCCTCGACGCCCTGCGGAAGGCCGCGGCCGGCGGCGCGCGCATCGCCTCGCTCTGCACGGGCGCGTTCGTCCTGGCCCAGGCCGGCCTGCTGGACGGGTGCCGCGCCACCACCCACTGGGGGCTGGCCGACGACCTCGCCGCCCGCTTCCCCTCGGTCGACGTCCAGCCCGGCCTCCTCTTCGTCGAGGACGGCGGCATCTTCACCTCGGCGGGCGCCGCGGCCGCCATCGACCTGTGCCTGCATCTGGTCAGGCTCGACTACGGCGCGGCGGTCGCCAACACGGCCGCGCGGCTCGCGGTCGTGCCTCCCGTACGGCCGGGGGGCCAGGCGCAGTTCATCGAGACCCCGCTGCCCGACGACCGTGGCACGTCGCTCGCCCCCACCCGGGCCTGGGCGCTCGAACACCTCGATCGCCCGCTCACCCTCGCGGACCTGGCCCGTCACGCCGGGACGAGCGTACGGACCCTGACCAGGCGCTTCCACGCGGAGACGGGGCTCAGCCCGCTCCAGTGGCTGCTGCACCGGCGCGTCGACCGGGCCAGGGAGCTGCTGGAGACCACCGAGCTGCCCATGGACCAGGTGGCCGAGCAGAGCGGTCTGGGCAGCGCGGACTCCCTTCGCAAGCACCTGGCCGGCCGGGTCGGGCTCACTCCCACGGCCTACCGTGCCAGCTTCACCCGGGTGAGGGGCCAGGCGGTCCGGGGAGCCGCGATGCGCGGGCGGCGGTCCGGCGACTGACCCGGTAGCGGCCCGGGGTCGTTCCGATGATGTTGGTGAACGCCGCGATGAAGCTGCTGGGGTTGGCCCATCCGCAGGCACTTGCGGTTCGGATGGTGTCGTGGCCGTCGGCGAGGAGCACGAGCGCGTGGTGGATGCGTAGCTGCGTGCGCCACTCGTAGAAGGTCATGCCGAGTTCGTCGCGGAACAGCCGGCTGAGGGTGCGGGTGCCGGCTCCGACCGTCTTCCCGAGCTCGGCCAGCGTGGCGTTGTCTCCCGGCGACTCGTACAGCATCCGGGCGATGGCCCGCAGTCGGTCGTCCCGTGGCTGCGGCAGGTGCAGTGGCTGTTCGTGGGCTTCGCGGAGCTCGTCGACGAGGACCCGAAGGAGGCGAGAGCGCGCGGAGCGGCTGTAGGCAGGCGCGGCGTCGTCGTAGTTGCGGGGGCCGGTCAGGGCGAGCAGGACCTCGCGGGCGAGGTCGGAGGCCAGGAACACGGCGGGATGGTCTGGTATGAGCCGGGCGAGGGCCGGCGCGAGAAAGACGATCCGCATGTCGGTGTCGCCGTGGGCGCGATGGTGGTGCGTGAACCCCGCTGGGGTCCAGGCGACCCGGTTGGCGGGCACGATCGACGTGCCGCGCTCGGTGTGAACCGCCAGGACGCCGCTGGCCGCGTATACCAGGTGTCCCCGCGCGTGCGACTGCACTGCGCTCGTCTCGCCGGACGGCCAGAGGTGGCGCCCGCCGGACGGCCACATGTGTGACGTCACACCGGCGTCCCGGCGAGGTTGGCGGCGAACGGGCATAAGTAGGCATCCTATCGGTGGCAAGCCACACCTTGCTCTGGTGAAACTGCCTTCATGCGGAGCGCTCCTCGATCGCGCGGAGCGCCCGACCGGATCACATGGCATCGAGGCGGCGTGCCTCGATGCCGCGGCTTGAGAGAAGGCAGAAACGCATGGCGACGTTCGTTCTGGTGCCCGGCGGCTGGCACGGCTCATGGTCGTTCGAGGCGGTGGTCCCGCTGCTGGAGCGTGCGGGTCATGCCGTTCACGCCCTGACCCTGACCGGTCTGCGGCCGGACGACGACAACGCGACGGTCGCGACCGCCAACCTCGACACGCACGCCGACGACGTGTTGCGGCTCCTCGATCGCGCCCACATCAGCAGCGCGACGCTGGTCGGCCACAGCTACGGCGGGATGGTGATCGCCGCCGCCGCCGATCGCGCCGAGGGCCGGGTCTCACGACTGGTGCATCTCGACGCCTACGTACCGCGCGACGGCGAGTCGTGCTGGTCGTCGACGACCGAGCGCTACCGGGAGGTGTTCGCTGCCGGGGCCGCGGCCACCGGCTACGCCGTCCGACCGCCGGACGGCGGCGATCCCCGCCGCCGTCCCCATCCCCTCGCCTCGTTCCTGCAGACGATCCGGCTCGCGGGCGGGCACGCCCAGGTCCCCCGCCGGGAGTTCGTCTACTGCTCGGGATGGGAGGACAGGACGCCGTTCGCCGAGCTCCGCACCCGGCTCCGAGCCGATCCCGGTTGGCAGGTCCACGACCTGCCGACCGGCCATGACGCCATGCATGAGGCGCCGGAAGCGGTCGCCGCACTGCTGCTCGGCGAAGGCGTCGGTCTCAGCGGCCGTTCCGGCTGAAGTGCTGGAAGTCCTTGGTGCCGGACCAGGCGCCGCCCCAGCCCCAGCCGACCGCGGCGAACGTGCGGACCACGCGGTCGCCCGGGTTGATGACGCCCTTGCCGCGCATCGGGCGGTGGTCGTACTTCTTGGCGTTGGCGTGCGCCGTGCTGCCCGAGGCCGTCACGTACGGGTTCTCGCGCGGGTTGACGTCCACCGCCTCCCCGAAGGCGTGGTTGGACCAGTTGCTCGATCCCGTGGCGGGGCGGCAGTTGAAGGCCGAGGTGTTGTCCGCGTCGATGGAGTCGAAGTCGTCGCCCTTGTAGACGTCCACGAGCCGCATCTGCCTGATGGGGTAGCGCATGGCGTACAGCTTCCTGAAGGCCGTCACGATGTCGTCGGTGACGGTCTTGCGCACGACCAGCTCGCCGGTGTGGGCGCGGTCGTCCCAGCCCCAGTACGTCATCGTGACCAGGCGCAGGTCCCGGTAGGAGACGGGGCAGCCCGGCCGCCACGAGTACGGCAGGCGGTCACGGGCGATGCGGGTGACCTTGGCCGTGAACGGCGGCGGGCCGGCCTTCGTGGGTTTCGCCGAGCTCGTGGGGGACGGGCTCGTGGGGGACGGGGAGGAGGGGGCCGGGGTGATGCCGGCCCCGCTCGTCTCAGGGGTGGAGACCGGGGCGGAGGCGGGTGGCGGGCTCTGCGTGGACGAGGCGGCCGGGGCCTGCCCGCCGCAGGAGACGGACGCGAGCACCACGAACGCCAAGGTGGCGGCACCTTTCATCTGACCACCCTATGCGAAGCTCCGTTTCACCAGGTCAGGCCGTGTGTTCCCCCGTGTGCCGACCACGCCGGGCGACGGCACGCAGCGCCGCGCCGGTGTACCCGACGAGCGTCGCGAACGACAGGCCGGCCAGCAGGCCGCCCACCCACAGGTCGTTGACCGTGGCGTCGGAGAAGTCGGCGCCGCGTGGCTGGTAGCCGACGACGAACGGGGCGGCGACCAGCCAGAGGCCGGCCAGGAGCAGCAGGGCGAGGGCGACGACGCCCGCCTTGGCCTTGTTCAACGGTGGTCCTCCGCTCCGACGAAGCCGTTCGGGTGGGTCGGCTCGGGCTCGTGCCGGCCTGTGTGGCCGGGGGTGAACAGGTTCGGGTGCTGGTCGCCGGCCTGGCGCGGGTCCAGGCGCGGGGCGGGGCGTTCGGTGATGGGGCGTTCGGTGGTGGCCAGGTCGGCGTTCAGGTCGGCGCGCAGTGCCTCGACGAGCGGGGCGAGCAGCGCGGCGAGCTCGGCCGACGACGGCTGCGGCACGCCGGAGGCGACGGGCGGCGCGGGGACGGGCTCGGGCTCGGGCTGCGGCTCGGGTTCGGGCCGCTGTCGTACGGTGACCAGGCCGCGCTCCACGAGCGTCTCCCGGATGGCGGAGGCGAACAGGGCGGCGCCCGCCAGCCCGACGACGGCCACGCCGAGGCCGGTGAAGAACTCGGTCGTCGTCGCGTCGGTCCAGTCGTCGCCGGAGGGCTGCGTGCCCAGGGCGAAGGGGGCGAGCATGAGCCAGAGCCCGGCCAGGAACGCCAGGGTGGCCGCGACCGCCCCCGCGAACTTGCGGATCATCGTGTGGTCCTTCCGGAGACGAGGTCTGCGTACGTTCTGCCCGGCCGTGGCGTCCCGGGGCGTGCGGACGCGGGGGACGGCGGGGCGCCAGGAGGTTGTGGCGTGGCGGCGTGGGCGATCAGGGCGCGCGAGGTGGGCCGCAGCACCGTGCGGGCGACCGAGCGGGCGCGCTCGGACTCGGTGCGGTGGTCGTCGGCCGGCGCCATCCTGGCGACGGCGCTGAGCAGCGCGGACGGCCGGCCGTTCACCAGCTCCACCCGCTGCGCCACCAGCTCCAGCAGCAGACCGGCGAGCACGAGGTCGTCCTTGCTGAGCGGCGCCGACGCCGGCTCGGCGGGGGGCTGCGGGGCGGCCGGTGCCGAGGTGGCGCCGCGCAGCGGCAGCTCCTTGAGGAAGACCACGGCGACGAAGCCGAGCAGCGTGATCGGCACTCCCACGAGGAACACCGTCTCCAGCCCCCGGGTGAACGACTCCAGCACGATGCCTCTGATCGGCTCGGGGAGGTGCTGGATCTCGCTGGGGCTGCCCAGGGACATCGAGGCCCCTCCGGGGACCTTGACGTGCCGGGCGGCGAGCAGGCCGGTCATCTCGTCCTTGAGCCGGTTCAGCAGGATCGCGCCGAACGCGGCCACGCCGACGGCGCCGCCGAGCGAGCGGAAGAACGAGACGCCGGACGTGGTGGAGGCCATGTCGCGCGGCTCGGAGCCGTTCTGCGCGGCCAGGATGAGCATCTGCATGGACAGGCCGAGCCCGAGGCCCAGCACGGCCACGTCGATCCCGATCAGCCACCGGCTGGAGTCGACGTGCAGCCGCGACAGCAGGAACTGGCCCACGGCGACGATCAGCAGCCCGACCACGGGGAAGATCTTCCACTTGCCGGTACGGGTGACGATGCGGCCGGAGACGATGCCGGAGACGAACAGCGAGAAGACCATGGGCAGGGTCATCAGGCCGGAGTTGGCCGGGCTGAGGCCCTTGACGATCTGGAGGTACTGCGGCAGGTAGATCATCGCGCCGAACATCGCCATGCCGACGAACAGGGAGGCGGCGCTGGTCAGCACGAACGTGCGGTTGCGGAACAGCCGGGGCGGCAGGATGGGCGTGCGGGCGGTGCGCTCGGCCAGGACGGCCAGGGCCAGCATGAGCACGGCGGCGGCGCCGAGCAGGTACGTCCACGGGGAGTTCCACTCGAACTCCTGCCCGCCGAGCGTGAGCAGCAGCATGAGGGCCGTGGCGCTGCCGGTGATCGTGGTGGCGCCCCAGATGTCGATCGTGGTGTCCCGCTTGATCCTGGGCAGCTTCAGCACCCGCTGGATCACCACGAAGGCGACCACCGCGAACGGCACCACGACGTAGAAGCACCAGCGCCAGCCGAGCCAGTCGGCGTCCACGATGAACCCGCCGAGCAGCGGCCCGGCGACGGTGGAGATGCCGAAGACGGCTCCCATGTAGCCGGAGTAGCGGCCGCGCTCGCGGGGCGACACGATGTCGCCGAGGATCACCTGCGCGAGGGCGGACAGGCCGCCGACGCCGACGCCCTGCACGGCCCGTGCCGCGATGAGCTGGCCCATGTCCTGGGACAGGCCGGCCACGAGGGAGGCGGCGACGAACAGGCCGAGGGCGATCTGGAAGAGCAGCTTGCGGCCGAAGATGTCGGACAGCTTGCCCCACAGCGGCGTGGACACGGTCATCGTGAGCATGGTGGCGGAGGCCACCCAGGAGTACTGGTCCTGGCCGCCGAGCTCGCCGACGATCGTCGGCAGGGCCGTGCCGACCACCGATGTCGAGATCATCGAGGTCAGCATGGCGAGCATGAGCCCCGACATCACCTTCAGAATCTCGCGGTGGGTGTAATGCCGCGTCTGAGTCATCAGGGCGTCATGCCTCCTTTTCCAGACTGGTGGGGGCCGGCCGGGTAAGCCGGAAATGAGCGCAGATCTGGCTAGTATACGTACGTTTACTAGCCGTGCGGCAAGTGGGGTCCCAGGCGCTAGAGTTTGCGGGGTGGACCATGTCCAGGTGGAGGCGCGGCCGAGGGATCGCGAGGCGACGCGCGGCCGCCTGCTCGCCGCCGCCCGCGCGCTGTTCGCCGAGCACGGCTACGAGCACGTCACCGTACGCATGATCGCCGCCGCGGCCGGGGCCAACCTCTCCCTGGTCGGCCGCTACTTCGGGTCGAAGGCAGGGCTGTTCCGCGAGGTGCTCGCCGGGGAGCCGACCCTCACTCACGTCCTCGACGGCGACCGGGCCGGCCTGCCCGCGCGGCTGGCCGAGTACGCCGCGCTGCGCATGCACGCCGACCCCGAGAGCCGCATCCTGCGCTCGCTCGAACGCTCGGCCGGCGACCCCGAGATCCGGCAGCTCGTCGGCGAGCGGGTGCGCACGGCCCTGGTCGAGCCGCTGGCCGCGCGCCTCGACGGGCCCGACGCGGTGGCCCGCGCCCGGCTGGCGACGGCGGTGTTCCTGGGGGTGGGGGCGGTGCGCCGCAACCTCGGGCCGGAGGAGCCGACCCCGGCCGACCTCGCCCGCCTGACCGCCGCGTTCGAGGCCTGCCTGGGGGACCTGACGACGCCGGAGGCCGGCGACGCGGCCCCCGGCGATCAACCTTCGGCCGGCTAGGCGCCCTTGGCCTTGGCGTACTCCGCGGCCCCGCCCGCGAAGTCGAACACGATGGTCGCCTCGTCGCCGACCACCCACGCGTCGTGCCCCGGCGGTGCCACGAAGACCTCACCGGGACCGATCTCGGCCTCGGTGCCGTCGTTCATGCGGATGCGGAGCCTGCCCTTGGCGACGAAGCCGTTGTGGTGGACCTCGCACGACTCGGTGCCGGCGATCGGCTTCACGGACGCCGACCAGCGCCACCCCGGCTCGAACGTGGCCACGCCGAAGGTCAGGCCGCTCAGGTTGCAGACCTCCAGGTGCCCCATCGGGAAGTCGCGGCGCTCGTCGGGCTTGTCGATGCTCTTGACTTCGATCATGACGTCCCCCTTCGTCACCTTTCAGTGTTTCACCACCGTTTTGGGGCTACAAGGTTGTTTCGGGGAGGCGGGACCGGCGGACTCAGAAAATCCTCACGTTCATCTCAACGTAAAGGAATGCGGGCCTCAGGGCAGGCCAAGACAGCGCTTCTAGGTTTCTTGCCGAAGGCGGCTCCAAGGGCGGGGTCAACCGGACTCCACGAGCCGCCGGAGATCGGGGATCCATTCCATGCGTCTCATGAAGCCGTTCGCCGTCGGTGTTGCCGGCGCCGCTCTGCTCGCCGTCCCGTTCGCGGGCGTCTCGCTCGCCGCCACGAGCCCGGTCAAGGACCCGGCCCGCACCACCACGACGACCCATCCGACCACTCGCCCCGAGGACCGGGCGGTGAGCATCGTCAAGGACGACTCCCGGCTCTCGGTCAAGGCCGAGGTCGCCCCCGGCGAGGTCGCCGCCGGCCACTCCTACCGGGTCACGATCCTCGCCGCGGGCGCCAGGCGGGACACCACGGCCACGGTGAAGAGCCCGCAGGGCGCCACGTACACGGTGACGCTGAAGGACGGCAGGGCCACCAAGACGCTGACCGTCCCGCGCACCACCAAGCCGGGCCGCTACAGGGTGGGCGTGACGGTCGCCGGCCGGGTGACGACGGCCGAGTTCACCGTGACGCGCGACGACGACCGCAACCGCGACCACCACCCGTCCGGCAGGTGACCGGGCCCCGTCCGCGGGCCGGCTCGGGGAGGGGCCGGCCCGCGGCCCTGGGGCGAACAGCCGGTGAACGCCGGATGTCGGAAAGCGTAGATGTGATCGTAACGACAGGGAGACGCACCGGACATCTCACATAGTGAGCATGGCCGCATGACCATCCCGTCCGTTCGACCAGTGGTGAGCGATGGCAGAGCCTCCTTCTGACGGGCCGTCGCGGCCCGCCCTCGACATCGACCACGACCAGCTCAGGCAGCGTGCCGCGCCCGCCTTCGACGACGCCTCCGCGGCCGTGCTGCAGGCCGTGCGGAAGGCCGCCAACGCGCTGGGGGCGCTGGGCGGCTGGCCGGTGAACGAGGCGGCCGACAAGGCGTTCGTCGAGTGGTACCAGCCGAAGCGCGACGAGATGCTGCGCATGATCGAGGACTTCGCGACCGTGTACGCGGACATCGCCGACGGCATCGTGACCATGGGCCGCAACGTGGCCGTCGTCGACTGGGGCATCGCCGACGACATCAAGCTCGCGGACGTGCCGGTCTACACGTGGCCGGAGGACGGGTCGTGATCCCCGTCAGGCCGATGCTGTCGCCGACGGCCCTGAACGGGGCCAGGGTCCTGTCGCCCGTCCCGCTGATGACGACCCTGCTCCTGGCCTCCGCCGGGACGATGGTCGCCCTGCGCGTCTACGCGGGCGTCACCGCGCCGGAGATCGACCCGGCGGAGCTGCGCAAGGCCGCCGCCGCCTTCCGCGCGCTGGCCGACGACCTGAACGGCCCCGAGCCGCCTCCCGCGAACGGCGACACCGGTGGAGCCGCCGGCATGGCCGACCATGCCGCCGCCTCGGTGTGGAACAACAACGGCGGCGAGGGGGTGGACGCCTTCGCCCGGCTCTACATCCTGCGGATCATGGGCTTCCCGGCCGCCTTCGCCAAGGACTGCCGGGTGATCGCCGCCGGCTGCGACGCGTACGCCGACCTGGTGGAGGCCGTGCGTAAGCAGCTCGCCGAGCTGGACAAGGCCATCGTGCAGCTCCTGTGGCTGGTCTGCTTCCAGCCGTTCACGACCATGCTGTACGGCGTGGCGCAGGCGATGGCCGCCGCCCAGATGGCGCGGCTGGTGAAGCTGGCCCAGACCGCCAAGGCCGTCTTCGGGATGAACGTCGGCCGCATCCTGCAGATCTGCCTGCCGAAGTACGTGCTGACCACGCTCAACTACGCCGCCATCGACGGCCCCGCCTACGCCGCCGGAGCGCTCACGCTGGACGCGATGAGCGACGCCGCCCACGGCCGGCCGACGAGGTCTGCGGGTGAGAACGCCCACGAGTTCGGGGGGATCGTCGCCGGGAACACCGGCTACGTCCTCGGCTACGACCTGGCCAAGCTGGGCCTGCCCGGTCCCGCCACGCGGGGCGGCGAGCTGGTGGCGCGGCTGTTCGGCTCGGGGTTCGGCTACACGCCGGTCAAGAGCGCCGTGGACGGCGACGGCGACATCATGACGACGCCGGAGGAGTGGGCGAGCAAGGTCGAGGGCCACGGCCTGCGGGCTCTCATCTTCCCCCCGGGCTGGAGGTTCGGCCGCTGATCCCGTCGCCGCCACGGCCGGCGACCACCCCTGGTCAGCCGCCGCTCTGCGGCATCAGCTTGAGGATCTTGCCCTTCGCGTTCGCCAACAGGTACGCGGCGCCGTAGTCGTCGACGACGTAGTACATGAGGGCCGGCTGGTTGCCCGCGAACGGCGAGGCGCCTTCGGCGATCACGTACCGCATGGTCGGCTTCGCGATGCCGAGCCGGCGGTCGGCCGTGCGGCGCAGGCTCGGGAGGACGGCCCAGTCGAACGACCTGAGGGTGGCCGCCTTCTGGCCCGGGGTGATCGTGCCTCCGGCGGTCCGGCTCACCTGGCCGTCCCGGTAGGTGAAGCGGTCGTACACGCCCTTCCTGGTGCGTACCGGGGCATCGGCGATCGCGTAACCCTCGTACAGGACGAGCCGGAAGAAGCCGGTGCCGCCCGACGCCTTCTCCAGGGCCGCGATGGCGGTGCGGACGCCGGCGGGCGTCGTCAGGTTCGCCGCCTTCTCCTCCTCGGCGGGCTCCGTCTCGGCAGGGTCGAGGGGCTGGTCCTCCTCGGTGGTGATCCCGGTCGGGGATGTCGTCCGCGAGACCGTGAGGGAGGCTTGGCCCTGCAGCCGGGGGACGACGATCAGACCGGCGGTGATGATGCCGCCGACGGCGGCCACGCCGGCGATCGTCGCCGCCCGGCGCCCGGCGGAGCGCTTGCGCACCGGGCCCGTGGGCAGGGCCGCGTAGGGGTGCTGCGGGCCGGTCGGGAACGCGGGGCGGGGAGCCTGCGGCGTGGCCGGCCCCGCGCTCGCGGGATGGCCGGCCGCCTGCTCCGCCGCCTGGGCCAGCATCCGGTCGAGCTCCGCCACCGGTGGGCGCGCGGCCGGGTCGGGTGTCAGCAGGGCCCGCAGCACGTTCTCCAGCGGCCCCGCCCGGAGCGCCGGCGGCACCTGGGCGTTCATGACGGCCGCGAGCGTGGCGATCGGGGTGTCGCGGCGCAGCGGGTGGCGGCCCTCCACCGCCACGTACAGCAGCATGCCCAGCGACCACAGATCCGAGGCGGGATCGCCCTCGTGGCCGCGCAGCCGTTCCGGCGCGATGTACTCGGGGGAGCCCACGACGTCGCCGCTGGCCGTGAGTCCGGGGGAGTCGAGCATGGCCGCGATGCCGAAGTCGGTCAGCACCGGGCTGCCGTCGGGACGCAGCAGGACGTTCGCCGGTTTCACGTCGCGATGGCGGATCCCCGCCTCGTGGGCGGTGCGTAACGCGGCCAGGATCCCGCGCCCCAGCCACGCCGCCTCGGCGGCCGTCATCGGCCCCTGGGCCAGCCGGTCGGCCAGTGACCGGCCGCGTACCAGCTCCATGACGATCCACGGGTGCGCCAGGGCCGGCGTGTCCACGATGTGGTGGATGGTCACCACGTTCGGATGGTCGAGCCGGGCCAGGGCCCGAGCCTCGCGCAGCACCCGTTCGCGCATCATGCGGGCCCGGCTGGAGTCCGGGTCGGGGGAGTCGGACGGGCGGACCTCCTTGAGCGCGACCTCGCGTTGCAGGGCCAGGTCGTAGGCACGCCACACCGTGCCCATGCCGCCGCTGCCCAACCGCCCGACCAGCTCGAAGCGGCCGTCGATGACCGTACGCCCGGATGTCACAGCGCACAGCCTAGGGCCGACAAAGGGGGATACACCGGTTTGATCCCCTCTTATGCACCCGGCAAGATAGCGGACACCCTTCTCCTCCAATTTCTGGATCACATGTCATACCGAAAGCTCCTCCCAGCGATCATCCTCGCGGCCGCGGTCACCACCGTCGCCGCGTCCCCGGCCAGCGCGAACGGCTTCGGCTCCGCCAACGGCTGCTGTCCCTTCGCCGACAACGGCAAGCACTGGTACAACTACGCGTCCCTGGAGACCCGCACCCGCACCGCGGTGAAGGCCGCCCTGCTGAACCTGGACGCCCAGACCGACATGACCGTGGCGGCCGACACCACGCCCGACCCGAGCACCGACGTCGAGTCGTTCGACCGCTACTACGTCGACGCCTGGGACCTCGACTGGGACGGCTCCAGCACGGGCTACAACCTGTTCGCGTACTCGAAGTGCGTCAAGACCATCGCCCCGGCCACCAGCGGCCAGCCGTGGCGCTGCGACCAGTACGAGGTCCGCTACGACCTGCGTGACATCGACTGGATGACCGCGACCCAGCGCCAGGCCCTGGCGTGCCACGAGATCGGGCACACGGTCGGCCTCGACCACTCCACCGAGTCGACGTCCTGCCTGAAGACCGGCGCGCACAAGATCCTCAAGTACAGCGCGCACGACGTCGCCCACATCAACGGCCGCTACTAGGAGACCAGGATGCGAAACCTCAAGCTCCTCACCACCGTCGCAGCCGTCGCCGTCGCCTCCACCGCCGGATGCGCGGCCCAGCAGAGCGCCGCCCAGCGGCAGCCCGAGCGGTCCTTCTGGTCCCAGCTCCACACCGACGCCGGCGGGACAGGTCAGTACCTGTTCGACTCGCTCGACGACATCACGCCCGGCGCCCGGCCGTCCGGCACGTTCCGCCCGGCCGCCGCGCTGGTGGAGGGCACGGTCGTCGGCGTCGAGCCCGGCATCGCCTACGCCTCGGGCGACGACTCGCCGACGCCTCGGGTCGTGCCGTACGAGAGCGCGGAGGCGGCGATCCGCTGGGCCAGCGTCGTGGTCAAGGTCGACAAGGTCCTCGCCGGCAAGCTCGGCCGCGGCTACACCGGCGGGCAGATCCGGCTGCGGGTCGAGCAGCCCACCGGCACCACGCTCGACGGCCTCCGCCAGTCGATCGGCACGGCCGGCCGCGGGCTGTTCTACGTGGACAGCGCCCTGTCCCGGGCCAAGCGCCGGGCCGCGTCGCCGCAGGCGCAGGCGTACCAGGCGTCCGTGCACATCCCGATCGGGCAGGGTGTGTTCATCGAGGAGAAGCCGGGCGCGGCGCTGGTCGCCCCGCTCACGGACGAGAACCGCGCCGCCCAGCTCCTCGGGGACGGCGGCGAGCAGACCGCGCAACCCACGCCCACGTCCACGCCGACGTCCACGTCGCCCACGCCCACGAGCACGGGTGCCTCGCCCTCCGGCCGGCCCAGCTCGACGGCGGCCACGCCGCGGTCCACGGCCACGGGCGCCGCCCCGCAGCTCAGGTCCGCCGGCGACTCGCCGCTGGCCCGGCTCCGCGGCCGCGTCCAGCGCTCCGCCTGCGAGACGGGCACGGCCACGGACCGCTCCGCCTGCTGACGAGCGCATCCGCTGACGAGCTCACGGCTGGGAGCCCCGGTGGCTCTCAGCCGTGGCTGATGACGACCTTGCCGAAGCCGCCGCCCGCCTCGCAGTAGCGGTACGCCTCGTGGACGTCCTCGAACGGGAACACCCGGTCGATCACGGGACGCAGCCGGTGCGTGGCCACCGCGCGACCGACCTGGAGGAAGTGGGCCCGGCTGCCCGTCGCCACCCCGCGCAGCACCGCGCCCGCCCCGAACAGCAGCGCCGGGTCGACCGGCCTGGCCCCCTCGGCGCCGGACAGCCGGTAGCCGACGAACGCCACCTCGCCGCCGAACGCCACCGACTTCAACGACTGCTCCAGCGGCCCCGCCGGATCCACGACGCGGTCGGCGCCCAGGCCGCCGGTGAGCGCGCGGACCTCCTCCGACCACGAGGGGTTCGCCCGGTAGTCGATCACCTCGTCGGCGCCGAGCTTCCGCAGCCGCTCCGCCTTGTCCGGGCCGGACGTCGTCACGATCACCCGGGCGCCGGCCAGCTTGGCGAACATCAGCGTGAACAGCGACACCCCGCCCGAGCCGAGCGTCAGCACGGTCTGGCCCGGCCGCGGGGCGCCGCCGGAGTTCAGCGCGTTCCACGCGGTCACGGCCGCCAGCGGCAGCGCCGCCGCCTCCTCGTACGACAGGTGCTCGGGGACGGGCACCACGCCGTCCTCGCCCAGCACCGCGTACTCGGTCAGCACTCCGTCGGTCATGGTGCCGAGCTGGGCGGCGTTCTCCATCTGGAACGGCCCGTCCAGCCAGCGCGGGAACACGGTGGCCGCCACCCGGTCGCCCGGCCTGACCCGGGTCACGTCCTCGCCGACAGCCACGACGTCGCCCACGCCCTCGCAGCCGGGCACGACGCCGGGAGTGATCGGCAGCGGGTAGTCGTTCGCCAGCACCAACAGGTCGCGGAAGCCCAGCCCGTTCGCGCGGATCCTGACCACGACCTGCCCGCGTCCCGGCGCGGGCTCGTCCCGCTCCTCGATGGTCAGCCCGGCGAGACCGCGTCCCGGCCGCAGGTGATAGCTCCTCATGGCACGTCCTTCCGCAAGCTTCGGCTACGTGGCGATCGTCCCGGCGAGCCATGACATCGGGCAATTCCCCACAGGGAATGGCGGGAGCCCAAAGATCGGAAAAGTCACCATTCGCCGCCCTCGCGGCGCCGGTCACCCGGTCACGTCGCTGAGCAGCGACGAGTAGTCCTTCAGGGTGATGTTCCCGGCGAAGTCGTCCGTCATCTTCATCATGAGCTTGAGCATGAAGCCCACCTTGAACGTCCAGTTGCGCATCCGGATGCGGGCGTTCGACGGGGGCGCCAGCCACGGACCGGCGTTGCCCTTCTCGGAGACCTTGGCGTACTCGCGGAAGCCCTCCTCGTAGCGCCGGAACGCCACCCGATGGTCGCCGCCGGCCACCGCCAGCTCGCCCGCCAGCACGTACGCCCCCACCAGCGCCAGCCCGGACCCGAACCCGCCCAGCGTGTTGGCGTAGGCCGCGTCGCCCAGCAACGCCACCCGTCCCTGGGAGTAGCGGTCGATCTTCACCCGGCTGATCGAGTCGAGGTAGAAGTCGCCGGTGCGGCGCACCGCGTCCAGGACCTCGGGCGTCCGCCAGCCCATCCCGGCGTAGGCGTCGAGGACGATCCGCTTCATCGCCTCGGTGTCGTAGCGGTCGTAGTCGAGGCGCGGAGAGGAGAAGACGAAGAAGGCCGACGCCTTGGGGCCGCCGGCGGCGACCATCCTGCCCGGCTCGTTGTAGATCTGCGCCTCCGCGCCGAACCGCTCGGGCACCTCGGCCAATGCGTAGTAGTGGCCGAGGAACTCGACGTAGTCCGACTCGGGGCCGAAGACCAGGCGCCGGACGTTCGAGTGGATGCCGTCGGCCCCGATCACCAGGTCGAACGTGCGCGGAGCCGAGCGCTCGAACGTGACGTGCACCCCGCCGGGGGTCTCGGTGAGCGAGGTGATCGAGTCGCCGAAGACGTACGCGCAGCCTGCCTCGACGCTCCTGTCGTAGACCAGGCGAGCCAGGTCGCCGCGGGCGATCTCCAGCTCGCCGCCGCTGAACTCGCCGGGCATCACCCCGAGCGCCCGGCCGCGCCTGTCGACGAAGGTCTGGTCGGTGCCGCCGGTCTGCAGGCGGCGCACGTCGTCCAGGATGCCCATGCGGCGCAGGACCGTCAGGTGGACGTCGCCCTTGAAGTCGACGGCCTGGCCGCCGGGGCGCAGGACGGGGGCCTTCTCGACGATCGTGACGCGGAAGCCGTAGCGGGCGAGCCAGTAGCCGAGGGCGGGGCCGCCGATGCTGGCACCGGAGATGAGGACGTTCGTGTTCTGCATGTCCACGACTCTCGCGGAGCGCGCTGACACCCCGGGGACAACCGGCTGACAGTACGACCCCTCAGCCCACGAGGGCTGACAGCGCCTCCTCGCCGCTCAGCGCGGCGCCCTTGGCGAAGTGCGCGGCGAACGCGTCCGCGCCCAGCCGCTCGGTCGCCCCCGCGGCGACCCTGGCGACGTCCCGATCGCCTGTGACGGTCGTTCCGCGCAGCGCCGCACCCACCCCCAGCAGGTACGCCGCCCGCTCGGCCGCACCTTCGAGCAGCGCCAGCCCCGCGTTGCCCTCGGCGATCTCGGCCGCGTCCGCCGGCACCACCGTGCGCGCCAGCTCCAGCGCCTCGCCGTGCCTGCGCCTGACCTCGGCGCGGTCCTCCTCGACCTCGGCCAGCCGGCCGAGCGCGGTGCACGCGAACGGCCTGAGGCCCTCGGTCACGTACGAACCGGGAACGGCGGCCTCCAGCACGGCGGTGTAGCGGGCCCGTGCCTCGTCGTGCTCACCCGAGAACCGGGCCAGGTCGCCCCACGCCAGGTCCAGCGCCGGCACCGCGCGCGACGTGCCCGTCCGGCGGGCCAGCTCGGTGGCGCGTTCGAGGTCGGCGCGGGCCCCGTCCAGGTCGCCCTCCCGCATCAGCCCCGCCGACCTGCGGCAGAGCACGTCCACCAGCTCCTCCGCCGCGCCGAGCTGCTCGTGCAGGTCGACGGCCTGACCCCAGAGCCGCCTGGCGCCCGCCCAGTCGCCGCGCCGGCTCACGATCAGCGCCAGCCATTCGAGGGCCTGCGCCATCCCCCAGCGCTCACCGGCGGCGCGGAAGCGGGCCAGCGTCTCCTCCAGCAGGTGCTCGCTCTCGGCCACCCGGCCGCCGAGCAGGAGGATCAGCGCCTCTCCCAGCATGGACACGGCCTGGCTCCACGGGTCGGAGCCGAGCAGCCGTCCGCGCCGCCGGGTGGTCTCCGCCTCGGCCGGGCCCGCCGTCATCCCCCAGAGCGCGGCCAGGAACGGGTGGCGCAGCTCGCCGTCCACCGTCGTCATGATGTCCGTGGCCCGCGCCCACTGCTCGGGGGACACGTCCGGCACGGCCTGCAGCACGCACAGGACGTACTCCTCCTCCAGCCCCGCGACGGGCTCGCCGCCGATCCGGCCGAGCAGCCGCGCCGCGGACGAGGTGATCTGCCCGCGCCGCCCGCTCAGCCACGAGTACGCCGCCAGGGCCGCGACCAGCCGCGACGCCGTCTCCGGATCGTCCTCGACGGTGTGCCGGAGCGCGGTCCGCAGGTTGTCGTACTCCGCGGAGAGCCTGGCCAGCCAGTCGAGCTGCTCGGCCCGTCGCAGCCACGGGTCGGCCTCCCGGGCCAGGGCGAGGAACCAGGCGGCGTGCGCGTCGCGGGTCCGCCGCTGCTCTCCCGCCTCGGCCAGCCGCTCGGCGCAGAACAGGCGGATGGTGTCGAACATCCGATACCGTCCGCCGTCGGCCTCGACGAGCGACTTGTCGACCAGGTCGGCCAGCACGTCGCCGTCACCGCAGACGGACTCGGCCGCCTCCAGCGACGCGCCCCCCGCGAACACCGAGAACCGCCTCGCCACCTCCTGCTCCTCCGGGGTGAGCAGGCTCCAGCTCCACTCGACCACGGCGTGCAGGGTGCGGTGCCTGGCCGCCGCCGTCCGGTCGCCGCGGGAGAGCAGCGTGAAGCGGCCGTGCTCGTTCAGCCGGGCGGCGATCTCCGCCGGGGTGAACGTGCGCAGCCGCGCCGCCGCCAGCTCGATGGCCAGCGGCAGGCCGTCCAGGGTGGCGCAGATCTCGGCGCAGGCGGCCGCGACCTCGGGGCCGGCCGCGAACCCGGGCCGGACGGCGGCGGCCCGCTCGGCGAACAGCCGTACGGCCGGGTAGGCGAAGGCGTCGGCGGGATCGGTGCCCGGCGGCGGCACGGCGAGCGGCGCGAGGGGGACCAGCATCTCGCCGGTGAGGCCGAGCGGCTCCTGGCTGGTCGCCATGACCGCGACGCCGGGGCAGGCGTCCAGCAGCCGCCGGACCAGCTCGGCGGCCGCGGCCACCACGTGCTCGCAGTTGTCGAGCACGAGCAGCAGCGACTGGTCGGCGAGGGCGGCGACGAGGCGGTCCGCCGGGTCCGGACGGTCCAGTGCGGGCGCCTGCAGCCCGGCCTCGCGCAGCCCGAGCGCGCCCAGCACGGCCGGGGCCACCTGCAGCTCGTCGTCGACCGACGACAGATCGGCGAACACCGCCTCCCGACCCGGAGCCGCCCGGTGGACGGCCTCGACGGCGAGCCGCGTCTTGCCCGTGCCGCCGGGGCCGACGACGGTGACCAGCCTGGCGTCGCCGAGCGCGGCGATCCTGGCCAGCTCCTCCTCCCGGCCGATGAGCCGGTTGAGCGGGGCGGGCACTCGCCGCCGGGGAGTCTGCTCCTTCCGGCCCTCGCCGCGCAGGATCGCCAGGTGCAGCGCCGCCAGCTCCGGCGCCGGGTCGGTCCCCAGCTCGTCGGCCAGCAGCCGGCGTACCTCGTCGTAGACCGCCAGCGCGGCGGCCTGCTGCCCGGACGCGTGCAGCGCCCGCATGAGCTGACCGCGCAGCCGCTCGCGCAGCGGGTGGGCCGCCACCAGCTCGCGCAGCTCGGCGACCGAGGTCCCGCCGGGCAGGGCCAGCTCGGCCTCCGCCAGGTCCTCCCTGGCCGCCAGCCGCGCCTCCTCCAGCCGCGCCGCCTGCGGCGGGGCGAACGGCGCGTCGGCCACGTCGGCCAGCGCGGGCCCGCGCCACAGGGCCAGCGCCTCCTTCAGCACCCGGGCGGCCGGCTCGTGCTGCCCCGCGGCCAGCAGCCTCCGCCCGTCCCTGGCCAGCCGCTCGAACCGGTGCGCGTCCACGTCCTCCGGCTCCACCGCCAGCCGGTACCCGGCGCCGTGGAACTCCACCAGCCCGGCCGGCAGGTTCCGGCGCAGCCGGGAGACGTGGGCCTGGATGGCGTTGGCCGCCCCGGCGGGCGGGTCGTCGCCGTACTGGCCGTCGATGAGCCGCTCCACGCCGACCAGCCGCCCGGCGTCGAGCAGCAGCAACGCGAGCAGCGCCCGAGGGCGCGGCCCACCCACGGCGACCGCCTCACCGGTGGCCGTCCGCACCTCAAGCGACCCGAGGATTCCGAACTGCACGGCACCGATTCTGTCCCATCCGCCCGGTGTGTTCCGACGGAGAGCCGGGTCGCCGCCCCGCGAACGCCCTCACATGGAGGCCAGGAAGTCCGCCAGGAGCCGGTTGACCTGCCGGGGGCAGTCGGTGGTGAGGGCGTGTCCGCAACCGTCCAGCTCGTGGACCCGGGCGCCGGGCATGAGCCGGCGGAACTCGCGCGCCTGGCCGACGGGGTTGACCGTGTCCTGCCGGCCCCAGACCACCAGGGCGGGCGTGGTCGTGCGGGGCATGGCGGCGATGGTCTCGCGCCAGTCGAGGCCGCGTTCGAGCAGGTACTGGCTCTCCAGGTTGTCGTCCAGGGTGCCGGGCGCCCAGAAGGCGTCCACGTCCTCCTTCGTCACCTGGTCCTGGTGGACGTGGATGCGCTTGAGCGCTTCCAGCGAGCTCGACCTGTCCGCGTAGAACCAGTTGTTCCACAGCTCCCCGATGACGGGATATTTCATGATCTCGTAGACCCAGGTGTCGCGGGTGGCCGCGCCCGAGGGCGCCAGCAGGAGCAGGCCGGCCACGCACCCGGGATGCCGCTGCGCGTAGGCCAGCGCCCACCCGCCGCTCCACGACAGACCGCCCAGCGCCGGGCGCTCGATGCCCGCCGCGTCGAGGAAGGCGCCGATCGCCTCGGTCATCCCGTCCAGGTCCCAGGTGAAGCCGCGGTCCTTCAGGGTGGTGAAGCCCTGACCCGGCAGATCCACCACGTAGACGGTGTGCTCGCGGGCCAGCTCGGGCAGTTGCCGGCGCCAGCCGTACACCCAGGAGGCCCCGGGGGACAGCAGCACCACCGGCGATCCGGTGCCCTGCTTGACGTAGTGGAACCGGGCCAGCGGCGTCTCCAGGAACTGCGCGTGCTCGGGGTAGGCGGGCCGGTACCCGCTCTGCCGCGCCGGGCGGTAGCCGTAGGCGCCGTACAGGGCCGCGCAGACGAGCAGCGTGAGAGTCGTGGCCAGGACCACGAGGGTGCGGGTTCGCATCGGTGCCCTCCAATCGGTGGATGTCCGACCGGAAGAGGACGGCGGACCCGCCGAGGTTCCCTCACGACTGCCAGGCCCTGCGGAAGCTCAGCCGGGCCCGCGCCAGCCGGGACTTGACCGTGCCCACCGGCACCTCCAGCAGCCTGGCCGCGGTGGCCTCGTCGAGCCCTTCGACATCGCGGAGCACCAGCACGGCGCGGTGCTCGGGCGTGAGCCGTTCCAGGACGTCGCGGATGTCCACCGCATGCTCCACGTCCTGGCGCGACGGCAGGTCGCCCGGCTCCGCGGGGCCGATCCGGTTGTCGCGCCTGGCGATCCTGACGGCCTCTCTTACGGCTATCGCCCGCGCCCAGCCGTACAGCGCGTCGGGCTCGCGCAGCGCGCGCAGGTTGCGGAAGACGGCGATCAACGCCTCCTGCACCGCGTCCTGCCCGCTGTCCAGCGCGATCGGGCCGCAGATCCGGCCGAGGTACGGCGTCAGCTCGCTGAGCAGGTCGTTCATCGCCATCGCGTCCCCGCGCTGAGCGGCCAGGACGAGCGCCGCGGTCATCGGGCACGCTCGGCGATCCGCGCGGCCAGCCGGGCGAGGGCCTTCTCCCCGGCCGCCCTGACGCCCAGGGGCACCAGCGCGGCACGTCCCGGCACGCGGACGCCGCCGGTCTGCGCCACCAGCGTGCCTTCCGGAACGGCGGTCGCGGCCAGGCCGACGAGCAGGAACCTGCTCTGCATCCAGCACCAGCCGGGCCGCAGGTCCACGTCGAAGCGGGCACGCATGCCGTACCTGCTGCGGGCCTCGGCCACCAGCCGCCCGCCTCCGTCGTCCGCGACGATCCGCAGCCGCCGCATGTCGGGCTCGAAGGTGCCGAACTCGCGTTCCAGGTCGCTCACCACCTCCCAGACCAGCTCGAAGGGGGCGGGAAGCATCCGCTCGGCGACACGCGCGCCGGGGACGCCGGCGGCGAGCACGCGCAGCCGGCGCACCGGGTCCAGGTCGGCAACAGGCCAGTTCATGTCCTTCCAGAGGCGGCGCGGGGGCAGAAGGTTCCATGGAACCATCGGGAAGTTCGCCGCCTCCTGGAGGGCATGAACATCTCACGTCCCGGCGCGTTCGCGGCCGCCGTCCTGCTTCTCGACGCACTGGTCCACCTGTTCTGGCTGATCCGGCCCGTCGCCGACCCCCGCGCGCTGTCGCTGGCCGTCCTCGACGTCGAGGTGCCCTTCACCGCCCGGGTGCTGCTGCCGCTCGTCCTCCTGCTGAGCTTGGCGGCCCTGTCGGTGGCGGCGGCCTCCGGCGGCCGGGGCGGGTGGGTGGCCAGGGCGGTGACGCTGGCCGTGGGCGCCGGTGTGCTGGTGCGCGGGGAGCTCGGGCTGGCATGGGCCTTCGGCCTCGGCACGGACACCGCGAGCGCGTTCCACCGGCTGAACCTGTTCCTCTACACCCCTGTCTGCCTGGCCACGGCGCTCGCGGTCGGCGTCGTCCTGGTGCGCGCACGTCCGGGGCTGGTGCGGGCCCGTCCGGGCCTGGTGGGGGCACGTCCCGGCCGTCACGACCGGTGACGCTCGGGCGGGGAGCCCGGCACGGGAACGTGCACAAGGGGAAGATCGGGAGGAGCGGGCGTGGAGAAGGCGTCCGTCAGCATCACCGAGACCGTGTACAGATGCCACAGGACGTCCATCCGGGACTCCGGCAGCCGCGCCACGGCGTCCTCGTCGACGACGCTCGCGAGCCCGTCGCCCTTCAGCGCTCCACGCGCGTCGAGGATGCCCGCGGACATCAGGTCGACCAGCTCCTGAGAGGGCTTCGTCCGCCAGTTCCAGGGCTTGCCGGCCGGGGCGGGACCGCCGGCCGGCACGGCCTGGGCTCTCGGCGGCCGGAGCCGGTCCATCAGGCCGCGGCGCGGCGCCTCCTCGGTCGTGAACCGCCACGGCCTGCCCTCCACGGGGACGTCCCGTAACCGGGGTGCGAAGGCGCCGATCACCCCGTGGATGAGCGCCTCGGAACGCCGCCACAGCGGATCCATGCTCAGCGCGGTCCGTACGACCAGGTTGTCGAGGAACGGCGGGACGGGGTTCTGGCCGCGCAGCAACGACGCGCGGGACGCGGCGTGCCACCGGCCCACGCGGTACGTCAGGTACAGCCGGTCCAGCACGCTCGCGCCGTCCTCCCGGCAGCGGTCCAGCCACGGGGACGCCAGGGCGCGGCCGTGCTCCCTGGCCTCCCTGGTCAGCAGGTCGGCGTTCCTGCCGAAGAGGCCGTCCACCCTGCGCCTGACGGCCTTGGCGTCCAGGTCCGCCTGGTTCTGCAGGAAGCCGCCCCGCAGGATCTCCCCGCCGTGGCCGGACATCCGGGGCGTGGGGTCGAACCGCGTGCCGCCGGGGATGTTCTCGTACGCCGAGATCAGGCCCTCGCAGGCGAACAGCGCGTTGTGCGTGCGAACGCGGGGATGCGGGACGATCAGCTCCGTGCCGCCCTCGGACCGTTTCGGCCGGGTGACGCGGTGCTGGACGCCGAGCACCTCCGCGACGTGCCCGGCGATCACCACATCGGGGTGGTCGTCGTGCCCCGAGGTCGATGTCACGAACGGGATGTCCGCCTTGTGCAGCAGCGCGGCGAGGAGACGGCTGTCGCGGCCCCCGGTGAGCGACAGACGTACCGGCTCGGTGGTGTTGCGCAGCGGCCGCACGGCGGCGAGCAGCGCGTCGGCGAGCTCGTCGACCTGGGCGCGCGTCGCCCGCCTGGAGGCGGGTGCCGGGCGTGCCTCGGGGAGCGGCGCCTCGGTGACGGCACGGCGACCGGCGGTGATCCTGATCTCGGCGGCGGGCGGCAGCGCGCCGACCCCGTGGAACGGCGTCTCGTCGGACAGGAAGTACCCGGCGCGGACCATCGACTCCAACGCCGGCAGATCCCAGGCGATCTCCGGCCGGCTCGACGCCGTCTCGGCCGCCCTGGCCACCAGGTGGACGAGCAGCGCCCGGCTGCCGACGACATGGACGTCCGAGGTCTCGGCGTAGAAGACGGGGCACGCCCGGGTGAGTCCCGTGGCCGCGCCCACCTCCCCCTCGCCGGCCCGGAAGACCGAGAAGACGCCGCCGGTACGGACCGCCGCCTCCCCCAGCCGGGGAGCGGCCAGCAGCCGCTCCACCTCGGCGGGCTCGGCCAGATGCCCGGTGAGGCCCATCAGCCGGCCGCCGCCCGAGCACACGAGCGGCAGCCCGTGCCCCTCCGGCTCGTTGGACCAGGACAGCAACGCCGTGTCACCGGCGGCCGACCGCCATCCGGCCGACCTGACGGTCTCGGCCGGCACCGGGAAGGCACGCGTGATCGCCTCCCGCGCCGCTTCGAGAGCCACGGACGGCACCGGGACACCCGCGCGCTTGGCCGCGAGCACTAGATGGACGCGCAACCCGGCCTCCCCGCCCGATCCGGCTGCCCGGTGGCCGCTCCGGCAGGAGGCGGAGCCGTTCGACGGGCACGGAATGGTGGGATGGAAGGTTCCGGTGGGGCGGTCATGCGGCGGGTGTCCCTTCGACGGCGTACACCCTTACTCCGCCGAAGCCCGCTTTCGGATTCACGGACGGGGCCGTGCCGAGGGGGCCGCGCCTCAGGACGGCCGGGCGGTCGGACCGCCCGGTCTCACAGCGTCAGCCGCGGGATCGGGGCGGCTCGATCCGCACCCGCTCCTCCTCGGGGCGGCTCTCGATGTCGTCGAGCTGCTCGCGGATCGTCTTACGCAGGTCGTCGAAGTCCTGGAAGGAATAGTCGTTGAACAGGGTGTAGCCCGTCCACATCAGGTTGGCGCACACCCTCGCCGGCACCCGGCCCGTCGCCGCGCCCATGCCGACCAGCGCCACCGACGCGATGCTGCCCGGCTCCTTCTCGTTCTGCATGTGGATGGCCTGGAACGCGGCGGCGCACGCCAGAGCCACGTTCAGCGTCTCACTCACGTCCTGCGACGACTCCTCCATGGTCGGCGTCGAGATCAGGAACTTGGGGTTGACCGCCCCCGACGGAACGCAGACGGCGCTGCCGACCGGCAGGGACCCCCCGAACCGGTCGCGGATCGCCCGCTGGACGCGCAGCTGGATCCCCGCCCCGAGGTACTTCTTGATGACCGCGTCGACCCCGCCGTCCATCCGACCGCGGGAGTTCGTCGGGCTGACCCAGGCGTCGACGTGCTGGTCGAGGATCGATCCCTGGAGGATCTGGATCTCAGGGGTGTCGGCGAAGGCCGAACGCCACGTCTTCACCACCTCCGCGTTGACGTCCGCCAGCACTACTTCGAGCGGCGGCTTCATGGGCTGGACGGTCATGGCTCACTCCGGTCGCGGGGGAAGGATGTCTGCGGCACCTGCGAAGATATCGCCCCTCGGAGGCGAACGAGATCTTGACGACGATCTCGCATACGGGATCTTCACCCGGCACAATTCCCCCACCTCGACCATCCGTGCCGCCGCCGGCACGCCCGCCCAGCCAGGAGCCCCCATGCGCGACACCGACGCCGCCGCCCAGCCGACCCCGCCCGGCCCGGATGACCCGCTGGCCCTCGCCGAGCTGTTCAAGGGCGGCGGCGAGCCGTGGCTGCCGCTCCTGAAGCCGGTCATCGAGGCGCGGCCGGCCGCGGCCACGTTCATCGGCCCGGGCCGCAGCCCGAACGTCGTACCCGTCCGCGAGCTGACCTTCCAGGCGCTCAAGCCCAACCCGCCGCACAAGTGGAAGGTCGTCGTCTTCGGCCAGAACCCGTACCCGCGGGCGGAGAGCGCCACCGGCATCGCCATGTTCGACAACACCTTCCACGACTGGGCCGACAGCCAGTTCGGCAAGGTCATCACCATCCGCTGCATCATCAAGGCGGCGGCGATGTGGAAGCACGGCATCCCCAAGAAGACGCCGATCGCCGACATCCGTGCCCTCCTGAAGAAGCACGACACCGTGCAGCCGCCCGAGTGGTTCCAGGCGATGCTCACGCAGGGCGTGCTGCTGCTGAACGCCGCGCTCACCGCCAGCGGCGACGGGGCGATGGGCACCGACCAGCACACCGCGTTCTGGCGACCGGTCGTCGAGAAGCTGGTCGAGGAGATCCTCAAGGCCAAGCAGAACGCCGACGAGGAGGACAGGGGGGTGGTGTTCGCGTGGTGGGGAGTCCATGCCCGCAGCCTGAAGGCGGTCGTCCTCCGGCTCCAGCAGAAGTACCCCGAGGTGGACGTCCGGCACATCGACCACCCCAACCCCGCGGCACAGGGCGACATCTTCTGCGACGGCGACCACTTCGCCGCGGTGAACACGGCGCTCAGGGAGCTCGGCACCGGCGAGATCGACTGGCTGCCCAGCAAGGGCTGGAACACGCTCACGGCGCGGGCCGCCGGGGCGGACGCGGACACGGCGGACCGGATGGGGGCGTTCATCGCCTCCACGATGGAGCTGCACAAGCTCTACCTGGAACGGCTCGCCGGGGTCAAGGACGAGGGGCTGGTCCTGCCCGCGATCACCGGCGTGTTCGACACCCCGCTCATGGACTTCCGCGAGGCCATCACCCCGGCGGCCGAGCTGCTGCCGGGCCTCGACTGGCACGTGGAGCAGTCGCACCGGTTCGGTGAGAAGCAGGCGGGGGAGGCGGAGGCCGGCCTGTCCGCCGACGAGGTCGCGGCCCTGTACCTCTACACCTGCGAGTCGGCGTTCTACCGGCAGATCAACGCGACCCTGCGCAACCCGGACCGCACCCAGGTCGTCCCCTATCTCCCGTATCTACGGCTGCTGTTCTCGGCCGTGTCGCGTCTGCCCGCCCGCAAGGAGCCGCTGTGGCGCGGGGTGTCGCTCGATCTGCGGGCGCAGTACCCGCTCGGCCGGACCGTTACGTGGTGGGGCGTGTCCTCGTGCACGTCGAAGCTGAGCGTGGCACAGGCGTTCCTCGGCCGCCGGGGGAAGCGGACGCTGTTCGAGGTGCTTCCGGCGCGGGCCGTGGGCATCCGCAGCTTCTCCGCCTTCACCGGCGAGGAGGAGTTCATCCTCGCCCCGGGCACGCAGCTCAAGGTGACCGAGGTGAAGGCCGAGCGCGGCGGCCTCTACACGGTGAAGCTGGCCGAGCTGGCCGAGCAGGGCCTGGTGGCGTGACGGCCAGGGCGTGGCGGACGCTCGGGTGAGCCCGCGGAGATGTCCTTCATGTCCGCCCGCCTCGGTGCCGCGCGGAGCCGGTGCCCGGCTCCGCGGGCGCGTGATCGAGCAGGTGCCGGCGCAGGAATGACAGCTCGACGTCCACGGCCCGCTCGTGCATCTCCATGAACGGCGCGTAGTGCCTGCCGGGCATGCGGACCAGCTCGGCGCGGGGCGCTCGCCGTGCCGCCTCGATGGCGGGCCCGGGGGGAGCGGTCTGATCCTGGTCGCAGGTGAGGACGAGCAGCGGGCACCGTACGCGGGGCGTGTCGCGGCCGGGCCGGTAGAACGCGAGGCGGAGCGCGGAGCGGGCCGCGACCCGCTGCTGCCAGTGCGCGTGCCTGTTGTCGGGATCGAGCGCCTTGGGGCCGTCCCCGACGTCCGGTGTCGTGAGCATCGCGACGGCGCCCGGCTCGCCGGCGAGCGGAACCAGCAAGGGCGGGCGGCCGGCGAGCGCGCCGAGGGCGTCGGCGATGCCCCGGCCGGTGAAGCGCAGCATCCCGAGAGGCTTCTGGAAGCTCGACACGCTGCGCGTGGCGGCCGGGCCGCCGACGTTCGGGGTCTGGGCGATCACCGCGGCGGGCCGCGGGTTGCGCGCCGCGACGCGGATGACGTGACCGCCGGACGCGGAGAAGCCCCACAGGGCGAGCCTGGCCGGATCGACCCCCGGCAGGGTCGCGGCGAACGCGATCGCGGCATCCCAGTCGGCCAGCTGGCTCCTGACAGGCAGGACGAGGCGCGAGCGGCCACCGCTCTCGCCGAGACCCCGGTAGTCGAAGGCGAGGACGCTGAAGCCGGCCTCGTGGAATCGCCGTGCGAACAGGTCGGTGGCCGGCTCCTTGGGCACCGCGAAGCCGCCGGCCATGATCACGCAGGCGCCGTTGGTCCCCGGATAGTGCCAGGCGGCGCACTCGGTGTCACCGTTGGCGAAGCGCACCTTGGCACGCTTCGCAGGCATGTGTTCCATGCGGTAAGTGAACCATGTGGTTCGCATTGCGTCCATGCCCTACGCCGCGCCGGCGGGCTACTCGCCGGCGGCCTCCTCGCGTTCCAACGCCCGGACCAGGGCCGCGAACCCCGCGGCGATCCCCTCGGAGTCCCCGCTGGTCCGCCACTCCACCAGGAAGCCCCGGAGCGCTCCCAGGACCATCTCGGCGACCTCGAACTTGCGCCGGTCCGACCAGCCCGCCGGGCAGAGCGACACCAACGACGGCAGATAGAGCCGCGACGCCTCCCGCCCGAGCCACGCGTAGCGGCCGGGGTCGTACATCGCCAGACCGATGGCCTGGTCGAGCACCCGCAGGCCGGGATCGTCGCCGCCGATCATGGGCCACATGGCGCGCACCCGATCCGCCAGCGTCCGGCCTCCTACGGTGGCGGCGGCCATCGCGTTGACGGTCCGCTTCTCGCGCAGCGCGAGTATCGCCTGCTTGAGCAGGTCGTCGGCGCCTTCGAAGTGGTAGAGCAGCACCTTGTGCGTGGTGCCGGCCGCCCGCGCGGCACGCCGCAGCGAGAAGTCCACGAGCCCGTTGACCGCGATGTCGTCAGTGATCCGATCGAGCAGTTCCCGACGCCTGGCCTCGCCACGCGGCGACCCTGCCGATCGCCGGTAGCCTGCCCGTCCCGATGAGCCGTCGTCGGCGGAGGTGTTCATAGCGAAAGCTTCCACGATCCGGGACCCTCGTGCGCGAGCGGGCGGCGGCGGTGGTGGCCCTTTTCGCTCCAAGATCGGGTGATACGGCGCGGAAGGAGAAACTGTATCTACCTCGGCCCAGGTTATGCGATTCTACGCCCCGGGTATTTCTAGCCGCGGCCGGAATGGCCGGGAATTCATGAGCATGTCACTTTTCCTTGTCGGCATGGTCCCACTCCTGGAGTTCCTCCTCGTCGTCGAACCATCCGAAAGGACCGGTCATGGAAAAACTGATGCAGCGTCGCGGCGAAGTGCTCGCGCGAGTGCACGAACTCCGGGAATCACAGGTCAAGCCGCAGGACAACGGGGAGAAGCTCGACCGGGAGCTGGCCGCCCTCCACCCGACGCTTCCGCTCAAATGGCTGACCTCCTCCCTGTTCGCCACCGGCACGGCCTTCGTCGGCTTCCTGTACAACACCGGGTTCAGCTGCTACGTGTCCGCGGACGGCGACGACAAGTGGCTCTTCGCGGCCAAGAGCACCACGGACGGGGCCGTGCGCTGGACGCTGTACAAGGACTCCGTCGGCAACCTCGTGATCAATGCGACGATCGGCGGGGCCACCTTCTTCTTCAACTGGCGGAACACGACGGGGGCCTGCAAACTGTACGACAGTTACGACAAGATGACCGCGCAGACCTGGGTGCAGAGCGGCGTCTTCGACGGCGACACGTTCCAGATGCAGAATGCCGACAACAAGCAGCTCATCGGGGCCTGGTCCAATTCCGACAACGAGCTGTACAACAGAACGAACATCGTCCGCCGCGAGTTCGGATTCCAGTTCTTCGACAAAGAGGCGTTCTCCGCGGACGACAGGCTGATCTACAGCGCATTCATGAAGGAAAACGGCAGTATTCACTGAGGCGATGCCGCGGCCTTCGGGACGGCTGTCTCCCCGGCGGCGCCGTCCGAGGCCGCTTCGGTGCTGGTGTAGAGGATTTCGCGGGCCTGTTCTGCGGCACGGATGAGGCTCTCGCCGACGAAGTCGAGGTAGCGGGCGACGCTCTCCAGGCGGGTGGCGGCCGGGGTGCCGCGGCCGAGGACGCCGACGCCCTGCCGGGCGAGGTCGACGACCTGCGCGAGCGATCGGCCGCTGGCGATCGTCGACTGGTGCCAGAGGTCGTCGTCGACGACATAGCGCTCGCGCCGGCGCTCGTCGCGTTCGCGGCGGACGAGGTCCTGGCTCTCCAGGTAGGTGATCGCCTTGGAGATGGAGGCCGGGCTGACCTGGAGGCGCTGGACGAGCTCGGAGGCGGTGAGGCTGCCCGTGTCGGTGGTGTAGAGGCAGGCCAGCACCCGGGCCATCATCTTGGGCGTGCCCCCTTGCATGAGGACGGTGGTCCACATCTCCTCGTACTCGCGTACGGCCTCGGCGTCGCGTCCGTACGGCTGCGGGGGCGCCTGCGGCCCTCGGGGGGCGGCCTGCCGGCGTCGCTGGGTGCGCTGCTGGGTGGCGCGGTGGGCCAACTCGGCGCGGTAGCCGGTGGGGCCGCCGTTCCGCGACACCTCACGCGTGATCGTGGAGGTGGGACGGTCGAGGCGGCGGGCGATCTCGGCGTAGGCCAGGCCGTCGGCCAGCCCCACCGCGATCTGCTGGCGCTCCTGCTGGGTGAGCCTGCCTCCCGGCATCCCGTCCTCCTTCATGCCCCATGGGTGCTCCATGGCGCTGCTCGGTGTTCCTCGACACTTGGAGCATAGCGTTCAGCGTCAACACATTGCAATGATCAAGTGGCCGTCATTGCGTTAACCTCGATGACCGTTGCAACAATTTCCTCATGTCTACCTGGTGTTTCGTCGATTCTTCGCAACTCATGTGTTGCATAGTCTTGGAATGCAACGTAGCTTTTGCGATGTCAGAAACAGCGTGGCGCACAAGGAGCACATCATGCAGAAGTTCGACACCTCCGCCCCGATCACCGCCGTCCTGGACATCCCCGCGGGGCGCGTCCAGTTCATCGCCGCCGACCGGGCCGACACCACCGTCGAGGTCCGGCCCGCGGACGCCTCGAAGAGCCGCGACGTGAAGGCGGCGGAGCAGGCCACGGTCGAATACGCCGACGGTGTCCTGCGGATCGAGACCGCCGCGGAGAAGAACCAGTACTTCGGCCCTTCGGGAGCCGTCGAGGTGACGGTCCAGCTGCCCGCCGGTTCGCGGGTCGAGGCCAAGGCGGCCAGCACGGAGCTCCGCGGCGTCGGCCGCCTCGGCGACGTCACCTTCGAAGGCGCGTACCGTCAGATCAAGATCGACGAGGCCGCGAGCCTCAACCTCACCGCGACCGACGGCGACGTCGAGGTCGGCCGGCTGACCGGCCCGGCGGAGATCAGCACCGCACGCGGCGACATCCGGATCGCCGAGGCCGTGAGCGGCAAGGTCGTGCTCCACACCCAGTCCGGCGACATCTCGATCGCCGCCGCCCCCGGCGTCTCGGCCTCCCTGGACGCCGGCACCAGCCACGGCCGCATCACCAACGCCCTCAAGAACGACGGCACGACCGAGCTCGACATCCACGCCACCACCTCGAACGGCGACATCACCGCCCGCAGCCTGTGACCCGCAACCCCCGAAGGGGACGTGGACCGCGTACGGAGGAAAGGGCAGCGTCCCCTTTCCTCCGGGAGCAGCGGGTGGTCAGCGGGTACGTCATGGGGGGCGGGAATACTGCCCTCCAGCACAGCAACGTTCACTGATCCGAGCACACGCGCACCGGACCACGCGGCAGCCATCCACCGTCGCGTCGAACAACGCCTCCAGCCCGTCCCCGGTCTCCAGGCCCGCGCGCCGAGGCCGCTTCACCAGCTCGCCCCGGGTGGAGCGTGCCGCCCTCTGAACCCCCGGCGGGGTTCAGGAGCAACTTCGAGCCTCCCTGCACCTGGGGATCGAAGATCGATGTCGCTTGCAGGTCAGCGGGGCCCGCCGTACAAGGACACCCGTTCGTCCTTGTCGTGGTCGATCTCCTCGGTCAGAAACACGTCGCTTCGCCACGGCTCATGGGCGATGTTGACGGTCCATTGCTCGTAGTACCACGCGGTGCTGTAGCCGCTGAAACGGAAATTGGCCTGGTAACGGGCATGCTCGCCGGGCTGAAGCAGGAACACCTGACCAGGGAAGCGGTTGGTCGGATATGCGGCCCACACCGGGGTCCGCACTACTTCAACCGCTGCTCCGGACAGCTTGAATCGCAGCCCATCGAGCTGCGCCGGAAGGGTGTGGTCGCCGATGACAGCGGTCGGCGTATATCCAGTCCGCTCCTCGGCAAGCAGATCATGGACGACGAGTGGAGCGTCGGGCATCGGCGGCAGCTCGAACGTTGAGGGGATCTCGCGTCGCCGCGTGGCCTCCGCGGCGCCACGCACGTGCTTGGTCCACCGGACCACGATCCGCTGCACGATCACCACGCTGTACCCCTGCCCCTCTCCAGCGTCCACCCGTGGCTGTCCGACCCGGCCGCGCAGTACCGCCTGACCGCCAACTCTTTCATCGCCGACGGCGGCTGCTTCGTGCTGACCGAGGGCATCGACCGGGTGGAGAAGGTACGGACATCGATGCCTTCGAGTCCTCGACGGGCCCCACAGCCCGCTGCCGGTCCCGGCCCTGGGCCGCGTCACCCGCGCGAACTAGCCCTGCACGTCTCTTGGTGCGCGGTCATGGGCGGGCTCCTTCTCGACGGCGATTCGGCGAGCGAGTGCCTGGCCCGCCGGCAGGTCGGCGACGAACGCCCGGAGGAACCCGGTGATCTGATCGACGTCGCGCCCTTCGGCCGCGGCGTCGATGGATCGGTAGAGATCGTGCTCGATGTCGGTGATCTGCCCGGCCAGGCGCATACCCTCCTCGGTGAGGGACAGCTCGATGTGGCGGCGGTCGTGTGCCGACACCTTACGGTCGACGAGGCCCACCGTGGCGAGCCGGTCGACCAGGCGGCTGGGACTGTTGCCGCTCTCGCAGACCAGCAGCTCGCCGAGCCCGGAGAGGGTGAGGGGCCGGTGGTCGGCCAGGATGCGGAGGACCTCGGCCTGTGAGGGCGTGATCCCGAGCGGCTTGAGCGCCTGGCCGAGCAGCCGGTTGCCCTCCCGCTGCGCGGCCAGGATCAGGTAGCGGAGTTCTTCAGCGGCTCGCATGTGCGACCGCCTGCCGCCTCCGGGCGAGAGCCGTGGTCACGGGCGCCAGCCGGGCGGCCGCTCCCGGATCGTGGGCCGGCAGGATCACCAGGCCCGGGTTGTGCTCCCGCAGCGAGTTGATCGCCTTGGTGGTGTCGGCCAGTTGCCGCCTTTCGCCCACTCCCGGCGTGTGGCCCTCCTGCAGCAGATGGGCGTCGTACGTCAGGTCGCCGACCATCAGCAGCGGCGGGTGCCCGGGGCCGCGGACCAGGAGCGACAGTGACCCGGGGGTGTGGCCGGGGGTGGGCAGCAGCACGAGGCTGCCGTCGCCGAACAGGTCGTGGCCGGTCGTGAAGGGCGCGAGCCCGGGATCCCGGACGTCGCCGAACTCGATGTGCCGCCAGCGCAGCCCAGGCAGGTCGATGTGGGAGCGCAGCAGCCCCCGCAGCTCCGGCAGGGCTCCGTCGAGCGTCTGCCACTCCTTGCCGCTGACCACGATCTCGGCGCCGGTCAGCTCCCGCAGCCCGCCGATGTGGTCCTGATGCAGGTGGGAGATCACCACCGTGTGTACGTCCGCTATGTCGTAGCCGCCGGCGGCCAGCCGGGCGGTGAGGGTGTCGGCCGGGCCGATGTCGAAACGGGCCAGCCGGTCGTACATCACTCCCGTGATGCCACCGGGGAAGTAGCCGGGGTCGGTCACCGACGCCCGGTCCTGGCCGGCGTCGAAGAGCACCAGCCCGTCCTCATGCTCGATCACGTAGACGTTGATCGGCAGGGGAGGGGTCCACCGGCGCGAGGTGAACAGCCACCAGTACATCGGCTTGCGGGTGGCGGCCACGTGCTCCGGGTGGATCGACACCGTCCCGGTGCTGACCACCGAGACGTGCTTGATCGGACTCGTCATGTCGGCCATCTCGTCTCTCATGGACATTACATTACACGACATGTATGTCGTGTCAAATATCTATGAGTGGCCCTGGCAGCGGTACTTGCCGGGGGCGATGCCGTACTGGCGCTTGAAGACGCGTCGCCTTCTGTGAGGTGGAGCCGAAGCGCATCAGACTCCTGACATGCTGCTCGCAAAGACGAAGGCCGATCACCGCCCCATCAGGACAAACACAGCTCAGTGCGCTGATCGCGTCCCGGCGGCTCCCCCTTGCTTCCCACCTCATCGGGGCACGCAGCGGGCACGGCCGCCAGGCACCTCAAAAGGAGACCCAGCAGTAGAGCAGCTGATCGTTCTCTCTCGCCCGGCGTGCCAGACCGACAAGCTCCTTGGTGAGCGACAGCATGTAACCGTCGTCATCGTCGGTGAAGTGCGAGAACTCCTCGATGGCTGCCCACTGCTCCGCCAGCATCGGCAGGCGGGCGTCGTCCACACCGGCGAGCATGTCACGAGCCTCCGCCGGCAGCTCCATGATGCAGGACCCTTCCAGGTACGGGGAGTCTTCGGGGAGGGCGTCCCGCTCCTCGTCGCTGCGTGGCGCACCCTCCGGAGGCGGATACAGCACGACCACCTCGACCAGCCGCACGGAATAGTCGACCTGGCCGGCGAACGCTACGAGCTGGCCCAGGACCACTCCGGGGTCGATCCATTTGGTCACCACCACATCGAACTCCGGAAGTCCACACGAGGCATCGGCGGTCTCACGGGGATGCTCAGGTTGAACGATCGCCACGGCACGGTCCGCGGCACGGTAGTACTCGAAGAAGACGCCCACGTAAGCGCTCCTGTCCCGGGTCCATGGCGAGATGGCCCCCTTTGGCACGTCGCGGACACGCTAGGGCATGCGACTGACATCACGAGCAGGGAGCCTCGCTTGAGGCGAACGCGCCCTCCGTCACCGGTGGCGGACATCGGCGCGCACCGGCGGCGGCCTGGTCTTGCCGCGCACTGCTCCAAGACGTCCGGTACCTGAGTGCGCAACCAGCCAGTAGACCGGGCACCGATGACTTTCAGGCGGCAGTGCCGTCTACAGCATCAGCGACAGGCCACAGACGCCCCGGCCACGCGAGCGCTGCGGCCCGGCACACGCACGTGCCCCTGGCAAGCACGGTCCCCAGACGACCCGAGACCACGGAGTTCTGATCATGCGGAAGCTGATAGCGACAGTGTTCAACTACTCCCTCGACGGCCTTCTCGCCGACGAGGGCACCGAGTTCTGGAAGTTCTGCTTCGACCTCCCCGAGAATCGTGAGCCCGACGCCCCGGCGCACCTCGACTTCCTCCAGAGCGCCTACGCGCACGTCATGGGCCGCACCGCCTACGAGGGCATGGCCGGGGCCATGACAACGTCCACCGACCACCCGTTCGCCGACATCCTGAACGCCGGGCGCAAGGTCGTCTTCTCCCGGACCCTGAAGACGGCCGACTGGGCCAACACCACTGTCGCCGCTGGTGACACGGCAGAAGAGATCGACAAGCTCAGGCTGGGCGGCGACGGCCACATCGTGGTCTGGGGCGGCGTCAGTCTCTGGCGGTCGCTCATGCGGCTCGACCTGATCGACGAGCTCCAGGTGAGCATGTTCCCCTACGTTGCCGGCGAGGGCACCCGGCTGTTCGACGGCGTCCCCAAGTCCTACCAGCTCGACCTGGTCTCCAGCACCGCCTCCAGCAGCGGGATCGTATATCTGCAGTACCGGCGACACCGCTGACGCAGCGACCGGATATGTGCAACGAGCGGCAGCCACGCGAGCGCCGCCACCTGTCCGCGGAGTCCACGACCCAACTCAACCAACGAGCAACACCGGCGGTATCGTCAGGCGCTCCTTGAAGACCAACTGCGACCCCGGTGCCCACAGAAGATCAGAAAGGCCCTCTCCCAAATTTGGGAGAGGGCCTTTCACCTGCGGAGGATCGGGGATTTGAACTCCGGATGGTGTTGCCACCAAACCGCATCAGCAGCTCGGGTCTCAGAGGTCCTAACAGAAAGATCAGCGGACGAGGAGCCGCCGACAAATGATCGCGTCAGCAAGCGTCATGTACGTCTCGTGGATGTCGTCGCAAACCCTTCCAGCGGATACGCAGGCGACCGGGCTCGGCCCCGTTTCGGGGCGTCCTTGAGCGCCCGGACGTGGACGCTGTCGATAACCGCTTTGGACCAGTCGAGCTGGCCGGCGGGGTGCACCTCGGCGAGGCAGGGTCGGGAGCGAGGCACTTGCGCCACCACCTCGCCCGACAATTCGAACGTGTCCACCACAACCGCAACCAGGAGGGACATGCCCTCACCGCTTGATCGCGGCCGTCGCCAAGGGCGAGCTACACCTCTATCGTTCGGGGCTTTGGTCACGAGGGCGCAGACATTCGAGGGTTGCCGAAAAGGTGGTGTATATGACTAGATGATCTAGTTGCTGAAGATGCTGAGTTCGTCAGCATGCTGAAGAGCCGAGAGGGAGGTGCCTCATGACCCGCAAGGACACCGTCTGGGATTGATCCAGGATGAGGTGACAGCGGCCGGCACACAGGCTGCGGCGGTGAGCCGGCCCTCTTCATGAAGCGCATTGCGGAGAATGGATGAGGCGTCCGGCGACGGATGAGGAACGGCCGGCGGGCTATCGGGATCTGTTCGTTCTGGTGGAGTACCGTGCAGTCTTCGCCGCGAGCGTGCTCTCCTGGATCGGGGACTATCTGTGCAAAGCCGCGGTAGCGCTGCTGGTCTTCGATCGCACCGGCTCGGTGCTGGCCTCGGCAGCGGCCTTCGCCGTGGGGTATCTGCCGTGGCTCACCGCAGGGCCCTTACTCGCGGCAGTGGCCGAACGGTATCCCTCGCGCTCAGTGATGATCTTCTGCGATCTGGTCAGAGCGGCGCTCATCGGGCTGATCGCGATCCCCGGCGTGCCTGTGGCGGTCCTGCTGGTGCTGCTGTTCGCCAGTGGGTTGTTCGCCCCACCGTTCGAGGCCGCCCGTTCCTCTCAGCTCCCGCACATCCTGGCCGGTGACCTGTACCCGCTCGGCCTCGCCTTCAACAACGCCATCTTCCACCTGGCCCAGGTCTTCGGGTACGCCGCCGGAGGAATGATCGCCGGCTACAACCCGCATGCCGCGCTGCTGCTGAACGCCGGTACCTTCGTCGGCTCGGCGTTCCTGCTGCGCCGTTACGTCAAGCTTCGGCCGGCGACGCTCGGTGCCACCCATCGCCTTGGCCTGTGGCGGGAGACTGGACAAGGGTACGCCGTCGTCTTGGGCGACCCGGTGATGCGGGCCATCGCCCTCATAACCTTCGCAACGGTCACCTTCGTGATCGTTCCGGAGGGCCTGGCGGCGGCCTGGGCGTCCGAAATCGACGGCGGCGGCGCGGCACAGGGGCTCATCATGGCCGCGAACCCGCTCGGTGTCGCCATCGGCGGACTGATACTGACCCGGCTGCTGCGCTCGCGTACCAGGACCCGGCTGATCCGCCCCCTAGCGGTCCTGGCTCCCCTCACGCTGGTCCCCGCGCTGCTCGACCCGCCGCTCGCCGGCGTGCTGCTCCTGGTCACCGCCTCCGGCGTGATCATGTCGCTGCTGCTGCCCGCCGCTCAGGCGCTGTTCAAGAGCGTGCTTCCCACCGAATACCGGGCCCGGGCGTTCGGCGTCATGAACAGCGGCATCCAGATCGCCCAGGGCACCGCGATCCTGGCCACCGGCGCCCTCAGCGAACGCTTCTCCACCTCTACCGTCATCGGAGCATGGTGTGGCGTCGGGGTTGTCCTGATGCTCTTCGTCACATTTCGGCCGCTGGCTCCCCCCGAACCATCGGCTCCTTCACCCGATCCAGCAGAGAGAACACGTTGAACGCTCCCACCGCCCGCGCCCTCGGCGACGTCGCAGACGATAAGGCCGGCAACAAGACAACGGAAGAAGGCCGGCAGGCAGAACGGACGGTATTCGGTCCCCGTAACGGGGACGCGATCGGGGACATGCTGCGCGATGCTTACGACGCATCGCTGGAGTCGGCTGCCACCCCGGTGTTCCATATCGCGGAACGCAGCGACGGGCTGGTGAAGCCCGTGCCCGTCGAACCATGGATCGCGCCGGTCGACCAATGGCCGGACGGTGAGCGCCAAGCGCTGGACTTGCTCAAGGGCAGAGTTCTGGACGTCGGCGCCGGCGGAGGGCGGGCCGCACGCGCGTTGCTCGATCGGGGCCACGCCGTTACAGCGATCGACATCTCACCGGGCGCGCTCGAAGTATGCCGACGGCAAGGGGTACGTTCCGCCGTTCTCGGCACGGTCCACGAGCATGCCGCGACGGGAGAGCTATACGACAGCTTCCTGCTCCTGGGCGCCAACCTCGGTTTGCTGGAGAGCCGGGAAAGGGCGCCGGAATTCCTGCGGGCGCTGGCGGCGATGGCCGCGCCCGGCGCCATCATCGTCGGCCAAGGCCGCAACCTGACGGACTCCGCCGATCCCCTGCACCTGCCCTACAACGAACAGAACCTCCGGGCGGGGCGCATAGCCGGACAACGCACCATGCGGGTCCGCTACCGCGACGTCGCGACGCCCTGGTTCGACTACCTCAGCCTGGCACCACGCGAACTCGCCGAACTCGCCAACGGAACCGGCTGGGAACTCGCCGACATCGTCTACTACGAGAGCTCAACGGCCGTCTACCTCGCGACCCTCCGCCAACGGAAATGACCTGTTGACAGAGCAGGGCGTCCACATCCGCGTCGTCCAGGGGATCTCGGCCACACGCGTGTGACCACCGAGCGCTACACGCACGTCGCCACTCTCCAGATGAGAGACGCCGGCGACCGTATGGACTCGGCCCTCTGGGCTCGCCCTGACGGGGCAACTGCGACCCACAGCCCCTCAGACAACGGAAAGGCCCTTCCCAGAATCTGGGAAGGGCCTTTCACCTGCGGAGGATCGGGGATTTGAACCCCGGATGGTGTTGCCACCAAACCGCATTAGCAGTGCGGCGCCATAGACCTGACTAGGCGAATCCTCCTGGAAGCCAAGCGGCTCAGGACAGCGTACCGGCCTTCTGGCGAGGCGGCAAAGCGGTTGGCCAGCGAGCCTTCCCGTCATGTTATCCACAGCCTGTGGACAGAGACCTGTGGATGGAGCCCGCCCGGTGGGGCGGGCACGCCATGACCTCAACGCTAGGCGGGGTTGGCCTCGCCCTCGATCTCAATCTTGATCTTCTTGCCGACCAGGACGCCGCCGGTCTCCAGGGCCTGGTTCCAGGTCAGGCCGAAGGCCTCGCGGTCGATCTCCGTGGTGATGGAGTAGCCCCACACCGACTGGCCCCACGGGTTCGTGCCGGCGCCGCCGTACTCGACCGTGAGCTCGACCGGCTGGGTGACGTCGCGGATCGTGAGGTCGCCGACGACCGTGAAGCGGTCGTCCGACTGGTGGACGACGCGGGTGCTCCGGAAGGTGATCTCCGGGAACTTGTCGGTGGCCAGGAAGTCGTCGCTGCGCAGGTGGCCGTCACGGTCGGCGACGCCCGTGTTGATGCTGGCGGTCTGGATCGTGAGCTCGGCCGACGACTCGAGCGGGGTCTCGCCGATGGTCACCGAGCCGCTGAACTCGCCGAACGTGCCGCGCACCTTGCTGACCATCATGTGCTTGGTCGAGAAGCCGATGCTGGTGTGGGCGGCGTCCAGGTTGTAGGTGCCGGGGGCGGGGATGGTCAGGCCTTCCCAGGTACGGGTGCTCATGGGGGTTCCTCCAACGAAGCTTGCCTTGCGGATATTTGCGCTAACAATGGTCTACAGGAGGAATATTCCTCACGTCAACTATGTCCAGCTAGAGTGTGAACGTGCACCACATCGACGACCCTCGGCTGACCGCCATGGGGCTGGTGGCCGAGGTCATAGCGGGTCTGAACTCCCGGATGCAGCCCGTGCTGAGCGCGGCCGGGCTGTCCGACATCGATTTCGAGACGATTCTCCGCCTCGGTCGTTCGCCCGGCCAGCGGCTGCGCATGACCGATCTTGCGGCCCAGACCGGCCTGTCCACCAGCGGCGTCACCCGGGTCGTCGACCGTCTGGAACGTGACGGCCTCGTCGAGCGGGTGGCCTGCGCCTCCGACCGGCGGGCCTCCTACGCGGCGCTCACCGACGCCGGCCGCGCGCGGCTCGAAGCCGTGCTGCCGCTGCACCTGTCCGACATCGAGAGCTGTTTCACCGGCCTGCTGGACGACGAGGAGCTCACGGCCTTCCTCGCCACCCTCCGCAAGATCCGCGACGTCGTACGGCCCTGCGCTACAGCGGGGACGGGGGAGGGACCTCCGGATCCGCGACCGTGATGCCCAGCTCGTTCCGGAGCTTGGCCATGGCCCGCGACACCGTGCTCTTCACCGTGCCGACGCTGATGCCGAGCACCCGGGCGACCTCCGGCTCGGTCAGATCCTCGTAGTACCGCAGCACGATCGCGGCCCGCATGCGCTCGGGCAGGTTGCCCAGCGCCTTCTCCAGCCGTTCGTGGACCTCCCCGTAGGCCCCATGGGAGTCGTGCGCCGCGCAGGGCACCTCGGGCAGCTCGTCCGACGGGTACTCCTCGACCTTGCGCCGCCGCCACTGCGAGATGTTGATGTTCACCATGGCCCGCCTGACGTAGCCGTCCAGGGAGCCGCGGTCCTCGATGCGGTTCCAGGCCAGGTACGTCCGGGTCAGCGCGTTCTGCAGCAGATCCTCGGCGTCCAGCGGGTGACCGGTGAGCTGGTGCGCGGTGCGCAGCAGCGACGGCCCGCGGGCGCGCACGTACTCGCGGAACTCCTCTTCGCCCTCGATGATCTGCATCGTCGTCAGAATCGCAGCCGAACGCCCCGTTAGGGCTGAACCAGAATCCAAGATTCGGCCCGCCGACGACAAAGGTCCGTCAAGGTTGGTGGCGGTTTGTACGACCACGGGTGCGAACTCCTTCACCGGGGGGTGCGTTATTTGCTCCCTTATGCGGTGTCACCCCCACACGACCGGCCAAGACGTGTGAATCTATAGGCGACGAGAAGGGGTAGGCATGGGCCATCCGAGCGTTGACAGGCGCAGGCTGCTCGCCGCCGCGGCACTGGGCCGGGAGCCCGGGGTGCCGGGGCCGGCCCCGGACGACGGCGACCCGGTGCACGCGGTCACAGGGGAGATCCGCGACATCAGCCCCCATCTGGTCCTCATCGAGACTCCCGACGGCCAGGAGGAGCGCCTGGTCATCGCGCCCTGGGCCACCGCCTGGAACGGCACCGACACCACGCCCGCCGACCTGCCCATCGGCGCCCGCGTCGTCATGCGGGCGCTGCGCGAGGGCAGGCTCGTCGAGCGGATCTGGGCCGGCATCACCCGCATCACCGGGACGATCCTGTCCGTGGAGGGGCGCGGGGACCTGGCCGTCGAGCTGGCCTGCGGCCCGCACCGGGGCCGCCGGACCATCACCGTCCCGTACCGGGCCATCGGCCGGCTCCAGGTACGCCACCCGCGGCTGGAGCCCGGCTACCTGTTCGACGCGATCGGCGTCCAGCGCGAGGGCGGCTGCCTGGCGCTGCTGCCCGCGACCTCGCAGCCCGCCTACCCGGCACGCGCCGTCCCCGACCCGCCGCCCGTCTACGCCGGCGCCCAGCAGCGCGTCTCCGGCACGGCCACCTGGTCCGACGCGTTCGACGAGGGGGAGCGGGGCCTGGCGTACCCGATGATGGAGCGTTCCGACACGGGCTGCCCGGAGGCCGAGGTGTCCTGCGCGGGCCTGCCGTACCTCGCGATGGGCTCGCTGGTGCAGGTCCGCAACCTGTGCGCCGAGCGCTCGGCCAACGTGCCGGTCGTCGCCTGCGGCTGCGTGGCCGGCCGGTTCTGTGACCGTTGCGTCGAGTGCGGCACGTCGCCCCGCGGGCGCATCGCCGAGCTGTCGCCGACGACGTACGTGGAGCTCGGCGGCGACCTGGTCAAGGGTTGCTTCAACGCTCAGATCGGATTGGGGTGACGCTCGTGCTGGCATCGCAGCAGCCGGTGCTGATCGTACTGCTCGTCCTCGGGACGGTGGCCAAGGTGATCACGGTGCGCTCCGGAGGGGAGCCGGGGGCGCTGTCGCGGCTCGGCCCGGCCGTCCTGGTGCCGGGGCGCATGCAGGCCCCGGCGCTGATCGTCTGCGCCGCCGGCGAGCTGGTGCTCGCCGGCGGGCTGCTGCTGACCGGCCATCCGGTGTTCCGCTGGGGCACGGTGACGTTCTTCACGCTGTCCACGTACGTGCTGCTGGAGCTGCGCAGACGCCGGCCCGACGCGGGCTGCGGCTGCTTCGGCGAGGTCAGCTCGGCGCCCGTGGGACTCCGCTCGGTCGCGAGGACCGTCGTGCTCACCGGCATGGCGGTCATGACGGTGTGGGCGGAGACGCCGGGGTGGGCGGTCTTCGCCCGGCCGTCCTGGCACACCTTCGCCGGCCTCGTCGTGCTGCTCGCGCTGTCACCGGAGCTGGAGGAGATGGTGGACCGGCTGCGTTACCGCGCTCCCTGTGAGCAGCGCCGCGGCCCCGCCGAGAGCGTCACGCTGTCGCGGCTCAGGAGCAGCGGAACGTGGCGGGCCCACCAGGCCGAGCTCGCCGCGGCGGAGCCGTACGACAGCTGGCGGGAGCTGTGCTGGCGCTTCTTCGCCTTCGACGGGCAGGGCGACCGGGACGTGGTCTTCGCGGTGTACCTCAGCGGGCGCCGGCCGGTGGTGCGGGCGGCCGTGGTCAACCGCGAGGACAGCGGCTCCATGCCGGAATATACTCACGTATCGGCCTGACACTAGACAGCCGTAGATTTCCCACGACAGCTTGATGTAGCTCTATTGGGCTGTCTAGCTTCCCCACTAGACAGCCCAATAGAGGATTAGGGGATGCCGCTCAGATCGGCTGAGCCCGCAGGAACCTCCCGAAATGCGGCACCGTGAACGCGATCAGCCCGCGCTCGGCGCTGTAGATCAGGCCCTTCTTGATGAGGCTGTCGCGCGCGGGCGACAGGCTGGACGGCTTGCGGCCGAGGGCGTCGGCGACCTCGGCGGTGGCGACCGGCTCGTCGCCGATCTGCGCCATGGCGTGCATGTAGTCGCGCTCGGCCGGTGTCGCCCGCTCGTAACGGCTGCCGAAGAAGCCCACCGCCAGCTCCTCCTCCGCCTCGGGGGCCGACACCCGCACGTCCTCCACCGTGATGGGGCTGCGCGGCGCCAGGTCCCAGGCGACCTTCCCGTACGCCTGCACGAAGTAGGGGTAGCCGTCGGCCGCCTCGTAGAGCGCGTCGAGGGCGTCCTGGGTGAACTCGACCTCCTCCTCGCGCGCCGGCAGGATCAGCGCCATGTCGGCGGCCTCCCGGTCGAGCCGGTCGATGCGGGCGTAGCGGAACAGCCGCTCGGAGTAGCTCTTGCTGGCCGACAGCACGCTCGGCAGGTGCGGCAGCCCGGCGCCGACCACGATGAGCGGCCCGCCCGACTGGGACAGCTCGTGGCAGGCGGCGCACAGCGCCGAGACGTCGGAGGCCGGCACGTCCTGCATCTCGTCGATGAACAGCGAGATGCCGACGCCCAGGTCGGTGGCCACACTCGCCGCGTCGACGAACAGCTCGGTCAGGTCGATCTCCAGGTCGCCGGAGTCGGCGCGGCCACGGCTGGCCGGCACCTCGATGCCGGGCGACCAGTGCGAGGTGCCCTTGGCCGCGGCCGGGTCACGCATGGCGAACGCCTTCAGCACGCCGAGGAACTCCTCGATGCGCTCCGGCGCGCGGTGGCGCGGTGCCAGCTCGCGGACCGCCATGTGCAGGGCGGCGGCGACGGGACGGCGGATCGACTGCTCGGGCCGGGCCTCGATCTTGCCCGTGCCCCACAGCCGCTGCATCGCCATGGACTTGAAGGTGTTGAGCAGGACCGTCTTGCCGACGCCGCGCAGCCCGGTGACGACCATGCTGCGCTCGGGCCGGCCACGGGCCACCCTCTCCAGCACGACCTCGAACTGCTGGAGCTCACGGTCTCGGCCGGCGAGCTCGGGCGGACGCTGCCCGGCTCCGGGGGCGTAGGGATTGCGTACAGGGTCCACGCTCTCGGACTTTATTGCCGGATATAGCGGCCGTCGTAGATTTGCGCAGAAAGCCGTACGGCGTGTCCGGGCAGGGGCGGTCGCCGTCATCGTCATCGGACAGACCCCCCCTCTCACCTGGCCGAACCCCTGTTCGATTCGACATCCAGAACTGTAGCGCGGACTCGAACGCCCGTGCGATGCTTTCGGGTAAAGATCTTCGCAACAGATCGGCCCGAGGCTCTTCGGCCCGGCGTCCGGGGGCGTACGGACTGTTGGACTTGGCAGCCGTCCCGCCAGCGCAATAGCGTTCACCCCCATGCGGACCTTCGCGAACGTACATGAGCTCAAGGCGGCCGTCGGCGAGACGTTCGGCCCGACCGAGTGGCGCACGGTCACCCAGGAGCAGGTCAACCTGTTCGCCGACGCCACCGACGACCACCAGTGGATCCACGTCGACGTGGAGCGGGCCAAGAGCGGGCCGTTCGGCGGCACGATCGCCCACGGCTACCTGAGCCTGTCGCTGCTGCCGTCGTTCATGTTCGAGCTGGTCAAGGTCGAGGGCATCGCCATGGGCGTCAACTACGGCCTCAACAAGGTCCGTTTCCCCCGCCCGGTGCCGGTCGGCGCGCGGGTGAGGGCCTCGGGCGAGCTCACCGACGTCAAGGGCACGCCCGCCGGCTACCTGTCCAACCTGAAGATGACGATCGAGGTCGAGGGCGAGAAGCGGCCGGCCTGCATCGCGGAGACGCTCAGCCTGTACGTCCCCGCCGAGTAGCCGTCACCGCAGGGACAGGACGATCGCGACGACCGCCACCGCGCCCAGGAGTCCCAGGTAGGCCAGCACGAGCCGGGTGTCCCGCAGCAGGCACTTGCTGCGGGTCAGCCCGGCCCGCCGCGCCTTCCAGTACCCCGCGAACCCCAATCCGGCGAACCCCAGCACCACCCACGGCCCGAGCAGCCACGCCAGCAGCGCGACCGTCGCGTACACGCACAGCCGGAGCGGATCGTACGGCTCCGCCTTCTTCACGCCGGGGTCATCGGCAGCGGCCTTCACGTGAGCACCTCCAGCGGCAGCCGGGTCCGGGGCTGCGACGCCACCGCCGACAGCCGCTGCGCCGAGAGCTGCGGCCACGCCTGCACCGCGCAGAACGGCGCGCACTGGTCCTGCTCGGCCCGCGTGCCCACGTGGACGCAGCACTGCGTGAGCCGTTCCTCGATCATCGTCGAGATGTCCATGAACGGCTTGATCGTCACCCGCACCACCCGCTCGCCCAGCATCCGGCGCAGCTTCGCGCGCCGGCCCGGCAGCGCCGACGAGGCGAGCGTGAGCAGGGTGGCCACGCCGAGGTCGCAGTTCTCGCAGATGTCGCGCCACAGGTCGCCGATCCGCGGGTGCGACAGCGACGACTGCTCCGACAGCAGCCCGAGCAGCGACTCCTGTACGGCCAGCCGCAGCTCGCGCGGGATGTCACTGTCGGCGATCCGGTTGGAGACCAGGCCCAGGTTGGCCTTGAGGCGGTCGTGGCCCATCAGCGCCACCAGCGACTTCCACTGCCGCGAGTCGTCACGGATCAGGTAGCCGACCGAGCAGCAGTGCGGGTGCGAGCAGGGCAGCGCGGTCAGGTCGCGCCACGTCACCAGCCCACGGGTCTGCGGCCCGAGCCGGCTGAGCACGCCGGTGTGGGTGAGCCGGTCCATCGGGTCGATCAGCGCCGAACGGCCGGAGCCGAACTGCGGCTGCAGCGACACCCCGCCCACGAACGGCGTGTCGAGGGCCAGCCGCACCACGTCGCCGATCTCGCCGTCGTTGACGCCGAGCGCCGCGGTCATCACCAGCGTGGTGAAGATCTCACGCTCCGACAGCCGCCGTACGGCCTGCTCCTTGAGCCGCCGCAGGTCACCGCCGCGGTGGTGCCGTGACGCCTCGGCCGAGCTCCCGTCGTACTGGAGGTAGACCTCGACCCGCTCGCGGTGCTCGGTGAGCAGGTCGAGCAGGTCGTCGTCGCGGGCGACGAGCACGCCGTTGGTGTTGATCAGAATGCGGGTGACCGGCCGCTGCGTGAGCTCGCGCAGCAGGAGCGGGAGCTCCGGGTGCAGGGTCGGCTCGCCGCCGCTCAACATGAGCACGTCCAGCCGGCCGTTCTCGCGGGCCAGGCGCTGGTCGACGTTGGCGAGGACGTCCGCGACCGGGACGATTCCGCTCAGGTCGGGCGAGCTGTCGGCGAAGCAGGTCGGGCAGCGCAGGTTGCACGCCTCGGCGATGTCCTCCAGCAGGATGCACGTGTGCTGCGTCTGCATCTCCGGCAGACCCTGGAGGTACGCGGCGGGGATCGGCGCGAAGTTGCCCGACACGTCCGGGACGTGCTGCTTGGTGGGAGCGGTCCACTCCTCCAGGTACGTCAGGATCTCGGGGTCCTCGTCGTACAACGTCCGGACCAGGCCGTGCTCGCGGCACCCGCGCTCCAGCCACACCCGGCCGTCCCGGACCGCGAGGTAACCGCTGAGCCGCTCCACCCGCTCCAGCTCCTGGCCGTGACAGTGCGGGCAGAACGCGTTGACGTACCTGAGGATGCGGTCGCCCCGCAGTCCCATCCCAGTGCTCATGATCTGACCTTCCGCCGGAGAAGCGCATCGTAGCGGCCGCGCCGCCAGCCGTACCCGACCCGTACGGCCACCAGGAGCAGCCCCGGGACGAGGAACCACTGCGGCCGGGTCAGGTCGAGCCACACGGTCTCGTTCGCCCGGGTGAACTCCACCAGGAACCGGAAGACCGCGTAGCCGGCGAGGTACAGCGTGAACAGCTCACCCGGCCGCGTCACCCTGTCCCGCGCCCAGACCAGGGCGCCGTACGCCACGAGCTGGAAGATGATCTCGTAGACGAACGACGGGTGCATGGCCTGGCCGGTCAGGCAGCCGGGACACTCGGGGGTGGTCGGGGGAGCGTGGACGCCCCACGGCAGGTCGGTGGGCCGGCCGGGGGCCTCGGTGAGGTGGCAGCCGATCCGCCCGACGGCCATGCCCAGCGCCACCGCCGGGGCGAACAGGTCGCCGGTGCGCTCCTGATAGCCGATGATCCGCTTGGCGATCAGCACGCCGGCGTACGCCCCGGTCAGGCCGCCCAGGATGCTGCGGGAGCCGTACAGCCACAGATCGTGGAGGTCGAGCGTCTCCATCCAGCCCGCCAGGCGCATCCCGATGGCGCCGCCGACGAGCGCGCCGGTGACGGCCACCAGGGACTGCTCGCTGAGCGCGCCCCGCCGCCGCGCCTCCCGTACGAACACGACGGAGGCGACGAGCACCCCGAGCCCCACGAAGATCTCATGCAGCGGCATGTCAGCCGTACAAACTCGGGTTGAGGCCGGTGCAGTACCCGGCGGACACCATCGACCACAACGCCCAGCCGATCATCAGCCCGAGCCCCAGCCCCGTCGCCCACGGCCGCCGCACGAACAGCAACCCGGCGCCCGCCCCGAGCCCGACGAGAGCCAGCGCGACGGCGCCGACGGCCATCCACGGCGTGCCGCCGTTCCGCCCCATGGCGGCGAAGAACATCAGGAGGCCGAGCACGACGTTGACCAGGCTGTAGAGAGCCACCCCGGCGAACGCCAGCCCGATGACCAGGCCCGGGGACCCTTCCCGGGGCGGCCTCGGGGGAGGCGGCCACGCACCGTACGGCGGCGGCCCGTGCTGGTGCGGTCCGTCCGGCGGCGGCGGCGGTGGCGGTGGTGGCGGTGGTGTTGCGCCCATCCCTCAGAACACTCCCCGCTACGAGTAGAGATCCGGGTTGAGCCCCGTACAGAACCCGGCGGACACGATCGAAGCCGACGCCCACCCGATCATCAGGCCCAGCCCCAGCCCCAACGCCCACGGCTTACGCCGAAGCACCAGCACGACTCCGCCGCCCAACGCCCCGAGAGCCAGGAACGCCGCCCCGACCCCGATCCCGGCCGCGGACTCGAGGCGCAGCACGGCCAGGCCCACGACCACGTTCACGACCCAGTACCCGAAGGCGCCCGCGAAGGCCAGCCCGACGACCTGCCCGGTCTGTGAGGGTGGGGGTTGGCCCGGGGAGGGCGGAAGCGGAGGAGAACTCACGACGGCCAGCCTACGGGCCACTCCCGACAGGAGATAGGCCGTCTGTCCTCCGGCTTCCGGTCCGGCCGTCGAGCGCTCAGTTTCCACTCCCCGAACGGTCAGTACTGGGGCACGCTGATTGCAGCCACCCAAGCGAAAGCCGAGGAGCAAGACATGAACCCGAACCTCCAGCCCGCGCCGGCCCTCCTCGCTCCACTGGCACCCCTCGTCGGCCGCTGGACCGTCCAGACACACGTACCCGGCCTCACCCCCGCCTGGAGCGAGTTCACCTGGGCCGAGAACGGCCTGTTCCTCCGCCAGGTCTCCGACATCGACGAAATACCGGAATCCGCTCCTCAGGAGTGGCGGGAGCACGCACCCTTCCCCACCACGGTCCTGATCGGCCTGGACGACGCCACGGGCGAGTTCACCATGCTGTACGCCGACGCCCGAGGCGTTCACCGCGTCTACCGGATGACCTTCATCGACGGCATCTGGCGCATCTGGCGCAATGCCCCCGGCTTCCACCAACGCTTCACCGGCACCCTCCAGGGCGACACCATCGACGCCCAATGGGAGTTCTCCAAGGACGGCACCACCTGGAACGTCGACTTCACCCTCACCTACACCCGTACAACCACCTGAACCCAAGGGCCTCGGCTTTCGCGGTCCTCGGCTTTCGCGGTCCTCGGCCTTCGCGGTCCCCCGCTTTCACGGTCCCCCGCCCGACCACCGGCCCCCGGAGCCTGCCAGAGAAGAAGAGGTGTGGCGTCAGACAGCCGGCCCTTCCCCCTCATAGGCGGAGTAGTAGATCGCCGCCTGCACCCGGCTCCGCAGCCCCAGCTTGTTGAGCACCCTGCTCACATGCGTCTTCGTCGTGGCCTCCGCCATGTCGAGCTCCTTCGCGATCTCCGCGTTGGACAACCCCCGGGCCACGCAAGCCAGCACCTCCCGCTCCCGAGGCGTCAACCCGGCCACAGCCTGCCGATCCCGAGGCGGAGGCAGCTCCGCGAACGCCGAGATCAACCGCCGAGTGACCGCCGGCGAAATCAGCCCATCCCCCCGAGCCACCACCCGCACGGCCTCCACCAGCCCGTCCGCATCGGTGTTCTTCAACAAGAACCCCGCCGCCCCAGCCCGAAGCGCCCCGAAGACGTACTCATCCACATCGAACGTCGTCAAGATCAGCACATCGGCGACCCCGGCCAACTCCCGAGTAGCCGATATCCCATCCAGCCGGGGCATCCGCACATCCATCAACACGACATCCGGCCGCATCTCCCGAGCGACCGCCACCGCCTGCTCCCCGTCGGCCGCCTCACCCGCGACCTCGATGTCATCCACACCCCCCAGAATCAGCGCAATCCCGGCCCGAACCGCCGCGTGATCATCCGCCACCACCACCCTGATCGTCATCCACCCACCACCCACTCGCCCCAGCTGTCCGGCGCCCACATGACCCACTCGCCCCGGCGGTCCAGCGCCCACACCACCTGCTGGACCCGACCGCTCGGCGCCCGCACCACCTGCTGGACCTGACGGCTCGGCGCCCGCACCCACCCGTTCACGCGGAAACCAACCCGGTCGGCAGCACTGCCTTCACCCGCCACACCCCAGCCGTATCCAGCCCAGCGCCCGCCCTCACAGCCGAGGCACCAGCTCCGACGACAGCCCCGATCTCACAAGATCCACCTACCAGCGCTGCCCTCTCACGCATCCCGACGATCCCCGCCCCCGACCCCGGCAACCACACCTCACCCCGGCGAAGGCCCACCCCATCACCCGGCTCCTGTTCCGTACCTCCACCGACCCCGACCGCAGTCCCCGAACCATTGCCGGTACGGGCGACACCCCCAGCCCCCGAACCGTTGCCGGTTTGGGCGACAACCCCAGCCCCCGAACCATTGCCAGAACGAGCGACACCCCCAGCCGCACTCGACCGACGGACAGGATTGTCGACGATCACCGTCACGCACCCAGCCCCATAACCCAGCACCACCTCAGCCGACCGGTCCCCATGCTTCAGCGCATTGGTCAACGCCTCTTGCAAGATCCGATACCCCGCCAGATCAACCGAGGCCGGCAACTCCCGAGGCTCCCCCGCGACCCGCAACCCGACCTCCATCCCGGCCCGCCGAGCCCGCTCCACCAAACTCTCAGCGTCCGCCAGCCGAGGCCGCACGGCGTCACCATCACCCCCGCCCGCACCTCCACCTGGGCCTTCGCCACTGTCCTGCCGTAACAGCCCGATCATGGCCCGCATCTCAGCCATCCCCTTGACGCTGTTCTCCCGAACCGACTCCATGACCCCCCGCACGGTCATCGAATCCAGATCTTTCCGGGACAGAACGGCCGTGGCCTGAATGGCAATGGCGCTGAAGTGGTTGGCCACCATGTCATGCAGCTCCCGCGCCATCGCAGCACGCTCACTCGCGATGGCAGCCTGCCGATCCAACTCCGCGAGGCGCGCCACCTGCTCCGCGCGAGCCCGTTCGGCGGCGGCCTGCTCCCGTTGCTGCCGCAGCACCATCGCCGTCGTAACCGGCGAAATGAGCACCAGCCCTGCCTGAACCGCATAAACGGCCGGCAACCGCCAGTCCTCAGTCACAAACCACGTCAACGCCCCGACCAGCACGGCGAGACAGCACGCAATCCCCAGCAACCACCGCGAGAACCTCGCCGGCCCATACAGCGCCGCAGCGTAGATGTTGTCCGTATAGATCAACAACGTGGGCAGCGAAGGCCCCACGAAGAGGTCCACCACCACCCCCAACGTCCCCAGCCCCAACGCCCCCAGTGGCGTCCGCCACCGCACGGCGACGCCGGCGCACGTCAACGCCAGCGGAACAAGGAGCGCCCACTCATCCGCCCCACGGCGAAAATAGGCGCCACCCGCGACAAGCAGCGCCCCACACAGGAACGCCGCCACGGCCCACAGCCCCGCTCTCCGCATGCCCCCCATCCCACCACCTCGGGCCGCCGAGCCCCTCCCCCCTCGGGCCACCTGTGGATACACCCTTCGATGTATCCACAGGCTCCTATCCACCGACGATGTACGACGCCCTCGCCCCCGCCACCATGGAACCCGTGATTGTCGCCATCCTCATCGGCTGCGAAATCGGCTTCTGGCTCCTGCTCGCCCTGGGCCTGGCGTCCCGCTACCTGTGGAAGCGCCGCACCGTCAGCACCGCCCTGCTCCTGTGCGTACCGCTCCTGGACGTGATCCTGCTCACGGCAGCCGTCATCGACATGAGAGGCGGCGCCGTGGCGGACATCAGACACGGCCTCGCGACCGCCTACCTGTCGTACTCGATCGTCTTCGGCCACCGCACGATCCGCTGGGCCGACGCCAAGTTCCACCACCGCTTCGCCGGCGGTCCCCCGCCCCCACGCCCACCAGCGGGCGGCATGCCCCGAGCCCGCTACGAATGGGCCCTATGGCTCCGCATAGTCCTCGCCTACGCCCTCACCTGGGCCATCGTCCAAGCCCTCATCTGGCTGGTAGCCGACCCGACACGCACGGACCCCCTACTCGCCTTCGTCGGCGGCCTCCTCAAGATCCCCCTCATCGCCCTGATCTGGCCGGTCAGCTACACCCTCTGGCCCCGCAAACCCGAGTCCGCCAGATCCTGACCCCAAAACCGGTTCGAGGCACAGCCGAAGGTCCGCTATGCTTGCTTACGCAGCGAGCGGCCGTAGCTCAATGGATAGAGCATCTGACTACGGATCAGAAGGTTGGGGTTTCGAGTACCTCCGGCCGCACAGCAGATCAAAGGCCCTTCGGGATCATCCCGGAGGGCCTTTTTCGTGGCCGTACAGCAGCGTTGTACAGCAACGTCGCCACACACAGTCGGAGTCCGACGCACGCAGCAGGCCCTGCGCCCTGACCTCCAGGGGCGGCCACCGACGACCCTGCTCAGGCGCCGCCGAGGCCTTCCCGGAGGCGGCGAACCCACTCCGCGGGGAAGACCAGCTCAAGCCGCTCTCTGCTGATTTCCAACATCCCCTCCTTCGCCAACGGAAGGAGAGCGCTGTCCTGAACGGCCTTGTGATTCTCGGGGGCCGGACAGATCAGGACGGCGAGGATACGGCACGTCCGTTGCAGATCCTCGATCCCGGTGGCTTGGATCATGCTCTTGATGGGCTCCCACGCCGTCCGTACGGCAAGCCCCACCAGCGGTTCTAGGAGAGGGCTGCGTCGATCGGTCTTTCGGGACTGCATGATGGCCGTCGTCACGTACTCCGGTATTTGGTCCATGGTTTTCGAGAACTTCTCGATGGCCTCGGCCAGGCTGGCGAGGAGGTCGCACCAGAAGTGATCGGCAAGTCGTCTTCTGGCCTCTCGTGGCTTGCTGCCGCCGAACCTCTTATCGAGTTCCTCGATTACGGGGCCGGTTAGGACGTCTCCGACTTTCTGGATGCGTTCGATCGTGTCAGGGTTTTCGGCTAGCCAGTCGACGAGATCGGCTGTGGCGCTATCGGTGGCGGCTGCCTTTCTCCGGCTGGATGGCTGTCGTCGTCCGATGGGCGGTGGTGCCGCCGCCCATCTGCAGTCGCTGTCGTCTCTCGCCTCTTGACGAGCCACGGGGGAGGGGTCACGAGCCAGCAAGAGGCTGTGGGTCCAGCCATGCTGTGCCCCACCGCACGCGGAACATCCACATTGATGCCCTTTGGCCCGTTCACAACTCACAGGGTGCGTCATTCGCCCTCCGCTACGTTCGGGAAAGTGAACTGGCGACTCGCTGGAAGCCCTATTCCTTTGAACCACATACGCCGAAAAGTGAAATGGTCGCCGTAGTCAGTCCGGCATGCCTATTCGGCTATGAGAAGAGGTCGAGAACGAACAAAGCCCCTTTAGGGTGATCCCAAAGGGGCTTTGCGGTAGCGGAAGATTTGTTATGTCTCGCTTGAGCGGTCGAGGCTCTGATCGAGCCGGTCGAGTGCCTTGCGGGTTTCCGGGCTGGGGATCTGGGTGTAAACGTCCATGGTCATCGAGATCTGCGAGTGCCGCAGGATACGCATAGCCACGCGCGGGTGGACGTCGAGGGCGGCCAGGAGCGAGGCGCAGGTGTGGCGGGTGTCGTGTACGCGGATGCGCGGGACGCCCGCGTTGCGGCAGTGGGTTTCGAAGGCGCGGTTGAAGTTGCGCGGTTCGATCGGTGTGCCGGTTCGGGTGGTGAAGGTCAGGTCTGAGGGCTTCCATCCGTCCCCGGCCGCCTTGCGGGCCGCCTCCTGGACGCGCCGGCGGTGACGGAGTGCGGAGACACAGAGGCCGAACAGGGGGAGGGAGGCCGTCGAGTCGTCTGTCTTGGTCGTCTCGCGGTGGAGAAGCCGGCCACCGACCCTGGTGAGCTGGCGGGAGATCCAGAGTTGTTCGCCACCGAGGTCAACGCAGTCCCAGGCCAGGCCGAGGACTTCCCCGCGGCGCAGGCCCAGGACGAGAATTAGCACGTACGCCGCGTAGAGCGGGTCATCAACCTCCCGCAGGTGTACGAGGAACTTGCGGGCCTCGTCGACCGTCCACGCCGCGTGCTGGCGCTTCTTCTTGGTCGTGCTCGGGCTTGGCAGCGTGGTCAGCGATGCGACGTTCTTCGAGATCAGTTCCTCCCGCAGGGCGTGACCAAGGGCGGACCGCAGGACGCGACGGATGCCCGCGATGGTGCTGCGGGACGGGTAGCCCTTGCAGCACTTGCCGAGCGAGCAGCACCGCCGCTTGTGTTCGGGCCGCTTGTGGTCCTTCTTCTGATCACAGCAGGTGCATAGGGTGGGCAGGCTGTTCAACCAGGCTTGTACGTCGCGAACGGTCAGCTTGTCCAGGCGCTTCTTGCCCAGACCGGGGACGATGTAGAGCCGGACGAGTGGCTCGTAGGCGACATAGGTCGTCGGCTCGCGGTTGGGCCTGATCACTTCTTCCAGCCAGCGGGACAGGTAGGCGGTCATGGTGGGGTTCTTCGTCGGCACCGGTCCCTTGCGGGACTGCTCGTGCAGGTTGAGCCACTTCTCGTGGGTCTCCTCGCGGGTCTTGCCGTACGCCCACTTACGGGTGCGCTTGCCCTCCGGGGTGGTGACCCAGACGTAGCCCGCCCAGCCGTCCTTGTAGGGGAAGATCGAGCCTTCCCCGTTCGAGCGCTTTCCCATCAAGCGACCTCCTCACAGAGCCGGGCGACGTAGGTGTCGAGGGCTGAGACCGGGATGCGGCGGCAGCGTTCGCCGACGATGATCGAGGTGATCTCCTCAGAGCGGATGAGGTTGTAGAGGGTCCAGCGGCTGACCTTGAGGATGGCCATCGCCTCGGGGACCGTCAGAAGCTCACAGCTCATGAGGACTCCGTTCGAGGCGAGCTCCGGTGATGGCGGCGGCGAGGAGCTGGTCTCCGACTGAGTGGCCCTTGCCTGCGTACTCCCATTCGCTGATGACGAGGACGGTGTCTTCGTCGAACAGGGGGAGGCGGCCGGTGATGATCTGGTGTTCGTGGATGTGCTGTTCGCGGGCTGCACGGAGGGCGCCGAGGGTGGTGGAGTAGCGGCGGGAGCGGGTGGAGAAGTGGCCGCGGAATCCCAGCATGTGGGCCCACTCTGCGAGCCGGAGTTCGGCCAGCTCTGTCAGGGTGCCTAGGTGCATGCAGGTGGTGATGAGGCGGCGGGCGTGCTCGCGCAGGTTGAAGGCGTCGAGGTTGTCGAGGGGGTTGATGCGGCGGTCGAGGGTGCCGACGCATTCTGCGGCTTTGGTGGCGTACTTGGCGATGTAGCCGGCGACGGCTTGTTCGGTGAGGTCGCCGGTCAGGGTGATGGGGCGGATGTCGAGTTGGGTGCCCCACTTGAACAGGCGGGCGGGTTGGCCGTCGTAGGCGGGGGCCAGGGCGCTGACGACGCGGGCGGCGTGCTCTACAGCCTGCGTCAGGATGTCGGCCGTCGCCCAGGTCGGTGGCGGTGCCGTCGGCCCGCCGGGGCCGTCGAGGCGGATGACGGCGTGGAAGTGGACGACGCCGCGCCGCTGATATTCGGCGACCTTGGCGAACGACACCGTCAGGTGGTGGCGCAGCTCCTTGAGGACCAGGCCGCCGAGCTTGGCCAGGTGGCGGCGTAGGGAGTCGGCGAAGCGCTTCCACAGCAGTGGGGCCAGGGCGTTGAACAGGACTGAGCCGGTGTAGTCGTAGCAGTGCGGGCAGAGCGGTTCGCCGAGGCGAGGGTCGTCGGGGCTGTGCTTGGTGGTGCAGGACATGACGCGGCCGTGCGGGCAGGTGGCGGCGTCGCGCCGAGGGTGGCAGGGCTGGACCTTGCTGCGCTGTTCACGCCGGGCGTGTACCGGGCCGAAGGACGGGGCCGTGAGGGTGATGAACAGCGTGGGGTGTGTGGTCACCGTCTCTGGGACGCCCTTGCCGCCGGTGAGGCCGGCGCGGATGAGGTGGTACGTGTCGGCGCGGTAGACCTCGGCGCAGGCGGGGCAGCGGGAGGCGCGGCGGGTCTTGCAGGGCAGGCGCAGGACGCCGTCGGGTTCGGTTCGGGTGGTGTAGCGGTGCAGGAGCCGGCCAGTGGCGCGGTCGAAGTGGTCGACCTTGCCGCGCAGGTGGATGGGCTGGCGGCAGCCGCTGGTGCGGTGGATCTGAGCGGCCCAGCGGTCGTAGTCGGGGCTGTTGAGCCGGGCGATCATGCCCGCTTTGGCGTGCGCGTGAGTGTGGGTTGCAGGCAAGATGGAGACCTCCTTTCACTCGTTCGGGTGAGGGGACGGCCCCCGACCTGGCGTGTGTCTTGGCGGATGTGCGGCCAGGCCGGGGGCGCTGCGCTTATGGGGCGCCGTGGTTGTCGATGCCGGTGCCGTCGCAGTCGAGGCAGCGGTTGCGGTCGTCGTCGATGCCGGTGCCGTTGCAGGTGCAGCAGCGGTAGTGCGCGATCGCCAGTTCGTGTTCGTCCATGGCGGTCAGGTCCGCTCGCGCGGGTAGGTGGTGACGTAGATGCGCCAGTGGCGGGGCTTGGCGCGGTCGGGGTAGGCGCGCGAGACGCCGGAGACGGTGAAGTTCAGGCGGAGCCGGAATAGGGCGTCGGTGAGTTCGGCGCGGGTGCCGTCGAGGCGGATACGCATGGCCGGTTTCTCCTTTCGTCGGTCAGGTGGCGGGTGTGGGGTCGGGTTGGACGCAGCCGTGGTAGCTGGCGGCTGCCGCGTGGCGGGCGCGGGCTTCGGTGGTGATGGCAATGGCGCGGTACTCGATGGGGCCGAAGCTGATCGCGGTGGTGTAGTGGCCGTAGTCGGTCTCGTCTTTGACGGGGGAGCCCAGGCGGGCTGCGATCTGGTCGATCTCGGCGCGCTGGCCGGTGTCGCTGCCGTCGCGGGTGAAGTGGTAGAGCGGGGCGGTCGCGGAGACGGGGATGTCGGGGTGGGTGTCGAGGAAGTCGGCCAGGCGGCGCAGGCCGGTGATGATGGCGGTTCGGTCGTGGGTCATGGTGGGTCTCCTTCGTGATCAGGCGGTGTGCAGGGTGTGGAGCAGGTCTGTGGCGAGTTGGTTGGAGATGCCGAGGCGGGTGCGCAGGGCGTCGCGGGTGATGGGCTTGCCATGGCGGGTGTGGTGCTCGTCGGCGATGCGGCGGGCGTAGTCGACGAGCGCCGGGGCGGGGCCGCCCTTGAGGACGTCCTGGTCGGCTTCGGTGTCCTGGCGGGACAGGACGGGAGCCGGGGCGCACGACGAGGCAGAGACGAGCGCTGTGGACGGCTCGGAGGCCGGGGTGGGTTCGGCACGCGTGCCGGTGGTCCGGCGTTCGAGCATGGAGACGGCGATGAGGAACGCGCCGGCCGGGGTGGCGGCGGTGATCCAGCCCCACACGGTTGGGTCGGCTTGTTGCAGGTTGGCCGCCAATGAGAGGGCGATGCCGCCGGTCAGGACCAGAACGGGCCACGACAACCGACCGCGCCGTACACGACCGGTCTTTTTGTCGCGTTGGCGTTCGCGGGCGGCCATGACGCAGGTGAGGTCGATGCAGATGGCGACGGCCCAGGACATCCAGCCGGTCTGGCCGTGTTCGGTGGCGGTGTCGCGGATGTGGGTGAACGATCCGGCGCCGGCGATGGCGGCCAGGACGAGCACGGGGCCGGTGTCGAGGAGCCAGCAGGTGATGCGTCGCATCGTTCCTCCCTTCATGGGTTCAGGCGTCGAGCAGTTCGGACGGGTCGGGCTGCGTCAGGTGGGTGGTGATCTCGTCCCAGGGCGGGGTGACATGGGCGTGGGTATGGGCGGCGTGTTCGGCGCTCTGCTCGCTGACGTAGAAGGAGCGGGCTCGGTACCACTGGCCGTCTTGACTGGCGACGATGGCGACACCGGGTGTCTCGGCCGGAATGGCGCGGGCTGAGGCGAGCGCGGCCGGGTCGAGGTCGCCGAGCGTCATGGTTGCGGTCTCTGGATCGTTCACGCGGTGGCAAATCCGTCCCGAGCACTGGGCACGTAGGGCGGTGACGCCGGGACCGAGGTCAGAGCCGATTCGTTGGCCGCAGCAGAACAGGTAGATGCCGAACGCTCGGCCGAGCTGAGCCACCCGCAGCAGCGCGGTCGAAGTCTTGGCGATCTCGTCCTTCTCGCTCTTGTCGGCCATCAGGTACAGCTCGGCTAGCTCGTCGACCAGGACCACGACGGGCACCGGCCGTAGGGCGGGCGGGAGTTGCCAGATGTTGCGGGCAGAGGCTTGGCGGCAGACGCCCATTCGGTCGAGCATGAGCGCGACCAGGTCGTCCAGGAGTCGCCCCGCCTCCTCGCGGCAGGTAGCTAGAGCCGACAGGCGGGGCGCGTACGGTGTGAACTCCACGCCACCTTTGAGGTCGATGCCGACCAAGGCGACGGGTTGTGGAGCGAGGCCGACGATGAGGGCGTTGGCGAGGTTGGACTTGCCGGATTGCGTCGCTCCAGCGTTCAGCCAGTGCGGCACGGTGCGAAAGTCGATCACCCAGGGCTTGCCGGTTTCCAATCGGCCGACGGTGACCTTGAGCAGGTCTGTCGATGGCGGGAGCTGGTCGACGGTGACCAGCGGGTCCCGCATGGTCGCCGCCAGCACGACCCGCCCAGGCCCGGGTGAGGACACGCGGATCGCATGGACACCCCAGGAGTGAGCAAGGCGTTCGGCGGCGTCGGCGTAGTCGCCAGGTGTCTGGCCCTCCAAGGTGTGGACGGTGACGCGCCAGCCGTGCCGCGTCGGCAAGGGCAGCCACATGAACGGCTTGGTGTCGACGGCGACCCGCTGGAAGCGCCGCTTGACCTTGACGATCCCGGTCGAAGCGACCAGGCCGGGCACGGTGGTGAACCACCAGCGCTGCCGCTTCTTGGTCAGCCCGCACCCGAGTGCGATGCGCCGCCAGGACGTACGGACCGAGACAGCGGTGATGGGGAAGCCGACGAGCAGCCAGTACGACGGGTAGTGGAAGCGGCGCCAGGCCCACAGCCCTACCCCGATCAGGGGCAGGACTGCGAGCCAGAGCGGCAGGTTAGACACCGGCGGCCTCCCGGGCCGGGAGCAGCGCCGAGGCGCGGTAGGAGATGCCCCATCGCCCGGACATCTCCCAGACGTAGCCGACCAGGCCGACGGCGTTGACCGGGTCGCCGGCGGTGATGGGCGGCTCGCCGGTGATGCCGATCTTGACGAGTTCGATGCGGCCGAACTCGTCCTCGACCGAGACGGTGACCTCGTAGACGGTGTTGCCGTTCTTGTCGGTCTTGATCTCGCCGGTGTCCCGGTTGAGGACGCGCGGCCGGGGTGCCTTGACGCAGGTGATGGTGAGCTTGCCGGTGTCGACCGGGATCGGGATGGTGCGCATGGCGTGTGACCTCCTCATTCGTCGTAGCCAACATAGTTAACCTAGTTGGCTCAGTTGTCAATGTTGGCGTGGCTGTCTTGCTGTGGTGAGATTGACGCGATGGTCAAGCACACCGGGCGGCCCGGCTACCTCCAGATCGCAGACGATCTCCGCGCCCAGATCCGCGGCGGCGCCCTCGCGCCCGGAACCCCACTCCCGTCCACCGCCCAGCTCGCCGAGGAGTACGACGCCTCCCTGTCGGTGGTGAAGATGGCCGTCGGCATCCTGCGCAACGAGGGCCTGGTCATCGGCCAGCAGGGCAAGGGCGTCTTCGTCCGCGACCAGACCGACACCCCGGCCGCCGGCGACCTGGCCGGCGAGGTCGCCGAACTGCGCACCGCCGTACAAGACCTCTCGGCGCGCCTGGCGAAGGTCGAGGAGCAGTTGGCTACGTCCACTGCACGCCGTCCCTCACGTGGCAGCCGGTGACCCGGCGCGCCAGCGACGCCGACACGCCGGACACCTCACGCCGTAGCGTCATGGCCTTGTCCTGACGGCGGATGCCGACCAGGACCGTGATGTAACCCACCAGCAGCGACACGCCGAGCAGCCCGGCGACGATCAGCGGAAGCCAGCTCACGTCCAGCTCACCCCCGCCGCGGCGACGGTGCGGGGACCGCGTGGGGGACGCCGGGACTCGGCCCGCCGCCGCTCGCGCCGGTTCCTCGCCTGCTGCTTGCGGGTCCAGCGCTCTCGCGCCAGGCACTTGGAGCACTGCACCTGACCGTGGGTCAGCGCGTTGCCGCACTCGCACGAGGGCGTCTCGTCCAGGAAGCTGATCATGTTCATTGGGGCATCTCCTCCTTCGGTTGGGGGCCGTTGTGGCGTTGTGCAACCGAGGATGCGACGCAGAGTCAGGACGAGATCACTACACGACGGGACATGTTCAAGACGTCCGGCCTACGATGTGCAGGTCCCCGGACGTCCTCACTGGGCAGGTGCGATGGCGAACGAACGGCTACGCGCGGCGCTTCTCCAGAAAGGCGTGACCATCGCCGACCTGGCCGACGCGATCGAAGTCGACCCCAAGACCGTCGAACGCTGGATCACCAAAGGACGCGAACCGTACCGAAAGCACCGTTTCGCGACGGCCTCCTACCTCGGCGTCGACGAGACGTACCTCTGGCCCGAAGCCCTCACCCGCGACCAGGTCGCCGCGGCCTCGCAGAGCGAGGTCCTCACGATCTACCCGCACCGATGGGCGGTCCCGCGGGACATCTGGGGACGCCTCTTCTCAGGCGCGTCCGAGGAGATCGACGTCCTCGTCTACAGCGGCCTGTTCCTCGCCGACGACGCCGGCCTGATGCGCATGTTCGGCGCCAAGGCCCGCTCAGGGGTACGCGTCCGAGTCCTGCTCGGCGACCCTGACAGCCACGAGGTCGCCCAGCGCGGCGCCGACGAAGGCATCGGCGACAGCATGGCCGCCCAGATCCGCAGCGCCCTCGTCTTCTACCGCCCCATCATCGGCCTGGACAACTTCGAGCTCAGGCTGCACGACACGATCCTGTACAACTCGATCTACCGCGCCGACGACGAGTACCTGATCAACACCCACGTGTACGGCACCCGCGCCGGCAACGCCCCCGTCCTGCACCTACGCCGCGTGGCCGGAGGCGACATGGTCGCCACCTACGCCGAGAGCTACGAGAAGGTCTGGGCCAAAGCCACCCCGGTAGAGTCCTGACCATGGGCCAGCGCATCGACTTCCACCACGACCCCGACGCGCCCAAACCCAACAGCCTGGTCCCGTCCGTCAACGTCATCGTCACCAACGACGCCGGCGACCTGCTGATGATCCACCGCACCGACAACGACAACTGGGCCCCGCCCGGCGGCGCCATCGACCTGGGGGAGTCAATCCCGCAGGCAGCCGTGCGCGAAACCCTCGAAGAGACCGGTATCACCTGCGAGATCACCGGCCTCGTAGGGACCTACAGCGACCCTGGCCACGTGATCCTCTACACCTCCAACGGCGAGGCCCGCCAAGAGTTCTCCATCGTCCTCACCGCACGAGCCGTCAGCGGTAAGCCGACCCCAAGCGACGAATCCCGCGAGGTCCGATGGATGCCTCGCGGACAGGTCCTCTCCTTGCGCATGGATCGATCGATGAGGATGCGGATCGAGCGCTATCTCTCGGAGGCGTCGTCGCCGTACGTCGGCTAAGCCCCGCGCTCATCCAAGAAGCGTCGCCTACGGGGCAACCACTCATTCACCGCGCCGGTCATGCAACTCTCGGCGAACGCGCACAGCTCGTCCATGTACGCCTTCTTCTCAGCGGGATCGACCTCTCGTGTGGCCGAGCTCTCCCACAGGCCTCCTGGGGCGAGGAATCGAGCGGCGTAATTCGTCCCACGGCGCTCATCAAGGTGGAGGAGAGCCCCCATCGCGTCGTCCTGGTCGTAGCGACAGTCCAGCTGAGGGAGATACCGATCCAGATAGGCGCCCAGGAGCGCGGCGTCCTGCTCTTCAGCGAACCTCGCCAGCGCGAAGCAGTACGCCCCACCCACGTAGACCATCTCACTCTCCAACAGCAGCGTTCCGAGCCGTTCCCGGAACCGCGTCCGCCGGTCGAGGCCGATCAGCCAGGCGGCGGTCGACCGAGAGCGCCATTCGAAGTCCAGCAGCATCTCAAGACCATCATCTGTGATCCTTCGCGCATCTCTGGCCAGCAACCGCCCGAACCGGATCAGCTTTCGGTCAGGCAGCATCATGAAGGAGCCCATGAGATGCATGGACCGCGGTCTCCCGCCTGTCTTCGCGCCGACGTAACGTCGGACGACGGCGACCTGCTTGAGCTCGGACAGGGTCGGTAACCACATGAGGTCATCATGCCGGGACCCTTCAGCCAGGAACATCCCCGGTCTTCGCGGCCAGTGCGCTCTCGACGGCCTGGACGGCAGCCAGGATGCACGGCGTGGAGGCCTCGATCGAGCGTGAGACAAGATGCTCGGGGCCGTAGCGCGAGTGGATCTCGGCCAGCCGGTCCCGCACATCCAGGTGCCGGCCATCCGGGTCGGTGGTCATGTCGCAGTAGGTCAGCGCCCGAGCCAGGTCAGGCCGTTCGGCGTCGAACTCCGCGGCCAGGACGTCCAACAGGCCGCGCTCCCGCGCCTCGTTGTCCGCACACGAGTGGTAGGCCACCAGCCGACACAACCGATCCTCGGCGCCGGCCACGTCGCGCAGATACCGGGCCCCGTCGAGCTGATGCATCCCGGTGGCGACCAGATCGGGGGCGTATCCGATGTCATGCAGCAGCGCGGCGGCAATCAACGTGTCCGTGTCCGCGCCGAGGATCGGAGCCAGCGTCTCCGCCCGCTCGGCAACCCCCTGCGTGTGCGCCCAGCGCCTGGGCAACGCGCTTGCCAGCAGGTCTTTGGTCAGCCCGTACGCCCACTCAACATCTCCCACGAGCCTCACGATAGGCATCCTGGGCCTAGCCGGATCTAGTGGGCGAGATGAGACGTCCCGGGACGTCTTACTCTTCCCGGTGTCGGTCGGCTTCTGCATGGACGAACCGGCCGCGGCCATGCTCGGCCACGACCAGGCCCTCCCGCTCCAGCACCGCCAACGCCTGCCTGACCGTGTTGCGCGAGGCGGTGAAGCATCGCCGCAGCTCGGCCTCGCTCGGTACGGCGGCACCCGCAGCAAGCTCCCCACGCTCGATCTGCCCGCGCAGCTCAGCGGCGATCGCCTGATACCGATACGGCGACACTGCCGGCCCCGCCCCGCACACCACCCGCCCCTTGGACGGAACGGTGACCAGCAACCCTTCGCCCTCCAGCATCGCCAGCCCCCGCCGGACCGTGTTCCGAGCCACCCCGAAGAAGCGGCCCAAAGCCGTCTCCGACGGCAGCACACTGCCCGGCGGGAACTCACCCGAGACGATCCGCTCCCGAAGCCGGTCGGCGACCTGCGGGTAGACACGCCCACCAGTCAGCCACCGCCCCGAGGACACCGGATCAGCCGCGGTAAGCATCGAGCATCTTGTTGAAGTCGATGCTGAGCTCTTGCTGCTCGCCGTCGTGCCATCCGTCGCGAGCGGCCTGCTCAATCCGATCCACCGCGGCGGGCATCTGGAGGAACGAGACCCGCTCGTCGCCCTGGTCGCCCCAGTAGAACGAGCAGAACGGCAGCTGCACGAACACCCGCCGCATCCTGCACCGGCTGTCGGTGACGTCCAGCGCCGGCCGCCCGTCCCGCGCCACGATCAGCACCGCCGTGACCTCCCGTCGCGCCAGCTCCTTGCCCAGCGCGGTCAACAAGCGCTCCGCGTACGCCCGCTGCTGCTCCTTGACGCTCTTGCTTGTCTGCATCCTCGTCCTCCCTGACGCTCCACTTCGGTGTACGCGTCGAGGGTCGCCCGAAGGTCAGGGGCGGGAACACCACAACTTAGGGACGTCTAGGGACGTCTGATGTATCGTCGCAGGACAAGACCGTTTCGCGAGAAGCAGGCGGGTCCCCATGAACAACAACCTCCGCTACGCCCTGGCCGCCGCCCGACTCACCACCACCGACGTCGCCGCCGCGTTAGCTGTCGACCCGAAGACCGTCGCCCGCTGGCTTGCCGGCCGCACCCCCTACCCGCGCCACCGCTGGGCCATCGCCGACCTCCTCCACATCGACGAAGCCGACCTATGGCCCGAAGCCGCCCAGCGACACCGAGCACTCGCCGACGGAGTCGAAGCCATCTACCCCCACCGCTGGAGCGTCCCTCAAAGGGTGTGGCACAACTTGTTTCGAGGAGCGAACGAGGAGATCGGCATCCTCGCCTACAGCGCGCTCTTCCTCGCCGAAGACCGCGGCCTCATCAACATCCTCGCCACCCGCGCCAACGCAGGCGTCAAGACCCGCATCCTGCTGGGCGCGCCCGACAGCGTCGAAGTCGCCGGCCGAGGAACAGACGAAGGAATCGGCGCCACCGTGATGGCCGCCCGGATCCAGAACGCGCTCACGCTTTACAGCCCGCTCCTTGGCCTTGAAGCCGTCGAGATCCGGTTGCACAGCACGGTGCTCTACAACTCCATCTACCGCGCCGATGACGAGCTACTGGTCAACACCCATGCCTACGCCACACCAGCATCCGACGCACCCGTCATGCACCTACGCCGTACCGACGAACACGGACCAGCCGTCGCCTACCTCACCAGCTTCGAACGCGCATGGGACACCGGCCAGCCCTACCGTCACAACGCTTGAACTGCCATCGCGATCAGGAGCAGCAAGATCAGAAAGCAACTTCTCTGTACGTCATCAAGGGCAGCCCGCCTGCGGCGGCCTGCCGCGCGTTGGGCGGTCGCTGGCCGCGCTGCGGCTCTCCGGCCGGTCGCGGCCAGCACCGCAACGCGCTCAACCACCGCAGTCACAGTGGGTAGGCGCACGATCGTGGATTCTCATGAACGCGAGCGGACTACCCTACGCTCCACAGTCGTATATGCCTAGAGCGGATCGTAGGCCCACTGTTAATTGCTGTTTGCAGCCTCGCCCTTCAGCCTCTGAATAAGCTCGGTAGTGAAGCCCGGCCGCTTCAATCGATCCCGAGTAGGGATCGATCCCCCCGCCGAGGTTTCAATGAACTCAGCTGCTCTCTTAAATAGTTCCACGTGTTGCGGAGCGCGAAGCTCGGCAATAATGTTGTTTGCCTGTTTTTCGCTCGTGGGCGTGTGTAGCTGGGCAGGCGGCTCGCCCAGAATTTGATACGCAACGACCATAAGTATGTGGTATCTGATCACCTTGAAGCGTGAGTCGAGTCCACCTCTGAAGGCATTCTCTAGTCGATACGCCGCATAGGCGGCGACCACGTAGGGGAGGATCTTGTGCTCGTCTCGGAAAACAGAGTCGCCCGCCTCGGCGTAAAGCTTACTGGGATATCTTGATGCGAGATGGGGGCGGTTGAGTAGCATTGCAGATACAGACTTGAGTTGGTCGGCGACGCTGACCAGGCGAGTTTTAGTTACAGTTAGTCCATAGAACTGGCCTGCGCGGCGCTCGTAAGTGAGGCCAATCTCGGCCGAGTCCATGCGGTAAAACTCTTCCAGTCGCTTCTGAAACTTGCTCAGAGCAACTAGGTCGTCCTCTTTAACTTCGGTTTGAGAATTAGTTGCTCTGATGATGCTGATTGCGACATCATCGTCATCTGTTATGACTAGACGAAGTGGGACAAAGACGTTCTCGGCATCGGCGCCGAGTTCGTCCTTCGCTATATAGGCACAATGGCTTGTCTGGCACCCATTGACTATTTGATAGCCCTCAACGAGAAAGTGGTCCGCGGGCAACGGAGTGTAGCTCTGGGCCACGACAGTGACCCCATTATTCAGGACAGGAAGCAGGCTCCTAGCATCCGATCCTAGCGTCTCAACGATTTTTCTATTTACGGGATTAGCGTCTCCTTGGAAGCCGCGTACATTATCGAAGAAGACCTGTTCGTCGAGAGAGCCGTCTGGTCGACATATCATCTTCAGAAGCTCGGCGACGGATATCAGCCCCACGAACGCCTGCTTAATTCCAGGCATGGCTGGAAGGGAAACGCTTTTAGGAATTAGAAGGTCAACCTTGTTCGCATGAAACTGCCTTACGTGGAGATCGTGTAGGTCATCCGCACCGAAACAGCGCGCTGTGACTTCGCCAACGAAACCCACACTCTTAACCAGCTCCTTGGCGGATTCCAGTCGTTGGGTTACCGTCTTATCTGTGATCGTCTTATGCGGTGCTGTAGTAACAAAAGACATGTGCACAGATGGTTGGGATCGAAGTTTTTGTGCGTTGGTGCTGAAAAGGTGATGAAGGGCTTCGGAGAGACTTTCAAGTTTTGGCGAATCTGCGAGGCCCTCCTTTAGGAGAAAGCGCTTCACAGCCTCTCCGAGCGCCAATATGTCGGTAGAGTTTATGTGTTCCGACTGCTTGGCCTGCAAGGTATGAATTGATACTTCTATATGGGCCGCGCCATCACATACGTCATCCACATCATCTCGGTCCCATACGAGCTGGCCGTTGACTTCGATGGCTGCGACATCGAGCCCAACCGTGTGCTTGTCAAGGAGGAGATCCGTGAGTTCCACTTGGCTTAGAAGCTGATCGCCGAGAACTAGCGAGGCGGCAAATAGCTCAAAGACGTCACTACTGGACAGATCGCCTATCTCGTTGCTTGCACGGAAGCCTTTGACCAGGCCGTCAATCAAGGGATTCACGTTGCAAACGTAGCACCGCCGGAAGCTGGGAGGGAGGGGGAAGACGTGAGCGGTCCTACTGGTCCACGCAGTGCATGCTGGGGCAAGGTTGTAGCCACGCAGTAACGACAGCGAAGCCTGCCAGCAGCGATCGCGGTCCTACACGTGGCGTTCCTGATCTTGTTCGAGAGGCTGAGCAGGTTGCTTGCTCAAAGCGAAGCGAGGCTGCCGCGCCGCTTCCGGTGCTCGGGCCTGGCGGCCCTGCGCTCCGGGTCGGCTTGCCACCGGAGACGCGGGTTGCTGTGGTCTGCTGTACAGCAGGGAAGTACAGCAACGCCGCCTCACGCAGCCTGATCGTCCCGTACGGCGTCACACGGTTGAGCAGGAGCGCCGGCTCTCGACCACGGCCCTCCGCTTCACTCGTAATGAAGTGCTCTGGGCGTAGATGCCGTTTCGGAGCGGGGATCTGCGTTGTTGTGCTTCTACTGGGTCGGTGTGAAGGACGAGACGATCAGCCAGACGGCGCTGGCCGCGATCACAATCGCGACGGTGAGATTCCTCGTCCGTCTAAGGAAGTCTGCGACAAGGAGCCGCGGAGTGAAGCAGTGTCCGCCATGGCTGGAAGACTTAACACGACGTGCCAGCGATCTACGCACCAACTGGGACGCAGCGGATGCAAAGATGCCTTGCGAGGAGATTCGTGCGCTATGCGGGATCCAGACTCTGCCAAGACGGGACGAATCGGGCTGGCGCGCGTTCAGCTTGCTGTGGTCGAAAAGCTTGGCTGGCTATTTCGCAACCAGCCGACAGACGACTACGGCATCGACGCCCTGATCGAGATCGTGGACGGCCATGAGGTCGTCCCGAAGCTCCTTGCACTGCAAATCAAGGGTGGCGAGAGTTGGTTCCGTGAGCCGACGCCTGGTGGCTGGTGGTACCGTCCGGACACCCCGCACGTGCAGTACTGGACCGACCACTCTCTGCCGGTCATGGTCGTCCTGCATGACGAGCAAACCAAGATCACATACTGGCAACTCGTCAACCGGAAAACCCTCACCAGATCGTCACGGGGTGGCTGGAAGCTGCTCGTGCCACGCAGCAACGTCCTGGACGCCAGAGCACGGGATCAGCTTCGAGAAGCTGCTGCGGGCGATCCCTATGTGCTACGCATTCGCGAACTGCAGCTGGCACGGCCGTGGATGGAGATGCTGCAGGAGGGCCGACGGCTCGTCGTAGACATTGAGGAGTGGATCAACAAGTCGTCCGGGCGAGGCTGGATTACGCTTGGGGTGGACAACGAGGATGGCAACGATCCGACTGAGATCGCGAGCTGGGGCGTCATGCGCGGATTCGCCAGCTACGCCGAGGTAGTGCCCAAGCTGTTCGCTTGGGCGGACGTCGATGTGCATGAAGAGACCTACGACGACGCCGAGTATGACGCCTACGAAGCGGAGTGCGTGATCTACGACGAAGGCGACCGGTTCGTTACCGAGGACTTCGATGAGTGGCGACAGGCACTACGGGGCATGGGCTTACGCCCGTACGCTAACCTCGCCGGCGAGGTGGACTACTGGCGACTGGAGCTGACGCTCAACGAGCTCGGTAGGTCGTTCTTGATTGTCGATCAGTTCGCAACCAGCGGGGGTCCTCAGTTCACACCAGAGCCGACCGATTCAGTGTGACTGAAAGTTGTTTACGAAGATGTTTGTCCCGCCGTCCTGATCGCTGGCGATACCCGGGCCATCTGCCGACCGAGGGCTGGCGTTAAAGATTAGGCTTGAGGTTGCTCATCGACCAGGGCCGTTACCAGGACCGATACACCCTCACCGCTTGACAGAGCTCCCTGCGGAAGAGTCGCATTGAGCGGAGATGAGATCGTCACGGGGTCACGTCTACAGGATGTGGCCGGTGGGAGTTGCAGGTTTGCGGACGACCTGGATCGATCGCGGTACATCGTCGAGCGACGATCACAGTGCGGATCACGTCGTCTCTGACGTCCTCGAAGCTTGGGAAGATATTAAGTTCGTGGCGGTAGTCGTAGGCCGTGGCATGTCTGCTCGGATGACTGCTGTACAGCAGCGCCATACAGCAACACAGCCTTACACGATCACACGCCACCGGATCGCATCTGCCACGTGACCAGCGTGAGGAGCTCTACGTCGTGACTGGCTCCCGTTTGCAAACAGGAAGTCAGGAGATCGAAATCTCCAAGGCTCCCATCATCCAGAGGATTGAGCAGTGGGGCGAGGCTTGCTCACCCGTTGCCCGTATACGTGCTTCCCTGACGGCATCCTGCCCCGATCGGCGAGCCTCACTCCACCGCCCCCTGGGATCCGTTCGACGCCCTCCGGCCGACATTTCGGAATAGAGGAGCAAATCCCGATTCTAGTGCATTTGGAGCTCGAAGGACTTGAGCAAAGGCCTTGAAGAGAGTCACCCTGTCACGGGACGGGCTGCGCCTGAGCGTTATCGCCAATCCAATAAGCGCCACGATGTAGCGCCCAATGATCGCTGCACTTCCAGCCACTAGTACTGGGATAAGGTCGCTGAAAGTCATGACACGAATTCCCGCGGTCCCCCAGGGTGTCCCAGGTCTATACGTCGAACGATGATCCTTGGACGCTTATCCTCCCATCCAATCTGATGGCTGAGTGGTCGAAACGTTACGCTACCTAGATCGTCTGGTGCTGTGCCATTTATGCCATTGGAGGAGTCACGTCTCGCCAAGAGGCATGACTTTTGTAGTTTGGTGGCGAGCTGGGACAGGGATGAGCCGCAGCACCACTCGATGACGATGTCGGAATGGGCGTGATCGTAGAGATTCGCTCCGCCGTGAGTAGCGCCAACCGCGTTGAGCAGCATCGCCCGCCGCATCAAGCTGCTGAGCATGCGGTCTCTTTCTTTACGCCGGCGATCCAGGCCGGAGCCCCAGAAGCGCAGTGTGTCCTCCTCAACATCGGTCAGCCGATCCGGACTCGTTTTCCACAGGAGGCGGGACTTGGGTTTCAGCTGATAAACCGATGCGGGATCTTCGTGGCCAGAGCCCACCACGTGGACCGAGGCGCCCGTGACAATATCGGATAGCTGCCAGAGCTGCCGCCCCACCCGATAAAGGCGTACGCCCGGACAGCCCCATACACCGCCATAATCCGCATCATAAATTGGAAGAATGGAGGCGACGACACGAGCGGTGAGGGTAGGGACAGGAACGAGCACAAGGTTTTCTTCGTCTGGTCTTATCGCGCTAAGCCCGAGCACGTTGCCTTTCAGCCCATCGTCGTCGCGGAAGGCATCGCAGAGCGCGTACAGCACCTGTGTCTCCAGCCATTGCTGAGCACGAGTTCGCGCCTCTGGGATCGGATGCTCACGCGTGATGACGCCTCTTCGGGCGAGTGGAAGGCACACAGCCTGGTACGGAAGGCCGGTTGCCAGGTGGAAAATCTTGGCTGTGCGCTTGAGCTGAGGACTGTGAGACACGCAGGCTCCCTCATGCTGCCCGGCTCAGCACTACAGGTCTGCGAGTGAATCAGCTGCGAGGCTGGAATGCCGCGGGTGACTTCGATGAGCCCCTCATCCCATATGGGTCCGCCGGGCACCCAAAGAGATCGACGTCCGCGTACGTCTGATTGCCAGATACTAGGCTATCGACGTCCGGTGTGCCATGGTTTCCTGTCATCTTTTGATGGCGGTGTGGTTTCGGCCGGCAGAATGCACACCGCTCTCCTCAGACGGATGCCAGATCGCTGCCGCGCGGCTTTCGCTCCTTGGGGTCTGGCAGCCCTGCTGTTCAGGTCCACGGCTGTTGGGCATGTGTGCGGCGACCACACTCGCTTGCTGTACAGCAGCCGCATACAGCAACACCACCTACCGCGCCCAGACTCCACCGACCTATATCCACCACTTCACCAGGACGGAAGGTTGCCCACGAAGCATCCGCCGTTCCCTACGGATCAGAAGGTTGGGGTTTCGAGTACCTCCGGCCGCACACAGCATCAAGGCCCGTTACCAGGGAAAACCTGGAACGGGCCTTCGTGTTTGTCAGGACGATTTGGGGATCTTGCTAACACCTCTGCTAACAAGGTGACCCCCGGTGGCTCCCGCTACTCGCCGATCGCCTGAGCGAAGATCTCCGCCGCCGACGCTTCAGCCGAGCGGATCACGTGAGCGTAGACGCGGAGCGTGATCGACGGATCGGCATGGCCGAGGCGAGCCGCGACGACGTGCACCGGTACGCCGGCCAGCAACAGCGTGGTCGCGTGGACGTGCCGGAGGTCGTGCAGCCGGGCATGCGGTAATGGCGCGTCCGGGTGAGCTTTGTTGTAACGCTTGATCAGGATCGGGAAAAGCGAGCTGACGGTGTCCGGATGGACGGGTTCTCCCCAGACGGTCGTGAACACGTAGTCGCCTCCACCACGCCACTCAGGGCCGACCTGGAGCTTGTCGGCGGCCTGCATCTTGTGTTGATCGCGGAGAACCCGGATCGTGCCGTCGTCGAGACTGACGGTGCGCTTCCTGCCGCTCTTGGTGGTGCCCTCGATACGCTCGCCGTCGACGAACGAGGCCGAACCCGCGATGACAAACTGTTTCCCGTCGAGGTCCACGTCCGACCAGCGCAGGTGGAGAAGCTCGCCGCGGCGTGCGCCGGTGTAGGCCGCGACATGGAGAAATGTCCAGAGCCGGTGCTCACGTGCATACCGGAGGAAAACCTTGAGCTGATCCTTTGTCCAAACAGCATTTACGAGGTGTGCGGCCTTCATCACCATGTATCGATCGAGGATCCAGCAGGCCACGCTGAGACGTTACACGGCTCTCGCCATGGAAGGTCTAGCTGTTTTTGGATAGTTTTTCTAGGCGCCGAGATAGATGGAATATGAGTGCCGATGCCGCGAAGGCCTTCTGTTCCTCCTGGCCAAAGAAGGCGGGGCATTGTTACGGCTGGGAAAGCAACACTATCCTGGCAGCGCAGAGCGCTTTCGAAGTTCGTTTTTTCTGTTCGGCCGGCACATTCCCGGAGAGGATGCAGCCGTACACGGGGATGGCGAGATGTAGACCTCCAAATTGGAGTGGAGTGTCACGGGTCATGATGTTCGGGAGTCGGATTGCCGGGATATCAGGCGATCGATCTCCTTCGCCACCTGCGCTATGAGTAGCCCCACATCAGCACCGTCGTAGCCAGTCTTACGAATGGACCACGAAAAGCGCTTGTTGAACATGTCGTCGGTGGCAATTGGCACACCTCGGCCCTCCAGATATTCGATGACGAGCTTCAGATATTCGTCTACTTCATCTTTCTTTGCGCTAACGCTGAATCGCCGAGGCCGCAAGTCGCTATTGTTTATCATCGCTACAATGTTCTGAATATCTCGAGCGTACCGACTGCGAGTCTCATCGCTCAAGATGGAGTTTACCGGCGGGGGAACCCCGGACGGATCCACGTAGGCGATGCGCCAGAGGGTGTGGAAGACAGGGATGAGGGCGACGATGAGTAGCGTCGACCACCAGCTAAGGTCCAGCAGTCCCTCGATAACGGCGGCGACACCGGCTGCGGGGATGAAGCACAGAAGGGTCAGAGCCACTCGTGCTGTATGCACCTTTTCATGCAATTGCGCTTCGCCTAGTCTTTCCCGTATCGTTCGATTGCCCATGTCAGGCCAAAGATGATCGCAGCCGCTGCGAATATCGAGGATTGGCCTTCCGGTCCAAAGAAGAGCGGATAGACCAGGCCGGATGCAAATGAGAATACGCCGACAAAGAACCATGTCAGCGAATCTCTTTTGGGGTTTCTTTTTTGAAGCATCCTCTAAGCGGCCCGTTTCTCGAGAAATGACACCTGAGTTGTTGTATCGCCGGTCCTGGTCCCTGGTGGTGCGGCATCTGCATGTCCGCACCACCAGGGACCACAGAGTTGCAAGGGGACTACTTTCTTCGTTTCGGCTTGTAGGTCTTAGGCTTCACAACCTTGGCATGTTTCGCGCTCGAGGGGAACATTTTTTGCGCGCCTTTCACAAGCGATGGACGCCGAACCCGGTCGTGCCCCATGTGAGCTTGGCGGCGTCGCACCCAGCGCGGGCCTGCGGTGACGTCGAAGCGAGCCGGTGAAAGTAACAGGTCTTGGTGCCCCGAGCGTGTCATCGGCGACCGCCGAGGGGCCTCCGCCTGCGCCCGCACGGTCACGAAGCGATGGGACCAACCGATCATCAACTGGGTGCCGTGCCGGGCGCTGGAGTGATGGTCAGCTCCAGGTGGCGCGTTTGAGGACGCCTGACAGCCCGTGCGTGTTCCAGGCGTCGACCACCAGGATCTGGGAGGTGGGCAGGAGCCACTCCCGCTGGGTCCATTTCGCCGTCGTGCGGCCCGTGTCGTTCGTCACGCACCTGTTCGGCCAGGCGGTGTACTGCGCCTTGTGGCCGGGGCCGACCTGGCGCAGGTCCCTGGAGGTGGCCTTCTCGCCCGGGTACCAGCTCAGCTTGGAGTTGAACGGGCAGGGGATCACGCCGCTGAAGGGGTGGAACTGTCGCTTGCCGGTGTAGGTGATGGAACCACCCCCGACCGGGACGTTCTTGTACGCCTTCGGGCCGAAGATCCAGAAGCTCTCGCAGCCGGGGGCGAACGGCTCCGGCTTCTTGCAGAGTGAGCCGGTCACCACCACGACCGTGTCCCCCTTGCGGTGCACCTGCCAGTCGGCGGGGATCTTCAGTGTCATCCCGCGGAAGGACAGGGTCCTGGCCTGCTCGGCGGACGAGCCCGGGGCGGCCCACGCGGCCGAGGTCCCGGCGAGTACGGCGGTGGCCGACAGGAGGGCGAGGGCGGAGAGTCGCTTTCTCATGCCGGGCAGGCTATGCGCCCGTACTTGGAGCCCGCTGGCCGTCCGCTTGCAGCCCTGCCCTTCGGCGACCACCAGGCCGGGCCCGTGATCGCTCCGGCGGCCGGCTGTGCGTCATGGTGATCGGCGGGCGACCGCCCCGCCCTTGCTCAGAACAGGTCGAAGACGGTGTTCACCCAGTCGGCGACCATGGCGGGCCTGGTGAGGATGACGAAGGCGGAGATGAGGAAAGCCAGGACGGAGGGTCGAGCTGTCAGGATCCTCCGGTTCGCTTCACCGATCAAGGGTCCTGCTGCGACGGCTCAGTCCCGGTGGTCGAACAGACAGGTCGAGCGATCCGAGGGCTCTCCTCCTCGTCAGGAGCCGCGGGCTTCCGTGAGTCGCCGGTCTCGAAGGGCGCCGCCCCGGGGATCGGGTACGGCCGCACCGGCGTGACCTCACATCGGGAAAGTCCGCCTGTGCAATTGCTCTGCGAGAGGATCCTGGGTGCGGGGACGTCGTCCCAGGTCGCGGCGTGCGGAAGCGGGTCCGGCCGCCAGCCGCTTCCGCCCCTCCCAGCGCGAGAAAACGTGCAGGTAGATCACCGTCTGGGGTTTTTATAACGAATCGTGCATCTTCCCGTTCACCTCTTGGCGATGACCGTACGCAGTCTTAGGGTGCAGTGCAATGCCACACAGCACTAGGAGACGGATGGATGTCTGAGGAGATCGAGCAGCAGGCCGGAGCCGTACGGACCCGGGCCGGAGCCGTCGTCCCGGTCGCCGGCGTGCGCATCACCGGGGGTCTGCTCCGTCAGTGGCAGGACCGCAACCGGCGCGCGACCATCCCGCACACCGTCGAGCAGTTGCGGGCCGCGGGCAACGTCGACAACCTCCGGAGGCTCGTCGCGGACGACGCGCCGCCGCCCTACCGGGGCCGCTACCCCTTCCTCGACACCGACCTGTACAAGACCCTCGAAGGGCTCGCGTACGAGATCGGCCGCGGCGAGGCCGGCGAGAGTGAGCGGGAGTTCTTCGACGAGGTCGTGGACCTGCTGGAGCGGGTGCAGGCCGAGGACGGTTACCTGAACTCGTTCTTCCAGGACCCCGACGCGGCCAAGAAGCCGTGGGAGGACCTGGCCTGGGGGCATGAGCTGTACAACCTGGGCCACCTCATCCAGGCCGCCGTCGCGGCGTCGCGGCGGATGGGTGACGACCGGCTGCTCGGCGTGGCGGTCAGGTTCGCCGACCTGGTGGTGCGGCGCTTCGGCGAGGGCCGTGAGGAGGCCGTCTGCGGCCATCCGCAGGTGGAGATGGCGCTCGTCGAGCTCTACCGGGAGACCGGCGAGCGCGACTACCTGACGCAGGCCCGGCTCTTCGTCGACCGCCGCGGCCAGGGCAAGCTCAAGCACAGCATCTTCCCGCCGGAGTACTTCCAGGACCACCTGCCGTTCCGCGAGCTGCCGTCGGTCACCGGACACGCGGTGCGGATGGCCTATCTCGCCGCCGGGGCGGCCGACGTCTTCATCGAGACGGGTGACCGGACGCTCTTCGAGGCCCTGGAGCGCCTCTGGGACGACATGGTCGCCGCCAAGCTGTACATCACCGGCGGGCTCGGCAGCCGGCACTCGGACGAGGCCATCGGCGACCGGTACGAGCTGCCGTCCGAGCGGGCGTACAGCGAGACCTGCGCGGCCATCGCCACGATGCAGTGGGGCTGGCGCATGTTCCTGGCCACGGGGGGCGCGAAGTACCTCGACGTGTTCGAGCGCGTCCTCTACAACGCCTACGCGGTCGGGCTGTCCGCCGACGGCAAGGCGTTCTTCTACGACAACCCGCTGCAGCGCCGCCCCGACCACGAGCAGCGCAGCGGCGCCGAGACCGGTGGCGAGGAGCTGCGCCGGTCGTGGTTCGGCTGCCCGTGCTGCCCGCCGAACATCGTCCGGTGGATGGCCCAGCTCGGCGACTACGCGGCGGCCGAGCGCGACGGCGCGCTCTTCCTCGCCCAGTACGCCGACGCCCGCGTCGAGACGGACGCCGTCGCGCTGACCGTCGAGACGGCCTACCCGTGGGACGGCGACGTCCGGATCACGATCGAGCGGGCCCCGGCGCATCCGTACGCGCTCAAGCTGCGGATTCCGGCCTGGGCGCGTGGCGTGACGCTGGACGGCGAGCCGGTCACGGCCGAGGACGGCTGGCTTACCGTCGAGCGCCGGTGGGCGGAGGGCGACGTCCTGCGCCTGGCGCTGCCGATGCCGGTACGCGCGCACGGGGCGCACCTGTACGTGGACGCGGCCCGCGGCGCGGTGGCCGTCGCCCGTGGGCCGCTGGTCTACTGCGTCGAGCAGCCGGACGTCCCGGCCGAGGTGGACGACCTCGTGCTCTCTCCGGCCGACATTGTTAGCGCGAACATCTCCAGCGCGAACATCTCCGGCGCGAACATCTCCGGCGCGAACATCTCCGGCGCGAACATCTCCGAGGAGCCGGCAGGCGCCGTCGTTCTCCGGGTCCCGGCGAGCGTCGTCACCCCCGCGTCCGCGGAGCTCTACCCCGAGCTCGGCACGGACGCCGGCACCAGCGGGACGGCGGACGTCTCCGCCGCCCTCCTCCCCTACTTCCTGTGGGGCAATCGCAGGCCCGAGGCCATGCGCGTGTGGATCAGGACACAGTGACGGCGGCCCCCCGGCGTCGCTTCGGTAAACGGAAAGCCAGCTCGAAAGAAGGCACAATGAGGAGATCGGCCACGCTCGCCAGCGTCGCGGTGCTCACCACGTTGGCAGTCACGGCATGTGGCGGCGGAGGCGGGGAGAAGCAAGCGTCCGCCTCCGGTGACGGGGCCCCGGCCGCCACCTCCGGCGGCACCGTCCACGTCCTGCAGACCGCCGACTTCTCCCACCTGGACCCGGCCCGGGGCTGGGACGGCGGGGTCAACAACTTCTACCGGCTCATCTACCGGGGTCTGACGACGTTCGGCGCGGGCCCGGGTACCGAGGGCACGAAGGTGGTCCCCGACCTCGCCACCAGCACGGGCACCCCGTCCGACGGCAACAAGACGTGGACGTTCACCCTCAAGGACGACATCTTCTTCGAGGACGGCAAGCCGATCACCAGCGAGGCGGTGAAGTTCGGCTTCGAGCGCGCCTGGGACCCGGAGGCCGGCATCGGCTCGCCCTACGCGAAGCTGCTCATCGACGCGCCCAAGGACTACAAGGGCCCGTACGTCTCGGGAGACCTGGACACGATCGAGACCCCGGACCCCAAGACGGTCGTCTTCCACCTGAAGAAGCCGTTCGCCGACTTCGCTAGCGCGCTCGTGCAGCCCAACTTCGTGCCGTTCCCCAAGGGCACGGGCGCTGCCGCCGCGTTCGACGCCAAGCCGATCGCGTCGGGTCCGTACAAGGTGGAGAGCTACCAGCGTGGCTCGAAGCTGAAGCTGGTGCGCAACCCGCACTGGAAGGCCGCGACGGACACGGTTCGCGCCGCCAAGCCGGACGCGTTCGAGTTCAGCTTCGGGATCGACGGCGCGACCATCGACGAGCGCATGCTCGCCGGGCAGGGCGCGGACGCCAGCGCGATCGCGGGCGCGATCCAGCCGGCCACCGTGGCCCGCATCCAGGACCCGCGCTACAAGGCGCGCACGCTGTCCGGCTACATGGGCTGCACCACGTACATGAGCCTGAACACCACCAAGAAGCCGCTCGACGACGTGCGGGTCCGCCAGGCGATCAACTACGCGATCAACAAGGACAACGTGGTCGCCGGTGACGGCGGCACGACGCTGGCCACCAAGGGCGGAGCGATCCAGCCGCCGACGATCGTCGGCCGGCTGGACTACGACCCGTACCCGACGGACCCGGCCAAGGCGAAGCAGCTGCTGGCCGAGGCGGGCCAGGACAAGGGCTTCGACCTGACCCTGGACGTGCGCCCGGTGCCGCGCCAGCAGGGCATGGCGGTGGCCATCCAGGAGTCGCTGAAGCCGCTGGGCGTCAACGTCAAGATCAACAACATGGACACGTCCACCTTCTACGAGGTGATCGGCACGCCCGCCCGCCAGCACGACGCCGCCCTCACCGGCTGGTGCCCGGACTGGTCGTCCGGTGCCACCTTCCTGCCTCCGCTGTTCGACGGCCGCAACATCTTCGACAAGGGCAACAGCAACCTCGCCCAGATCGACGACGAGGCCATCAACAAGAAGATCGACGAGATCGCCGCGATGACCGACGTCAGCGCCGCCAACGCGGCCTACGGCGAGCTCGACAAGCAGATCATGGAGAAGGCTCCGATCGTGCCCCTGCTCTACGAGAAGAACGTGACGGTCATCGGCGAGAACATCGCGGGTGCCTACCTCAACGACTCGTACTCCGCCGGGATCGACCTGGTCTCGGTCGGGCTCAAGGACCCGAGCAAGTAGGACGGCCATGACCACCGCCGCAACCTCGCACGACGCGATGGCGGACCCCCTGGCGGGCGCGGGCAGCGCGCCCGCCACGGAGGGGCGCCGGATCGCGGGCGCCCTGCTGCGCGACCGGGGCGCCGTCCTCAGCACGGCGTTCCTCGTCCTGGTCGTGCTGATGGCGATCTGCGCGCCGCTGATCTCCGCCGTCACCGGGCACGGGCCGAACGACTTCGACCCCGCCGCCGTGGACACCAACCTCGGCGGGCTGCCTCGCGGCTCGTTCGGCGGTGTCAGCGCCGACCACCTGCTCGGGGTGGAGCCGCAGAACGGCCGCGACATCCTGGCCCGCATCGCCTACGGCGCCCGCGTGTCGTTCCTGATCGCGATCTCGGCGACCGTGCTGACCACCCTGCTCGGCGTGGTGTTCGGCCTGCTGGCCGGGTTCTACCAGGGCTGGGTGGACCAGGCGATCTCGCGCGTCATGGACTTCCTGATGGCCTTCCCCGCGCTGATCTTCATGATCGCGATCCTGTCGTCCCTGCCGACGGGCAACCGCTCGGTCCTGCTGGTCACGGTGATCACCGTGTTCGGCTGGCCGTACCTGGCGCGGGTGGTGCGCGGGCAGACGCTCACGCTGGTGAACCGGGAGTTCGTCGAGGCCGCCCGCGCCTCCGGCGCGTCCACCCGGGCCATCGTGTTCAAGGAGATCCTGCCGAACCTCCGCAACTCCCTCATCGTCATGACGACCCTGGCCGTCCCCGGCTACATCGGCACCGAGGCCGGCCTGTCGTTCCTCGGGGTCGGCGTCACCCCGCCGACTCCCTCGTGGGGCCAGATGATCTCCAGTGCGGTGAGCTGGTACGCGACCGACCCGATGTACTTCGCGGTGCCCGGACTCTTCCTCTTCCTCACGGTGCTCTCGCTGACCGTGCTCGGGGACCGGGTCCGCGCCGCCACCGACGCGGGGGAGGCGTCCTGATGGCCCGCTACGTCGCCGGCCGGATCGCCGGGCTCGTCGTCCTGCTCTTCCTGGTCTGCCTGTTCACGTACCTGATCTTCTTCAAGCTGTCGCCGGACCCGGCGCTGATGATCTGCGGCAAGACCTGCACCCCCGACCGCGTCGCGCAGATCCGCACCTCGCTGGGGCTCGACCAGCCGTTCGTCACCCAGTTCTGGGACTACGTGAGCGGGATCGTCGCCGGTCGCGACTACGGCAGCGGGGCGAACCTCATCCACTGCCCGGCGCCCTGCCTCGGCTACTCCTTCCAGAGCAGCCAGTCGGTCACGCAGATGATCGTGGACCGGCTCCCGGTCAGCGCCACGGTCGCGGTGGGCGCGGCGGTCCTCTGGCTGATCGTCGGCATCGCCGCCGGCCTGCTGAGCGCGGTCAAGGAGGGCTCCTGGTGGGACCGGGCCGCCATGGGCCTCGCCCTCGGCGGCGCCAGCATCCCCAACTACGTGCTCGCGCTGACCCTGCAGTACGTCCTCGTGGTCAAGCTGCAGATCCTGCCGTTCCCCTCGGCCGTGCCGTTCTCGGACGACCCGGTCCTGTGGTTCCAGTCGTACCTCATGCCGTGGCTGGTGCTCGCCACCGGTTACGCCTGCCTGTACGCCCGCCTGACCAGGGCGAACGTGATCGACACGCTGGCGCAGAACTTCATGCGCACCGCCCGGTCCAAGGGCATGAGCCCGGTGCTCACCATGCGCCGGCACGCGCTGCGGCCCGCGCTGACCCCGATCGTCACCATCTTCGGCATGGACTTCGCCGCGCTCATGGGCGGCGCGCTGATCACCGAGACCGTCTTCGGCCTCAACGGCATCGGCAAGATGGCGGCCGACTCGATCGCCAAGAACGACCAGCCGGTGATCATGGCGGTCACCCTCCTGGCCGCGTTCTTCGTGATGGCCGGCAACGTCGTGGTTGACCTGCTCTACACCGGTCTCGACCCGAGAGTGAGGGTGTCATGAGCGAGCTGCTCGTCGTCGAGGACCTCACGGTGACCTTCCCGACCACGCGCGGCCCCGTGGACGTGGTCAAGGACGTGTCGTTCACGGTGGGGCGGAACGAGACCGTCGGCATCGTGGGCGAGTCCGGCTCCGGCAAGTCGATGACCAGCCTGGCCGTCATGGGCCTGCTGCCGTCCGGGGCCCTCACGCGGGGGAGCATCCGGCTGGACGGCGTCGAGCTGCTGGGCCGGACGGACAGGGAGATGCGCCGCATCCGGGGCGAACAGGCTTCGATGATCTTCCAGGACCCGCTGTCGTCCCTGAATCCGTACTACACGGTCGGCCTGCAGATCGAGGAGATGTACCGGGCCCACAGGAAGAGCTCGCAGCGGGCGGCCAGGAAGGTCGCCGTCGAGGCCCTGACCCAGGTGGGCATCCCCGAGCCCGAGCGGCGGGCCGGCTACTACCCCCACCAGTTCTCCGGCGGGCAGCGGCAGCGCATCATGATCGCGATGGCGCTGGTCTGCTCGCCCGCGCTGCTCATCGCGGACGAGCCGACCACCGCTCTGGACGTGACCGTGCAGGCGCAGATCCTGCGCCTGCTGGCCGGCCTCCAGCAGGAGACCGGCACCGGCATGGTGTTCGTCACCCACGACCTGGCCGTGATCAGCTCGATCGCCACCCGCGTGCTGGTCATGTGCCGTGGCGAGCAGGTCGAGTACGGCGACGCCGAGCAAGTCTTCTCCGCGCCCCGGCACGACTACACGCGGATGCTGCTGGAGAGCATCCCGCGTATCGACGACGAGGTGGTCCTGTGAGTGACGTGCTGCTCCGCGCCCGCGACCTGACCAAGCGGTTCGCGGTGCGCGGACCGTACCGGCGCAGGACCGAGTTCACCGCGGTGGACGAGGTCAGCTTCGACGTGCGGCTCGGGGAGACCCTCGCCGTCGTCGGCGAGTCCGGGTGCGGCAAGTCGACCAGCGCGCGGATCGTCGCCAAGCTGATGGAGCCGACCTCCGGCACCCTGGAGTTCGAGGGCGAGGACATCACCCGCGCCACCGGCGCCCGGCTCGCCCGCTACCGCGCCGACGTGCAGGTCGTCTTCCAGGATCCGTTCTCCTCGCTCAACCCCCGGCACACCGTGGAGCGCATCCTCATGGCGCCGCTGGACTACCAGGGCATCGCCCCGAAGGGCGGCCGCCGGGCGTACACCAGGGAGCTGATGGAGCGGGTCGGCCTCAACCCCGACCACGCGCAGCGCTACCCCGCCCAGTTCTCCGGCGGGCAGGCGCAGCGGATCGGCATCGCGCGGGCGCTGGCCGTCAACCCCAAGCTGGTGATCTGCGACGAGGCCGTGTCCGCCCTGGACGTCTCCGTCCAGGCCCAGGTCATCGAGCTGCTGCGGCGGCTGCAGCGGGAGAGCGGGTTCAGCTACATCTTCATCGCCCACGACCTGGCCGTGGTCCGGCAGCTCGCGCAGCGGGTGGCCGTCATGAACAAGGGCAAGATCGTGGAGGAGGGTCCCTGCGAGGAGGTCTTCCGGTCTCCGCGTGACGAGTACACCCGAACGTTGCTGGCCGCGATCCCCCGGATCAACCCCGAATGGGACCGCAGAAGGAGGGCCGCCCAGTGAGCGTCACCGCCACGTACACCATCCCGGGCATGCTCGTGCGCGACCACGTCACGCCCGTGCCGCTCGACTGGTCCGACCCGGCGCGCGGCCGGATCGACCTCTTCTTCCGCGAGCTCGTCGACCCGGGACGGGCCCGCGAGGACCTGCCGTGCCTGGTCTACCTGCAGGGCGGCCCCGGCGGGAAGGGACCGCGCCCGCTCAACGCCGACGGGTGGATCGGCCAGGCGCTGAAGACGCACCGGGTCATCGTGATGGACCAGCGCGGCACCGGCCGCAGCAGCCGGATCGACGGCCGCCGGATGAGCGCGTTCGCGACCGCCGAGGAGGGCGCCGAGTTCCTCGCGTGCTTCCGCGCCGACGCGATCGTGGCCGACCACGAGCACGTGCGCAGGACGTTCTTCGGCGGCCGGCGCTGGAGCACGATCGGGCAGTCGTACGGCGGCTTCCTCACGCTGACGTACCTGTCGGTGGCGCCGGAGGGGCTCAGCTCGTGCCGGGTCACGGGCGGCCTGGCCGGCCTGGACCCGTCGGCGGCCGAGGTCTACCGGCGCACGTACCCGCGGGTCGAGGCCAAGAACAAGGAGTTCTACCGGCGCTACCCGCAGCACGTCGAGCAGGTGGGCCGCATCGCCGACCGGCTGGCGGGCGGCGACGTGCTGCTGCCCGACGGCGATGTGCTCACGGTCCGGCGGCTCCAGTCGCTCGGCATCGACTTCGGCATGAAGCCCGGCTACGAGCGCATGCACTACCTGCTCGACGAGGCGTTCAACGGGGACGAGCTGTCGGCGGTGTTCCTGCACCAGGTGCTGGCACGCAGCTCCTACAGCGACAACCCGCTGTTCGCGGCGCTGCAGGAGAGCATCTACGGCCACGGCGCGGGCGCGACCGCGTGGGCGGCGCAGGAGGAGCGGGCCCGGCATCCGCAGTTCGCGGAGGAGGCCAGGCCGTTGCTGTTCACCGGCGAGATGATCTACCCCTGGATGTTCGAGGAGATCGCCGAGCTGCGCCCGTTCCGGGGCGCCGTCGAGGCGATGGCCGCCCGCGCGGAGTGGCCCCCGCTGTACGACCTCGACCGGCTGGCCGCCAACGAGGTCCCGGTCGCCGCCGCCGTCTACTACGACGACATGTACGTGGACGCCGGCCTGCAACTGGACACCGCCTCCCGGGTGGGGAACACCCGGTGCTGGGTCACCAACGAGTACGAGCACGACGGCATCAGCGACCCCAGGGTCTTCGACCGGCTGGGCGAGCTGATCCGCGACATGGGAGGAGAGATCACCGGTGCGTGAAGGCAGGCCCCCCAAGCTTTCCGAGATCCCCGCGTTCACCGCGTACATGAACACCGGCTGGGCCACGCCCGACCGGACCCCGCCGGTCGTGCCGGGCGCGGCCCGGGCGGCGGCGGCCCACCGGGCCAGGCTGGCCGAGGCGCTCCCCGGCCGGACCGTCGTGCTGGGCGCGGGCGAGGCGCCGACCCGCAGCAACGACACGGCCTACGACTTCCGGCCGGACAGCGACTTCTTCTGGCTGACGGGCTGCGCGGTGGAGAACGCCGTCGTGGTGCTGCGCGGCGCCGACGCCACCCTTTACCTGCCGCCCCCCGCCTACCCGGGTGAGCCCGGGTTCTGGACGGACGCCAGGTACGGCGAGCTCTGGGTGGGGGCCGCGCCGGGCCTGGAGGACTGGGCGGCGGCGCTGGAGGTCCCGGTCCGGCCGCACGCCGAGCTCGCGGAGCTCGGCGTGGACCCGGCCGCGCCCCTGGACGAGGAGGTCGGCCGGACGCTGGCCGAGCTGCGCATGTTCAAGGACGACTGGGAGATCGGCCAGCTCCGCGAGGCGGTGGACCGTACGGTCGAGGGCTTCGCCGCCGTCGTCCGCGAGATCCCCGCCGCGGTGGCCGGGCCCGGCGAGCGGTGGCTCCAGGGCACGTTCGACCGTTACGCCCGTGCCTACGGCAACGGCCCCGGCTACGCCTCGATCGTGGGCAGCGGCCGGCACGCGCCGACGCTGCACTGGGTGCGCTGCGACGGCCCGGTGCTGCCGGACGAGCTGGTCCTCCTGGACATGGGCGTGGAGACCCACGCGTACTACACGGCCGACGTGACGAGGACGTTCCCCGCGTCGGGGACGTTCTCCCCGGCGCAGCGGCAGGCCCACGACCTGGTGGAGCGGGCGCACCGGGCCGGCCTCGCGGCGGTGGGCCCGGGCCGGCGCTTCACGGACTTCCACCACGCGGCCATGGAGGTCATCGCGCACGGCCTGGCCGACTGGGGACTGCTGCCCGTCTCGGTGGACGAGGCGCTGTCCGACACCGGGCAGCACCACCGCCGCTACCTGGTGTGCGGCATCGGCCACCACCTCGGCCTGGACGTGCACGACTGCGCCAGGGCGCCCGAGGAGTCCTACCACGGCGCCGTCATGGCGCCCGGCATGGTGCTCACCGTGGAGCCCGGACTGTACTTCCACGCGCACGACCTGACCGTGCCCCCGGAGCTGCGCGGGATCGGCGTCCGCATCGAGGACGACCTCCTGGTCACCGCCGAGGGCGCCGAGGTCCTGTCCGCCGCGCTGCCCCTCGACGCACCTGGGCTGGAGAAATGGATGGCCGCCGTGTAGTCAGCCATGTAGTCGATGTGACATTGCACCAGTAATCTCGGACACCCTGACAGAGGAGACCTCAGCATGACCACCGCCGCCACGCCCTGGCGCGGCATCCACGTCGCGTCGGCCCTGCCCTTCAACGACGACCTGTCCGTCGACTACGACGCGTTCGCCGACCACGTGCGCTTCCTCGCCGCGGGCGGCTGCGACGGCGTGACGCCCAACGGGTCGCTGGGCGAGTACCAGACGCTCACCCCGGAGGAGCGGGCCCGCGTCGTCGAGACGGCCGTCCAGGCCGCCCCCGCCGGGTTCGGCGTCATGCCGGGCGTCGCCGCCTACGGCGCGCAGGAGGCCCGCCGCTGGGCCGAGCAGGCGGCCGAGGCCGGAGCCTCGTCCGTGCTCCTGCTCCCGCCGAACGCCTACCGCGCCGAGCGGGAGGCCGTGGTCCAGCACTACCGCGAGGTGGCCAAGGCCGGGCTGCCCGTCGTCGCCTACAACAACCCGATCGACACCAAGGTGGACCTGACCCCGGACCTGCTCGCCGAGCTGTTCGGCGAGGGGCTCATCGTCGGGGTCAAGGAGTTCACCGGCGACGTGCGCAGGGCGTACCAGATCGCCGAGCTGGCGCCCGGCCTGGACCTGCTCATCGGCGCCGACGACGTGCTGCTCGAACTGGGCATCGCCGGAGCGGTAGGCTGGATCGCCGGCTACCCGAACATGATTCCCGAGGCCACGGTCCGCCTCTACAAGCTGGCCACCTCGGGCGACCCGGCCGACCTGGCGGAGGCGTCGCGGATCTACCGCGACCTGCACCCGCTGCTGCGCTGGGACTCCCGGACCGAGTTCGTCCAGTCGATCAAGCTGTCGATGGACCTCGCGGGGCTCAAGGGCGGCGCCTGCCGGCCGCCGCGCCTGCCGCTCTCGCCCGAGCTGACCGCCCGCATCACCGCCGACACCGAAGCCGTCATCCGCAAGGGTTACAAGTGAGATCACGCCGCACCTTCCACGCCGTCGACTCCCACACCGAGGGCATGCCCACCCGGGTGATCGTCGGCGGCGTGGGCGTCATCCCCGGCGCCACCATGGCCGAGCGCCGGCAGTGGTTCATGGACAACAGCGACGACGTCCGGACGCTGCTCATGTACGAGCCGCGCGGCCACTCCGCGATGAGCGGCGCGATCCTGCAGCCGCCGACCCGTCCCGACGCCGACTACGGCGTGCTGTTCATCGAGGTCTCCGGGCTGCTGCCGATGTGCGGGCACGGCACCATCGGTGTCGCCACCGTCCTCGTGGAGACCGGGATGGTGCCCGTGGTGGAGCCGGTGACCACGATCAGGCTCGACACGCCCGCCGGGCTCGTGGTCGCGTCCGTGGCGGTCGAGGACGGTGCGGCGACCTCGGTCACGATCGAGAACGTTCCCTCGTTCTCGTACGCGCTGGACCAGAAGGTCGAGGTGCCCGGCTTCGGCGAGGTGGGCTACGACCTCGCCTTCGGCGGCAACTTCTACGCCGTCGTCGAGCTGGCGGAGCTCGGGCTGCCCTTCGACCGCTCGCGCGCCGGCGACCTGCTGAGCGCGGGGCTCGCCATCATGGACGCCGTCAACGAGCACGACCGCCCCGTCCACCCCGAACGCGCCGACATCAACGGCTGCCACCACGTCTACCTGAAGGCGCCCGGCTCGACCGCCAAGCTGTCGAGGCACGCCATGGCCATCCACCCCGGCTGGTTCGACCGCTCGCCGTGCGGCACCGGGACGAGCGCCCGGATGGCGCAGCTCCACGCCCGCGGCGAGCTGGCGATCGGGGAGGACTTCGTGAACGAGTCCTTCATCGGCACGCGCTTCACCGGGCGGCTGCTCGGCGAGACGACGGTGGGCGCGCTCCCCGCGGTGCTGCCGTCGATCACCGGCCGCGCCTGGGTCACCGGCACCTCGCAGTTCCACCTGGACCCCACCGACCCGTTCCCCGCGGGGTTCCTGCTGTGAGCCTCTCACCGGTCCCGGAGCTGCCCGAGATCGGTCCCAGGGAGAACCTGCGCGACCGGATCAGGGCCGCCCTGCGCGCCGCCATCATCTCCGGCGAGCTGGAGCCCGGCGTCGTGTACTCGGCGCCGGCGCTCGGCACCCAGTTCGGCGTCTCGGCCACGCCCGTGCGCGAGGCCATGCTGGACCTGGTGAAGGAGGGCCTGGTCGTCCCGCAGCCGAACAAGGGTTTCCGGGTCACGGTGGTTTCCGAGGAGGACCTCGACAACCTGGCCGCCGTACGGCTGCTGATCGAGCCGCCGGCCGTGCGGGAGAGCGTGGCCGTGATCCCGGAGGAGGACTTCCCCGAGCTGCGGCGGCTGGCCCAGGCCATCGTCGACGCCGCCGAGGGGGGCGACCTCGTCGGGTACGTCGAGGCGGACCACGTCTTCCACCTGACCCTGCTCGGGTACAGCCGCAACCGGTTCCTGGTGGACGTCGTGTCCAACCTGCGCTCCCAGACGCGGCTGCTCGGCCTGACCCCGCTGCTGCAGAGCGGCAGGCTGGCCCGCTCGGCCGCCGAGCACCACGAGCTGCTCGACCTCGTCCAGGCCCGCGACCCCGTCGGAGCCGAGCTCCTGATGCACCGCCACATCGGCCACGTGCGCGGTCTGTGGGCGGGTGGCGCCAAGGGGGCGACATGAGCGCCCGTAGCGCCGGCGGCGCCGACCTGGTCGTGGTCGGCGCCGGCGTGGTGGGGGCGGCGAGCGCGTACTTCGCGTCGCTCGCCGGCCTGCGGGTGGTCGTCGTCGAGCGCGGACCCATCGCCGGAGGGACCTCCAGCGCCGGCGAGGGCAACCTGCTCGTCTCCGACAAGGAGGCCGGTCCCGAGCTGGACCTGGCCCTGTACTCGCAGCGGGTGTGGCGTGAGGATCTGGCCGAGCACGCCGGGCTGTGGGAGTTCGAGGCCAAGGGCGGCCTGGTCGTCGCGGGCTCGGAGGCGAGCGTGGCGTCGCTGCGCGAGCTGGGCGCCCACCAGCGCCGGCACGGCGTCGAGGTCCGCGACGTCGGGCGGGACGAGCTGCCCGGCTACGAGCCGCACCTGTCGCCGGAGCTCGCCGGGGCGGCCTTCTACCCGCAGGACGCCCAGGTCCAGCCGATGCTGGTGGTCGCCCATCTGCTCCGGCTGGCCCGGGGGCTCGGCGCGGAGGTGCGTACCCGTACCGAGGTGACGGGTTTCCTGCGCGACGGCGACCGGGTGACGGGCGTGCGCACGACCGGCGGCGACCTCCCCGCCGGAGCGGTGCTCAACGCGGCGGGCACGTGGGCGGGCGGCCTGGCGGGACTCGCCGGGGTGTCCCTGCCGGTGCTGCCCCGGCGCGGGTTCGTGCTGGTCACCCAGCCCATGCCGCCCCGCACGATCCGGCACAAGGTCTACGCCGCCGAGTACGTGGGCGACGTGGCCAGCTCCGACGCGGCCCTGCAGACCTCACCCGTCGTGGAGGGCACCGACAGCGGCACGATCCTCATCGGCGCCTCCCGGGAGCGCGTCGGCTTCGACCGCACGCCGTCCGTCGAGGCGATCGCCGCCCTGGCCGCCAAGGCGATCGCGCTGTTCCCGATGCTGCGCGAGGTCCGCGCCATGCGCACCTACCTGGGCTTCCGGCCCTACTGCCCGGACCACCTGCCGGTCATCGGCCCCGACCCGCGCGCGCCCGGCCTGTGGCACGCCTGTGGCCACGAGGGCGCCGGCATCGGCCTGTCCGCGGGCACCGGCAAGCTCGTCGCCCAGGCCCTCACGGGGCGAAGCCCGGACCTGGACCTCAAGCCGTTCGCCCCCGACCGCTTCCCCGACATGGAAGAAGTGCTCCCGTGACCCACCGGATGACCTTCCGCGGCGCCGCCGTTCCCGCGGAGCCCGGTCAGAGCGTCGGCGCCGCCCTGGTCGCGGCCGGCATCCTCGACTGGCGCGTCACCCGTAAGGCGGGCCGGCCGCGCGGCCTGTTCTGCGGCATCGGCGTCTGCTTCGACTGCCTGATCACCATCGACGGCGTCCCGGACCGCCGCGCCTGCCTCGTCCCGGCCGCCGACGGCATGCGCCTCGGCGACGACCCGCACGAAGCTTCGGGAGGGGACGGCCATGACGGACACGCATGACGTCGCCGTGGTCGGGGCCGGCCCGGCCGGGCTCGCCGCCGCCGTCGAGGCCGCCGAGGCCGGGCTCCGGGTCGCCGTCGTGGACGGCGCCGGACAGCCCGGCGGCCAGTTCTGGCGGCACTACGACGAGAGGCACGCCCGGCCCGGCGACCGCGCCGGCCACCACGGCTGGCCGCTGTTCGTCAGGCTCCGCGACCGCCTGTACGCCCTCGGCGCCGCCGGCCGGATCCGCTACCTGCCCGGCCGCCAGGTCTACCTCGTCACGCGGGACGAGACGGGCGCGTTCACCCTCCGCACCACGCCGTCCGCCTCCCTCGGGCAGCCCGGAAGGGAGTCCGGAGCGGACGGGGCCGGTGACGTCGTCGCGCGCGCGCTCGTCCTCTGCACGGGGGGATACGACCGGCAACTGCCCGTCCCCGGCTGGGACCTGCCGGGCGTGATGACGGCCGGGGGAGTGCAGGCCCTGCTCAAGGGGCATCGCACGCTCGCGGGCGGCCGGGCCGTGGTCGCCGGCACCGGGCCGTTCCTGCTCCCGGTGGCCACCGGGCTCGCGCAGGCCGGGGCGTCCGTGGTGGCCGTCGCCGAGGCCAACGGCACGCTCGGCTGGCTGCGCGACCCCGTGGGGGCCGCCTCCGTCCCCGGCAAGGCCGTCGAGGCGCTGCAGTACGCCGCGCTCCTGGCCCGCCACCGCATCCCGTACCGCACCAGGACCGTCGTGAGCCGCATCCTCGGGGAGGACAGGGTCGAGGCGGTCCGGCTGACCGGGGTCGACCGGGACGGCCGCCCGGCCGGTCCCGTCAGGGAGGTCGCCGCCGACCTCGTCGCCCTCGGCTGGGGCTTCACCCCCTCCCTCGAACTGGCGCTCATGCTCGGCGCCGGCACGAGGAAGGACGTCGACGGCTCCCTCGTCGTGACCGTGGACGCCTTCCAGCGCAGCAGCGTCGAAGGCGTGTACGTCGCGGGAGAGGCGACCGGGGTGGGCGGCGCGGTGCTGGCCACGCAGGAGGGCCGCCTGAGCGGTCTCGCCGTCGCCCGCTCGCTCGGCCGCCCGGTCAGTCCCGCCGTGATGACCCGGCTGCGCGGGGCGATCGGACGCGGGCGGCGGTTCGCCGCGGCCATGCACCGGACGTACCCCGTACCGCGTGCCTGGACGGAGTGGCTGCGGGACGAGACGCTCGTCTGCCGCTGCGAGGAGGTCTCCTACGGCGACCTGCGACGGGCGCACGACGACCTCGGCGCGGACGACCCGCGCACCCTGAAGATGCTGGCCAGGCCCGGCATGGGCTGGTGCCAGGGACGGGTGTGCGGCTTCGCGACCGCGGGCGTCGCGGCCTGCCTGAGCCGCCGCGAGACCACGGCCGAGGACCTGCGCCCGCTGTCCACCCGCAGCCTGGCGGCGCCCGTGACCCTGGGCGAGCTGGCCGCCCTCGACCGGCACCCGACCGCCGGCGACCCGACCGTCAGTGACCCCACCGAAGAAAGAGGATGAGATGGCGAACGCCGTGCTGAGCGTCGATCCGCGTACCGGGGAGACCCGCGAGCGCGTCGCGACGGAGTCGACGCCGTCGGACGTCGACCGGGCCGTGCGGGCCGCGGCCGCCGCCACGGAGGCCCTCGCGGACCGCGCGGTGCGCGCCGACCTGCTCCGCACGGCCGCCGCGCTGCTGGAGGAGGGCGGCGAGGAGATCACCGCGACCGCCGACGCGGAGTCCGCGCTGGGCCGGGTACGGCTGACGGGCGAGCTGGCGCGCACGTGCTACCAGCTGCGGGCCTTCGCCGACGTGGCGGAGTCCGGCGCCTACCTGGACGTGATCATCGACCACGCGGACCCGGGAGCCCGGCCGGCGCCCCGGCCGGACCTGCGGCGTTACAAGGTGCCGCTGGGCGTGGTCGCGGTCTTCTCGGCGAGCAACTTCCCCCTGGCCTTCAGCGTGCCCGGCGGCGACACCGCGAGCGCGCTGGCCGCGGGCTGCCCGGTCGTGGTCAAGGCGCACCCCGACCACCCGGCCACCAGCGTCCTGTGCGCCCGTGCCCTGCGCGCGGCGGCGGTCAAGGTCGGGCTGCCGGAGGACGTGGTCGGACTGGTCCACGGCTTCGAGGCGGGTCCCGAGCTGGTACGCCATCCGCTGACGGCGGCGGTGGGCTTCACCGGGTCGGTGCGCGGGGGCCGGGCCCTGTACGACATCGCCTCCGCCCGGCCGCGGCCGATCCCGTTCCACGGCGAGCTGGGCAGCCTCAACCCGGTGGTGGTGACGGAGCGCGCCGCCGAGACCCGGGCCGCGGAGATCGGCGCGGGGCTGGCCGCCTCCTACACCCAGGGGCTCGGCCAGTTCTGCGTCAAGCCCGGCCTCGTGCTCCTGCCCGAGGGCCCGGCGGGCGACGCCGTCGTCGAGGCGGCCGTCTCGGCCACGGTGCCCTCCGGGCCGCTGCTCGACCCGCGCATGCGGGAGGCGTTCCTGGCCGGGGTGCGCGCCCGCGCCGAGCTTCCCGGCGTGCGTGAGGTCCTCGCGGCCGGCGAGGCGGGCGACGGCGACGCGCCGCTCGCGGTCCGGCCGGGCATGCTGACCGTGGCGGCGTCGGGCCTGGCGGCCGGCGGGGCGCACGGCGAGCTGCTGGAGGAGTGCTTCGGGCCCGTCACCGTCCTGGCCCGCTACGGGTCGCGGGCCGAGCGGGACGCGGTGCTGGACGCCCTGCCCGGCAATCTCACGGCGACGGCGCAGATCGCGGCCGACGAGAGCGGCGAGGCGGACGGCGGGGCGGCAGAGCTGGTGGCCCGGCTGACCGGGCTGGCCGGGCGTGTCGTCGTGAACGGCTGGCCCACGGGGGTGACGGTCGCCCCCGCCATGCAGCACGGCGGGCCGTACCCGGCCTCCACCAGCGGCTCCACCTCGGTGGGGAGTACCGCGATCGAGCGCTGGCTGCGGCCGGTGTGCTTCCAGGACACCCCGGAGGCCCTGCTGCCCCCGGAGCTGCGCGAGGCCAACCCGCTCGGCGTCCCCCGCACGGTGGACGGCGTTCCGCAGGCGCTGTAGCAGGGCGTCGTCCGGTCAGCGGCAGATCGTGCCGTCGGCCGGGCGGCGGCCGGTGACGAGGAAGTCGGTCACCCCGCGGTCACCGCAGGCGTTGCCGCTGTTGACGTACGAGCCGTGACCGCCCGCGTCCACGACCAGCATCCTGGCCCGGTCGCCGAGCGCCTGCCGCATCTTCCTCGCGCCGCTCAACGGCGTGGAGGGGTCGCGCATGTTCTGCATCCCCTCCGCAGGCCCGGCTCGGCCGACCGGACCCGGGAGATCGCCAGCTCGAACGTGCCCTTCGAGGCGTCCCCGTAGTCGATCGGCAGCTTCAGGGTGGCGCACTCCTGGCCCTGGCCACAGGCCGCCCACTGCGGCCCCGTCCTGGGCATGGGCGGCGGTGGCCGGACACCGGGGGCCCTATACACCTAACCAAGCGCTTGTTACGCTCCGCCCATGGTGTCCACGATCGTCTGGGGTACCGGGAACGTGGGCCGGGCGGCCATCCGCGCCGTCGAGGCCCATCCGGCGCTGGAGCTCGCCGCCGTGCTCGTCCACGACCCCGGCAAGGCCGGCCGCGACGCGGGCGAGCTGGCCGGTCTCGGCCACGGGCTGGGGGTCACGGCGACGGACGACGTGGACGCGGTGCTCGCCACCCGGCCCCGCGCCGTGGTCTACGCGGCGTCCGGTGAGATCCGCCCCGACGAGGCGCTGGCCGACGTCATCCGGGCGATCCGGGGCGGGGCGGTGGTCGTCACCCCCTCGCTGTACGCGCTCTACGACCAGCGCAACGCGCCGCCCGAGACGCGGCTGAGCGTGCTGAGGGCCGTGGCGGAGGGCGGCGGGTCGCTGTTCGTGTCCGGGGTCGATCCCGGGTGGGGGAACGACGTGCTGCCTCTCCTGATCAGCGGGCTGGCCACCACCGTGGACGCCATCCGCTGCCAGGAGATCTTCGACTACTCCGCCTACGACCAGGAGGACTCCGTCCGCTACCTGGTCGGGATGGGGCAGCCCATGGACTACGAGCCACCCATGATCGCCCCGACCGTCCCGACCATGGTGTGGGGCGGGCAGGTACGGCTGATCGCCCGGGGCCTCGGGGTCCAGGTCGAGGAGATCCGCGAGAGCGTGGAGCGGCGCCCCCTCGGCGCCACCGTCGCCACGGAGGCCATGGGGGAGTTCAAGGCCGGCACGCAGGGCGCGCTGCGGTTCGAGGTCCAGGGCATCGTGGGCGGCGAGCCGCGGATCGTGGTCGAGCACGTGACGCGGATCCACCCGTCCTGCGCCCCGGACTGGCCCGCGACGCCCGGCCGCGCGGGGGCGCACCGCGTGGTCATCGAGGGCAGACCGCGGATCGAGGTCACGGTCGAGGCGAGCGACGAGGGCGGCAACCCGGCCGCCGGCGGGAACGCCACCGCCGTCGGACGCCTGGTCAACGCCGTCGAGTGGCTGGCCGAGGCGGAGCCGGGACTGTACGACGCGCTCGACGTCCCCCTGCGCCCGGCGACGGGCAAGCTCGGAAGGAGCCGCTGGTGAGAGTCGACATTCCCGCGGGCAAGGACCCGATCACGTACGTGTGGGGCGAGCTGGTCCCCGGCATCGGGCCCGCCGCCTCCCACTTCTCCCTCGCCGTGTACGCCCACACGACCCTCGGGCTGCGCGAGTTCGAGGCCGCGCGGCTGCGGATCGCGCAGATCAACGGCTGCGCCTTCTGCCTCGACTGGCGTACCGAACGGGACGGGCAGAAGGTGGAGGACGAGTTCGCCGAGGCGGTGGCCGAGTGGCGCACCACCGCGGCCTTCGACGTGCGGACCCGGCTGGCGGCCGAGTACGCCGAGCGGTACGCCGTCGACCACCACGGCATCGACGACGAGTTCTGGGCGCGGATGACCGCGCACTACAGCCAGCTCCAGATCGTGGAGCTGAGCATGTGCATCGGATCGTGGCTGGCGTTCGGCCGGCTCAACCGGGTGCTGGGGCTGGACACCGTGTGCGTGCTGCCCACCGGTGGTCCCTCGCCGGCCGGTGACCGGTAGACGCATTCACCAGGCAGTGACTCAGGCGCGAGCAACTCCGTACAACTCCCTCAAAAGTGAGGAACGCCGCATGAGTGAGAAGACCTCTGGCATCTCGCGTCGTGGGTTCATCGCCGGGACCGGAACCCTGCTCGGGGTCGCGGCCCTCGCCGGCCGCGAGCCGGCGCAGGCCACGGCACAGGCGATCACCGGCCCGATCGCGAACGGGGCGAGCGTCTCGGCGCTGGTCATCGGCACCGGGTACGGCGGGTCCGTCGCCGCCCTGCGCCTGGCCCAGGCGGGCGTGGACGTGCACATGATCGAGATGGGCATGGCCTGGGACACCCCGGGCTCCGACGGCAAGATCTTCTGCAGCACGCTGGAGCCGGACAACCGGTCGTACTGGCTGCGCACCAGGACCAAGGCGCCGCTCAACTACTTCCTCGGCTTCCCCATCGACCGGAACATCAGCCGCTACACCGGGGTCCTGGACGCCGAGGAGTTCAGCGGCATCACGGTCTACCAGGGCCGCGGGGTCGGCGGCGGCTCGCTCGTCAACGGCGGCATGGCGGTCACCCCCAAGCGCGAGAACTTCCCCGCCATCCTGCCCTCGGTCAGCCCCGACGAGATGTACGACGTCTACTACCCGCGCGCCAACGCCGGGCTCGGGGTCGGCACGGTGAACCCGGCCTGGTTCGACTCGACGGAGTGGTACCAGTTCTCGCGGGTCGGCCGCAAGCACGCCGAGCGCTCCGGGTTCCCGTTCGTCTTCGTCCCCGACGTGTACGACTGGAGCTACATGGAGCAGGAGGCGGCCGGCACCGCCACCAGGTCGGCCCTGGCCGGCGAGATCCTCTACGGCAACAACCACGGCAAGAAGTCGCTCCAGAAGACGTACCTCGCCCGGGCCAGGGCCACCGGCCGGGTCGCCGTCTCGCCGCTGCACAAGGTCACCTCGGTGACCCCGGCGGCCGGGGGTCGCTACACGGTCGTCATCGAGCAGATCAACACCAACGGCGACACCACGGCCACCAAGACCGTGACCGCGGACCGGGTCTTCTTCGCGGCCGGCAGCGTCGGCACCAGCAAGCTGCTGGTCAAGCTGAAGGCCACCGGCGCGCTGCCCAACCTGAACGGCGAGGTCGGCAAGGGCTGGGGCGACAACGGCAACGTCATGTGCGGCCGCGCCAACCACCTCTGGGACCCGACCGGCTCCCACCAGTCGACCATCCCGTGCAGCGGCATCGACAACTGGGCCGCGGGCGGGGCGTTCGCCGAGATCGCGCCGCTTCCGACCGGGATCGAGACGTTCGCCTCGTTCTACCTGTCGATCACCAAGAACCCGAACCGCGCCCAGTTCACCTGGAACGCCGCGACGGGCGCGGTCGAGCTGAGCTGGCAGACCGCCTGGAAGCAGCCGGCCATCGACATGGCCAAGAGCATCTTCGACAAGATCAACTCCAAGGAGGGGACGATCTACCGGACCGACCTCTTCGGCACGTACAAGATCTGGGGCGACCACCTCACGTACCACCCGCTCGGGGGCGCGGTCCTCAACAGGGCCACCGACAACTACGGCCGCCTCACCGGACACCCCGGCCTGTACGTGATCGACGGCTCGCTGATCCCGGGCAACACCAGCGTGAACCCGTTCGTCACGATCACGGCCCTCGCCGAGCGGAACATCGAGAAGATCATCGCCACCGACCTCTGAAAGCGCGACTCCGTCGTCGTCGATCAGCCGTCGATCACAGGAGCGTTGCGACGCCCGGAATCGGGGCTTCGGTGCGTGGAAGTTGGCGATACTGCGCTTCTGGGTGTCTACGCGAGGAGTTCTCATGCATCCGGCGGTGCCTGCCGTGACCCTGCGGCCGGTGCGGGGGATGGCGTCAGTGGCCGTGGTGACGCTGGCGGCGCACTCCCTGGTGAAGATCGTGGGAGCCGGGATGAACGCGTGGCAGGCCGTGATCATCCAGCGGATGCTCGTCGACTCGGACTCCGTCCGGCCGCTGGAGGTGGACGTCAACGGCGCCCTGGCCATCGGGAACGGGGTCGCGGAGGTCGCGGTGTTCGTGCTGGCCGCCGGGGCGTTCCTGGTGTGGCTGCGCCGGGTGCGGGCGAACGCCGAGGCGCTGCTGCCGGGGCCGCACCGGCGGGCGAGGCCGTGGGTGATCATGGGCTGGTTCGTGCCGGTCGTCAATCTGTGGTTCCCCAAGCAGGTCGTCGAGGACGTGTGGAACGCCTCCAGGCCGGGCGCGCCCGCGGGCCCGCTGCCGCTGGCGCGCCCCTCCGTGCTGGTCTGGGCCTGGTGGAGCGCCTTCCTGATCGGCGTCTGGGTGTTCGACGTGGTGGCCGTGCTGCTGTGGCGGTCGGACCTGGAGGCGCAGAGGGAGGCGGCGTGGGTGGACGTGGTCGGCTGCGCCTGGTGGACGGCCACGGCGGCGCTGGCGGCGTTCGTCATCATGAAGATCACCCGCTTCCAGGAAGATCGGCGCGACGCTTTGCCGGAACTTGGCCGGAATCTGTCCGTCAACTGATTGAGGGAGGCGATAGGCGGACCTATCGTCTCCTGGGTGATTTCAGGGGACACGAGCCAGCGGGAGATGATTCTCCGGGTCGCGACGAAACTGTTCGCCGGACTCGGGTACGACGGCACCTCCACCCGGCAGATAGCCGAGGCGGTGGGGTTGAACGTGGCCACCATCAGCTACCACGTCGGCAGCAAGCGCGAGCTGTACCTCGCGGTCATGGCCCGCGCCAACAACGCGCACCGCGCCATGCTGGAGACGGCGGTCGAGGATCTGGTGGCGGCCCCGCAGGAGGACAAGCTCGCCACGGCGCACCGGCTGATCGACCTCTACATCGACTTCTGCGCCGAGCACCCCGAGTTCCCCGCCCTGTGGACGCACCGGTGGCTCGCCGACGCCAGCGACGTCACCGGGCTCGAACCCGAGTACGTCCAGCCGCTGGCCCAGCTCGTCATCGACACCATCAAGGCCACCCTGGACGTGGACCCCGACGCGGACGTGGACTACACGGTCAACACACTGATCTGGTGCTCCCACAGCTTCGTGCTGAGCGGGGTGTTCGACAAGGCCGGTGAACGGCACGGCGCCGACGACCCGCGGGCGCTGCGCCGCTTCCGCGCGCACATGCACCACCTGCTCCACCGCGCCCTGGGCCTGCCCGGCGACCCTCCCTGAGCCAACGCCGCGTTCGTCCTGCCGTACCCGGGAAAAGGTGGTTCGACCTGGGGGAACGGCATAGGAGCCGACGCGGCGGGAAGGGTCACTCTGGGCCGAACCCTGGTCAGGAGGATCGTCATGGTGTCTTCTCGCGGGATCTTCCGGCGCAAACCCGTGGAACAGATCGCCCAGGAGCACGAGGGTGAGCTGTCCCGGACGCTGGGACTGTGGCAGCTCACCGCCATCGGCGTCGGCGGCATCATCGGGGCCGGCATCTTCGCCCTGGCCGGGGCCGTCGCCCACGAGACAGCCGGACCGGCCGTCCTCGTCTCGTTCCTCATCGCGGGTGTCGCGAGCGCGGCGGCGGCCTTGTCCTACGCCGAGTTCGCCGGGCTCATCCCGAAGGCCGGGTCGGCCTACACGTACGGCTACGCGGTGCTGGGCGAGATCGTCGGCTGGTTCATCGGCTGGGACCTGCTGCTGGAGTACACCGCCATCGTCGCCGTCGTGGCCATCGGCATCTCCGGCTACTTCGGCTTCCTGGTCCTGCAGTTCGGCGTGCACCTGCCCGCCTGGATGCTCGGCGCGCCGGGCACGGGGAGCGGGCACGTGGTGGACCTGTTCGCGGTCATCCTGTGCCTGTTGATCGCGTTCCTGCTCAACCTCGGCATCCGCGCCGCCGCCCGCTTCGAGACGATCGTGGTCGGCATCAAGGTGGCCGTGGTGCTGCTGGTCATCGTGGTCGGCTTCTTCTTCATCAACACGGCCAACTACACGCCGTTCTTCCCGTTCGGGATCAGTGGGGCGATCACCGGCGCCGCGACCGTGTTCTTCGCCGTGTTCGGCTACGACGCGATGAGCACCGCCGCCGAGGAGTCCAAGGACGCGCAGCGGCACATGCCCAAGGCCATCATCTACTCGCTGATCATCTCCATGATCCTCTACGTGCTGGCGACGCTCGTGCTCACCGGCATGCAGAACTACAAGGAGATCGACCCCGAGAGCGGCTTCTCCTCGGCGTTCGCCTCGGTCGGGCTGTCGGGGCTGGCGTCGCTGATCGCGGTCGGGGCCATCATCGGCATCCTGACCGTCATGTTCACGTTCATGCTGGGCGTGACGCGCGTGTGGTTCTCCATGAGCCGCGACGGGCTGCTGCCGCAGTGGTTCGCCAAGCTGCACCCGGTGCGCCGGGTGCCGACCCGCGTCACCTGGATCGTGGGCGCCGCCTCGGCGCTGATCGCCGGGTTCCTCCCGATCCGGGAGGCGGCCGAGCTGACCAACATCGGGATCCTGCTCGCGTTCGTGGTGGTCTGCGTGGCGGTCATCGTGCTCCGGTACCGCCAGCCGGACCTGCCCAGGACGTTCCGGACGCCGGCCATGCCGTTCGTGCCGGCCATCGGGGTGGTCTTCTCGATCTGGCTGATCACGTTCCTGGACCCGCTGACGTGGCTGCGGTTCGCCGTCTGGTTCGTGATCGGGATGATCATCTACTTCACCTACGGCCGCCGGCACTCCGTGCTGGAGTCACAGGCCGCCGGGGAGCGGTAGGGCACGAGTTGCCCGAACGGCCCGCGTGAGCGCACTGTCACCGGTTAGCCTCACTCCGTGAGCAAGCTTGCGCGGGCCGTGGAGCTGAAGGCCGAGCTGATCCACTTCGCCACCTCGGGCCGGTTCGGCGCCGAGCTGGGCGCCGTGCTCGACCGGTTCTACGCCGGCGGGCCGCCGGCCGACGAGGCGGCCGCCTTCCTGCCGGTCGACTTCTTCGCCCACCAGCACGCGCTGCCCAGCGGCGACACGGTCGTGGACCGCTTCCTCGCCGAGACGCCGGGGCTCGACCGCACCGACGTGGAGCTGGTGGCGGGCTGGAAGATCGTGGTCGAGGGAGTGTTCGAGGTGCGGGCCGTGGACGAGGCGGCCGTGCTGCTGTTCAATCTCGTCGACGAGCTGGTCTACCGGGCCTTCTCCAACCTGGGCGAGGGGGCGTTCGGGGCGCTGGCGCCCGGCATGTTCGTCGTGGGGCGGCTGATCCCGCTCGGCGCCGACTGGCTGATCAGCGCGCCCCCGGCCGTGCACACCGCCGAGGCGCGGGGCACGCTCGTGGAGGTCGCCGCCCGGCTCGCGCTCGGCCACCCGGCATGGGTCCTCCGCAACCCCGTCCTGCTCGCCCAGGCCAAGGAGACGCAGCGGGCGCAGCGGCGCTGCTTCACCGAGTACTTCGGGGCCGACCTGATCGTGCTGCCGGGCGTCGACCTCGCCGACCTGGTCCGGGGCTACCTCGCCCACCAGGCGGCGCGGCTCGGCGGTCCGCCGTCCGGGGAGTTCGAGCCGCCCGAGCACCTGGTCGCGGCGCGCACGGTCGGCCTGATCTTCGACGAGGCGGCAGGGCTGGGGTATTACGCGGAGTTCGGGATGCTGGAGGAATTGTTCAACGATCCTCCGCTCGTGGTCCGGGCCGCGTACCGCGATCTGCTGTCCGCCTATCTCCGGGGCGACGCCGTCTCCCCGGTGCCGCTCCTGCGCCTGGCCGAGCGTGACCCGGCCAGGGCGAGCGAGGTGTTCGCCGGGCTGCTCGGGCGCAAGGGGTTCGACTGGGAGCGCAGCGGCGAGCTGCTGCTGCGGGCGCACAAGCCGGGACACTACGCCGGGCCGCCGCTGCCCACGGTCACCCCGGTGACCGCCGCGATCGCCGAGCACCTGGGCCTGCCCGCACAGACCTGACCCGAGGTGTTCAGTCCCGGTCCTGGGCGGCGGTCACGCGGTCGTGGAAGGGGCGGCGGCGCAGCGCCTCCACCGTGGCCTCCAGGACGGCGGTGAGCGGCGCCGGCAGCTCCTTCTCCAGCTCCGCCACCGCCCGCGTCGTGGCGGCCCACTCCGCCTCGATGGCGGGCAGCGCCGCCCGGGTGCGCTCGGTCAGATGGACGACGCGCTGGCGGCCGTCCGTGCCGCGTTCGAGGGTGACGAAGCCCGCTTTGCTCATCTGGTGGACGGTCTGGCTGGCCGCCGAGTGGGTGACGCCGATGGCGACGGCCAGGTCGCGGATGGCCAGCGGTCCCTCGGCGGCCAGGGTGCGCACGGCCGGGGAGAAGCGCGGCCGGTAGTCGGGCATGCCGAGATCGGTGTAGATCCGGGCGATCGCGCCGTCCATGACCTCATGGACATGCCGCAGCAGCGTCCCCAGGGATGCCATGCCGTCCAACGTAACAGTCGTGTCAGATCGCGGCGTTCTCCCGGGAGACGTGCTCGGGCGCCTCGTGGCTGGAGTCGCCGGGCAGCGGGATCCACTTGTGGGCCCAGGTGACCAGCTCGTCCAGGACGGGGCGCAGGTCCTCGCCCATCTCGGTGAGGTGGTACTCGACGCGGACCGGCGAGGTGCTCAGCACGCGCCGCTCGACGAGCCCGGCTGCCTCCAGCTCGCGCAGCCGCCGGGCCAGCATCGTGTCGTTGAGGCCGGGGATGGCGGCCTTGAGGTCGGCGTAGCGGTGCGCGCCCTTGAAGATCATGTGGATCACCGCGCCGGACCACCGCGCTCCGATCAGCTCCAGGGCGATGTGGAAGCGGGTGCAGACGGTCTTGAGGCTCACATCACGAGCGTACCGGATCGGGCGGCCATTTACTAAGGAATGTGTAGTTCCTCAATAATGTTTAGTAAGCTGAGCGTCACCACACCAGCGCCATGAGGAGCCGTACATGTCCCAGCCCGTTCTTCAGATCGTCGTCGCCAGCACCCGGCCCGGCCGCGTGGGCCGGTCGATCGCCGAGTGGTTCCGGGACCGCGCCGTGGCGGCCGGCGGCTTCGACGTCGAGCTCATCGACCTCGCCGAAGTGGGGCTGCCCTTCCTCGACGAGCCCAACCACCCCCGGCTCAAGCAGTACGAGCACGCGCACACCAAGGCGTGGAGCGCCACCGTCGAGCGTGGCGACGCCTTCGTCTTCGTGACCCCCGAGTACAACCACAGCTTCAACGCCGTGCTCAAGAACGCCCTCGACTACCTGCACCAGGAGTGGCAGCACAAGGCGGCCGGCTTCGTCAGCTACGGAGGCGTCTCCGGCGGGACCCGCGCGGTCAACGGCCTGCGCCAGGTCACCAGCTCGCTGAAGATGGTGCCCGTGGTGGAGTCCGTCACCATCCCGTTCTTCCCCCAGGTCGTCGGCGAGGACGGCGTGGTGCGGCCCAACGAGGTGATGAACGCCGCCGCCGACGCCCTGATCGCCGAGCTGGCCAAGCTCACCGGCGCGCTGCGTCCCATGCGCCTGGCGGCCTGATTCCCGATCCCTGCCTGTAACACTGGGGCGCCCCAGACCACTACCTGGTGCCAGGGAATCACCCGAGGCGAAGGGAGGGTGGTCGTGTCGGATGATGAGCAAAAACTCATCCGCATGTACGACGAATGCCGACAATCCGTATGGGCCTACGTGGTCAGCCGCTCCGGCCGGCAGGTGGCCGACGAGGTGGTGAGCCAGACGTTCGCCATCGCCTGGCGGCGACTGGACGACGTGGCGGAGCCGGCGCTGCCATGGCTGCTCGGCGTGGCCCGCAACGTCCTGCGCGACCACGTCCGGGCAGAGGGCCGCCGGGAGTCGCTCATGGCCGAGCTGCGGGCCTGGGACGAGGAAGACATCGCCGACCAGATCGCCGAGCGGATGAGTGTGCGAAAGGCACTGGCCAAGCTGTCGGAGGACGACAGGGAGATCCTCGTCCTCGTCGCGTGGCACGGGCTCTCGCCAGGGGAGGCCGCGCGTGTCATCGGCTGTTCGGGCGCCGCGTTCCGTGTGCGGCTGCACCGGGCCCGCAAGCGGCTGCGAGCGGCGATGGAGAGCACCACATGGTCGGCGCCCCAGGCGATGAATCTCAGCAGGGAGTTGTCATGAACGTCCTCGATCAGCTGCGGCAGGCGCGTCCCGAGGTTCTGTCCGACTCGCCGGTGGACGCGCGGACCAGAGCGGCCGAACTGTCCCACGCCATGGCGCAGCCGCGCCCGAGCCGGAGAAGGCGCAAGACGGTCCGGCCGGTCTGGGGACTCGGCCTCCTGGGCGCCGCCGCGGCCGCGACCGCCGTCACCGTCATGCTCACCGGCGCGGGGGGTACGGCTCCGCGTGCGCCCTCGGCCACGACCGCGGCTCCGCAGCCGGCTTCCGGCCGGCAGATCCACCTGTCCGCCCGCGAGATCCTGCTGACCGCCGCTCAGCGGGCGGAGAGCCGGCGTGAGGCGACGGGCGCCTACTGGCACACGGTCGGCGTGCAGAGGACGCTGTTCAAGGTCGACGGGGCCGGCTACACGGTCGTGAACAGTCAGCGCAGCGAGTCCTGGACGCCGTCGGCGCCCGGTGGCGAGCAGTGGAGCCGGGCGTCGTCGCTCGGCGCGCAGCCCGCGACCCCACAGGACGCGGAGGCGTGGAGACAGGCCGGCTCACCGGCCGAGATCCGCGTCAAGGTGCCGGGGAAGGGGACGGTGGAGCTGTCCACCGAGCCGCGAGCCGCCGAGGTCGGTCATGCTCCCCTGGTCGACGGGGACAAGGTGTTCTGGCTCGGCAGGAACGTCAGCATGAAGGATCTGCGCTCCCTGCCCTCCACGCCGGCCGGGCTCAGGAAATGGCTGCTGCGCTCGTACGGCGGGCACGGCACCGAGTCCGGCGACCCGATGTCGTCGGACGACTGGCTGTTCGCCGTCACGGCCGGATTGATCAGGGACATGCCGGTCACGCCGCAGGTGCGCGGCGCGGCCTTCCGGATGCTCGCCGACCTGCAGAACATCGAGGTCATCGACGACGTCAAGGACGCCGAAGGCCGCACCGGAACCGCGATCGCGGTCAAGCAGCGGGTCGGGGCGAAGGGCGGCGACCACGCCGTCCTGCAGTCGCGTCTGATCATGGACGAGACGACCGGCCAGGCGCTCGCCCAGGAGAGCGTCGTGGTGGAACCGGGCGGGCTGCAGGCCGGCCTCGAACCAGGCGCCGTGTCGGATTCGTACACCATCCTCGAATCGGGCTGGACCGACTCCGGGCCCGCCTCCTGACCGCTGTCCTCCGTGGTCAGGTGAGGAGCGGCCGGCCCGGCCGCCCGCTCCTCACGGGTTCCGGCTACCGGATCGGGTAGGCCCGGATGACCGTCTGCTTCACCGTGTTGCCCGCCTCGTCCACCGCCCGGGCGCGCAGGGACACGAACCCCGCGCCGGCCGGATGGCGCAGGACGACCGCCGACCCGTGGACCGCGGCCCTGCTCCAGGTGGCCCCGTCGTCATAGGACACGTCCACCGCCGGCCGCCGGACGGGGCGGGCGGCGCTGCCCTCCAGCGGCTGAACGGTCACCGGCACGGTGAAGCGCCGCCCGGACGGGGCGGAGTTGGCGGCGTCGAGGGCGGGGCTGAAGCGCACGACCGACACCGGCAGCCGCGCAGGCGTGTCACCCGCGACGTGCCCGGACCGGAACGTCCACACACAGGACACGCGCGTGGACAGCGTCGCGGGCGCTCCGCGCTCGGTCTCGACGACGAGGCGGTAGGCGGCCTCCGACGCGGGCACGGTGAAGCTCGTCACGATCTCCGGCTGCTCGCCCACCAGGGTGCCGTCACGGTAGAGGGCGGTCCGCTGCGTCGCCCGGGAGGAGTAGCCGAGCGATCCTCTCGCGTCGCCGTACATGAGTAGGCTGGTCGAGATGACGTCGCCGGTGCGGCTGACGCCGTCGGAGTCCGGGTGCCCCGCCCAGGGCAGGGCGGGCGCGAAGACGCCACGGTTCCACGCCTCCGTGTACGCCCGCCCGGACCGGTAGACCGCGAAGGGCGACTCGAACTTGTTGAGCCGGCCGTCGGGGGCGTACTCGAACAGGTAGCGCTGCCAGCGGATGCCGTCGTCGGTGTTGACGTACTCGGTCTGCCGGAACGGCGTGCCGAACGTGGTGGGGGACAGGTACCCGAAGAAGCCCCCGTCGCGCGGCCAGGCCCGGCTGGAGGCGTCGGCCTCCGCGTCGGGCAGGTGGCGGGCGTAGCCGGTGTGGATGGCGGCCAGGTCGCGCTGGGCCACGCGCCGCTCGAATCCGTTGACCATGCCTCCGGAGTGGAACCAGGTCAGGCGGTAGGCGTACGGGCTCCCGGCCCGGGCGGCGGCCCACTGCCCGGCGACCTTGGTACGCACACCCGGATAGGCGCGGTCGGGACCGAGCTGGGCGGTGAACGCACCGTCATAGGAGTCGGCGAGCCAGCCCCAGCTGCGCGACCTGCCGTCGGCCTCCTGCCACTGGTAGCCGATCTCGGCCAGCAGCGAGGTGGCGTCGGCGCGGGGCAGCGTCAGCGAGATCGGCCGGCCCAGCCGCGCGTCGGCCTCCACGGTCTGCGACCGGTCCAGGACGAGGTCCGGGTGGACGAGGAGCGTCCTGCTCCGGTCGTCGCTGACGGCGCTCCTGATCTGCCATCTGCCCTTCGGCAGTCGCAGGGTGACCGGCCCCTCGGGCTCCTCCACATCGATGGGGTCCTGGTGGGCGTCGAGCCGGTACAGCGTCGTGTAGGCCCTGGTGGCCGGTCGGCCGTCCCTGCCGGTGTGCCTGAGGGTGAGGTCGTAGCTCTCGGTCTCCTTGTCCACCCCGACCGGCGTGCTGAGAACCAGGCCGTCGTCGCCGGTGGCGACGACGTATCCGCCGAGCAGGCCGTCCGGCCCGCCGGTGCGAGTGTCGGCGGTGACGGTGGCCTCAGCCTCACCGCCCGCGGGGACGGTCAGCGTGGCGGGTGTGACGCCGAAGGTCTTGTCGCCGCGCACCTCCAGGCGGAGGGTCACCGGCTGCTGCTCGCGGTTGCGGTACACGATCTTCTTGCCGACCGGCTGGTCGTCGTCGTGCGGCCACGCCTGCCGTCCGAAGCCGAGACCGGGCGGTTCGGCCGTGACGGCCTGGCTCGTGCCCCGGTCGGCGTCGACCAGCCCCGCGCCCTGTGCGAAGACCCCGATCCCCGGCAGCGGCCGGGCGGTGCCCATGAGGGCCGCCTTGAGCGTGTCGCCCTTCCAATCGGGGTGCGCCCCGGCCAGCAGCGCGGCGACGCCCGCGACGTGCGGGGCGGCCATGGAGGTGCCGGACATGGAGACGTAGGAGCCGCCGCCGGGACTGTCCTTGCCGCGGGCCGCGGTGATGTCCACACCAGGGGCGGTGATGTCCGGCTTGAGGCCCTCATCACCGGCGCGCGGCCCGCGGCTGGCGAAGCCGGCCTGCTCGCCGGACTTGCTGACGGCGCCGACCGCGAGCGCGGCGTCGGCGGTGGCGGGCGAGTTGAGCGTGCGGTCGCCGCCGGAGTTGCCGGCCGCCACCACGAACAGGGTGCCGTAGCGCTCGGTGAGCGTCTGCACGGCCTCCTCCAGCGGGTCGAGCCCGGGGGTGTCGGGAGCCCCGAGGCTCATGTTGACGACTCTCGCGCCCTGCTCGGCCGCCCACTGCATGCCCGCCAGGATGGCCGAGTCCGAGCACCACTCCGACTCGCACACCTTGCCGTCCATCAGCGTCACGCCGGGCGCGACGCCACGGTACGTGCCGCCTGAGGCGGCGCCACTGCCCGCGATGGTGGAGGCCACGTGCGTGCCGTGCCCGATCACGTCGCGTTCGTCCTGGGCCTCGGTGAAGTCGGCCCGGGCCGCGACCCGTCCGGCGAGGTCGGGGTGGGTCGCGTCGATCCCGGTGTCGAGCACCGCCACCTTGACGCCGCTGCCGGTGTGCCCGCGCTCCCACGCCCGCGGCGCGCCGACCTGCTTGACGCTCACGTCGAGCGAGACGCGCCGGCGCCCGTCGAGCCAGACCTTGCCCTTGCCGTCCGCGAGTGCCCGCCACGTCCGCGCGGCGCCGTCCCTGCGCTGCCGTACGGCGAAGCCCCGCACCGCGCTCAGCGACCTGAACCCGGCCATCGCGCGGACGGACGGCCCGGGACCGGAGAGCCCGGTCACGACCAGGGGCAACTCCTCGCGGCTGTCGTCGTACCCGAGCTCCAGCAGCCCCGTCACGTCGAACAGCCGGGGATCGAGCCGTCCGGCGTGGACCAGCGGCGCGGCGTCGCTCGGTAAGACGCGGAGCCGCCCCTGCGCTTCGTCGGTGAAGAAGGTGACCTTCTCCCTGCCCTCGCCCGGCTCGACGATCGCGCTCGTCCGGCCGGTCACCGTCACTTTGTCGCCGGTCACCAGCGTGACCGTCCGCGCGCCGGTCGCCGGCTGGTCGGCGGCCTGCGCGGCCCCATGTGCGACCGCCTGCCATGGGGCGGCCACGGCCATGGCGAGCACGGCGACGCCGGCCCACCTTGTCGTTCTGTGCACGTAGTTATCCGATCATCCGGAAATGTCACTACGTATTGGCCGGTGATCGGCAGGTGTTTCAGCTGCGCCCACGTCCATCGCTTCCCGGCCGGCAGGCTGGTGCGGCGCACCGCGAAGCCGGCGGCACGGCGGATCACCTTGACGACCTCAGCGGTCGTCGTCGTCATCGCCGCCCGCGATGCCGTCCAGCAGGCGCGTCACGGCGTCGCCCAGCGGACGGAACGCCTCCGTGAGGGCGTTGGCGAGCGGAGCGAGGATGTCGGTCACCTCGCTCACCACGCCCACCTGTTTCTGCTCGGGTGGCGCCCAGCGCATCGCGTCGGCGCTCAGCGCCTCCCATTCGTCGACGACGCCGTCGATGGCGTCGAGCACGTGGTCAGGATCGCTCGACATGACCGTTCTCCAAGGCGCGGGAGTCGGACAAGGCCACGGTACCTCTCCGAGCTTGATCACTTCCTCCCGCGCCTGCGTTCCGGCTGCCAGGCCGTGCGTGTCAGCCGTGTGTGTCAGGGCGTTTGTCAGGGCGTTTGTCAGGCGGGGATGGACACGCCCACGCCGCCGCGCGTCGTCCCGCCGTACCGCTGCTTGGCGGCGGCGAGGTCGAGCGGCCGGACCGAGCTGCGCGCGGCGAGCAGCTCCTCGTCGATGAGCGAGGCCGGCACCAGCCAGGACACCTCGAACTCCAGCCCGTCCGGGTCCTGGGCGTACAGGGCCTTGGTGGTGGCGTGGTCGGAGGCGCCGACCAGCGCCCCCATCTCGCCGAGCCTGGCCGCGATGCGCTCCAGCTCGTCGAGCGTGTCCACCTCCCAGGCCAGGTGGTAGAGCCCCACCGACGAGCGCCCGGCCGGCGACGGAGCCGCGCCGGCGCCGATCTCGAACAGGCCGAGGTCGTGGTCGTTGTTCGAGCCCGGAGCCTGGAGGAAGGCGGCGCCCCGCATGCCCATGACCACCTCGAAGCCGAGGGCTTCGCGGTAGAAGGCGACGCTCCGCTCCACGTCACGGACGTACAGGACCGCGTGGTTGAGCCGCTGGACCGGCATGGTGTTCCCCTTTCAGCAGGACACGATTTAAGTATATGAGAGTTCAAGTAAAATGCCCCCATGACCCGATGGCTGGACGACGACGAGCAGCGTGCCTGGCGCAACTTCGTGGCCGCCACCCAGCTCCTGTACGCGACGCTCGACCGCCAGTTGCAGCGCGACGCGGGGATGCCGCACGCCTACTACGTGATCCTCGTGGGGCTGTCGGAGGCGCCGGAGCGCCGCATGCGGATGAGCGAGCTCGCCACCTGGGCGCAGTCCTCGCAGAGCCGCCTGTCGCACGCGGTCGCGCGTCTCGAAGAGCGCGGCTGGGTGCGCCGCGAGCGCTGCCCGGACGACGGGCGCGGCAGCTTCGCCGTGCTCACCGACGAGGGCTTCGCCGCGCTGGCCGGCGCCGCCCCCGGCCACGTCGAGGAGGTACGGCGGAGCCTGTTCGACGTGCTCGGCCCCGAGCGGATACGGGCGCTCGACGACATCTGCGCCACGGTCCGGGACACGCTGGAGCGCTAGCGCGGAACGGTCCGGGACACGCTGGAGCGCTAGCGCGGAAACTGTCGGTGGCACGTCGTAGCGTTGCGCGGGTGGCCGGGGTGTGGCCTCGGCCGGCGGGGGAGCGGACGACGCTCCGCACGCCCGGACGTGAGCGGGGGGATGCACGACATGGACGATGCGCTGTTCATAGCGGTCCACGGGATCGCCGGGCGGCTGGCGGGAGAGCCGGTGCCCGTGGTGCTCGACGCGCTGGTGCGCCAGCTTCCCAAGGCACCGGGTCTCGACGGCCCCGAGCTACGCAAGATCGCCGAAGAGATCAGCGTGGGCCGCGACCCGTCGGGTCTGTGACGCCCGTCCACGGCGGGGGGCCGTGGCACAGGGTCCGCGACGCCCGTTCACGGCGCGGGGGCCACGGCGCAGGGTCCGCGACGGGGGGTCTCCGGCGCGGGGGCCGTGGCGCCGGGCGACGGGGCCTCCGGCGTTCCGCCGGTGGCGCCCGGTGTGGGGGAATGGGGTGCCCGGGGTTGTGGTGTCCGGGCAGGTTCGTGCAGCATCAGGGCCATGGGTAGCGCTAACATTCACCTTCCTCTCCCGTGCGGCCTGCCGGGCGTGACCGCATGACGCTCGTCGCCGGGGTCGACTCCTCGACCCAGAGCTGCAAGGTCGTCATCCGCGACGCCGCCACCGGCCGGCTCGTCCGGCAGGGCAGGGCCGCCCACCCCGAGGGCACCGAGATCCACCCGTCCCACTGGTGGGCCGCCCTGCTGCGGGCCGTCGAGGAGGCCGGCGGGCTCGACGACGTGGCCGCCGTGAGCGTGGCGGGACAACAGCACGGCATGGTCTGCCTCGACGAGGCCGGCCAGGTCGTGCGCGAGGCGCTGCTCTGGAACGACACGCGCTCCGCGGACGCCGCCGCGGCCCTCGTGGCCGAGCTCGGCGGCCCCGCCGCCTGGGCCGAGGCGGTGGGCAGCGTGCCGGTGGCGTCGTTCACGATCACCAAGCTGCGCTGGCTGGCCGAGCACGAGCCGGACAACGCCCGCCGGGTGGCCGCCGTGTGCCTGCCGCACGACTGGCTCACCTGGCGGCTCGCGGGAGTCCTCGGCCTGCCCTTCGCCGCGTGGGCCGACGCGCCGCCGCCGCCGCTCGACCACCTGACCACCGACCGCGGCGACGCCTCCGGCACCGGCTACTGGTCACCGGCCACCGGGACGTACCGGACGGATCTGCTCAAGGCTGCCTTCGGCGCGGTGCCACTGCTGCCCCGCGTCCTCGGGCCGGTGGCCGACGCCGCCACCGCGCCGGGCGGGGAGGCCGGCTCCGGCGGGACGCGCACCGCGCCGGGCGGGGACCTGGGCTCCGGGGGCGAGGCGGGGCGCACGCGCATCGCGCCGGGCACCGGCGACAACATGGCCGCCGCGCTCGGCGTGGGCGCGCGGCCCGGCGACGTCGTGGTGTCCCTCGGCACCTCCGGCACCGTGTTCGCCGTCTCCGACGCGCCGAGTGCCGACCCGAGCGGCCAGGTGGCGGGGTTCGCCGACGCCACGGGCCGCTTCCTCCCGCTGGTCTGCACGCTGAACGCGGCCCGGGTCATGGACGCGACGGCCCGGCTCACGGGCGTCGGCCTCGACCGGCTCGGCGAGCTGGCGCTCCAGGCCCCGCCAGGAGCCGGTGGGCTCACGCTGGTGCCGTACCTGGAGGGCGAGCGCACCCCCAACCAGCCCAACGCCACGGGAGCGGTCCACGGCCTCACCCTGGCCACCTCCACCCCGGCCCACCTGGCCCGGGCGGCGATCGAAGGCATGCTGTGCGGCCTGGCCGACGGCCTCGACGCGCTCGGCCACGTCCCGGAGCGTGTCCTGCTGATCGGCGGAGGGGCCCGCTCGGAGGCGGTCCGCCGCATCGCGCCGACCGTCTTCGGCCGGCCCGTCCTGGCTCCGCCGCCGGGTGAGTACGTCGCCGACGGCGCGGCCTACCAGGCGGCCCGGCTGCTGGACGCGGAGGTGGACTGGTCGTCGCAGGACGCCGCGGTCTACGAGGCAGACCCGGTGCCGGACATCCGTCACCGCTACGCCGCCGCCCGCCCCCACGTCCTCGACCGCCCGCTCTAGAAGAACGCCCCGTCCGGGCGGCCGCCCGATGCGGACGGACGCCCCCGTCCGCACGGCCGCCCGGTGCGGACGAACGGCCGGTCCAGGCGGCGGGTGATCCTGCCGGGTGGCGTCAGGAGGTGCCGAGTGCCTTGCGCAGCACGCGGACGGCCTGCTCGACGGCGCCCGTCGAGGCGGCCGAGCTCCTGACGGGGTTGAGCATCATGAAGTCGTGGATGATGCCGTTGTAGCGGACGCACGTCGTCCGCACCCCGGCCGCGACCAGCTTGCGCGCGTACGCCTCCCCCTCGTCGCGCAGCACGTCGTTCTCGTCCACGATCACCAGCGCCTCCGGCAGGCCGGCGAGGTCCTCCACGCTCGCCCGCAGCGGCGAGACGGTGATCTCTCCGCGCCTGCCGTGGTCGGGCAGGTACGCGTCCCAGAACCAGGCCATGGCCTTGGCGGTCAGGAAGGGCCCGTTGGCGAACTCCCGGTAGCTGCCGGTGTCCTGGGCGGCGTCGGTGACCGGGTAGTAGAGCGACTGGTGGACGAAGGTCACGTCGCCGCGCTGCTTGGCCAGGATGGCCAGGGCGGTGGCCATGTTGCCGCCGACGGAGTCGCCCGCGACCGCGAGGCGAGAGGTGTCCAGCCCCTCCGAGCCGCCGTCCCGGGTGATCCAGCGCGCGGTGGCGTACGCCTGCTCGATCGCGACCGGGTACTGCGCCTCGGGGGAGCGCTCGTACTCGACGAAGACGAGGGCGGCGTTCGCGCCGACGGCCAGCTCGCGGACGAGCCGGTCGTGCGTCCCGGCGTTGCCGAGGATCCAGCCGCCACCGTGGACGTACAGGACGGCGGGCAGCGGGCCGCCGGCGCCGGCGGGCTTGACGATGCGGACCCGCACGTCCCCCACCTCGGCCGGCACGGTGATCCACTTCTCGTCGACGTCCGGCTTGTCGATCGGGGCGGCCTGGATGTCGTCGAGGACCTTCCGGGCGCCCTCGGGGCCCAGCTCGTACAGGAACGGGGGCTTGGAGGTCGCGTCCGCGATCTCCTGTGCCTCAGGCTCCAGGATGTGCTCACTCATGAGGTACGTCCCTCTCGTCGGGTGTTCGCCTGTGTGTCATGTGAGCCCTCGGGCTGACGTACCCCCTGATACCTGCCCTGACCCCGGCCGATCCCCGACGGCCCCCTAGGGGACCCCGGGAAGGGATCAGGGGCGCGTTCGGGGTGTGGCCTGATGCCCGGGGCCCGGCCGGGACGGGAAGGTTGGGGCATGACAGCAGTGAAGGACAGGACCCCCGCGACCACGAGCCGCGCCACGGCCGCGCCGGAGGGGACGGCGCGGCCGTCGGCCGGGAGCCGGTCCAAAGGGTTCGGCGGGGCGCGGGCGGGGGTCTACGCCCTCGTCGCGTGCCTGTCCATCGCGTTCGCCGTCGTCGCGGTCGTGGCCGGCCAGCTCGGTCCCGACCCGTATCTCGACCCCTTGAACGTGACCATCAGCGAGTACGCCGTGTCCGACCGCGGGGGCGTCACGGAGGTCGCGATGGCCGTCATGGGGCTGGGGTCGCTGGCGCTGCTGGGCGGGCTGCGGGCGGTGGGGGCGCCGGTCCGCGGCACGCCCGAGCGGCTGCTGCTGGTGTGGTCGGTGGCGCTGGTGGTCTCGGCGGTGGTGCCGACCACGCCCATCGGCCACGACCTGACGCTGACCGCGCAGATCCACCGGTACGTGTCGGTGGCGGCGTTCGTGAGCCTGCCCGCGGCGGCGGCGCTCATGGTGCCGAGGCTGGCGGCCGACGCGGCGTGGAAGCCGGTGGCGCGGGTGGTGGAGTGGCTGGCGCTCGCCGGGGGGCTGGGGCTGCTGGCGATCACCTACGTGGCGCTGCCCGGCGGGCGGGTGATGATCGGGCTGGTGGAGCGGCTGTTGCTGGGCGCCGAGGTGGCGTTGCTGCTGGTCCTGGCCGGGTGGCTGGCCCGGCTGGCCTGGGCCCGGACGATCGGAAAAGACGCAAATTTCCTGACTTACCACAGATTTATCGCTAGTTGATCTTAAACCCACCCGTATCGGTGCTATTCTCTCCCGCGATCTTCTATCCGGGAGCAGGTACCATGGCATCGGGCAGATCCATAAGATTCAAGATCTCGACACTGCTCGTCATCCCCCTGGTCTCTCTCGTCGCGCTCTGGGCGTTCGCCGCCAGCACCACCATCGGCGAGGCCGTCAACCTCCTCAAGGCGCAGACCCTCTGGACCGGAGTGATCAACTACGCCGACGGTGTGGTCGGCAATCTCCAGCAGGAGCGGCTGGCCTCCGCCGAGCGGCTCGCGGGCACCGCCACCGACCCCGCCGCGCTGACCGAGGCCCGCGCCAAGGTCGACCGGGTGCGCGCCAAGCTCGTCGAGAACGGCGCCGCCCCGGGCACCCAGTCGGCCATGACGCCGGAGATGCGCGACCGGCTGAAGAAGGCGTACCAGGCGATCGAGCGCCTGCCGGAGGTGCGGCGCCAGGTCGACGGCGGCAGGATGACCCCCTCGGCCCTGATCGAGCAGTACTCCGAGATCTCCGATGCCGTCCACCTCATGTACGCCACCTTCACCGTGAGCACCGACGTGGAGCTGGCCCGGCAGAGCCACGGCCTGATCGCCGCCGACGAGGTCCGCGAGCTGCTCAGCCGCGAGAACGCCCTCATCGTGGCCGCGAACGGCAAGCCGTCCATGTCCGACCTGCACATGCTGGCCCGCATCGACGGCGCCCGGCAGAACCTCTTCCCGACGGCCATGGCCAACATGGACGCCGACCTGAGCGCCGGGGTGCGGAAGGTGGCCGGCTCCTCCCGCTTCGCGACGATGGAGCGGGCGCTGGAGTCGTACGTCATGGGCGAGCCCGTGAACATGCAGATGTGGCGCGAGCTGGCCGACCCGGTGCTGAAGGAGTACACCGAGGCCATCTGGCGCACCGGTGACGCGCTGTTCGCGCGGATCGAGCCGGCCGGCATCACGATCATCGTCCGCGCCGCCATCGCGGGCGCGCTCGGGCTGCTCGCCGTCATCTTCTCCCTCGTCGTCTCCATCCGGGCCGGCCGGCGCATCGCCCACGACCTCGGGACGCTGCGCCGCAGCGCGCTCGACCTGGCGGAGATCAAGCTGCCCGACGTGGTCACCCGGCTGCGCCAGGGCGACAACGTGGACGTGGACGCCGAGGCGCCGCCCATCACGGTGGCCGACAAGACCACGAGTGAGGTCCAGGACCTCGCGGCGGCCTTCGACAGCGTCCAGCGGACCGCCGTCGACGCCGCCGTCGAGCAGGCCAGGCTCCGCCAGGGCGTCTCCGAGGCGCTGCGCAACCTGGCCAGGCGCAGCCAGACGCTGCTCCAGCGCCAGCTCAGGCTGCTCGACGACATGCAGCGCCAGACCGAGGAGCCGGAGGCGCTGGAGAGGCTGTTCAAGCTCGACCACCTCACCACCCGCATGCGCCGCCACGCGGAGGGCCTGGTGCTGCTGTCGGGCGGCTCGGCCGGCCGCCGCTGGCGCGGCACCATCCCGGTCGAGGACGTGCTGAACGGCGCCGCCGCCCAGGTCGAGGAGTACACCCGCGTCCGCGTCTACCCGATGCCCGAGGCCGGCTTCTCCGGCTCGGCGGTGGCGGACCTCATGCACCTGTTCGCCGAGCTGATCGAGAACGCGGCCACGTTCTCCTCCCCCGACAACGAGGTGTCGGTGCGCGGCGAGATGGTCGGCCGCGGTTTCGCGGTCGAGGTGGAGGACCGGGGCCTCGGCATGCCGCCGGAGCAGCGCGACGCGATCAACCTGCGGCTGGCGAGCCCGCCCGACTTCGACCCGTCGCAGACCGAGCAGCTCGGCTTCGCCGTGGTCGGCATGCTCGCCGCCCGCCACGGCATCTCGGTGACGCTCAAGCCGTCACCCTACGGCGGGACCACGGCGATCGTGCTCGTCCCGTCGATGCTGGTGGAGCTGCTGCCGCCGCCGCTGGACATGCCGGAGTTCGAGCCGGTGTCGGTGCCGATGGCCAGGCACGACGGCGACGGGGCCGAGCGGCTCTCCGGGGCCCTGGAAGGCGGCACGGGCACCACGGGGCCGGGAGCGCTGCCGCGCCGCGTCCGCACGTCCCGCCGCGCCTCGGCACCGCAGCAGCAGCCCCAGGACTCCGGGCTGCCCCGCCGCGTCCGGCAGACCAACCTGCCGCCCCAGCTCCAGCAGCAGGGCGCCGGCCTGCCCGCCCAGGGCGGCCAGCAGGAGTCCGCACTGCCGTCCCGTACCCGCACGCAGCAGCCCGCCCGGCCCGCCGACGAGCGCTCGCCCGAGGAGGCCAGGGCCCTGCTGTCCTCCCTCCAGTCGGGCTGGCGGCGCGGGCGCCAGGACAGCGACCAGGATGGGGGAACTCGATCGTGAGCCGCGAGCCCGAATGGGTGGATGAGGAGGCCGGGCCGGTCGTGCGACCTTACGCGGTCGCCCGCGGACGCACCAGGTCCTCCGCCCCGGAGATCGACCTGCTGGCGAACGTCGTCGCCAGCGGCCTGCCCGCGCCGGCCAAGGCGGAGCTGAGCGGCCAGCACCGGCGGCTGATCGGCTGCGTCGCCGGGCAGGCCAAACCCGTGGTGGAGCTCGCCGCGGAGCTCGAACTGCCCGTGGGGGTGGTACGGGTGCTCCTCGGCGACCTGCTGCACTACGGGCTGGTCTCGGTGCGCCCGCCGCTGGCCAAGGGCACGGGGGCGACGGAGAACCTGCTCAGAGAGGTCATCAACGGCCTGCGGGCGCTGTAGCGCCCGCCAGGGCCGGACGGGCGCCTCGCCGGGGGGCGGGCGCCGGGACGCTAGCCTGTCGCGGTCAGGGTCCGCAGGGAGTGCTCCACCAGCGTGACCATGACCTCCTTCGCCGAGGTGCGCCGGCGCACGTCGCACAGCAGCACCGGCACGTCCGGGTCCAGGTCGAGCGCGATCCGCACGTCTTCCACGCTGTGCTGTTCGGCGTCCTCGAAGCAGTTGACGGCCACCACGAACGGCGTGCCGCGCTGCTCGAAGTAGTCCACGGACGGGAAGCAGTCGGTCAGCCGCCGGGTGTCGGCGATGACGACGGCTCCCAGCGCGCCGTAGGACAGCTCGTCCCACATGAACCAGAACCGTTCCTGTCCCGGCGTGCCGAACAGGTAGACGACCAGCCCCTCGCGGATGGTGATGCGGCCGAAGTCCATGGCGACGGTGGTGGTGGTCTTGGCCTCCACGCCGTCGATGTCGTCCACGCCGATCCCGCGCTCGGACAGCACCTCCTCGGTGCGCAGCGGCTTGATCTCGCTGATGGCGCCCACCAGGGTGGTCTTGCCGACGCCGAAGCCCCCCGCGATGAGGATCTTCAGCGCCACGGGGTCGTCAGAGAGCCCGGAGTCCATTGATCACTTCCTTGAGAATGCCCTCGCTCGGACGCGGCCTGGCCGCTGAGGGGGATGTCACCGAGATGAGGCCGTTGTCACGCAGATCGCCGAGCAGCACCCGCACGACCCCGATGGGCAGGTCGAGCTCGACGGCCACGTCGGCCACCGAGATCGGGTCGCGCGCCACCCGCAGAATGAGCCGCTGCTCCGGCCCGAGCTCATCGGCCGCCTCGCCGGAGGGCTCTCCGACGACGCTCACGGTGGCGATGAGGTCGAAGGCGTCCCCCGACGACCTGGTCCTGCCGCGGATGAGCGCGTAGGGCCGGACGATCGGCCCCGCCGCCTCGTCCAGCCATTGGGGGGTCTCCGTCATGGCGCCGTCGCTCGCGGGTTGGTCGAGATGTGCTGGCCCACCCGCTTGACCAGCATCGCCATCTCGTAGGCGATGTGCCCGACGTCGACGTTCGCCTCGGCCAGCACGGCCAGGCAGGTGCCCTTGCCGGCCGCGGTCACGAAGAGGAACGCCGACTCCATCTCGACGATGGTCTGGCGGACGTCCCCGCCTCCGAAGTGGCGTCCGGTGCCGCGGGCGAGGCTCTGGAACCCGGCCGCCACGGCGGACAGGTGCTCGGCGTCCTCCCGGCTCAGGCCCTTGGAGTAGCCCACCGCGAGGCCGTCGGTCGACAGGATCACCGCCTGCCGGACCGCGGCGACCCTGGTCGTCAGGTCGTCGAGCAGCCAGTTCAGTTCACCGGTGTTGGTCGTGGGCGCGCTCATGCCTCCCCCTCCTCTGTTGCTTCTTCTCGGGCACGTTGGGTTCCCCGTTGGAACGCGGAGAACAGATCGCGTACCTCGTCGGGAGAGCGTTCCGTCTTCTGCTCCGGCTCCGGCTCCGGCGGAGGGTCCGGCCGGAGCTGGGGTGCCAGGTTTGCCTGCCGGACCCGCGTGGGCAGGCCGGCATGGGTCCCGCCGTTCACGACGGCGAGGGCCTTCTTCTTCCTCGTACGGCTGGGCAGCGTGGTGGCGGTGCCCCGGCCGCTGCCGCCCGTGTCCTTGCCCGTCTCGCGGGCCGCTTCACGGTCGTCGTCGCCGGCCGTCAGCGCCGCCTGCTCGCTGACCAGCGTGCGCGGCACCAGGACGATCGCCGTGGTGCCGCCGAAGGGCGAGCGGCGCATCAGCACCTGGATGCCGTGCCGCTCGGCCAGCTTGCCGACCACGAACAGGCCGAGCCTGTCGCTGTCGGCCAGGTCGAACTCCGGCGGCCGGGCCAGCCGCGCGTTGACCGCGGCGTACTCGGTCTGCGAGAGCCCGAGGCCCCTGTCCTCCACCTCGATCGCGTACCCGTTGCTCACCAGGTCGCCGCGGATGTGGACGACGGTGTCGGGCGGCGAGTACAGGGTGGCGTTCTCGACCAGCTCGGCCACGAGGTGGGTCAGGTCGGCCGCGGTGGCGCCGTCGATGGCGCTGGCCGGCATGGCGTCGACCGTGACCCGGGTGTACTCCTCGACCTCGGCGACGGCGGCCCGCACGATGTCGAGCACGGACACCGGCTTGCGCCAGGCCCGGCCGGGCGCGGAGCCGGACAGGATGATGAGGCTCTCGGCGTGCCGCCGCATGCGGGTGGTGAGGTGGTCGACGCGGAAGAGCTCTTCCAGGCGGTCGGGGTCGTGGGTGCGGCGCTGCATGCTGTCGAGCAGCGCGAGCTGGCGGTGCAGCAGGCCCTGCTTGCGCCGGGCGAGGTTGAGGAAGACCTGGCTCACGCCGCGGCGCAGCTCCGCCTGCCCCACGGCGGCCCGTACGGCGGTGGACTGCACGGAGGCGAACGCGCGGGCCACGTCGGTGATCTCGGCGGAGCCGCTGACCTTGAGCGGCTTGGTCTCCTTGGCGGCGTCCACGGTCTCGCCGCGGCGCAGGCGCTCGACGAGGGCGGGCAGCCGCTCGTCCGACAGCTCGACCGCGGCGGCGCGCAGCCCGGACAGCTCGGCGCCCAGCCGGCGGCCGAGGCGCACGGAGATGATGATCGAGGCGAGGACGGCGATCAGGCCGAGGACGCCGGCGACGGCGATGCGGAGCAGGATGACGGTGGCGGCGCTGGTGGCGCGCTCGGCGAGGACGGCGGTGGAGTCGGCGTTGATCCGGTCGAGCTGGGTCATCACCTGACCGGCGGCGGCGTTCCAGGCGTCGCCGTCGGGGGGCGGCGCGCCGGTGGTGACCACGCGCGTCTCCATCCGGGCGAAGTCGCGGAAGGTCTGGTCGTCGAACACCTTCTCGTACGGCCCGCGCAGCGCGACGTCGAGCCCGGCCATGCCGCGGGCGTGCAGGAACTTGCGGGCGGCGGCGTACTCGGTGAACGCGGCGGCCTCGGGGTCGGTGAGCTGCCCGTCGATGAGGGCGCCGCTGATCAGGGCGTGCTCCCGGGCGATGACCTCACGGGCGTTGCCCATCGCCTGCATGGCCGTGGCCACCTGGAAGAGGGGGAGGTCGGGCACGGAGACCATGTGGTCGTAGAAGCGGAAGAGCGCGTCGAGGACGGCGTTGTAGGCGTCGATGCCCATGAGGCGGGAGCTGAGGCCGGCGTCGATGTCGGCGCGGATGGAGCCGAGCCGGGACAGGGCGCGGTCGAGCCCGTCGATGGGGCCGCGCAGCTCGCCTTCGACGGCGTCGCCGGCCTCGACGGTGGAGCGGCGGAAGTCGGCGACGGCCTTGTCGGTGCGGGCTCGCTGGGCGCCGAGGTCCTGGGTGAGCTTACGGGTGGTGACGGCCACGGCGGAGCGGGCGCGCTCGGCCTGGAGCTGGAGGCCCAGCTCGGTCGAGGTGAGGCCGACCGTCTGGTACACGGTGTTGCTCCGCAGGAGGGCCTGGCCGTCGCCCACGGTGAGGTTCAGTGCGAACCCCCAGAGCGCGCTCAGAGACAGGAGGGGTAGCAGCAGCAATAAGAAGATCTTGAACCGAATTGACCGGTTACGCGAGCCCATGTCCCAACCTCGGAGTCGAGGGGCATTTCCACCTTTTGTGTAAATACACCTCCGGAAGATCGCACAGGAGACTAGCACCGTTTAAGGTTCCGGCGCAGTGGGAGGAACAGGATGATTAGCGTGATTACTGGGGCAAGCTCCGGGATCGGGGCCGCCGCGGCGGCCGGGCTTTCCCGCCGGGGGCACCGGGTGGTGCTCGTGGGCCGTGACCGGCGGCGGCTCGACGAGGTGGCGGGCGGGCTGCCCGGCCCCAAGGCCGACGTGCTGACGTGCGACTACACCTCGCTCGACGACGTGCGGGCGCTGGCCGACCGGCTCGCCGAGCGCTACGAGCGCATCGCGGTGCTCGCCAACAACGCCGGGGTGATGAGCACGGAGCGGAAGGTGACGCCCGACGGGCACGAGCTCATGGTTCAGGTCAACCACCTGGCCCCCTTCGTGCTGACCCGGGCGCTGACGGGCCGGGTGGACCGGGTGGTGACCACCTCGTCGCGGGCCGGCAGGACCGGCCGGCTCGACCCCTCCGACCTGTCGCGGGAGCGGCGGCGGTGGAACGGCTGGCTCCAGTACGGCGACACCAAGCAGGCCAACGCGCTGTTCACGGTCGCGCTGGCGGCGCGCGGGGTGGCGGCGACCTGCTTCCACCCGGGCGTGATCCGCACCGGGTTCGCCTCCGGCTCGCTGCTCATGCGGATCTTCCTTGCCATGCCGGGGTACGCCAAACCACCGGAGCACGGCGCGCGGTCGCTCGTCCACCTCGCCACGCACGCCGACGGGGCGGAGCGCGCGGGCCGCTACTTCGCCGGCGGGGCGCCCCGGCGGGTGCCGGCCGCCATGGCCGACCCGGCCCTGGCCGAGCGCCTCTGGGAGGCCAGCCTGGCGGCCGTGGGGGTCAACGGGACAGTTCGCTGACGGCCCGGTGGGCGGCGGTCACCGCGGCGTCGAACCCCGCGCCCGGCACCGCGTCGGCGTTCGCGATCGCGATCCGCCCGAACGGCCGCCGGGCGGCCTCGGCCGGGAACGGCCCGTCCGGGTAGAAGTCGTGCCACGGCCTGCGGTACTCGGGCGCGTACCCGTGTCCCCACCGGTTGACCGTGACGGCCTCGATGTCGGCGGCCGGGTCGAACCCGTGCGGCTCCAGCAGCCGGGTGAGCTGATCCCGCACGGTGAACTCCAGATGCTCGTACGAGGTCTTGAGCAGCGCCTGACGGCCCGCTGCGGCCCCACGGACGGGCCCGAGCTCCGACCGGCACGGCGCGGCCACCAGATGCGCCAGGATCGGCTCTGAGGGGTCCCTGGGGCTCTGGTAGCCGGGAGTGCTCACCGGCCTCCCCAGCTCCGTCTGACACCAGTACGCGCCCGTCCAGCGGACCGCCCGCAGCCCCGCCGCGTGCCATGCCCGCCAGTCGCGCAGCCGTACGGTGGCGTGCAGCACGGGCGTCTTGACCGCGGCCCGCAGCGCGCGCAGCTGGTCCTCGGGCAGCTCGGGAACGAGGTACGGGATGACGGTGTGCCAGCAGGCGAGCACCACGGCCCCCGCGCTGACGGTCCGGAGCCGGTAGCCGTCGAAGTAGCCGACCGTCGCCGTGGAGGCGGCCTCCGGATCCGCGCCGCGCGGATCGCCGTCGTTGCGCACCGAGACGACCGGGCTCGACAGCCGGAAGCGCACCCGGTTGCCGGGCCGGTCCAGCCGGTCGTAGTCGTAGGAGGCCGCCGTGACGCCGTCCGCGGAGGTGGACCCCGCGAAGCCGGGGATCATCCGGCCCACCAGCATCCGCACCAGCGCCTGGTTGCCCTCGGGGAAGCGGAGCGGGGCCCCCGCGTCCCACTCCTTGCGGACCGTGGGCGAGTTGAACCGCGACGGCTTGCCCCTGCCGAGCCCGAGCCCCTGGAAGCCCGGATAGTCCCAGTGGCGGGCGGTGCCCCAGGCGTCGATCGCGCCGAAGGAGTCGGCCCCGTACCCCCACCGGGCGCTGGGCATCGTGCGGCAGAACCGCTCCACGTCCGGGTGGACCCCGCACACCTCCAGCAGGAACGCCGAGTACGTCAGCTCCGCCAGCCGCCCCTCCTTCTCCTCCCGCGACAGGCCCGCGAGCCAGTCGGGCGGGTCGGTGTAGAGCATGACCAGGTCCTGGCGGGCCCGCTCGTCGATCGGCAGCCGGCTCACCCACTCCTCGGCCTGCACGCCGGCCTCGAACCGCACCAGCCGGTCGTGCCCGAACGTCTCCTTGTCGCACATCACGCCCCTGCGCAGCCCGAGACCCGGGTAGAGCGTCCGGTCGGTGTAGCCGGCGAGCGTGTCCGGCTCGACGCCGAGGAGCGCGAGCAGCTCCTTGCCCTCGGGCGTCCACGCCTCGGGAGACCCGAGCGACGGCGAGCCGCCCGGCCCGATCAGCGGCCCCGGCCGCCCGCCGCCCCGGAACTCGTTGCGCCGCGCGTGCCCGCCGATCTCGTCGTGGTTGTCGAGGATGAGCACCCGGGCGCCGGGGTCGCGCCGCAGCCACTCGTGGGCCGCGGCCACCCCGCTGACGCCGCCGCCCACGACCACCAGGTCGTAGGCCTCACCCGTGGGGTGGGGCGCGCCCGCGTGCTCCCAGAAGCGGCCGTCGCGCAGCGCGTGCGGCACGCTGAGCGCGTCGGGGTCGTCTCCCCTCAGCCCGGTGAGCGCCGGCGGGTAGGGGATCTCCGCGGGCCTTTCCGGGCCGCCCCCGCCGTGCCCGCCGCGCAGGAGCGGGATCCCGGTGACCGCGCCCACCGCAGCCGCGCCCGCGGTCACGGCGACTCCGTCGAAGAAGTCGCGGCGCGAAATCAGCCGGTCCATCCCGAGGTCGCGCGCCCGGCGCGGGTCGATGTCGCCCATGTGCTGGATGATGATGACGCCGGGCAAATGCGGCGCTACGCCGCGCAGCGCCCCGAGAAACATTTTGCGCGACCTGTCACGGTGAATTGCCGCTTTGCGGGGCGTGCACCCGTTCCGGCCCGGTGAGGGGAAGAGGCGCCGGTCGTCGCTGGTGGCGACCGTACGGTGACGCCCCCGCCCGGAACTCGCCCGGAACTCGCCCGGGAAGTCGCCCGGAACTCGCCCCGGAATGGGGGTGAATGCATATGGCCGCCATGAAACCGCGCGATTCCGTGAATAGCGCTGTTGCCCGGCCCCGCCCGAGCCCTTTCCTCTAGCGTTCGGAAATATGCTGGGAGAGTCGAATCGTCAGTCCACCTTCAAGGTGTTCTCAGGGATATGCGCGGGCGTGACGCTCGTGGCGGGATGCGCCGCGGGGGAGAGCGCCGGGGCGTCCGGGTCCAATCCGGCGCGGGTCGCCGCCGCCACCGCCGAGGCGGGCAGGCTCCGCGCCATCCTGCTGCCGCCGCCGCAGGGCATGCGGGTGGTCCACGGGCCCGAGACCGGGTTCTTCGGCTCCCTGGAGTCGACCCGCAAGGGGCTGGCCGCGGTCCGCGCCGCGAGCGCGGACCGGCCGGAGTGCGCCAAGGCGGCGCAGCTCGACGCCACCGAGCCGACCGTGGCGAGCGCCCCCGCCGCGGTCGTCGCGTTCGCCTCCGACAAGGGCTCGATCACCGAGGCCATCGTGTCGATGCCCACGCCCGGGTTCCCGGCGCCGCTGCCGAAGCAGTGCACCTCCTACACGGCGGCCGTCAACGGCACGAAGGTGACCTACCGCACGCGGGAGCTGTCCATGCCGCGGCGCGGCGACCAGTCGCGCGCCTACCTCACCACCGCCGCGGGCGGCGGCCAGGACGTCCAGGTGGGCACCGTGCTGGTCCGCCGGGGCAAGGCCGTCATGAGCCTGCTCGTGGTGGGCCACAAGGTCAAACGCGAGGGCCTGTACGAGCTCGGCCGGCTCGCCGACGAACGTCTGGCGAAACTGCACGGCTGAGCCGCCCGCCGGCCCCCGCCACCGCACAGCCGGGGCCGGCCGCGCGGCTTCGGGCTTCGGGCTTCGGGCTTGGGGCTTCAGATGAGGACGTGGTCGTCCGGGCGGCCGACGAAGGAGAACTGGGCGTTGCGGGTCAGCTTGATGTGGTCGGCCTGCCAGGTGTGCATGCTCGCGTCGGCGCTGCGCCAGTAGACGAAGTTGAACCGGTCGGCCGAGTAGATCTTGACGCGGTCCTCCTTCAGCCGCCGCACGAGGTGGGTGTCCTCGCCCCGCGTGATGTCGGCGAAGCCGTACGAGCGGAACATGTCCGCCTTGCCGAGGAACGTGCCGCCCTGCACGAGGAACGAGTAGCGGTGCTCCAGGCCGGGCAGGCGCAGCATGGTGGTGTTGCTGCCCTCGAAGTAGGAGTAGTGGGCGCCCTTGCCGGTCAGCTCGGCGTCGGTGTAGTCGAAGGCGCGCACCAGGTCCGACAGGTAGTGCTCGCCGTACAGGTTGTCGTCGTCCATCTTGGCGATCAGCTCGCCCTCGGCGGCGGCGATGCCGAGGTTCATGCAGGCGCCGAGCGACAGCTCGGGCGCCGCCGGCAGGACCACGACGTCCGTGATGCCCGCCATGCGCGCCTTGTCCGCCACCACGACCGGGTCGATGTCGAGACCGTGCAGGACCATGACGAGCTGGAGCGGCCGGTGGATCTGCCGGGCCACCGAGGAGATGGCGTGCTCGATCTGCGAGGCGCGGTTGGTCGGCAGCACCACCGAGATCGAGCGCGACCGCGACGGCACCGGCCGGCCGAGGAAGCCCAGGATCTGGTCCACCCGGTGCGAGAACAGGTGCTTGTCGAACACCTCCCGCATGGCCAGGTGCCCCATCCGGGCGCGCAGCTCGGGGCTGTTGATCAGGTGCAGCACCTGGTTGTACGACTCGATCGGCTCGCGGGCGATGGGCACCAGGTCGCCGAAGGTCTCCTCGATGGCCCGTGACCAGCCGGAGACGACCGGGGTGGAGCAGGCCGACAGCTCGAAGACCCGGCGCGCGCACATGGTCGGCGAGTCCAGCACGGAGTTGACGTTGAGGAAGACCTTGTACATCCGGTACGCGGCGAGCATCCGGTCGTAGGGCAGCTCGCCGACGATGTGCGGACGGTACTTCTCCGGCCAGGCGTACTTCTCGTCCACCTCGCCGTTGCGGGCGAAGATGTGCAGGCCCAGCTCGCGGACCGGGTCGAGCACGACCTCCATCTGCTCGCGCCGCTCGGGGTGCTTGTCGCGGAAGTACATGCCGGCGAAGACCACGTCGTGCAGCCGCCCCTCCTTCTGCTGGATGGGGTTGTGCACGCGCGGCTGGGCGGCGAACTGCAGGACGTCCACCCGGTCGTGGCCGAGCACCTCGCGGTACTTCGGCACCATGTCGCCGTCGCAGGTGAAGACGTAGTCGAACAGCTTGGCCGTGTCGATGAAGAAGTCGAAGTTGGGCGGGTCCTCCTTGTTCCAGAAGACCGTGGGGATGCCCTCCGCCCTGCACCAGGCCACGAGGTCGCGCAGCGGCTCCTTGGGCGCGTTGGTGCCGGTCATCTGGTAGCGCCAGCGGCCCTGGTTGCCGTGCCAGGCCGACTCGCAGAACAGCACGTCGGGCCGCTTCTCGGCGAAGATCTCCGGCCAGTCCTTGAGCCCGAACTCGATCTGGTCCCACTCGTAGCGGAACGCCATCCGGGAGAAGTCGTCCAGGATGACCGCGACCTTCAGGTCGGGCCGGTTGACGGGGCCGGAGGGCCACTTGACGGCGGGCACGTCGACGAGCGGAGGCCGGTGGTTGGCGGTCTCGATCGCCTCGCTGACCGGGACGGGCGGCTTGGGGGCGCGGTCCTTGGACCTGACCGCCTCCAGCACCTTGCCGGGCCGCTTGGTCCCGATCGCCTCGCCCAGCTTGAACGTCCGCTTGGCCTGGGTGGCCTCCAGCTTCCACGTGGCGTAGGCGGCCCTGGCCTCGGCGATCTCCAGGCGCCGGCGCAGCTCCGTCAGCTCGGTCTCGTAGCGCTCGACGACCTTGCGCTCTTCCGGGAGCCAGTTGACGGGGCCGAGCCGCTGGAAGGCAGGCTCTTCGGGAGTTTCGGCCATGGGGATGCTCGCCTATCGCTAGCGGAGAGATGTCATGGTACGCGGAGCGTGGGGGAGCGCGCCGGTGAAGCGGCCAAAAGCCGTACGAAAGGGGCTATTCCGACCGGATGCCCTGGGAAGCCGGCGAGAGGTTGTCGCCCTTGAGCCACGCCGAGATCACCCGGGCGATGCGCGGCCCGGCGGCGCCGTCCCACAGCGGGGGCAGCTCTCCCGACGGCGTCGAGGCGCCGTCGGCCAGCGCCTTCTCCGCGGCGGCCGGCAGCAGAGCCGGCGTGACCAGCCGGTTGGTGCCGTGGGTGATCGTGACCGGCCGCTCGGTGTTGGGCCGCACGGTCAGGCACGGCACGCCGAGCATGGTGGTCTCCTCCTGCACGCCGCCCGAGTCGGTGACCACCAGCGCGGCCCCGCGTACGAGGGAGAGGAAGTCCACGTAGCCGAGCGGGTCCACGACCTGGACCGACGGGCCGTCCACGAGCCCGGCCTCCGCCAGCCGGGTGCGCCCCCTGGGGTGGATCGGCACGATGATCGGGATCTGCCGCGAGACCTCCAGCACCGCCGAGACCAGCTCGGCCGCCGCCTCCGGGGTGTCGACGTTGGCGGGCCGGTGCAGCGTCGCCACCGCGTAGCGCTCGGGCGCGCCCAGTCGCGCCACCACGGGCGCCGGGTCCAGCGACGGCAGCGCCGCGAACAGGCTGTCGATCATGGGGTTGCCCACCAGGTGCAGCTTCGAGGCCGGCACGCCCTCGGCCGCCAGGTACGACAGCGCCTCGGGGGAGGTGGCGAACAGCAGGTCCGACAGGGAGTCGGTGACGATCCGGTTGACCTCCTCCGGCATCCCGCGGTCGAACGAGCGCAGCCCCGCCTCCACGTGCGCGGTGCGGACGCCGAGCTTGGCGCAGACGAGGATCGCGGCCAGCGTGGAGTTGACGTCGCCGTAGACCACGACCAGGTCCGGCGCGTGCTCCAGCACGACCTCCTCCAGGCCGACGAGCAGGGCCGCGGTCTGCTTGGCGTGGGTGCCGGAGCCGACGGCCAGGTTGGCCACCGGCTCGGGCAGCCCGAGGTCGGCGAAGAACACGTCGGACATCAGCGCGTCGTAGTGCTGACCGGTGTGGACGATGCCCTGCCGCACGCCGAGCTCGCCGAGCGCTCTGACCACCGGGGCCGCTTTCACGAAGTTGGGCCGGGCGCCCAGGACGTGCAGGACCAGGGGGTTCTCCCTCATTGACCTCGCCTTTCGGTGCGGAAGGGAAAAAACGCTGCCTATGGTACGGTCACCGCGTGGTATCCGACGCCAGTCGACCAGACTCCTCCAAGGTTTCCGCCAAGTCCGCGCGTGCCGGTGTCGGTGGGCTGCTGAAGGGCTTCGTCCAGCACCCGATCCTCGTCTCCAGGGTCGTCTACACCAAGGTCAAGTCCGACCCGGTGCGGGTCGCGCAGGCCGCCGCCGAAGCCCTTCCGCCGAGCCTTCGCCCCGTCGTCGGCAAGGTGGCCTGGCCCGCCGCGCGCCGCGCCCGCCGGGCCGTGCGCAAGTTCGGCATGCGGGTCATCAGGGCGCCGTGGGACGAGGCCAAGGAGCACTGGAACGCCGGCCGGGTCAGCATGGCCGCGCAGGTGCTCGAAGCCCACACCAAGTACCCCTTCGTCAAGCGCCGGGCCGCCTACTACCGGGGTGAGCTGGCCGCCATCAGCCCCGGCCCCATCCCGCCCGGCGCCAAGGTGTCCGTCGGCGAGCGCGTCGAGGGCCGGGTGCTGCACTGCGTCACCAACGCCCTGCCGTACACCCAGGCGGGCTACACCGTCCGCACCCACCGCATCGTCACCGCCCAGCAGGCCGCGGGGCTCGACCCGCACGTGGTGACGAGCTGGGGCTGGCCGATGTTCCAGGGCCACGCCGACGCCACGCCGTACGAGGAGATCGACGGCATCCCGTACCACCGGCTGCTGCCGGACGGCCACGGCGACATGCCGTTCGAGATGCGCGGCCGGATGGTGCGCGGCGCCGACGCGGTCACCGACCTGGTCAAGGAGCTGCGCCCGCAGCTCCTGCACGCCGCCACCGACCACCGCAACGGCTCGGTGGCCCACGCCGTCCGCGACCGCACCGGCACCCCGTACGTCTACGAGGTGCGCGGCTTCCTGGAGGAGACCTGGGCCTCCCGCGACCCGATCCGCGTCGGCAGCGAGCGGCACGTGCTCCAGCGCGAGCGTGAGGCGTTCCTCATGCGCGAGGCCGACGCCGTCGTCACGCTGGCCGAGACGATGGCCGCGGAGATCGTCGAGCGCGGCGTGCCGAGGGAGCGGATCTTCCTGGCCCCCAACGCGGTGGACGACTCGCTCCTGAGCACCCACTACGACGGCGCGTCCTTCCGCAGGAGCATGGGCATCGGCGACGACGAGATCGTGGTCGGCTCGGTGTCGAGCATCGTGGCCTACGAGGGCTTCGCCACCCTGCTGCGGGCCGCGGCGCTGCTGCGCGACCAGGGCGCGCCGGTGCGCGTCCTCATCGTCGGCGACGGCGCCGAGCGCCCCAACCTGCTGGAGCTCGTCGAGGAGCTCTCGCTGACCAGTGCCGTCCTGCCGGGCCGGGTCGGGCCCGACGAGGCGCTCCAGGCCCAGGAGGCCATCGACATCTTCATCTGCCCGCGCGAGGACCTGCGCGTGTGCCGTCTCGTGACGCCGCTCAAGCCGGTCGAGGCGATGGCCCTCGGCAAGCCCGTCGTCCTCAGCGACCTGCCCGCGCTGTCGGAGCTGGTCGGCTCCGAGGGCGCGGGGATGCTCGTGGCCCCTGGCGACCCGGCGGAGCTGGCCAAGGCCATCGCCGGGCTCAGGGACGATCCGGCCAGGCGCGCGGAGATGGGCGAGGCCGGTCGCGCCGAGGTCGCGGCCAAGCGGACCTGGGGCCGCGTGGCCGAGACCTACCGGGACCTTTACCGGTCGCTCACCTGATGCTGGCCTCCGGATTGCCTGTCTGTTACGACAGGTTCAGCGGCATTAGGCGTGAGCTAGGTGGACTTGAGATAACCTTTGCGACCATGAAGTGTTGTTTCCGTCTTTCCAAGGCACTGCTGTGACAGAAATAGACTTGTCTGTCATCGGCCTGGGGTACGTCGGCATGCCGCTCGCCAAGGAGGCGGTGGCCGCCGGACTGAAGGTCGTCGGCGTCGACGTCGACCCCGCCAAGGTCGACGCGCTCAACGCCGGACGGTCCTACATCGACGACCTGTCCGACGCCGACCTCGAGCACATGCTGGCCAACGGTTTCAGCGCCACGCTCGACGAGTCCGTCCTGGCCAGGAGCAACACGATCGTCATCTGTGTGCCGACTCCGCTGGACGAGGACCACCGCCCCGACCTGTCCGCGGTCGAGGGCGCCACCAGGACCGTCGCGCGCAACCTGAGCAAGGGCACGCTGGTCGTCCTGGAGTCCACCACCTGGCCGGGCACCACCGACGAGGTGGCCCGCCCGCTGCTGGAGACCTCCGGCCTGGTCGCCGGCGAGGACTTCCACCTGGCGTTCTCGCCCGAGCGCATCGACCCGGGCAACCCCAAGTTCGGCCTGCGCAACACCCCGAAGGTCGTCGGCGGCTACACGCCCACCTGCCGCGACCGGGCGACCTCGTTCTACGGCCGCTTCATCGAGCAGGTCGTGCCGGTCAGCGGCACCCGCGAGGCCGAGATGGCCAAGCTGCTGGAGAACACCTACCGGCACGTCAACATCGCCCTCGTCAACGAGATGGCGATCTTCTGCGACGAGCTGGGCATCGACCTGTGGGAGTCGATCGAGGCCGCGGCCACCAAGCCGTTCGGCTTCCAGAAGTTCCTGCCCGGGCCCGGCGTGGGCGGCCACTGCATCCCCGTCGACCCGTCGTACCTGTCGTACACCGTGCGCAAGCTCGGGTACCCGTTCCGGTTCGTCGAGCTGGCGCAGGAGATCAACGAGCGGATGCCGTCGTACGTGGTCGCACGAGTACAGCGACTGCTGAACCGGCATAAGAAGCCCGTGAACGGCGCCAAAGTGGTTATGCTCGGCGTCACCTACAAACCGGACATCGCCGACGAACGCGAGACTCCTGCCCTCCCCGTGGCCCGCGCGCTGCTGGAACTGGGCGCCGATCTCACGTTTGTGGACCCGTATGTCAAGGAATGGTCGGTCGACGGCACACCCGTGCCGCGCGAAGAGGATCTGGCCGAGGCCGTGGTCGGCGCCGACGTGACGCTGCTGCTCCAGCAGCACGCCGCGTTCGACCTCGACATGGTCGAGGCGAAGGCCAGGCTCGTTCTCGACACCCGCGGCGTGCTCGCCGAGGGTGAACGCGTCGAGCGGCTGTAGCGACGGAGGGTTGCGCGCTGTGCACGTGCTCGTCATGACGGTGGTGCATAACCCCGAGGACGCGCGGATCCTGCATCGGCAGATCCGCGCCCTCGTGGACGCCGGTCATGAGGTCACGTATGCGGCGTCCTTCACGGCGCACGGCATCGTGCCCCGGCCGTGGGTCAACGGCGTGGACCTGCCCCGGGCCGCGCAGCGCAAGCGCCTCGCGGCCGTCTGGGCGGCTCGCAGGCTGTTCAAGCGGATGCGCGACAAGGTCGACCTCGTGCTCATCCACGACCCCGAGCTGCTGTTCGCGGTCTGGGGGGTGCGCAACAGCCCGCCCGTGGTGTGGGACGTGCACGAGGACACCCCGGCGACGCTGTCGCTCAAGCCGTGGCTGCCGTCGTTGCTGCGCCCGCCGGCCCGCTTCCTCGCCCGCATGCTGGAGAGCATGGCCGAGCGCCGGATGCACCTGCTGCTGGCCGAGACCGCCTACGCCGGCAGGTTCAAGCACGCCCACCTCATCGTGCCCAACGAGACGTGGGTGCCCGACTCGGTCACGCCGCCGGGCGACGACCGGGTCGTCTACCTCGGCTGGCTGTCCAGGGCGCGCGGCGTCATGGAGGCCATCGAGGTGGCGCGGCTGCTCCAGCCGTACCGGGTGTCCGTCGAGCTGATCGGCTACGCCGACCCGCAGAGCCGCCCGCTGCTCAACCAGGCCGTCACCGAGGGCCTGCTGGAGTGGCGCGACTTCATGCCGAACGACGAGGCGCTCAAGCGGCTCGACGGTGCCCTGGCGGGCCTGTCGCTGCTGCACGACGAGCCCAACTACCGGCACTCCATGCCCACCAAGATCATGGAGTACATGGCGCACGGCATCCCCGTCATCACCACGCCCTCGCCCCGCGCCGTCGAGCTGGTCGAGCGGTACGAGAGCGGCGTCGTGGTCCCCTGGGAGGACCCCAAGGCCGTGGCGCGGGCCGTCCTCACCCTCCGGGACGACGTCAGGGAGCGGCGGGCGCAGGGCGCGCGCGGCTACGCGGCGGCCCGGTCCAACCACCACTGGCCCAACTCGGCCAAGCGGTTCGTCGCCCAGCTCGAAGCCTGGGCCGCGGGCCTGCGCTAGCGGCTGACATCCGGTATATCCCGAGGGCGGTAGGTTCCTGAACGTGCGCTGGCTCTTCGTGCTCGTGGGCGCGGCGATCCTGGCGGCCGTCGCGGCCGTGGTCGTCGTCCTCCCGTCGGATCGGCCGTCCAGGCCCGTCAGCCGGCAGACCGTGCCGACGCCCTCCGCCACCTTCCCGACGCCGCAGGTCAGCGCGGTCACCGACTCCTGCGGCACGTTCGACACCGGCGAGAAGGCCCCGTACGCGGTCACCGGCTACTGGGTGACGCCCACCTCCAACCCGTGCACCTGGCGCAAGCAGCTCCAGGAGATCCACAACGTCGGCGGCGACACGGTCATCAGGATCGGGTACGGCCTGCAGTACCGCGCGGTGGACGACGAGGGCCGCGTCCTCGACAAGGACGGCGAGCTCGACACCCTCTACAGGGACTGCGAGGAGGACGGGCTGTCCTGCCACGACGCGGCCGAGCGCGACCTGAAGAAGGCCGGCGCCGGCAACCGGGTGGCCCGCACCTACGTCTACCGGACCGACGAGGCGTTCGGCGACGACCTGTTCCGCTGCGCCACGATGGAGCACCGGGTCATGTCGGCCAAGCGCGTCTACTACCGCCTGCTGGCCCCCATGGACGGCTCCGACGACGCCACCTGCGACTTCACCAAGCCCCGGCCGTACGACCTGATCATCGTCGCCGGCGCGACCAGGAAGGGCGACGGCGAGGTCAAGGACAGCCTGACCACGCTGCTGGACCTCGGCGACCAGTTCGGCATCCGGATCTTCCCCGCGCTGCCGCTGGCGCCGCGCCAGCGGGACAACCAGACGAGGGCCAACCCCGAGCACATCGACACGCTGACCACGCTGACCCGCCGCATCCTGCAGGACTACGGCGTCCGCTTCGCCGGCCGCGACTCGCTCGGCGGCGTCTACCAGCCGTTCGAGGTGCAGATGGCCGCCACCCTCGCCAGCAACCCCACCCTGCAGGTGTACGCCGGCCAGCACGACATCGTCCAGCAGGAGCTGCCGGGCAAGCCCATCCTCATCAGCCCGTACCTGGACGCCCGCAAGCGGGTCCCCTTCGGCCAGACGCCCAAGCAGGTGGCCGCGGCCTTCAAGGCGCTGGCCCTGACGGGCGTCGGCATCATCGCGCCGCAGGACAGCCGCGGCACCGGCAAGGTCGGCCTGTTCTGGCCGGACGAGCGCGACCAGGAGGTCGACGAGCGGCTGCGGCCCGTCGTCGGCGAGAGCACGTACGGCACGGCGTACCACGGCTCCACCCGCGACTACTACCGCGAGATGGCGCTCGTCCGCGAGGAGCTGGTCAAGGGCGGCCGCGACGTGGACCTGTGGGCCAACGTCGAGGCGTTCGAGCCCTCCGGCGAGGAGCCGTGCGCGGCGCAGGGCTCGCGCGGCAAGACCGACAAGAAGCGGCTCGACCAGGCGGTCACCATGGCCGGCCGGTACGTCCAGAAGATCGTCTCCTACATGTGGAGCGACTTCATGACCTGCGGCTCGCCGTCCCTGGAGAGCGAGGTCATGAAGGACTGGGCCCGGCCGATCGCCGTCGACGCGATCCGGCGCGGGCGCGACGTGCAGGACGGCATCGAGGTGCGCGGCTACAACCTCAAGGGCGGCACCGTCACCGTGGAGTGGGAGAGCGGAGCCCGGGACCTGGACGTGGCCGCCGTCGGCTGGCTGGACGACGACCCGCTGGAGGAGCTGCCCGAGGGCATGCAGACGGCATGGGTGCCGTTCGACTGGGCGCAGGTGCCGTCGGGGGCGTGGGTCCGGGTCGGGGTCAAGCTGCCGTCGGGCCAGGAGACCAGCGAACGCCTGCACGTCCGCATCACCTCGTGACGTCCGCCCGTCATGCCGTCACGCGGCCGGGCGGGGGCGTGTAACGTGCAGGCCATGGTCCCGAGCGTCCCGGTCAGCGTCGACCTGGTCGTGCTGACCGTGCGCTGCCAGGAGCTGTGCGCCCTGGTGTGGCGGCGCGACAACCCGCCGTTCCTGCGCCGCTGGTCCCTGCCGGGCGGGTTCGTCCAGCTCGACGAGGACCTGCCGGCCGCGGCCCAGCGCATCCTGGCCGAACGGGCCGGCCTGCCGGGCGCGCCCGTCCACCTGGAGCAGCTCCAGACCTACGGCTACCCCGACCGCGACCCGCGCCAGCGCGTCGTCAGCGTCGCCTACCTCGGCCTGGCCCCCGACCTGCCGGCCTCGGAGAAGGCCCACATGAGCTGGCGGCCGGCCACCGAGCTGGCCGTGATGGCCTTCGACCACCGGCGCATCATGCTCGACGGCATCGAGCGGGCCCGCGCCAAGCTGGAGTACACCTCGCTCGGGGCGGCCTTCTGCCCGCCGGAGTTCACCGTGGCCGACCTGCGCCGGGTCTACGAGATCGTCTGGGGGCGCACCCTCGATCCGCGCAACTTCCACCGCAAGGTGACCAAGGCCGAGGGCTTCCTCGTGGAGACGGGCGCGTCGACGACGCGTGACGGCGGCCGCCCCGCCAAGCTCTACCGGCGCGGCCCCGCCGAGCTGCTCCATCCGCCCATGCTGCGCTCCCTGAAGGAGTAGGCACGGACGTCGTTAGAGTGAGGGCATGCCTCGTTTCCGCCCCATTCTCGACACCATGCCGCCCTACCGGCCGGGCAAGGCCGTGGCCACCGCCGACGGACGGTCGTACAAGCTGTCCTCCAACGAGTCGCCCTACGACCCGCTGCCGTCCGTGGTCGAGGCCATCGCCGCCGGCGCCCGCCAGGTCCACCGCTACCCCGACCCGGCCGCCGTCGCCCTCACCGAGGCCATCGCGGAGCGGTACGACGTCCCCACGGGGCACGTGGCGCTCGGCGCGGGGTCCGTCACCGTGGCGCAGCAGCTCTTCGAGACCGTGGGCGAGCCGGGCGCCGAGGTGGTCTACGCCTGGCGCTCCTTCGAGGCGTACCCCCTGCTGGCCGACCTGTCCGGCGCCACCTCCGTACGGGTGCCGCTGGCCGGGGAGGACCATGACCTCGACGCCATGGCCGAGGCCATCACCGAGCGGACCCGCATGGTGTTCGTCTGCAACCCCAACAACCCGACCGGCACCGCGATCCGCCGCGCCGAGCTGGCGGCGTTCCTCGACCGGGTGCCCGGCGACGTGCTGGTGGTGCTCGACGAGGCATACCGCGAGTACGTCCGTGACGAGGACGTCCCCGACGGCCTGACCCTCTACCGCGACCGGCCCAACGTCTGCGTGCTGCGCACGTTCTCCAAGGCGTACGGCCTGGCGGGGTTGCGGGTCGGCTACCTGATCGGGCACGAGCCGGTCGCCGACGCGGTGCGCAAGACGATGGTGCCGTTCGCGGTCAACCACCTGGCGCAGGTCGCGGCGGTCGCCTCCCTGCGGGCGGAGGACGAGCTGCTGGAGCGGGTGGACCGGGTGGTCAAGGAGCGCACCCGGGTCCGGGAGGCGCTCATCGCCCAGGGCTGGACCGTGCCGCCCACGGAGGCCAACTTCGTCTGGCTGCGCCTGGGCGAGCACACGCTCGACTTCGCCGCCGCGTGCGCGGTGGAGGGCGTCGCCGTGCGGCCGTTCGGGGGCGAGGGGGCGCGGGTCTCGATCGGCGACCCGGAGGCCAACGACGCCTTCCTGAAGGCGGCGGCGGCCTTCCACACCCGGCTCTGATCCCTCCCTGGCCGGGGCCGTCCACTCTTCGGACTCGTCAGTCGTGCGGGGCCTCGGCGGGCTGCCGGGCGTCCCGTACGGCGTCCTCGCGCGGCGTGGTCTCCACGTGCTCCGTCCGGCGGCCCCTGCGTTCGGTCGAGATGACCAGCGCGACCCCCACCAGGATCACCAGGCCGCCCGCGATGATCTGGACCGTCACCTGCTCGCTCAGCACGAGGGCGCCCAGGACCACGGCCACCACCGGGTTCACGTACGCGTAGGTCGACACGAGTGAGATGGGCGCGTTGCCGAGCAGCCACGAGAACGCCGTGAAGCCGACCAGCGACCCCACCAGCACCAGGTAGACCAGCGCCAGCCACGACCTCCCGGTGACCGCCGAGACGTCCAGCCGCTCGCCCGTCGCGACGCCGAGCAGCAGGAGCCCGGCGCCGCCCGCCAGCATCTCGACGGCGCTCGCGGCGAAGGCGTTGGCCGGCATCGCGATGCGGCTCGACAGGAACGATCCCACCGACCACGACAGCGAGCCCACCAGGACGATCACGATCCCGGTCGTGCTGCCCGCCTGCCCGCCGGTGAGCGAGAGCGCCGCCACCCCGGCGAACCCCACCAGGACGCCGGCGAGCGTCAGCGTCTTCGGCCGGTCCCGCACCACGAACCTGAACACGACCAGCCACAGGGGCACCGACGCCACGAGGAGCGCGGCCAGGCCGCTGCTGATGTACTGCTCCGAGACGGCCAGCATGCCGTTGCCCAGCGTGAGCAGCAGCAGCCCGACACCGGCCGCACCCAGGAACTCCCGCCGGGTCATCCGGAACGCCCCGGTCCCCGACCTGGCCAGGACGATCCCGCCGAGGAGCAGCGCGGCGACGAGGAACCGCATCGCGCCGCTGAGCATGGGCGGGATGGACTCGACGGCCACGGCGATGCCGAGGTAGGTCGAGCCCCACACCACGTAGACGATGCCGAGCGCACCCCAGATGAGGAGGGGAGCCCGGCGGTCAGGTGTGTTCTCGTTCATGGGTCATGACGATAGCGGCCGGCACCGACAGAAAACCCGCAGATATCGGACAATCAACTGGCGGGATCTCATCGGTCGCGGACCTGTCCGCCACTGTCGCGGGACACCCGTTCGTTGCGAGGATTCCGCTGAAGCCGGACCCCTGGCCGGGAGCCGGCTCCGCGCATCCGATGCATCGGATGCGTCCGCCCCGGCGACGCATCCGCCCGACGATGGGAGTCCACGCACCATGTCCGCCGTCACCGCCGTACCGCCCGCCGCCAACGCCGCGGCGCTCGCCCACTTCGCCGGCCGCCTCGCCTTCGAGACCGACGTCTCGGACGTGGCCGCCGATCTGGCCGCCGCCGTGCCCGGCATCGTCGTCGTCGACTCCCGCAGCCGGGAGAGCTGGGAGCAGGGCCACATCCAGGGCGCCGTCCACCTGCCCACCGCGGAGATCGCCGCGCGGGCCGCGGAGGTGATCCCCGCGGGCGCCACGGTCGTGACCTACTGCTGGGGCCCCGGGTGCAACGGCGCGACGCGGGCCGCGCTGGAGATGGCCAAGCTCGGCCACCCGGTCAAGGAGATGATCGGCGGCTTCGAGTACTGGGCCAGGGAGGGCTTCCCGGTGGAGACCGCCTCAGGAGTCGCCCGGCGCCCCGTGGACGCCCTCACGGCCCCGGTCACGGGCATCGCCTGCGCGTGCTGACCTCCGAACCGGGAGGCGCCCGCGACGCCACCGTCTTCGACGGCGGATGACGGTGTCATAGTGGACAGCTGTCAGATATCGCCGCCTTCTTCGGATGGGTGAGGAACGTCATGAGCGAGCTCAAGCGGGCATTGGTGCTGGGTGGCGGAGGCGTGGCCGGAATCGCCTGGGCCACCGGCGTCCTGGCAGCCCTGGCCGCCAACGGAGTGGACGTTCCCGCCACCGCCGACAAGATCATCGGCACCTCGGCCGGTTCCGCAGTAGCCGCCCAGATCACCAGCGGTCTTTCGATGCCCGAGCTCCTCGAACGCCAGACGAACCCCGCCCTCCAAGCCCCCGAGCTCAGGAGTGGCGTGGAGATGGACCAGCTCTGGGCCGTCATGCAGGAGATCTACGAGAGCTCCAGGGACCGGGTGGAGCGGCTGCGCGGGTTCGGCGCGATGGCCCTGGCCGCGGACACGGTCCCGGAGGCCGAACGCCGCCGGGTGATCGAGGGCCGCCTGCCCGTCCACACCTGGCCGGAACGCGACCTCGTCATCGTGGCGGTGGAGGCGCTCACAGGGGAGACCGCCCTGTTCGGCCCCGGCTCGGGTGTGGAGCTGGTCGACGCGGTCGCGGCGAGCTGCGCGATCCCGGGTGTCTGGCCGCCGGTGACCATCGACGGCGTACGGTACATCGACGGCGGCGTGCGCTCGGCCGCCAACGCCGACCTCGCTTCCGGCCACGACCGGATCCTCGTCATCGCGCCGATGCCGGAGCCGGTCGAAGGTTTCGAGGCCACGGGCGGCAAGGTCGAGGTGGTCGGACCTGACGAGGCGTCACTGGCGGCATTCGGCGCCGACCCCCTGGCTCCCGAGGTGCGAGGCCCCGCCGCCGAGGCTGGATACGCCCAGGGCGCCGCTCTGGCGGCCCGCATCGCCGAACTGTGGGGATGAACCGGTCCAAACCGGTGCGGCCCCTGGGGGGGCCAGGAAATGTTGGCGCCCCCGTCCGAATCCCGTCGATCGGGGGCTCCCAGAACATACCCCGATCTGCAACGGTCAACCAAGAACCTCGCAACCAGGCTCCCGAAAATCCTGGAGCATCCCCATGAGGGGGCAAAGTCCGGTTCTGTCTGACTCGTCCCTCGGCAGGCGTGGCCCGCGGTTTTCCGGGAAGGCATGGCCCGTGGTTTTCCGGGAAGGCATGGCCCAGAGGACGCCGTGACGGCGGCCCGCCACCATCCGGTCAGCGGCCGTCTCCCTGGAGGCCCTCGGCCCCGTGCGGCGGGTGGGGGCAGGTCGGCTGTGCCGTGAAGGATGGCAAAAGGGCGGGCCCGCCGTCCTGGAAGGGGAAGGAGAACGGCGGGCCCTGTGTGATCAGCGGGCTGTGATCAGCGGGGTGTGATCAGCGCGGCCCCAGCTTCTCCACGATGAGCCGGTAGAGCTGGCGCGGACGCCCCGGCTGCGGCGTGCGGTTCGGCGGAAGCGGCCACGCGAGTCCCTCGTCAACCAGCGTGCGCAGCAACCGCCGAGCCGTACGCGGCGTGACGCCCAGCATCTTGCCGGCGCCCTCCGCGTCCACGACCGTGTCCCCGCCCTCCAGCTTGGCCGCCAGGCGGGCCAGCACCTCGACGCCCTTGGGCTTGAGCGTGCCGGCGCCCGTGGGCGGCATCCGCGGGGCCGGGATCAGCGCTCGGCCCTCCCTGTCCACCGCGAACCCCTGGGCCTGCTTGCCCGCCTGGGTGCGCGCCAGCGCGGCCCGCGCGTGCGCCTCCGCGTCGTGCGCGGTGCGGCCCATGCCCACCCCCACCTCGACGGCCAGCCCCAGCTCCTCGCGGATCCTGGCGGCGAACGGCAGCACCCTGAACCCGTCCGTGGCCGCCGTGATCGAGCCCCGGGTCGCCGTGACCAGGTAGCTGTGATCGTCGATCGGCCACACCGTGGCGTTGATGCGGTTCGCCTCCTGCACCAGTAACCGGTGCAGGGACAGCCGCAGCTCGTCGCGCCAGTAACGCGGCGCGGCCCGGCGTACGGGCTCGCGCAGCGTCGGCACCTCCACCAGCACCACCGTGAGCTGTGACTCCTCCAGCCGGTGGTGGGCGCCGAGCAGCGCCGCCGTGTGCAGCGCGCTGCGCACGGCCGCCGACGTGGGCCTGATCCTGATGGCGGGCACGCCCGCCGTCTGCAGGCGGTCGGCCACCGCCGGCAGGCACGTCAGCGCCCCCGTCGTGGCCCCCTGCCGGTTCAGGCGCTCGTGGTAGGCCGCGATCGTGCCGGTCGCTCCCGGCTCGTCGCGGCTGTGCACGTCGGACGCGGGTATGCCGAGATCGGTGTACGCCTCCTCCACGTCCGCACGTGACACCACGTCGATGCTCACCCGCTGCGGCTCGATGCGCGGATCCAGTGCCGCCTTGGCCAGCGCCGCCACCAGGGCAGCGCCGCCGAGCTGCACGTACGTCGCCGGCATCGTCAGCACACCCGAACGCCTGGCCAGGTCATAGGGGACCGGGCTGGCGAACAGGCACGCGTCCACGCCGGGACCGAGCCGTGTCACCTTGTCGGGCGCCTCCTGCTCATCGCGGTACGCGGCGGCCACGAGGCGACAGGGCAGAGGCGCGGCGGCGTGCCCCATCAACATGACGCGCTCGACCAGATCGTGGGGCCCGACCACGCCAATGGTGAGGTCCGGTGTCATGGCGCCCGGGCGCGACACTCGAGTTGTTTCTTCGGCCCTCTCGACCAATGTTCGTCCCATCCTGCCGTAAGTTGCAGTGCTCTCTTTTGGAACGATCGCTCGCGAGGGCCGTAATGTCACGCCCGACTTTTCCGGAAAGTCGTTCAGCTTGGCCGCGTGGGAAGAAGTTCTAGCAGCTCAGAGAGGATTTCCCGGCCATTTTCAACCTTCAGAAATCTCTCGTGTAATGTCCGCTCCGAGTGCCCGCATTCGGTCGGCGAGATGCGCGTGGCCACGGTCGATGAGGTATCCCGACTCGATGAGGGTCTCGCCCTCGGCCGCCAGTCCCGCGAGCACCAGCGCGATGCCCGAGCGAAGGTCGTGAGCGGTCACCCGCGCGCCCGTCAGCGGGGTCGCCCCCCGCACGATCGCCCGGCTGCCGTCGACCTCCACGTCGGCGCCCATCTTGTTCAGCTCGCCGGCCAGCGCGAAGCGGCCGTCGAAGATGCGCTCGTGGATGTAGCTGGTGCCGTCGGCCAGCGCCGCGACCGTCATCATGGGCGACTGGAGGTCGGTGGCGAAGCCGGGGTAGGTGTCGGTGATGATGTTGATCGGGCGCAGCGGCCGGTCGCAGCGCACCTTCAGCACCGCGCCCTGCCGGGCGAAGTCGACCCCCATCTGCTCCAGCTTGTAGCGGACCACGCCCAGGTCGAGGCCGGTGCCGACGAGGCTCAGCTCGCCGCCGGTGATGGCCGCGGCCATGGCGAACACGCCCGCGTCGAGCCGGTCGGGCATCACGGTGTGCTCGACGGCGTGCAGCTCCTCGACGCCCTCGACGGTGATGAAGCCGGTGCCGCCGCCGCTGATGCGGGCGCCCATCTTGGTCAGCATGTCGATGACGTCGAGGACCTCGGGCTCCAGCGCGGCGTTCTCGATCACGGTGGTGCCCTTGGCCAGGGCGGCGGCCATGATGAGGTTCTCGGTGCCGGTGTGGGAGGGCGTGTCGAGGTAGAGGGTGGCGCCCGTCAGGCCCGACGCCTTCACGTGGATGACGGTCTCGCCCTCGTCCACGACCGCGCCGAGGCGCTTGTAGCCGAGGTAGTGGAAGTCGAGGTTGCGGCTGCCCAGGTTGCAGCCGCCGACGCCCTCGACGATGGCCTCGCCCAGCCGGTGCAGCAGCGCGGGCGTGAACAGGACGGAGCCGCGGAAGCGCCGGGCGATCCGGGCCGGCAGCACGGCCTTGTCGAGCCTGGAGGCGTCGATGACCAGCGTCCGCTCCGCCTCGTGCAGCTCCACATGGGCGCCCACGGCCTCGGCCAGCTCGACGGCCCGGCGCACGTCCTCGATGATCGGCACGTTGCGCAGGACCGTGCGGCCCTGCGGCACGAGAAGAGCGGCGCCGATCATGGGCAGCACGGCGTTCTTCGCGCCCTGGATGAAGGCGGTTCCACGCAGGGCGTTGCCACCGCGCACGCGGTAACGGACCATTTCCGGCGGCTCCTCGGAAGTCATCGGTGGGGGCGGGGGATCGGGCCAACAGTAGCCGCTCGCACCACCTGCCCCAGCCGAATCACCTGTTAAAGGAACTGCCGGTGATGCGTTCGTACGCCTCCAGGTAGCGCTGCCTCGTCTGCTCGACCACCTTGTCCGGAAGAGGCGGCGGCGGGTTGCCCGAGGATTTGTCCCATCCTGATTCGGGCGACATTAGCCAATCGCGGACAAATTGCTTATCGAATGACGGCTGCGCACGCCCGGGCGTCCATCCGTCGGCCGGCCAGAAACGCGACGAGTCGGGGGTGAGCACCTCGTCCCCGAGCGTGAGCACGCCGTCGGAGTCCCAGCCCAGCTCGATCTTGGTGTCGGCCAGGATGATGCCGCGCTCCCGCGCGATCTCCGCGCCGCGCGTGTAGACGGCCAGCGTGATGCGGCGCAGCTCCGCTGCCGTCTCCTCGCCGACCTGCTCGACGACCTGCTCGTACGAGATCGGCTCGTCGTGCTCGCCCATCGGCGCCTTGGTCGACGGCGTGAAGATCGGCTCGGGCAGCCGGGAGCCGTCCTCCAGGCCCTCGGGCAGCCGCACGCCCGACACCGCCCCGTCGCGCCGGTAGTCGGCCAGCCCGCCGCCCGCGAGGTAGCCCCGGGCCACGCACTCGACCGGGACCATCCGCAGCGGCCGGCACAGCACGCTGCGCGCGTCGGGGCCGGGAGCGGCGATGTGGTTGGGGATCACGTCCGCGAGCTGCTCGAACCACCACAGCGAGAGCTGGGTGAGCACGGCGCCCTTGTCCGGGATGCCGGGCTCCAGCACGTGGTCGAAGGCCGAGATCCGGTCCGAGGCGACCATGAGGAGCAGCCCGTCGGGAGCCTCGTACAGGTCGCGAACCTTGCCCGAGTGCAGATGCCTCATCACGCGTCCTCCATGCCCGAGCCGGCGATGTCCGTACGGTGGAAGGAGCCGCGTAGCTCGATGCGGGCCACCAGGTCGTAGGCGTGGCGCCGCGCGGTGCGCTGGTCGGGCCCGGTGCCGACGACGCTGAGCACGCGCCCGCCGTCGGAGACGACCTCGCCGTCCACCCGCCGGGTGCCCGCGTGGATCACGTACGCGTCGTCCGTGGGCTCCAGCCCCTTGATCGGGTCGCCCTTGACCGGCGCCTCCGGGTAACCCTCGGCCGCGACCACCACGGTCACCGCGGACCCCTCGCGGAAGGCGGGCGGGGCGTGCTCGGTCAGCGTGCCGGTCGCGCAGGCCAGCAGCAGCGCGCCGAGCGGCGTCTCCAGCCGGTCGAGCAGCACCTGCGCCTCCGGGTCGCCGAAGCGCGCGTTGAACTCCACGACCTTCGGGCCCTTGGCGGTCAGCGCCAGGCCGACGTACAGCACGCCCTGGTACGGCAGGCCGCGCCGGGCCAGCTCGCCGATCGTCGGGTGGACGACCTCGCGCATCACCTGCTCGGTCAGCCCCTCGGGCGCCCACGGCAGCGGCGTGTAGGCGCCCATGCCGCCGGTGTTGGGGCCCTGGTCGCCGTCGTAGGCGCGCTTGAAGTCCTGGGCGGGCTGCAACGCCACCGCGGTCGTGCCGTCGCACAGCGCGAACAGTGACACCTCCGGCCCGTCGAGGAACTCCTCGACCACCACCCGCTCGCAGGCCCGCGCGTGCTCCAGCGCGTGGTCGCGGTCGCCCGTCACGACCACGCCCTTGCCGGCGGCCAGCCCGTCGTCCTTCACCACGTACGGCGCCCCGAACTCGTCGAGCGCCGCGGCCGCCTCCTCGGGCGTCGAGCACGTACGGGCCCGCGCCGTGGGAACGCCGGCGGCGGCCATGACGTCCTTGGCGAACGACTTGGAGCCCTCGATCATCGCGGCGTCCCCGGACGGCCCGAAGCACGGGATCCCGGCGGCGCGCACGGCGTCGCCCACCCCGGCCACCAGCGGTGCCTCGGGACCCACGACCACGAGGTCGGCGCCGAGCCGGGTGGCCAGGGCGGCCACCTGCTCCGGGTCGGTGGGGGTGACGGCGTGCAGGGTGGCGACCTCCTCGATGCCCGGATTGCCCGGGGCGCAGTGGAGGTCGGTGACCTGGGGGTCGAGTTTGAGTGAGCGGCACAGGGCGTGCTCACGCCCGCCGGATCCGATGACTAGAACGCGCACGCGCCCATTCTCGCAGCTACCGCCGTCCGCCCCGCATCCACGTGGGCCGGAGGCCGTATGGGGAACATCCCTGATGGCCGGGCCGCCATGCGGGTATCGTCGGCTTGGTTCTCACCGCCTGTGGTAGCTTGGGGCGGCTATGTGCGTCTCGTGTGATTGGAGGTGGTCCGGGATGAATCCTGGTGATCCCAGCAGTACGTGCTCGTTCACGTACACCATCAATACCCCCGACCACTCCAATCCGGCAGCCTGATCGTGCCTCCACGCATTTGTGTTGATTGAGGTGACTTTTCGTCGCGCGTGGAGCGTGCCAGGTCGGGCGGAAAGGGACTGCCATGCGCTCGTCCACGCTTTTCCGTCGCATCAACCGTCACCCGGTTCAGCCGCACTCCCAGCGCCAGCACTCCAAGCTGCTGCCTGAGGTCCGTGTGCCCCACTCCATCGTCGAGTACGGCGCCTACATCGACGGCAAGAAGACCGGGGCCGTCGGCATCCCGGAGTCGCTGCGCCTCGTCCGCGAGCACAACGCCGGCGCCGCCAAGCCCAGCGCCTTCCTCTGGGTCGGCCTGCACGAGCCCGAGGCGCCCGAGGTCGAGTGGCTGGCCGGGGTGTTCGGGCTGCACCCGCTGGCCGTCGAGGACGCAGTCAAGGCCCACCAGCGTCCCAAGGTCGAGCGCTACGGCGACTCCCTGTTCATGGTGCTCAAGACGATCGCGTACCTCGACCACGACGAGCTGACCGCCACCAGCGAGATCATCGCGACGGGCGAGATCATGGTGTTCCTGGGCGCCGACTTCGTGGTGACCGTACGGCACGGCGAGCACTGCCCCCTCACCGAGGTGCGCGAGCGCCTCGAAGAGCGTCCCGAGCTCATCACCCGCGGCCCGGCCGGCGTGCTGCACGCCATCTCCGACCACGTCGTCGACCGCTACCTCCAGGTGGCCGACCTCATGCAGATGGAGCTGGAGGAGGTCGAGGCCACGGTCTTCGCCGACGTCAGCTCCCGCGACATCAACCGCATCTACCAGCTCAAGCGGGAGATGCTGGAGCTCAAGCGCGCGGTCACGCCGCTGCAGCACCCGCTGGCGGCGCTGCCCCAGCGGCGCGTCATCCCCTCGGAGATGCGCGAGTACTTCCGCGACGTCGGCGACCACCTGTCCCGCGTCTGCGAGCAGGTCGAGTCCTCGAACGAGCTGTGCAGCTCCATCCTCCAGGCCGCCCTGGCCCGCTCGAACGCCCTCGCCAACGAGGACATGCGCAAGATCTCCTCCTGGGTCGCCATCCTGGCCGTCCCCACGATGATCGCCGGCATCTACGGCATGAACTTCGACTTCATGCCCGAGACCAAGCAGGTCTGGGGCTACCCGGCGGTCCTGGCCATCATGATCACCGCCTGCGTCCTCCTCCACCGCGGCTTCCGCCGCAACGGCTGGCTCTGAAGGGACCCTCTCGGCAAGGCCCTCGCTGACGGGGGCCCTCAAGGCATGGCCCTCGCTCCGCTCGGACGCCCCACCGGGGGCTACGCCCCAGGTGGGGGCCTACCGGCCCCCACACCCCCAGTCCTTGCCGATGGAACCGGCTGTTTGTCGTGGCACCGCTTCAGACATTGATCAATCGGTATCCTTCGGATGTCGGGGGGATGCGTAGATCACCCAAACAGTGCGGGCGGCGTCGTCTATGACATAGCGAACGCGCCCGCCGTTGGTGACCTCGAACTCCCACTGCTCCAGGTTCTTGCCATTGTGACGATGTGTCGCCATATCGCCGCGCAGACGATGCTGCCGCTCATGATTCGCGCGAGAGCGCGGGTCGGCGCGTAGCGCCTCGAAGCATCGGCGTGTATTGGTCAGGGCGTGACGGCACAGTTCTTCCCACCCTGTGACGGCGTCACTGTCGCCGAACCGTAGATCCCACTCGTCGCCAGAGGGCGGCACCGTGACCCGATCCCCTCGTTTCGGGCTCATGCCGAAATCTCTACCGGCCCGTAGTCACCGCTCGTCGCCTTGCGGGCCTCGGCATAGTGCGCGGGATCGGCCTTGATCCGAGCGGTGGCGCGCCAGCCGGCGATGACCTCCTGTGTAGTGGCATCCACGTCGAGTTCGACGGCATCGGACAGGGCCTCGACCAGTTCGAGAGTGAATGCGCGGAGCTCGTCGGAGGTGAGGTGGCGAACCCATGGAAAGACCTCTGGCATGGCGATGACCAGCATGCGGGCTGTCGGATCGTGCTTGAGCAGCGCGAGGAACAGCCGGGATGCCGTTGTCAGGGTCTCCTCGCGCCGCTCCTCGCGGTCCGCGGCGGTCAAGTAGAAGTCCGGGGCGTCACGATGGGTGACGCGTACGCGGCCCAGGCGGACTGCGCGTTGAGCGACGGCTCGGGGGTTGCGGGAGAGGTCGGAGAAGGTCACTGAGTCGGCTTGGCTGGTGCTCACCCCATCATGCTAAGTCAGAACACGTTCTGATGTCGGACGTTGTGAAACTCGCCGTGGACGTGATGTGGCCGCACGAACGCCGATCCACGTCCGTTGCGGACCTCACCTGTGGTCGCGGAGGAAGGCGGAGATGTCGGCGGGGGTCGGGTAGTTCCGCTGAGGCGACGGCTCGCCCTGGAGGAACGCCGTGATGACGGCGGCGGCGCGCTCGTTGTTGTCGTCGAGACCGTTCCACATGTGGTGTCCGACACCGGGCATGTATTGGGTTCGCTCGATGGCGGGGTCGGCGGCGAGGACGGCGGTCGCCCATTGACGCACCTGTGAGGAGCATTCGGCGATCATCAGCATCGCTGGTGTGCGGGAGCGTTTCAGCTCGGAGGCGATGGAGGGCGAGCCCTTGATCGTTTGCATGATGCGGAGGCTCGCGGCGACGTTGAAGGAGAAGTTCTCCGCGGTGTCCTCGACAGGGATGCGGCCGGCGTCCCGCGCGCAGTAGGCGGAGGCGGTGTCGCCGCCGAGATCGGCGGGCTTGAAAACGTTGACGCCTTCGGCCTGCGTGATCAGACCGGTGTCGGCTGGGAGGAGCCCGAGTTGGATGAGGCCGAGCGCGACGGCGTACCGGGGGACGCGCGTCGCCCGCGGTCCGCTCGGGGTCGGTGCGAGGCCGCGCGCGGACGGTCGTCCCTTTTGCCCGCTGATCAGCGCGGTGGGGCCGTCCATGGGGCCGGGCTCGGCGATGATCGCCCGGTGCACGCCGACGGCGACGTCCGGGGTGGCCAGGGCCCGGGTGAGCACGACCCCACCCGCGGAGAATCCGAGGACGTCGACCGGACCCTTGTCCAGGTGATCGATGAAGGCGGAGAGGTCGCGTACGGACCTGGAGATCGTGTACTGCTCCATGGGCAGCAGGTCGCTCCGTCCGCCGCCGGGCTGCTCGTAGGCGTACACGTCGTAGCCCCGTCCGGCCAGGAGTCGCAGGAATCGGTGGTCGAGCACGGAGATGGAGCGGACGGGCCCTCCGTGGAGGTACACGAGCGGCGTGGGACGGCGGGGGGCGCCGGCGGCGGGGGGATAGTGGTAGACCGCGACCCGGCTTCCCGTGCTCAGGCTCCAGTGTCTCGTCGCGACGAATGGCAGGTCGGGCGGATACTGCCGGGTCGTGGGGGCGGTGGGGACACAGATCAACGCCGTGAGCGCAGCGGCGGCGACCACCGGCGCGAAGGGCCACAGCCGGCCTGGCCAGGTACGGCCGCGGCCTCGCCACAGCGCGGCGACGACTCCGGCGCCGAAGGCCGCCAGCCAGGCGGCGAGCCCGGAGCGCGCGCCGTCCGTCAGAACGATGAGGGCGAGGAACAGCCCGGCCAGCATCACGACGGCGAGCACGCCGAGGATCAGGCGGCCGGTGAGGCGGACGGGAACGGGAAGAGGCATAGTTTTTTCCAAACGCTGTTTCAAAACGATGTTTGGATACCGTAGCAGCTCGGCTAGGCTGGTCGTCGTGGGAAGGCCGAGAACGAACGACGACACGGTGAAGGACCGCCTCATCGAGTCCGCGACCGAGATGTTCGCGACCCGGCCACGGGAGTCGATCACCATCCGCGCCCTGGCCGCCGCCGCCGGGACCGCGACCGCCGCGGTCTACTCGCTGTTCGGCGGCAAGGACGGGCTGATCGCCGAAGTGCGTAACAGGGCGGTCGCCGGGCTGTTCGAGGACCTGTCGGCGGCACCGACCTCCGAAGACCCCCTTGCCGACCTCTACGCGCTCGCGGTCGCGTACCGGCGGTGGGGACGCGAGCACCGCCACCTGTACACGGTGTTGTTCGGCGGCGTGCAGAGCTTCGAACCGTCCGGCGACGTGGGTGCCGCAGATCCCGTCAGGCCGCTCATCGAGGCGATAGACCGCGCTCTGTCGGCCTCCGTGCTCTCGGGCGACGCGACCTCCATCGCGCTCTCACTCTGGGTGACCCTGCACGGGCTGGTGACTCTCGAACTGGCCGGCGCCCTCGACACCGCCACGGCCGAGACCACGTTCCGCTCCACGATTCCCGCCGCGCTGCGTGGCTGGGCGGCTTGACTCCGCAGCGTCAGCCCACGCAGCGCCCTCAACTGTCCCTCCGCCGCGGCGGCCGTCGTCGTGGCACTGGGCACTGGCGGATTCGGCCGTGCCGCCACGCCCTCGAGCAAGGCTCCGATCACGATTGTGCCTCGCCGGCCCTCGCGTCTCCCCGGTTCGGGACCTTCTGACGCCCGGTCCCTCCTGCTGGCCGCGGCCGATACCGCCGCCCGTGAGTGAGCCTGACTACGACATCGCACTGTCCTTCATGATCGGCACGCATCGTCGAAAGGCGCCGAAGAGGGTTGGCAGACCGTCAGGGCCGAGCTCCGGCTCCTCGGTGCGTGAGTGGACGAGCTGGAGGAGCCGCGCGTGCTCTTCACGCACCTGATCTGGCCGGAGCTGGTCGACCAGGCGGTGAAGGTCTTCGTACTGCCCGGCCGTTGGTGTCCTAGGGTTCGGTGTCGTGTCTCGACGATCATGGATTCTGTGGAGTGCGGCATTACTGGTCACCCTGACTCCCCGAGTCTTCTTCTGGATTCAGTCGCTCCTGACCGGAGACGCGGGTGGCCGGGGCTACGTGTGGATGTCGGGGGGTTCGTGCCTGGGCGACCAGATCAACGAGCTGATCAGATCACCGGAACGCATGGTCAGGATCCTGCCCCTCTTCTGGTACGGCGGCGCGCCGATGATCGTCGTGGCCTTCGCCTGCTGGTACCTGAGCGTTCGGACCGGGCGTGACCGGCTCGGCAGGGTCATCGCCCGCTCAGGCGCCGTGACCCTTCTCCTCTTGCGACTCCCCGAGCTGCTGCTGTTCACGCTCGACGGGGCGCTGGGCCAGGAATGCATGGACGCGTGGGGCCCACCCGAGATAGCGACCCGGAACGCGGGCATGGACCTCTACTTCCTGGCGCCGCCGATCCTGGTCCTGCTCGCGGTGCGCCCCGCTCGCCGCGGTTTCGTCCGGAGAGGCCGCTTCGCCCGTACGGTGGTCGCGGTCCTGACGCTGATGACGACCCTTCTGGTCGTGGACCAGGCGGCCGCTTCCGGCAAGGTGAGCAGCGACCGGGAGCTCGACTGCGGCGGTTTCGGCAACGGCACCGTCCATGACGTGACCAAGGCGGAAAAGGACTTCCTGTGCCGGGTCCGCGGCTACGACTCGTTCATGGACGACGGCATCGAAAGCTGGGCGAAGGTTCCCGATCGGGTGGTCCTGACGCAGGGTCGTCACCTGTGCCGTCTCGCCGAACAGCATGGCGGCGACACCGGCGCCCCCGCCGTGCGGGAGGCACCCCACGCGGCGCTGGCCGGCGCACTGGCACCGTTGTGCCCCGCGGTGGCCCGCGCCCAGGAGCTGGCCGGCCAGCGCCAACAGGCGGAACATGCCGCGTACTTCGCCGAGAAGGAGAAGGCCTGTGCCGCGCACCCCGCCCACCGTCCGAAGATCAAACCGGTCCGGCAGCACCGAGCCACCATGTGGACCGAGTTCTGGAATATCGGCGGATGGGAGGACGGATACGAAGACAGCGTCCCCGACCTGGTCAAGGAGTTGGTCGGAAGCGAACCGGGCGCGCTGGCCATCTGGGCCGCCGACGAGATCGGCCACGCTTGCGTGACCACCGAGTCCTACACCCGGCGGCCGCCGCTGGAGACCAAGGGGTGGAAGGAAGTGGTCGAGGTCGCCTACGAAAGCCCGACCGGTTCGCTGACCCTGGTCGACGGTAAGGGGGCGACATCGCCCAAGCTGACGACCAGCGGTCCCGGGTCCTACCGGGTTCGGGTCCACCTGCGCGGCCGGGCCCTCGTCCACCAGGTTCCCTATCCTCCGGACGGCGCCGTCGAGCTGCTGATCATGGTGTTCCCCGGCGAGCGGAAGGGGCCGACCGTCTACCGGTGACGTTGTGCTTCAGAAGGAGCCTTGGCGCCGCCCCGGCGGAAGCGGGAAACAATCCTGCCCGTCTGCCAACCTTTTCCCGCCACCTCCGCGTCGAGGCCATGTGAGTGACCCAACGGAAGAAGCCGCGTACGCCGCCTTCGTCGAGGCGGCCTGGAACAGGCACATGGCCGTCGCCATCCTGCTCACCGGCGACCGCCACCGGGGCGAGGAACTGCTCCAGGACTGCCTGGTGCGGCTGTACGTGCGGTGGCGGCGCGTAGCCCCCGACGACCCGCACGCCTACCTGCGACGCATGCTGGTCAACGGGAACGTCAGCTGGTGGCGACGGCGTGGACGGGAACTGCCCACCGCCGAGCCGCCTGACCACGCGGATCCTCGGTCCGGACCGTACGAGCCGCACGAGGGCTTGCGGCGCGCGCTGCTCTCCCTGCCGCGCAGGCAGCGCGCCATAGTCGTGCTCCGCCACTACGAGGACCTGACGGAGAAAGCGGTCGCGGCCGCCCTCGGTTGCACGGTCGGCACAGTCAAGAGTCAGCACTCCAGGGCGATGGCGCGGCTGCGCACGGCTCTGCGGGAGAACCAGGAGGCAGCACGATGAACGACGATCAGGAACAGCTCGCGCGAGCGTTGCGTACCCTCGCCGACCGAGAGCCGGCCACCCCCGCGCCGGTGTCGGACCTGGTACGCCGGGGACGCCGCGCCAGGAGGACCCGTGCCGTGGTGGGCGCCATCGCGGGAACGGGTCTTGCCGCGGCAGCCGTCGTCGTGGCCCTGGGCGCCGGCGGGGTCGGCCCTGCCGCCACGCCGTCGAGTACGGCTCCGGTCGCCAGTGGGCCGCGCTCCGGAGACGGTTCGCCGCCCCCGCGTCTCCCCGGTTCGAGATCTCTCGACGCCCGCTCCGTCCTGCTGGCCGCGGCCGAGACCGCCGCCCGTGAGCCGGCCACGTCGGGCCACTACTGGTACACCCGTCAGCGCATCTCCCAGCCGGTGCGTCGCCTGCCGAAGGACATCGGAAAGCCGGGACGCCAGGAGATACCGTTCTCGGCGACCGTGGCGAGTACCCAGGACAGCTGGTACGCGAGCGACAAAGGCGCGCCCAGCCGAACCGTGACCGGCCAGAACCCGAAGGCCGCCTTCGCCTCCCCGGAGGACGAGGCGAAGTGGAGGCGACTGGGCTCGCCGGCGCTGGTCGAGGAGAAGCCGTCGACCAACGACTACGACATGGCACTGTTCTTCCAGATCGGCACACACCGCTTCACGGTCCGGCAACTGCTCGAGCTGCCGGCCGAGAAGGACAGCCTGGAGAGCCGGTTGCGGCGGCTGTACGACGAGGAGCCTCCAGACGAATGGTCGCCCGCCAAGCCGGAGTTCACCGACTACGTGTGGTCGACGGCGCAGGACCTGCTGGCCGGGCCGATCAGTCCCGGGACCCGCTCCGCCCTCTACCGGGTGCTCGCCGAACAGCCCGCGATCAGGTCGCTGGGAGGGGTCACCGATGCGCAGGGCCGCACCGGGACCGCCCTGGCCAGGACCGTGGCAGGGGAGGGTGAGGGCGAGTCCCGGCTGATCGTGGACGACGACACGGCGGAGCTGCTCTCCTTCGAGTTCCGCTCGCGAGGGGAATCGTCGCCGGCAATGCAGGTCACCTACGAGGACATGGGCTGGGTCGACAGCCTGGGCGAGCGCGTGTCCGGGTAGGACGAGTTCGGAGTGATCGGCCGAGCGACAGGTGATCGTCCATGAGAATCCTCATCGTCGGGGGCAGTGGTTTCCTCGGCAGTGAGCTGGCCCGGCAGTCCGTCGCCGGAGGGCACGTGGTGGCTGCGACCTGCCTGTCCCGTCCCGGGAAGGTGGAAGGCGTCGAGTGGTCGGCGCTGGACGTCCGTGACCGGGAGGCCGTCGCCGCTCTGGTCAGCGCCTTCCGGCCTGATGCGGTCGTCAACGCCGCGTTCCGGCAGGCGGACTGGACGGCGACGGCGGACGGCGCCGCTCATGTGGCGCTCGCGGTCTCCGCGGCCGGTGGGCGGTTGGTGCACGTGTCCAGCGACGCCGTCTTCTCGGGGAGGGCGGTCACCTACGCGGAGGAGTGCGTGCCGGACCCCGTCTCCCCGTACGGGGCGGCGAAGGCGGCGGCCGAAGTGGCCGTCCGGGCGATCGCGCCGGCGGCGGTGATCGTCCGGACGTCTCTGATACTCGGTGACGGGCGGTCCGGGCACGAGTCCTTCGTACGCGACCTGGCGACCGGCCGGAGGCAGGGGACGCTGTTCACGGACGACGTACGCTGCCCGGTGCACGTCGGCGACCTCGCCGCCGCCCTGCTGGAGCTCGCGGCCGCTGACCGTCAGGGGGTCCACCACGTGGCCGGAAGCGACGCGGTGAGCCGGTACGAGCTCGGCTGCCTGGTCGCGCGCCGTGACGGGCTCGATCCGTCCCGTCTGACGCGGGGACGACGTGCCGACACGGACCTGACGGGGCCGCTCGACGTACGACTGGACTGCACGATGACGCAGCGGTTCCTGAGGACGCGGCTGCGGGGCGCACGGGAGTTCCTCCAGCCGTGACAGTGCCGGTGGCGGGTCAGCGTTTGCGGGCCATGGTGATGCCGTCGCGGACGGGCAGCATCACGCACACCGAGCCGTACGGGCCGCTGCTCGGCCTCTACCGGGCCGGCATCCCCCGCCTGCCGCCCGGCGAATGAGCCGGCCCGAGGAGGGCCGGAAGCGGGTCCTGGCCGAGGAAGCGGGCTCCGTTGGCGGCCGAGTCGCGGACGGCCGCGAAGCCGTACTCGACCATCTCGCCCTCGTACGCCCGCAGCGCGTCCAGAGGATCGCCGCCTTGAGCCAGGGCCGAGGCGAGGGCGGTCGCGTCGCGCAGGGCGATGCCGGCTCCCGCCCCCGCCGCCGGGCTCATGGCGTGGACGGCGTCACCCAGCAGCGTGACCCGGGTGGTCGGCCACGCCGGGACCGGCACGCTGGTGCGCAGCTCCAGCGGGAAGATCTCCGTCCAGCGGGCGATCATCTCGTGGACGCGGGGGTGCCAGCCGGGCGTCATGGCCAGGACCATGGCGCGGAGCCGTTCCTGGCTCAGCTCGTCCAGGCCGGCCGGGAGGTCCTCGGCGCGGGCGCTGAACGAGAAGGTCGTGTAGTCCCGGGTGGGCGCGACGCCCACCACCCGGTGGCCGGACCCGGAGATCGCGGTGAACACGTTGCCCATGTCGTCCGCCAGACCGTGCGGGATCTTGCCGTAGAGCTGGACCAGGCCCGTGGCGACGACCCGGGCATGCGGCAGGTACTGCCGGCGCACCGCGGAGTTGACGCCGTCGGCGCCGACGAGCACGTCGCCCGTGGCGGTGGACCCGTCGGCGAACAGCGCCGTCACCCCGTCCGGCCGCGCGTCGAAGGCCGTCAGGCGCCGGCCGAACGTGACCGCGTCCTCCACCCCGGCCAGCAGCGCCCGGCGCAGGGTCTCCCGGTCGACGGCCAGGTGCCGGCCGTGGTGCCCCATCTCCACGACGTCGAGGACCTTCAGCGCCGGGTCGAGCCGGACGAAGCGCGGCCGCGGCACGTGGGCGGTGGCCAGGAACTCCTCCCACCGGTCGGGCGGCAGCACGGCGGTGAGGGCCTGGATGGCCGTCTCGCCCAGGTGCAGGCGGTAGCCCTGCCGGCGGGTGTTCAGCGCCGGGTCGCGCTCGTGGACGGCCACCTCGATCCCGGCCCGGCGCAGCGCGCCGGCCAGGCACAGCCCGCCCAGCCCCGCCCCGGCGACGATCACTTTCACGCGGGGAACCTCTCGAACGCGCCGGCGTGCTCGGCGGCCCAGGCGGCCAGCGTCGCCGGGGGCGTCCCGGTGACGTCCTCGACCGTGCTGGTGGGGGCCGGGGGCGGGGCAGAGGTCATCTTCGCGTACCCGGCGAGCAGCTCGTCCACGAAGGAGTCCGGGAAGGACGGGTCGGCGAGCAGCCGCTCCCGCTCCTCCGCCAAGGAGAGCTCCACCCAGCGAAGGGGACGGCCGATCGCCTCGCCGATCACCCGTACCTGCTCGGCCTGCGTCAGCGCCTCGGGGCCCGTCAGGTCGTAGCGGCGTCCCCCGTGCCCGGACCCGGTCAGCGCCGCGACCGCGACCGCGGCGATGTCGTCCTCGTGGATCGGCGTCATGGTCACCGAGCCGTACGCTCCCCGGACCGTGTCGCCGGCCCTGATCTGGTCGCTCCACCACAGGGTGTTGGTCATGAACGTGCTGGGGCTCAGCACCGTCCACTCCACGCCCGACTGCTCGATCAGGTGCTCCACGGTGGCGTGCCAGCGGGCGACCGGGTTCGGCTGCTCCTCCGGCGGCAGCCCGGGACGCACGCCGCCGCCGGTCATGAAGACCACGCGGCGGACGTTCCGCTTGATCGCCTCGACGAACGGGCCCGCCTGCTCGGCCGAGTGGAACGGCCACATCAGGAACACCGCCTCGACGTCCTCCAGGACGCCGGGCGCGGTCAGGTCGGGGGCGACCACCTCGACTCCCTCGGGCAGCCGCGCCGACTCGGGGCGGCGGCTGGTGGCGCGCACGGCGGCCCCTGACCAGGAGAGTCGCTCAGCCACTCGCCTGCCGACGTTACCGGTGGCGCCGAAAACCAGATATGTGCTCATGGCTCAACCATCGTCCCGGCAGCCCGGGTGACGCAGCTCGGAGTCGGTCGGATGATGATTTCCGGCACTAGATCGGGAAATTTGGCGAAAAGCGGCTTATTCGCGGCGATCGGCCCAGCTCTCGTGCATGCTCGGCGACTCGATGGGCGCGCCGTCCCCCTCCGGCTGATCGGCTGTTGACAGGCATTGGCTAATGACAGTAGCTTTAAAGCAACAGAGATTAGCCAACAGGAGGACGGCATGACCCAGTACCTGGAGATCGAGGGCGGTCGGCTGGCTTACGACGTGGCCGGTGAGGGGCCGCTCGTCGTGCTGGCGCACGGGATCGGGAACGGCCGGGAGGCGTACCGCTTCCTGGCGCCCCGCCTGGTGGCCGCCGGCTACCGGGTCGCCACGGTCGACATGCGCGGTCACGGCGAGTCCAGCCTCGACTGGCCGTCCTACACCCGCACGGACGTCGCGGGTGACCTGCTGGCCCTGGTACGCCATCTGGGGGGCCCGGCCGTCATCGCCGGCCACTCCTTCGCCGGCGGCGCGGCCACCATCGCGGCGGCGCTCGCGCCCGACCTGGTCAGCGCCGTCGTCGAGATCGCCCCGTTCACACGGGAGCAGAAGCCCGACCTCGGGGGCCTGCTGCGCAACGGCCGGCACCGCAAGGGGATCAGACTGCTGATGAGCGCGGGGATGCTGCGCAGCCTGAAGCTGTGGCGCAGCTACCTCGACCACGCGTACCCGGGCGCCAGACCCGCGGACCACGAGGCGTACATGTCCGCGCTCGCCGCCGCGCTCAGCCGTCCCGGCCGGATGGACGTGGTCGCCAAGATGGGCCTGTCCGCTCCGACCGACGCCGGCGCCCAGCTCGCGAACCTCCGCGTCCCCGCTCTGGTCCTCATGGGTACGCTCGACCCCGACTGGGCCGACCCCGAGGCCGAGGCGGAGGGCATCGTCGCCGGCATGCCGGCCGGGCTGGGTACGGTGGTGATGGTCGAGGGCGCGGGCCACTACGCCCACACCCAGTTCCCCGAGGAGGTCGCCGAGGTCATGCTGCCCTTCCTCAAGGAGCACGCCCGTGGCTAGGGCCGGCCTGTCCCGGGACGCGGTGGTCGATCTCGCCCTGCGGATCATCGACGAGGAAGGCGCGGCCGCGGTCACGCTGGCGGCGGTGGCCGGCCGCGCGGGCGTCGCCACGCCGTCCCTCTACAAGCACGTGCGCAACCTCGCCGAGCTCAACACCCTCGTGTCCGTACGCGTGATGGACGAGCTGGCGGACCGCCTGCGCGAAGCCGTCCTGGGCCGCTCGGGGGACGAGGCGCTGCGCGCCTGCATGGCCGCCTACCGCGACTACGTCACCGGCAACCCCGGCAGGTACGCCGCCGTCGTCCAGGCCGCCCGCCCCGAGCAGGACGACATGGCCAAGGCGGGCCAGCGGGTGATCGACATCATGCTCGCCACGCTCCGGGGGTACGGGCTGGAGGGCGCGGACGCCGTCCACGCGGCGCGGTGCCTGCGCTCGGCCGTCCACGGCTTCGCCGTTCTGGAGAGCGGGGGCGCGTTCGGGCTCCCGCTGGACCTGGACGCCAGCTACGCCCTGCTCGCCGATATGATCATCTCGGGCCTCCCCTCCCCGGCTCCGCGACCATGAGCGGCAGCTCGATGGACGCGCTCGACCTCGCTCTCGTGCATGCCCTCCAGGTCGACGGACGGGCCCCGTTCAACGGGATCGGCGAGGTCCTGGGCGTCTCCGAGCACACGATCGCCAGGCGTTACCGGAGGCTTCGCGCGCAGGGGCTGCTGCGCATCGTCGGCACGCTCGACGGCACCCTGCTCGGGCACACCTCGTGGGCCGTCCGGCTGGTCTGCACGCCCGACGCCGCCGGGCCCGTGGCCGAGGCGCTGGCCCGGCGTGACGACACGGTGTGGGTGCGCCTGCTGTCCGGCGGCACCGAGATCGTCTGCGGCGTCCACGCCGGCGGCGAGGAGGACGGCGACGCGCTGCTGCTGAAGAAGCTGCCGCGCACGCCGCGCGTCGTGTCCATGACCGCGCACGCGACCCTGCACATGTACGCGGGATGGCGCTCGCGGATCGCCGTCCTCTCCGAGGAACAGGTCGCACGGCTCAGCCCCGCCCCGCCGTCCACGACGGAGGTCTCCTTCAGCGAGCAGGACCTCGCGATGCTGCGGGTGCTCGCCCAGGACGGACGCGCCGGGTACGGCGACCTGGCGGCGGCGGGGCGCTGCTCGCAGTCGACGGTACGGCGGCGCGTCGAGCAGCTTCGCGGCGCCGGCGCGCTCAGGTTCGACGTCGAGATCCCGCCGCGGGCCCTCGGCTACCGGGCCGAGGCGTGGCTGTGGATGAAGGTGCGGCCCGCGCGGCTGGCGGAGGTGGGGGCGGCGCTGGCGGCGCATCCGGAGGTGGACGTGGCCGCGGCCGTCACCGGCCCGAGCAACCTCATGGCCGGCGTGACGTGCCGCGACACCCAGGACCTGTACCGGTACCTGACCGAGCGGGTCGCGCCCCTGGACGGTGTGCGGGAGGTGGAGACGTCGCCGGTCATCCGCACCGTCAAGCGGGTGGGCGCCGTCCTCCCCTGAGCCGTCCTCCTCTGAAGGGTTTCAGGCGGGGACGGGCCTCAGGGGCTCGACCGGGGCGGGCAGCGGCAGCCCGCGCTCACGCCACAGCTCCCGCATCCGGTCCGGGTAGTCGGTCACGATGCCGGAGACACCCAGGTCCAGCATGCGCGCCGCGAGCCCGGCGTCGTTGACCGTCCACACCGCCACGTCGAGCCCGGCGGCGGCGGCCTGGGACATCAGGCGCTCGTCCACCATCACGTGCTCGGGCGACAGCGTGGTGGCGCCGGCGTCGCGGGCGGCGGCCGGGACGTCGTCGCCCAGGTCGTCGTGCCAGTGCAGCGTGTCGGGCTCGATCAGCGCGAATCGCCGCGTCCCGGGCGCCATCGCCGCCGCGTGCGTGATGATCCGCCAGTCGAAGCTGAGGACGGCGACGTTGTCCAGCCTGCCGTGCCGGTCGAGCTCCTCGATCACGAGCCCGGTGAACAGCTCCGGGTCGGGGGTCAGCTCGGGCCGGGTCGGGTCGGACTTGAGCTCCACGTGCAGGCGCACGGCGTCCGCCTCGTAGGCGTTCACCAGTCCGAGCACCGCGCCCAGCGTGGGCATGCGGGTCTCCGGGACGGGCACCTGCGTGATGGCGAACGGGTCGTCGGGGTGTCGCGGCAGCCGCACGCCCACGTCGAGCGTGCGCAGCTGGGCGAGCGTGAGGGAGTTGACGGGCTTGCCGACGTACGGGTACGCCGGGTCGCCCACCCGGACCGGCCGCGTGTCGGCACTGGTCACGGCCGAGACCGTGAGGTCGTGCGTGAGCACGAGCCGCTGGTCCGCGGTGAGGGCGACGTCCAGCTCCAGAGCGTGGACCCCGAGCTCCAGCGTGCGGCTCAGGCCAGGCAGCGTGTTCTCGGGCCAGAGGCCCCTAGCCCCCCGGTGGCCATGTATCTCGACGCGCACACCCGGACCCTACCGGGCGCCCGCCGCCTTCCCGCGCCGCCACGCCGCATCCCTTTTGCCCGCAAAATCCCTACATTGGACCGTCGAAGGCCCAGGTGTAGATCACCTGCTCCCACTCCGGGTCGCCGCCCGTGCCCGAGTACGTCGCCTGGGCCGCCGCGTTGTCCTTGCCCGTCGCCGTCCACAGCCCGTACAGGCCGCGCTCCCGGGCCAGCCGGCCCAGCGCCAGCACCAGTGCCCGCCCGATCCCCTGGCCGCGGAAGCGCTCGTCCACGCCCAGCTCGTACAGGAACATCTCCGTGCCCTTGTCCGGGTGCGTCATCTCCACCCCGGTGACCATCCCGGCGGGCGTGCCGTCCACGTACGCGATGAGCAGGTGGTGCCCCTCGTCGGCCAGGAACCTGCCGGTCGCCTCCCGTCGCGGCGGCGTGTCGAACAGGTGGCCGGCGGCCTCGACGGCCTCGAACGCGGTGACCCGGCGGATGTCCATGGGGTCGAGATTAGGTGTCCGGTGTGAGCTGTCGCATGCCTTTTTTGCCTGGATAGCTGCAATCTTCCTGCAATAAGCTGACCGCCATGACACGGGCTCTCAAAACGGTCCGGCCCGCGACCGTACGGGCTTGGGTGGACGGCTGGGTCGTCTCCCGCAACGCCCCCACCCCCGTGCGCGAGCCCTGGGGCCTGAGAGTCGACGTCGGCCTGCCCGGCCACGTGGTCCGCCACGTCGTCCCGGCTCCCACCCCGGCCACCCTGCGCCACCTGACGGCCCTGCCCAGCGCCCCCGGCACCTGGCTGAAGCTCTGCGCGCCGTACGAGGAGGTCGCGCCCTGGCTGCCGCGGCCGTGGGACGTACAGGAGCAGGAGTTCATGATGACCGCCTCGCTCGACCCCGCGCCGCGCACCAGGGGCCTGACCGGCGCGACGGCGGCCGCGCGGGCCGGCGTGGTCGCGCCGGACGGCTACACGCTGGCCGTCACCACGCGGGCCGGCGTCACCGTCGCGCGCCTGCTCACCGCCGCCGGCGAGATGGCCGCGCGGGGGCAGATGGCCATCGCGGGCACCACGGCGGTCGTCGACCAGGTCGAGACCGCGCCGCACCACCGGCGGCGCGGCCTCGGAACCATCGTCATGGGCGCCCTCACCGCGACCGCCGCGGCCGGCGGAGCCACCGACGGAGTGCTGGTCGCCACCCCAGCCGGCCGCTCCCTCTACGAGACCCTCGGCTGGGCCGTCCACACCCCCATGACGGCCGCGGTCCTCACGAGCTGACCGGGGGGCGCCCAGGTGAGCGGGCGCGCCCCCCACCGCCGCTCAGGTGAGCGGGCGCGCCCCACGGCCGCTCAGGTCAGCGGGCGCAGCACCAGGGTCGCGTCACGCGCCGGGCCCACGCCCACCGCGCTGATCGGGGCCCCGCTCATCTTCTCCAGCGCCCGGACGTAGTCCTGCGCGTTGCGCGGCAGGTCCTCGAACGTCTTGGCGCCCGAGATGTCCTCCTGCCAGCCCGGAAGCTCCTCGTAGATCGGCTTGGCGTGGTGGAAGTCGGTCTGCGTCATCGGGATCTCCTCGTGCCGCACCCCGTCCACCTCGTACGCCACGCAGACCGGGATCCGCTCCAGCCCGGAAAGGACGTCCAGCTTGGTGAGGAAGAAGTCGGTCACCCCGTTGATGCGGGCCGCGTACCGGGCGATGACCGCGTCGAACCAGCCGCAGCGGCGGTTGCGGCCGGTGGTGACGCCGTACTCGCCGCCGGTCGTGCGCAGCCAGTCGCCCATCTCGTCCTCGAGCTCGGTCGGGAACGGGCCCGACCCCACCCGGGTCGTGTACGCCTTGAGGATGCCGATGACCTTCGTCAGCCGGGTCGGCGGGATGCCGGAGCCGGCGCAGGCGCCGCCCGAGGTCGGCGAGGAGGAGGTGACGAACGGGTACGTGCCGTGGTCGAGGTCCAGCAGCGTGCCCTGGCCGCCCTCCAGCAGCACGAACTTGCCCTCGTCCAGCGCCTTCGACAGCACCAGCGAGGTGTCGGCGATGTGCGGCTTGAGCCGCTCGGCGTAGCCGAGGTACTCCTCCAGGACCCGCTCCGGCTCGATGCCGCGGCGGTTGTAGACCTTGGTGAGCACCTGGTTCTTCTCGGTCAGCGCGGCCTCGATCTTCTTGGCCAGGATGCCCGGGTCGAGCAGGTCCTGGACCCGCACACCCATGCGGTAGACCTTGTCGCCGTACGCGGGCCCGATGCCGCGCCCGGTCGTACCGATCTTGGCCTTGCCCAGGTAGCGCTCGGTGACCTTGTCGAGCGCACGGTGGTGGGGCATGATCAGGTGCGCGTTGGCCGAGATCAACAGCCGCTCGGCGGAGATTCCCCGCGCGGCGAGCCCGTCGATCTCGTCCAGCAGCACGCGCGGGTCGATGACCACGCCGTTGCCGATCACCGGCACCACGTCGGGCGACAGGATCCCCGTGGGCAGCAGGTGCAGAGCGTACTTCTGGTCGCCGATGACCACGGTGTGGCCCGCGTTGTTGCCACCCTGGTAGCGGACGACGTAGTCGACATCGCCACCGAGCAGGTCGGTGGCCTTGCCCTTGCCCTCATCGCCCCACTGGGCGCCCACGAGAACGACAGCCGGCATGGTTCTAGTCTCCCGAGCACAAAACGAAACCCCTGGCGCAAGCGCGACAGGGGCTCTTGCGTAGAGAGACTACCCGAGTATGCCTATTCGTCCCAAGGGCTACCCGGCCAACGCGTCATAGGCGGCCTCGTCGCTGTCCTTGAGGAACTGGACGCACCGCTCGGCCTCGTCCTTCTCGCCGATCGCCTGCGCGGCCCTCGCCAGGGCGTACAGGCAGCGCAGGAAGCCGCGGTTCGGCTCGTGCTCCCACGGGATCGGCCCGTGCCCCTTCCAGCCGCTGCGGCGCAACTGGTCGAGCCCGCGATGGTAGCCGGTACGGGCGAAGGCGTAGGAAGTGACGGCGTGCCCCTGCGCGAAGTACTCCTCCGCGAGCGCGGCCCAGGCCGTCGGGTAGGCCGGGAACCGCGCGGCCACGTCGGAGGGCTTGGCCCCGGCTTCCAGCGCCTCCCTGGCCTCGGGCAGGTCCGGAAGGTACGTCGGGGGCGGCCCGGCGAGAAGGTTGTCCATAGGACAAGTCATACCCGCCGGGCCCCTGACGTGGCTAGGAGATCTTCGTCCCAGCGCTTCCGAGGTGTTCGCACGCCTCACGCACGCGGGTGGCCATCCCGACCTCCGCGGCCTTGCCGTACGAGCGCGGGTCGTAGCTCTTCTTGTTGCCGACGTCGCCGTCGACCTTCAGCACGCCGTCGTAGTTGCGGAACATGTGGTCCGCGATCGGCCGCGTGAAGGCGTACTGCGTGTCGGTGTCGATGTTCATCTTGACCACGCCGTACGAGATGGCTTCCCGGATCTCCTCCAGCGACGAGCCCGAGCCGCCGTGGAAGACCAGGTCGAACGGCTTCTCCTTGCCGTACTTGGCGGCGACCGCGTCCTGGAGCTCCTTCAGCACGCCCGGCCGCAGCTTGACGTGGCCGGGCTTGTAGACGCCGTGCACGTTGCCGAACGTGGCCGCCAGCAGGTAGCGGCCCCTGTCGCCGATGCCGACCGCCTCGGCCGTGGCGAGCGCGTCGCCGGGCGTGGTGTACAGCTTCTCGTTGATCTCGCCGACGACGCCGTCCTCCTCGCCGCCGACGACGCCGATCTCCATCTCCATGACGACCCGCGCCCGCGCGCACTTCTCCAGGAGCTCCTGCGCGATCTCAAGGTTCTCCTCCAGCGGCACGGCCGAGCCGTCCCACATGTGCGACTGGAAGAGCGGGTCGAGGCCGCGTGAGACGCGTTCGAGGGAGATGTCGAGGAGCGGCCGCACGAAGCCGTCCAGCTTGTCCTTCGGGCAGTGGTCGGTGTGCAGGGCCACGGTCACCGGGTACTTGGCGGCCACCACCCGGGCGTACTCGGCCAGCGCCGTCGCGCCCGTCACCATGTCCTTCACCGACGCGCCCGACAGGAACTCGGCGCCGCCCGTGGAGATCTGGACGATGCCGTCGCTCCCGGCCTCGGCGAAACCGCGCAACGCGGCGTTGAGCGTCTGGGAGGAGGTCACGTTGATGGCCGGGTAGGCGAATCCGCCAGCCTTGGCCCGGTCGAGCATCTCGGCGTAGATCTCTGGAGTGGCTATCGGCATGATCGTCTCCCTGAGAAGTAAGGCTGCGCGCTGCCCAGTATTACCGTCAGCTACCCCATGTGGTAGTGACAACGCGCCTCGGACCACCCGTCGAGCCCCCGCTCTCCAGGTAGGCTCAGCCTGTGGACTCGCTCTTGAACCTTCTCGATCCGACGTGGTGGCTCACCCTTTTCGGCGCCTTCGCGACGATCGGCGTGCTCGTCATCATCTTCGCCGAGACGGGTCTGCTGCTCGGCTTCTTCCTGCCGGGCGACTCTCTGCTGGTCGCGGCCGGTATCTTCAGCTCCGCGTCGGTGGCCGCCGGCATGGGGATCGAGCCGCTGTCGTTCCCGATGCTGCTGATCGGCGCCCCGCTGTGCGCGATCGCGGGCGCGCAGCTCGGTCACTTCCTCGGGGCGAGGTTCGGGCGGAGGCTGTTCGACAAGCCCGACTCGCGGCTGTTCAAGCGCGAGCACGTCCTGCGCGCCGAGGAGTTCTTCGACAAGTTCGGCCCGGCCAAGGCCGTGGTGCTGGCCCGGTTCGTGCCGATCATCCGCACGTTCATGAACCCGGTCGCCGGCGTGCTGGAGATGCCCGCGAAGCGCTTCCTCCTCTGGAACGTCATCGGCGGCGTGGTCTGGGTCGAGGGCATGCTGCTGCTCGGCCACTACCTCGGCGACAAGGTCGATCCCAAGGCCATCGACAAGTACATCCTGCCGGGCGTCTTCCTCATCGTGCTGATCTCGCTGATCCCCATCATCTTCGAGGTGCTCAAGCGCCGCAGGTCGCCCAAGCCCGCCGGGCCGGCGCCCACGGGCAAGCACCACCGCGTTCCCACGGGCACTGACGGCCCGTAACCGGAACCGGCCCGTTCCGGGAGTACTCTCCGGTGTGTGGGACGCCACAGGTCAGATCCGATGGGCCTCGCCCGCCTCGCGGTCGCCGTTCTGGCGGTCGCCGGCATCGCGACGCTTCTCGTCATCGGCGGGCGCGCGTTGTTCCTGACGCTCGACACCCCTGAGCGGGCCGAGCCGCACCGTGCCACCACCGAGCCGTCGGCCGGCGCCCAGGCGCCGACCGTGCGCATCGAGTGCGTGGCCGACACCTGCCCCCTCGTCACGGTCCGGGTGCCGGGCGGAGACGTCCTGCAGTACCGCGACATGAGCAGGGGCGAGGAGGTCAGCTACTTCCAGCCCGAGCTCGACGTGGTCCTCAGCGACGCGGCCACGGTCCGGGTCACGGAGAACGGCAGGCCGCGCGCCCAGGGCAAGGCCGGCGCGCGGGAGGCGTTCACGGTCAAGGCGCCTTAGCGCCGCGCCGTCCGTCCGGGCGGCTCAGAGCCCCAGGTCCGTGAGCGTGAACGCGGTGCGGTACTCCAGGCCCTCCTCGGCCATGCGCGCGGCCGCGCCACGGTCGACGATCGTGGCCACCGCCACCACCTCGGCGCCCGCCTCGCGCAGGCCCTCCACGGCCGTCATCGACGACCCACCGGTCGTCGAGGTGTCCTCGACCACGAGCACCCGCCGGCCCGTCACGTCGGGGCCCTCGACGCGGCGCTGGAGGCCGTGCACCTTCTGCGCCTTGCGCACCACGAACGCGTCCAGCTCCCGCCCCCGGGCCGCCGCCGCGTGCAGCATCGCGCCGGCCACCGGGTCCGCGCCCAGCGTGAGCCCGCCCACGGCGTCGTAGCCGAGATCCTCGGTCAGGTCCAGCATCACCCTGCCGACCAGCGGCGCCGCCACGGCGTCGAGCGTGATGCGGCGCAGGTCCAGGTAGAAGTCCGCCTCCCGCCCGGAGGAGAGCACCACCTTGCCGTGGACCACGGCCTTCTTCTTGATCTCGGCCAGCAGGTCGTCGCGATCCGTCATGCGCCCAAGCTTAGGGGCCGGCCTTCCACGCCGGACGACGGCCCGTCCGAGGTAAAGGCTCGCGAGGGGTTTGGCCATGCCCATGGCTGCGGAATGACTCGGCGAGGCAACGAACCGTAATCGCGAGGTGACCATGTGTATCGAATCACCACAGAGCGATGCCGAGCTCCTCGAAGCCGTCAGAGAGGGCGACGCCGCCGCCTACGGGCGGCTCCATGAGCGGCACGCCACCGCCGCCCGCGCGCTGGCCCGCCAGCTCGTACGGTATGAGGAGGAGATCGAGGACGTGGTGGCCGAGGCGTTCACCAAGATCCTCGACCTGGTGGGGCGGGGCGGCGGGCCCGGGGACGCCTTCCGCACGTACCTGCTGACGGTGGTGCGGCGCACGGTCTACGACCGGGCGCGGATCGAGAGCCGGCAGGTGTCGGCGGACGACACGGAGCGGTTCGACCCGGGTGTGCCCTTCGTCGACCCGGCGCTCGTCGGGCTGGAGAAGTCGATGATCGCCCAGGCGTTCCTGTCGCTGCCGGAGCGGTGGCGGGCGGTGCTCTGGCACACGGAGGTGGAAGGCGCCAAGCCCGCCGAGGTGGCGCCGCTGCTGGGACTCGCGCCGAACGGGGTGCCGGCGCTGTCCTACCGGGCCCGCGAAGGGCTGAGACAGGCGTACGTCCAGATGCACCTGTCCGCCTCCTCGGGCTCGGCGTGCGAGCCGGTGCTCTTCAGGCTGAGCGCGCATGTCCGGGGCGCGCTGTCGCGCCGCGACTCCAGGACGGTGACGCGGCACGTGAACGGGTGCCCGCGCTGCCACGCGGTCATGACGGAGCTCGCGGACATCAACGGGGGGCTGCGGGTCGTCATCGGGCCCCTGCTGCTCGGCCCGGTCTTCCCGGGCTACGCCTCGGCCCTGTCCCGGCCTGCACCGGCGCCTCCGTCGTCGGCGCTCGTCCGCGTCACTCCGGCTCCCCGCCGCTCCGCAGCACCCCTCGGGCCGGACACGGCGGCGGTCGAGGCGCCGTTCGGTACGCCGGTGGCCACCGGGCGCGCGGAGGAGGAGACCGCGTTCTGGGAGGAGGACGGCGGTCTGGCGGACGCGGACGAGGACCTCGAGCTCGAGGAGGACCACGACGATCGGGCGGGCGAGGGCTCGGCAGAGGAGGGACGGCCCGGTGGGGAGCGGGAGGCCGGCGCCTGTGGGGCGCGCCGGACCCCGTACCTGCTCGCCTGGCTCCAGCGCGTGGCCGCGAGCCGGCGGGTGGCCGTGGCGGGCGGCGCGGCGGTGGCCGTCGCCGCCGCCACCACCTTCGCCGTCGCCTCCGGCCGCCACGCGGTCGACCGGCCCGCCACCTTCCCCATGGCCCACCCGCTCACTCCGGGGCGTTCACCGCTGACCGTGACGGAGCCGAACCCGGTGTCGCCGCCCGGCCCCGAGCCCGGGTGGGCGGCCGGCGGCGGCGCCCGGCTGCACGCCACGATCGACCCGCTCGGCGCCCTGGTCCGCGCCCGCCCCGGGATCGTCGCGATACGGGTCCGCAACTCCGGAGGGGGGCCGAGCGCGGGCGTGAAGGCACTGGTGGACCTGCCTCCCGGCGTCACGATGATGCCGCCGGGCAGCCGCGGCCACGGCGCCGTGCTGGGCCCCGCCACGGGCCGCGGCCTGCTGCCTGGTCGCGGCGCGCTGCCGGGCCGCGACGCAACCTCGGGCCGCGATGCGACGGCGGGCCGGGACGCGACCTCGGGACGCGATGCGACGGCGGGCCGGGACGCGACGGCGGGCCGGGACGCAACCTCGGGCCGTGACGCGACGCCGGGCGGCGCGGCCAAGCGCCACGGGCGTCGCGCAGCCGTCCCTCCGGGCTCGCGGGAGGCCGTAGGGGCGACGGGCGCGGGCAGTGCGGTCGGCGGGTGGGTGTGCCGGGCCGTCCCGGAGGGGGCGCGGTGCGTCCGGGGAGCGCTGCGCGCCGGTGAGAGCACCGTGCTCTTCCTCCGGGTCCAGGTGGCCCCCGACGCCCGGGAGGGCGCGGCTCCGGCCGTACGGGTGCGGGCCGGTCGGCAGAGGACGGCGGCGCGGGCCGCGGCGGGCGTGCGGCTGTCCGGGGCGCCCGCGAGATTCGCCACGGAGGGCAAGGTGTCGGTCATGGCGGTCGGCAACTCCCTGCTCACCTGCCCCGACGGCCAGAGCGGCTGCCCCGAGGCGAGGCGGCGCGAGGGCACCAGACGCGACAACGACCTGTGGTCGATGGTCCCGCTCGACGCCGACCGGACCGCCTCCACCGCCGCGTCCAGCGCCGCGCGCCTGCGCATGCCGGGGCGCGGCAGGGTCGTGTGGGCGGGGCTGTACTGGTCGGCGGGCGGCGGAGTCCCGGGGCCGATCAGGCTGAGGCCGCCCGGTCACAGGAGGTACGAGCCGGTGCGGCCGGACCAGGTGGTGGCCGGCAGGCTGCCGTCCGGGACGGCCTACCAGGCGTTCGCCGACGTCACCGGCCTGGTGGCCAACTCCAGGAAGGACGGCGACTGGTGGGCGGCCGACGCGCCCATGGAGCGCGGCGTGTCCCGGCACGCCGGGTGGAGCCTCGTGGTCATCTCGACCGACCCCGCCAAGCCGTACACCAGGACCGTCGTCCTGGACGGGGCGGCCGTGACGGGCGACGGCAAGGGGCCGCTGCGGCTGCCGCTGGACGGCCTGACGCCGGGCCGCGCGCCGGCGCGGGTGCGGCTGGTGACGTGGGAGGGGGACGCGGAGCTCGGCGGCGACACGGTGTCCGCCGGCGGTGGCCCGCTGGTGCCGGAGGGCGGCGACCACGACGCCGCGAACCCGTTCGACGGCTCGTCCGGCGGGGCCGCGGGGACGACGTTCGGGGTGGACGTCGACACGTTCGAGGCGGAGCTGGGCGACGATCCCGCCCTCACCATTGCCAGCGAGAAAGATGCGATTCTGTTTGGAATTGCCGCAGTCAGCACCCGTACGCGTCAGTAACCATAAACCGGGACAAACTGGTACGGTCTCCCTGAATCGTCTGGCCTATGCCCGGTGCGGTGGCGAATCGTCGGGATTAACCTCGGACGATCACCTGCTTTCACTACCCTGAGAAAGGGCCGCCGAGTCCGGCTCTGACGGTGCAGAGCCTTTGAGGGCGGACCATCAGGAAAGGGGCGGTGTCAGTGGATCGCTGCGCGCTGTTCGTGGACGCCGGCTATCTGCTGGCTGACGGCGCGATGGCCGTGCATGGGACCCGTCATCGCGAGGCCGTCGCGTGGGACTACCCGGGTCTGCTCCAGCTCATGAGCAACCTCGCGCGCGAGCGCACCGGGCTGCCGCTGCTGCGCTGCTACTGGTACGAGGCGACGGTCGAGGGCCGCCGCACCCCCGAGCACGACGTCCTCGCCGACATCCCCGGCCTGAAGCTGCGCCTGTCCCGCATCCGCCCCGGCCGGCGCGAGGGCGTGGACGCCCAGGTCCACCGCGACCTCATGACGCTGGCCCGCAACAACGCGATCTGCGACGCCGTGGTCGTCAGCGGCGACGAGGACCTCGCCCAGGTCGTCTGCGACGCGCAGGACCTCGGCATCCGGGTGACCGTGGTGCCCATCGCCACCGAGGACGGCTGGGCCGTCTCGCGCGCCCTGCGTCAGGAGGGCGACGACCTCATCGAGCTGGGCAACACCCACCTGCGGCCCTACGTCAACCTGGTGAGCGGCGTCAGCGAGACCGGCAACGGCCACCATTCGCTGTCCAACGGCCGCTCCGCCGCCCACGCCGCGACCCACTCGCTGCCGCCCGCTCCGCCGCCGTCCTCGTCCCTGCCGACGCCGCTGCCGGCTCCGAAGCCGAGCGGCAGCCACGCCGCCCCGCCGACGACCCCTTCCCCCTCGCTCCCGGCGGGCGACGGCCAGCCGCCCTCCGGACGGGGCCAGGCCGCGCCGCCCTCGATGCCCACCTACTACCACCAGGAGCCGCAGGCGCCGGCGACCGGCCCCATCCCGCAGCAGCCGTCGCAGTCCCCGTCCACCGGGCAGTTCGCCGCGCAGCCGTCCAACGGCGCCTACCAGCAGCCGCCACAGCCGTCACAGCCCCCACAGCCCGCGCAGCCCGCGCAGCCGGCCAACGGCAGCTACCAACCGGCGCAGTTCGGCGCCTTCACCGGGCCGCAGTCCGGGGTGACGCCGACGCCGCCGTCCAGCTCGCAGGCCACCACGCTGGCCGACGCCGTGAAGGCCGCGCACCGCGAGGGCCACGACTTCGGCGAGTCGGTCGCCCGTGACGCGCCCGCGCTCTGGCTGGAGGCCGTGCTGGCGCGCAAGCCACGCATGCCCTCCGACCTGGAGGCCAGGCTGCTGCAGGGCTCCTCCCTGCCGATCGACTTCCTGCTGCACGACGAGGTCCGCCACGCCCTGCGCCGCGGCTTCTGGGACGCGCTGGAGCGCGCCCGCCACTGACCCGGCCTTTCTCACCAGCGCAGCAGCGCGCCCACCCCGTCGTACGCCGCCAGGGCGCCTGCCGCGCCGGCGTGGACGACAGTCACCTCGGCCCCGCTCTCCAGCGCCCGCTCGATCATCCGCTCCCCGAGGTCGGGCTCGTCCGTGGTGACCGTGCCGTGCGGCACCTGCTCCGCCGGGTAGAGGAAGCCGTCGGGCCCCCGTGCGCCGCGCCACCGCCCGTTCTCGTCGATCAGCAGGCAGTCCACCCGCCCCTCGTTCAGCAGCGCGAGCGTCTGCCCCAGACCGAGCACGGCGCGCCCGCCGGACCGCGCCGTGTCCACGACCCGCCGGACCAGCGCGGTGTCCCTGCGGACGCGCACCGCGACCAGCTCCGCCGAGACGCGGCTCACCACGTCCCCGGCCGGGCCGTCGGAGATCACCCTGTCTACCTGGATGAGGTCGAGCGGGCGCAGCGCCTCCGCCAGCGTCGAGGTCAGCCGCGGATCGCCGACCAGCAGCACGTCGGCCCAGCGCAGGGCGCCCATCCGGTTGCTGATCTCGGGCGCGATCCCCTGCAGGTAGCGGACCAGGCTTTCCTCGGCGCGCCGCCGGAAGCGCTCGTGGTGCGCCGACGAGCGCCGCTCGGTGCCGGCCCGTCCGGGGCCGCGCATCTCCCGCCAGTCGTCGCTGTCCAGCTCGTACGAGGACCGGTACACGTCCTCCGCCATGCCGTACCGGTAGTCGATGAGCCGGACGCCGTCCCGGCTCACCACGGCCACGCCGGCGGGCGCGCTGGTCGCCATCGCGGCGATCATCGGCCGGACGTACGCCGTGGACTCCAGCACCGCGCACGTGCCCACGGGCACCTGGAGCGACGTCCGGTGGATCTCACCGGTGCAGACCGGGGCGAACAGCGCCCGCCCGAGGCCGGGCGAGGCCGGGTCGACCAGCCGGGCGATCTCGGGTTCGAGGGCTTCCAGGTGCTCCAGGACGGTGGCGCGCCGGACCCGCTCCGGCCAGGCCGACACCCTGGCGCGTATCGCGGCGAGGTCGTCACGCAGCCGGATCTCCCACGCGGGCCGGATCCCCGGGTCCACCCGCGGCCCCGCGTCCACGTAGAGCGAGACCACGCCCATCTCGTCCTTCATCGCGACGAGCTCACGGAGGAAGCCATGATCGTGCAGCACGTCGGTTCTCCTCTGCGTCGGCCTCATTCCGACTGTAGAGAACCCGAAAAGGCACAAATCCCCACGTTAATGGATATTGTCCCCGGTTTTACGCACGTCAGGACAGCGCGTCGAACCCGGCCCGCAGGTTGGTCACCCGCTCGGCCAGATCGCCCAGCGGGATCGCCAGCGCCGGGTCCTGCGACTTGCGCGCCAGCTCCCGCACCCTGGCCAGCTCCTCCTCCACGGCAGTCAGCCGGCGCGACAGCTCGGGCAGCACCGCCGCGGGGTCGCCCGCGCCCGGCGCCAGCTCGCCCGCCATCCGCTCGCGCAGCATCGACGACTGCTCGGCCAGCCGCTTGTTCATGTTGTACAGCTCGATGAACACCGCCACCTTCGCCCGCAGCACCCACGGGTCGAACGGCTTGGTCAGGTAGTCCACGGCGCCCGCCGCATAGCCCCGGAAGGCGTAGTCGGGGGCGCTGTCGACCACCGTGAGGAAGATGATCGGGATGTTGCGCGTCCGCTCGCGCCGCTTGATGTGCGCGGCCGTCTCGAAGCCGTCCATGCCCGGCATCCGCACGTCCAGCAGGATGAGCGCGAACTCGGTGTTGAGCAGGGCCTTGAGCGCCTCCTCGCCCGACCGGGCGCGCACCGGCACGAGGTCGAGCGAGCTGAGGATGGCCTCAAGGGCGATCAGGTTCTCCTCGCGGTCGTCGACAAGGAGGATGTTGGCTCGATCCGTCATGGATCACGCCCCTTCGGCTGAGTCCGTGGTGGTGGACACCCGCCCACGGCTGAGCCAACCGCGCAGTCGTTCGAGCAGGCGGTCCACGTCGACCGGCTTGGGCACGTAGTCGGACGCGCCCGAGGCGATGCTCTTCTCACGATCGCCCCGCATGACCTTAGCGGTCAACGCGATGATCGGCAGATCGGCGAACTGCGGCATGCGGCGGATGGCCGACGTCGTGGCCCAGCCGTCCATCTCCGGCATCATGATGTCCATCAGGACCAGCGCGACGTCCTCGTTGCGTTCGAGCTGCTCGATGCCCTCGCGCCCGTTCTCGGCGTAGACGACCGTCGAGCCGTGCCGCTCCAGCACGCTGGTGAGCGCGAACACGTTGCGGATGTCGTCGTCCACGATGAGGATCTTCGCGTTGTTGAGCGGGTCCTCGCCCTGCCACTGCGGCGTCTCGGACGGCGTCTCGACCAGCTCGGGCAGCTCCATCGGCATCGGCGGCTCCGGCGCGGGCTCCTCGACCGGGGTGGTCATGAGCTGCCGGCGGCTCGCGTCGCCCTCGGCGGCGGCCAGCGGGCCGCTGTAGGAGGCCGGCAGGTACAGCGTGAACGTGCTGCCCTCGCCGAGCTCGCTGTCCACGTGGATCTCGCCGCCCAGCAGCCGGGCGATGTCGCGGCAGATCGCCAGGCCCAGGCCCGTGCCGCCGTACTTGCGGCTGGTGGTGCCGTCGGCCTGCCGGAACGCCTCGAAGATCAGCTCCCGCTTGTCCGGCGCGATGCCGATGCCGGTGTCGACCACCTGGAACGCCAGCAGGTCCGGGGCCTCGCGCAGCGTCTCGTCGTCGAACACCACGCCGGGCGGCGCGACCGCGACCCGCAGCCTGACCTCGCCCTTGGGGGTGAACTTCACCGCGTTGGACAGCAGGTTGCGCAGCACCTGCTGCAGGCGCTGCTCGTCGGCCAGCAGCTCCCTCGGGACGTCCTCGGCCACGTCCACGGTGAACGCCAGCCCCTTGTCGGCGGCCAGCGGCGCGAAGGCCGCCTCCAGCAGGTCCACCATCTTCGGCAGCGACACCTGGATCGGGTGGATGTCCATCCGGCCCGCCTCGACCTTGGACAGGTCGAGCATGTCGTTGATGAGCTGGAGCAGCGCCGAGCCGGCCCCGTGGATCGTGCGGGCGAACTCGACCTGCTGCGGCGTCAGGTTGCCCTCGGCGTTCTCCGTCAGCAGCTTGGCCAGCACGAGCAGGCTGTTGAGCGGCGTGCGCAGCTCGTGCGACATGTTGGCCAGGAACTCGGACTTGTAGCGCGAGGACACGGCGAGCTGCTCGGCCCGCTCCTCCAGCGTGCGGCGGGCCTGCTCGATCTGGAAGTTCTGGATCTCGATCGCGCGGTTCTGCTTGGCCAGCAGCGCCGCCTTGTCCTCCAGCTCGGCGTTGGAGCGGCGCAGCTCCTCCTGCTGGCGCTGCAGCTCGTCCGAGCGCTCCTGGAGCTCCCGGGTGAGCCGCTGCGACTCGGTCAGCAGGTCCTCGGTGCGGGAGTTGGCGATGATCGTGTTCATCGTGACGCCGATGGTCTCGACGAGCTGCGTCAGAAAGTCGAGGTGCACCTCGCCGAACGGCGTGAACGAGGCCAGCTCCAGCACGCCCAGCACCCGGTTCTCGAACAGGATCGGCAGCACCACGATCTGCGCCGGCGTCGAGGAGCTGAGCCCGCTGTCGATCGTGACGTAGCCGGGCGGCACGTCGTCGAGCACGATGTGCCGGCCCTCGGCGGCGGCCTGGCCGACGATGCCCTCGCCGACGGCGAAGCGCTGGCGCGGACCGCGGTCGGGCCGCACGCCGTAGCCGCCGATCAGCAGCAGCTCGTGGTCGCCCTCGGGATCGACGCTGTAGAAGGCGCCGTAGCGGGCGGAGACGAGCGGCGTCAGCTCGCTCATCGTCAGCTTGGCCACCTCGAACAGGTCGCGGTGGCCCTGCATGAGCCGCGAGATGCGGGCCAGGTTGGACTTGAGCCAGTCCTGCTCCTGGTTGGCCTGCGTGGTCTCGCGCAGGTTGGCCACCATGGAGTTGATGTTGTCCTTGAGCTCGGCCAGCTCGCCCTGGGCCTCGACGGCGATCGAGCGGGTCAGGTCGCCCCGGGCCACGGCGCTGGTCACGGTGGCGATGGCGCGCACCTGCGTGGTCAGGTTGCCGGCCAGCTCGTTGACGCTCTCGGTGAGGCGTTTCCACGTGCCCTCGACGCCCTCCACCCGGGCCTGACCGCCGAGCTGGCCCTCCGAGCCCACCTCGCGGGCCACGCGGGTCACCTCGGAGGCGAACGACGAGAGCTGGTCGACCATCCGGTTGATGGTGGTCTTCAGGGCGAGGATCTCGCCCTGCGCGTCCACGTCGATCTTGCGGGTCAGGTCGCCGTTGGCGACCGCGGTGGTCACCTCGGCGATGTTGCGCACCTGGTACGTCAGGTTGTTGGCCATGAAGTTGACGTTGTCGGTGAGGTCCTTCCAGACGCCCGACACGCCCTGCACCCGCGCCTGCCCGCCCAGCTGGCCCTGCGTGCCCACCTCCCGGGCCACGCGGGTCACCTCGTCGGCGAACGACGAGAGCTGGTCCACCATCGTGTTCAAGGTGTCCTTGAGCTGGAGGATCTCGCCCTGCGCGTCAACGGTGATCTTCTTCGACAGGTTGCCCTGGGCCACGGCCGACGACACGGCCGCGATCTGCCGCACCTGGGAGGTCAGGTTGTTGGCCATCGAGTTGACGTTGTCGGTGAGGTCCTTCCAGACGCCCGACACGCCGCGGACCTGCGCCTGCCCGCCGAGCTGCCCCTCGGTGCCCACCTCCCGGGCCACGCGGGTCACCTCGGAGGCGAAGGAGGAGAGCTGGTCCACCATCGTGTTCATCGTCGACTTGAGCTCCAGGATCTCGCCCTGCGCGTCGACGTCGATCTTGCGGGTCAGGTCGCCGTTGGCGACCGCGGTCGTCACCTGGGCGATGTTGCGCACCTGGTACGTCAGGTTGTTGGCCATCGAGTTGACGTTGTCGGTGAGGTCCTTCCAGACGCCCGACACGCCCTTCACCTCGGCCCGGCCGCCCAGCTTGCCCTCGGTGCCCACCTCCCGGGCGACGCGGGTCACCTCGTCGGCGAACGACGAGAGCTGGTCCACCATCGTGTTGAGGGTGTCCTTGAGCTGGAGGATCTCGCCCTGCGCGTCAACGGTGATCTTCTTCGACAGGTTGCCCTGGGCCACCGCGGTCGCCACGGTGGCGATGCTGCGCACCTGGCTGGTGAGGTTGTTGGCCATGAAGTTGACGTTGTCGGTGAGGTCCTTCCACACGCCCGACACGCCCGTCACCTGCGCCTGCCCGCCGAGCTGGCCCTCGGTGCCCACCTCGCGGGCCACCCGGGTGACCTCCTCGGCGAACCCGGAGAGCTGGTCCACCATGGTGTTGACGGTGTTCTTCAGCTCGAACATCTCGCCCACGGCGTCGACCGTCACCTTGCGGCTCAGGTCGCCCCGGGCCACGGCGGTGGTCACCACGGCGATGTCGCGCACCTGCGCGGCCACCCGCGAGGACATCGTGTTCACGGCCTCGGTCAAATCGCGCCAGCTGCCCGACATGCCGCGCAGGTTGGCGCTGCCGCCCAGCCGGCCCTCGGTGCCCGCCTCGCGCGCCACCCTGGTCACCTCGGAGTTGAACAGGGCGAGCTGCTCGACCATGCCGTTGATCGCCTTGCCCAGGCGGCGCACCTCGCCGCGGGCCGACCGGTCGAGGTCGATGCGCCGGGACAGGTCGCCCTTGGCCACGGCGTCGATCACGTCGGCCGCGCCGCTGACCGGGCTCACCAGGGCCTCGATCAGCATGTTCACCGACTCGACGCCCTCGGACCAGGCGCCCACGCCGGGCCCCGGCGTCAGCCGCTCGCCGAAGCGGCCCTCCTTGACGATCTCCTTGCGCACCCGGGTCAGCTCGTTCGCCAGGTGCTCACGGCGATCGGCCACCTCGTTGAGGAGCAACCGGACCTCACTGAGGATCCCCGGCTTGGCGTGGGGCACACGCCGCCGGAAGTCGCCGTCTCGCCAGGAGAACAGGGTCTCCAGGATCGGGACGAGATCGGCCTCGCTGTAGACCTTCTCCTCAGATACAGGTGCGGTCCTGACCGTGGTCATAGGCCCTCCTTGACGCGCGGGGTGCCGCTTGAGTGGTTCAAGTCTGTCACGTTGTGTAGCCCGTAGTCCTGTCCTTGGATTTACCCCAAGTCACCGGGAAGTGTGGTAGGCACGTGGGGATGACTGCTTCTCCTCAGGCCGTGCTGGCCGCCACATTCGCGCCCGGCGAGACCGCCGTGCCGGCCGCGATGCGGTTCACGCGCGAGGTGATGACCGCCTGGGCCGTCGGCGGCGCGCTGCTGAACACGGCCGAGCAGGTCACCGGCGATCTGGCGGAGCAGGTGGTCGACGAGCCGTTCGAGGTCGTGTGGAAGCACTTCGGCGACGCCGTGCAGGTGGAGCTGAAGCAGCGCAACGCCCCCCAGGGTGATCCGAAGGCGCCCTCTGCGGCGGTGGCGGAATGGGGGATCACCTTCTCTCGGGATGGGCACGTCCACTGGGCACGTCTCACGCTACCCGGCTTCACGGAAACAGTCGTCTCCGATCGCCCGTCGGAGGGCTCGCGGGGACCGCACTGGCTGGGGTTCCTGGCCGACGCGAGCGACCTGCTCGCAGGCACGCTCAACCCCGACATGGTGCCCGCCATCGTCGCCCAGGTCGTGGTGCCCAGGCTGTCGAGCTGGTGCGCCGTCTACACCGCCGACAACGCGACCGGGCCCATGCGCCTCGTCTACGTCTGGCACGCCGACGAGGCCCGCATCGACGGCCTGCGCCAGGAGCTGGACGGCGTGGACGTGGACTCGGCCGGCACGCAGCCGTCCATCCTGCACCTGGGCGACTCCCAGGTGCTCACGGTCCCGCTGACCGCCCGCGGGCGCAGCCTCGGCGTGATGTGCCTGGGCCGCTCCGACCGCTTCCCGGACGAGGTCATCCAGCTCGCCGAGGACATCGGCAGGCGCGCGGCGCTGGCCATGGACAACGCCCGCCTGTACGCGCAGCAGGCCGCCGCCAACCGGGCGCTCCAGCGCAGCCTGCTGCCGCCCAACGAGCCGGAGGTGCCCGGCCTCGACTACGGCGTCATCTATGAGGCGGCCGGCGAGGTCAACGAGGTCGGCGGCGACTTCTACGACCTGTTCAAGGCCGGCGACGACTCGTGGCGGTTCGCGATCGGCGACGTGTGCGGCACCGGGCCCGAGGCGGCGGCGGTGACGGGCCTGGCGCGCCACACGCTGCGGCTGCTCGCCCGCGAGGGGTACGGCGTGGCCGCCGTGCTGGGCCGGCTCAACCAGGCGATCCTGGAGGAGGGGGAGCGGGCCAGGTTCCTGACCCTGCTGCACGGCGACATCACGCCGGTGGAGACGGGCCTGGAGATCCGGATGGTGTCGGCCGGCCATCCCGAGGCGCTGCGCCTCAAGGCAAACGGCCAGGTCGAGTCGGTGACCACTCCTCAGTCGCTGCTGGGGGTCTTCCCCGAGGTGGTGTTCGAGGCCGACACCATGCACCTCGACCACGGCGACGTGCTGCTCGCGGTCACGGACGGCGTCACCGAGCGCCGCTGCGGCGACCGCCTGCTCGACGACGACGGCGGCCTGGCGAAGCTGCTGGGCGAGTGCGCGGGCCTGTCGGCGCGGGCGGTCGCGGAGCGGATCCGCCGGGGCGTCGCCGACTTCGCCGTCGAGCCGAGCGCCGACGACCTCGCCATCGTGGTCCTGCGCGCCCGCTGAGCCGCCGCACCCAGCCGGGCGGTCAGTGGCGCAGGTGCTTGCGGGCGAACTCCAGTTGCAGGCTCATCTGCGTGATCCGCTCGGCCACCACCAGCGAGCCGCGCACCGCGTCGTAGGTGTAGACCTCGTACGGCCGCCCGTGCTCGGCCAGCTTGGCCACGTACTTCTTGATCTGGCGCAGCGGGCAGCGCGTGTCGTTCTCGCCGGCCAGGATGAGCACCGGGCTCTCGACCCGGTCCACGTAGGTGATGGGGGAGCTGGCGGCGTAGCGCTCGGGCTGCTCGTCGGGCGAGCCGCCGAGCAGGGCGCGGTGGTAGGCGCGCAGGCTCTCGGCCTCGTCCTCGTACGAGGTCTGGTGGCAGGCGATCGGGACGGCCGCGATGCCCGCGGCCCACAGGCCCGGCTGGGTGCCGAGGCCGAGCAGGGTGAGGTAGCCGCCCCACGCGGTGCCGCTCAGCAGGATCCGGTCAGGGTCGGCGACGCCGCGCTCGACCACCGTCTCCCGGACGGCCGCCACGTCCTGTAACTCGATGTGGCCCACGTCGCCCCGCAGGGCGTCGCGCCAGGCCGAGCCGTAGCCCGTGGAGCCGCGGTAGTTGACCCGCACCACGGCGAACCCGGCGTCCACCCACGCCGCGACCTCGGGGGAGAAGGCGTCGCGGTCGTGCGCGGTGGGGCCGCCGTGCAGCATGAAGATGGTCGGGAACGGTCCGCCGCCGTGCTCGGGCCGGGAGACCAGCGCGTGGATCCGGCCGCCGGGGCCGGTGATGTCGAGGTCCTCCACGGGCACGCTGGGCGGCGCGGCGGGGCCGCCGGCGTTGATCACGACCTGGCCGTTGGTCGACTTGATGACCGGCGGGCGGGACGCGCTCGACCAGGAGTACTCGACGTGACCGGCGGGGCGCGGCGCGGCCTCCTCGATCACGCCGTGCGGCGTCTCGATCGGCGTCAGGCCGCCGCCTCCCAGGTCGTAGCGGTGGAGGTACGTGCGTGCCCGGTTGTCGCGCAGGATCAGCAGGCCCCGCCCGTCGTGGTACCACTCGGCGGCCAGGTCGCCCGAGTCGCGCAGCCAGATCTCGCGCTGCTCGCCGGTCACCGGGTCCCAGACCAGGGGCTCCTGCCGATGGCGGCGCTCGTGCAGGGCGAGCAGCCGGCGGTCACCGGCCACGGGGGCGAAGCGGAGGCCGATCACGCCCTTGCCCGGCCCGTCGTACAGCTCCCGGACCGTCTCGCCGTTCTGGCGCACCACCCGGAGCGCCGGGTGCCGGAAGTCGCCGTACTCGCCGTGGTTGATGGCGATGAGCTCCCCGTCGAGGGACATGTCCGCCACCCAGGCGGCCTCGGGGTGCTCGTAGAGCAGGTGGGAGGGCTCGCCGGGTCGTACGAGATGGATGCGGAAGGTGCCCTCGCTGGCGAGGCTGATCGCGGCGAAGCCGGTGCTCGACAGCGCGATGCCGCCCGGCTGGCCGGGTGGCAGGCCCGGCGCCACGAGCTCGCTGGGGCCGCCGTTGAACGGCTGCCGCCACCACACGCCGAACTCGTCGCCCTCGGTGTCGGCGAACCAGTAGATCCACTGGCCGGTGGGGTCGATGGTGGCGTGGGCGGTGCCCTTGGGCCGCTCGGTGACCTGGCGGGTGGCGCCGTTGGCGCGGTCCCAGGTGTAGACCTCCCAGGTGCCCGTGGCGTTGGAGCGGTAGACGGACCTGCTCGGTGCCTGGCGCGCCCAGATCGGCAGCGTCATGCGCGACGCTCGGAACCTGGCCTGCCAGCGTTCCTCGGCCTTCATCCGGCGCGCCCCCTCCCTCTGCCGCCCGCCTCCGGCCACGGGTTGCCGTCCAGTATTGCTCCTGTATCGCGGAAATACTCGCCGAATGTAGGGGAATTTCGGGTTAAATGCCTCATGAGCAACACCAGCCCCACATGTCCGTCAAGGAATGGTCCTTGACTTCGGCGCCGCCTCGAAGACGGACAGGTGAAAGGCGGCCCGCGCCACCGCTTTTCCCGGGTTTCCCGCCGCTCCCGCCGTTGTACCGGTGCCGCGCGCGATATACGCGGCGATTCGTTCGTCCAGCTCCGCGGGGTCCGTGTGCCACGCACTCGGGCCCATCCGCACGACCTCGGCCACGCCGTGGCGGTCCAGCTCCATGTCGAAGGTGATGGAGCGCCGATCCACCTCGGCGAACCCCTCCATGCCACGTGCCAACCGCCGCTCCTTGTCCTCGTCGACGGAGAGCAGCCCCAGCTCCTCGACCAGCGGGCTGAGATGCGCGGGCGCGGGCGTGACGACGACCACGGCTCCGCCGGGCCGCAGGACCCGCAGGAACTCCGCCGAGTTCCTGGGCGCGAAGACATCCATCACCACGTCGGCCACCCCGCTCCGGATGGGCAGCGGCCGCCACACGTCAGCCACGAACGCTCCCAGCCTCGGATGCGCTCGCGCCGCCCGCCGGACGGCGTGCTTGGACACATCGAACGCCACTCCGATGCTTCTGTCGACCGCCTGGAGCACGCTTGCCAGGTAGTGCCCGGTGCCCGCTCCGGCGTCCACGATCACCGGCCTCGGCGCGTCGCCGGGCTCCTGCCCGACCGGCTCCGCCCGGTGACCGGGATCCACTCCGGGACCACCGTACGCCTTCGCCGCCGCCCCGTCCTCCGGCTCAGCGAAGCTTTTCTCACGAATCGCCGTTCCTGCGCTCTCCCGGCCGACCGTAATCCGCATATCTACACATTCGGCGACAGCTTCGACAAGCGGCGCGAAATGCCCATTGCTCAAGAAATCCGCACGTGCGGCGACCATCTCGGCGCTGTCGGCCGTCCCGGGTACGCGTGATCCCACGAGCAGGCTCACGTATCCCTGCTTGGCGATGTCGAACGCGTGCCCGTCGCCACATCGGACGGCACCCCGGTCAATGGTCACCGGTTCCCGGCAAATAGGGCAGGCCAGAAATTCGATGATGTCAGCGAGCATGCCGCTATTCTTCCGGCTGCCGGTCGGGGCCGCCTCCGAGGGGAGGGGTCAGGCGGCCGCCGCGTGGAGGAAGTCGGCGTTGCTCGTCGTCTCGCGGAGCTTGCCGATCAGCAGCTCCAGCCCCTGGTTGCGGTCGAGCGCGGCCAGCATGCGGCGCAGCCGCCACACGACCTGCAGCTCGTCGCCGGGCAGCAGGAGCTCCTCGCGCCGCGTCCCGGACGCCTCCAGGTCCACGGCCGGGTACAGGCGGCGCTCGGCCGAGTCCCTGGCCAGGTGGAGCTCCATGTTGCCGGTGCCCTTGAACTCCTCGTACAGGCTGTTGTCCATGCGCGAGCCCGTGTCCACGAGCGCGGTCGCGAGGATCGTGAGGGAGCCGCCCTCCAGCACGTTGCGGGCGGCGCCGAAGAAACGCTTGGGCGGGTAGAGCGCGGAGGCGTCGATGCCGCCGGTCAGGACGCGCCCGCCGCCGGGCGCCAGGTTGTTGTAGGCGCGCCCGAGCCGCGTCAGCGAGTCGAGCAGCAGGACGACGTCCCGGCCGGCCTCCACGAGCCGCTTGGCGCGCTCGACGGCCAGCTCCGCGACGGCGGCGTGGTCGTGGTCGGGGTGGTCGAAGGTCGAGGAGAAGACCTCGCCGCGGATCGAGGCGCGCATCTCGGTGACCTCCTCGGGCCGCTCACCGACGAGGACGACCATGAGGTGGACCTCCGGGTGGTTGCGGGCGACGGCGGCGGCCAGGGCCTGCAGGACCATGGTCTTGCCGGCCTTCGGCGGGGCCACGATGAGCCCGCGCTGCCCCTTGCCGATCGGCGCGAACAGGTCGATGACGCGGGTGCTGAGCGACTCGGTCTCCAGGCGCAGCCGCTCGGACGGGTGCACGGGGGTCAGGTCGGCGAAGGCCGGCCGGTCGCGCCACTCGGCGGCGCCGTTGACCGACTCGACGCTCACCAGCTTGCCGCCCGCGACGGAGGCGGCGACATGGTCGCCGTGGCGCAGGCCGAGCTGCCGGGCCCGGTCCGGGAGGACGCGGACGTCGCCTGGGCCGGGCGCGTGCCCGGCGCGGATGAAGGCGTCGCGCTCCCGCAGGTCGAGCAGGCCGGTGACCTGCCGTACGGGTGCGCCGGAACGCTGCTGGGGAACGGAACGCTGCTGGGGGAGGGTGTGAACAGACATGATGGGGCCCCTTTCAAGGGCAGGCAGGACGGAGGTCCGGCGGCCAGGGCTCGTACACGGAGAAACGCCGTGTGACCCGGCGGGGTGGGATGGTCGCGATCCGGCCCGACGAAAGAGGGCGGTTCGCGGAGAAGAAACCGGCGGAGCGGTAGCTCAACGCCAATCGGAACGTATCACACGTTCTGAGCCATGCAACGCCTAGCCCGCATGGGCTATTCCCGGGCTGTTCTCGTGTCGTAGCACGCCGGACGACCTGCGCGGCCGTAACAATGTTCTTCTCGCGACGCCGTCGAACGACACCGAGGCCGTCGAACGACGCCCATGCGGCGCGTACGACGACATGGAACGCCCGGCCGTGCCGCGGCATCGTGTCAAGCGTGATGCAGGGCTCCTGCAATCCGGCCAGGTTTTCCTGTAGGCGAGCAGCATTCCAAGGGGGATCCCATGAAGACCAGCACCTGTTGCCCTCAGTGCCACCACGAGCTCGACGAGGGGCCGATCATGTACCGGTGCGCGCACTGCCGCCGCACGGTCTACGCCGCCGACCTCGACAACGAGTACGTGCCGCGCACGCCCGTCGCCGCCTAGGAGCAGGTGTCCGAGGCCCAACGCGGCCGAAGCCGTCAGGTCGTCCGGCGACCGCTCCATGCGCGCACGTGCGACGCGTCGAGGAGTTCGGCCCCGTCTCCGAGCGGCAGCGCCGCGGAGGTCCTGCCCTCGACGAACCGGTCGAGGAACGCCAGCGTGAGAGCCCCCACGAGCCGGGTGACGCCCTCCCCGTCCACGGGACCGAGATGGTCGAGGCGCTGCTTGCCGGGCAGCAGCGCCAGGTCCGTGAAGTCCCGGTGCGCGGCGTCGGCGATCTTGACCCGTACTACGTCTCCGCGCAGCCCCGTCCGGCCGAACTCCTCGTAGAACAGGTGGCTGTGGTGCACACGGCCCTGGAAGTCCGCGTACAGCCCGAGGATCGGGACGCGGGCGGGGCGACCGAAGAGGTCGGCCGCGAGGTGCATGCCGTCGAGGTTGACGGCGGCGCGGGCGCGCGGGTCTGCCTGCGCGGCGCTCGCGGCGGCGCTCCCGCCGAGGGACATTCCCATGTACGTCAGCCGCGCCAGGTCGCAGGCTCCGGCGAGGTCGCCGAAGGGGCCGTCCGGTGTCGCGGCCGACAGCGCGTCGCCGACGGCGATCATGCGATCGCGCCACTGCCGTACGAGCGGGACTATCTTGCCGCTCTCCCAGAGGTCGGCGTACCAGTCATGGCGGGCGTCGAGGTCGGCGCCGAGCGACGTGAGGCGCTCCAGCCGAGAGAACAGGTCGACGGCCGCGGCGAAGATCGGCTCCCTCGGTCCGAGCCGCGATCCGTCGGGCCGCGCGGCGAACCCGCCGCCGCGCTGCAGCACGCTGACGACGACGTAACCGTGGGAGGCGAGTTCGGTCATCAACGCGGTGTTCTGGGCGGGGTACAGGTCGGCGCCGTGGGAGTACACGATCGTCGGATGGGGTCCCGGCAGGGCGGGTGCGTCGCGGTGGTCGTGCGTGAGCGCCGCGGCGAGCAGGGCCGTGGTGGTGTTGGGCGGCCAGGTCGGGTTGCGGCGGGCGGTCCACTCCAGCAGCAGGTCCCGCTCGCTGCCGACCGCGTACGGCCGGGGCCGGCCCGTCGCCGCCGCCGCGGGGTACCAGACTCGCATCAGCAGCGGGCCCGTCTCGATGTCCCGGACGCCGGCCAGGCGAGGGCCGGTGGGGCGGGGAAGGCGTACCTCAGGCATCGGCGCCGTCCCCCCTCAGCCAGATCAGCCCGTCGCCGAGACGGCTGCGCCACCAGGTCTCGTCGTGGCCGCCGGCGAACTCGCGGTAGCGGTGGTCGTAGCCCTTGAGCGCGAGCACGTCGCGCAGGTGCCTGCTGGCGTGGATCTGGCCGGGCGTGGCGGGCGGCGGCCCCGTCTCGAACGCACCGACCTCCTGGTAGATCCGGATGGGCACGCGGTCGGCCCGCCGGAACTCGTCGATGAGCGCGGGCGTCCTGGACCTGGCGCCGACGACCGTGTCGGCCGGATTGGAGGCGGGGTCGGCGAGGCAGAGGTAGGCGCGCAGGGTGTCCGGGTCCCACCAGGCCGATCCCGACAACATGAGCACGCCTCCGAACACGTCAGGGTGCTTGAGCCCGGTGTAGGCCGCGCACAGCCCGCCCAGGCTGCGGCCGGTGATGACGGTAGCCGCCGGGTCCTCGGTGAGGGGGTGGCGCCGACGCGCCCAGGGCAGCAGGTCCTCGGCCAGGTGGCGAGACCATTCCGGGTTGCAGGAGAGTTCCTTGCCACGGTCGCCGTTCTGGACGAACAGCGCCGCCGTCGGCGGGATCAGTCCCTCGGCGTGCAGGTTGTCGAGGACGGTGCTCGCACTGTGGCCGGCGTAACCGTCGAGCACGACCAGAACGCCCAGGGGAGCGCCTGGCTCGTCGTGGCCCGCCGGGATGTACGTCCACACCTTCCTGCCGTCGTCGTACACCCCCTCGGTCACCGTTCCCCTCGGGACGTCGGGGCGCCGGTCGGTCCACGACAGCGGCTCGGCGTCCGGGCACACCAGCACCGACTCCAGCGGCGGCACGCCGCGCGCCATCTGAGCGGCGAAGTCATGCGGTTCGCGGACCCGGGCGTACGGGTCGGGGACGCGCTCGGTCCCGGACGCGTCGGCGACCTCGAAGCTGTAGGTGGTGCGCACGTCCGCCCTGATCCTCCAGGTGAGGAACCAGGTGGCGGTGCCCGGCACCGGCAGCAGAGAGCGCCGGTGCGGCGGGAGCCCGCTGACCGTCTCGTTCACCGTGACCCGCTCGACCGGCCGGTCCGCCTTCCACAGGAAGGTCACCAGGCGGGTCCGCGGGTCGTCGGGGCACGTCTCGATCAGCGGCGTGCCGCCTGACCGCAGCTCGGTCCACAACCGCGCCTCGCTCCCGACCGGATCGTCCGACTCGAACAGAGCCTTGATGCTCGGGCTGAGCACGTCGTCCCCCATGTCGCCGGTCTCCCCTTCTCGCTCGCCTGTCTGGCTGAACGGAACCAAAGCACGGTACGGCGACGGATGGCCGAATCATGAGCGATCCGTCACGGCGGGCGGCGTGACGACGGATTCGTGCCAGGGGTCGAGCGGGACCACCCCGATCGAGCGCCCGTCCGCGTCCAGCACGCGGCCCATGCGCTTGACGACGCGCAGGGCGACCATCCGGTCCAGGACCTCCAGGGACGGGATCGCCCCCGTCATGCGGGCCTCGCCGTACGGGACGTCGGACACGTGGCGCAGCCACTGGCTCGCGAAGAGGTTCGGTCGCGCGGCGACGGCGAAGCTGCCCCGGTTCTCCGGCAGGGCGGCCAGCGCCCGCCCGACGGCGTCCAGCTCGACGGCCGGCACGCGCAGGAAGTAGTTGACGAGGATCGGCCAGCCCGCGGCCTCCTGTGTGACGTCGCACCTGATCGACACCAGCCCGGCGGCGATCATGGCCGCCACCCGCCGGCTGGTCGTCGAAGGGCTCTCGCCGACCTGCTCGGAGAGCGCCGCCACCGGGGCGCGGGCATCCAGGCTGAGCGCGCGGAACAGCGTCCGGTGCCGTTCGGAGACGGCGAACGGCCGGGGCGCGCGTTCGGAGCGGCGGTCGAGGCCGCTGATCTCGGAGCGTGCCAGCGCGTCCAGGCGCCAGGAGCTGCCCTCGCCGTACACCTGTGTGATCGGGTAGAGCTCGGTGCGCAGCACGCCCGACAGGGTTTCGATCCGGGCGAGGACGAGGTCGGCCAGGGCCTGGTGGGAGGCGGCCATCAAGGTCAGGAACAGGCTGCGGCCGGAGCCGACGATCGTGATCGAGGCCACCCGCGGGTTGACGAGCAGGGCGGCGATCACAGCCTCGCGGTCGGACGGCCGGCACTCCACGTCGAGGTAAGCGGGTGCGAGCCGGCGCAGGAGCGCGGGACCGGGCGTCACCAGCACCGACACCAGGCCGCGGTCCACCAGCCGCTGCCAGCGCCGGGCGGCGGTGATCGGGTGCTGGGCGCAGGCGGGGCCGATCGTCGTCCAGGGGGCTCGCGGCGCGAGCTGGACCGCGTGGATCAGCCGAAGATCCTGCTCGCTGAGCTCCTGCCGCACGGATCCGTCACCTCCAGCCCTGGATTTGCCGATTCGCTGACGATAGCGGCTACCGGATGGGTGGATCTGCTGCACTCCAGCGACGAAGCCCATCCAAGCAGGAGGACGATCCGTGATACCCACCGGCCTGTTGGTGTCCCTGCGCCGAGCGCTGCACGCCGACCCAGAGCTGGGGCTCGCGCTGCCCTTGACCCAGCGGCGGGTGCTCGACGCACTGGGCGGGCTCCCCCTGGAGATCGCCCTGGGAGCCGCCTCGACCTCGGTCACCGCGGTGTTGCGCGGCCGAGGGAAGCGTCCCGCGGAGGAGGGACCGGTCGTCCTCCTGCGCGCCGACATGGACGCGCTGCCGGTCCAGGAGCAGACGGTCCTGCCGTACGCCTCCCGCGAACCGGGCGTGATGCACGCCTGCGGCCACGATCTGCACACCGCGATGCTCGTGGGCGCGGCGCACCTGCTGTGCGCCGCGCGCGATGAGCTGCCGGGCGATGTGATCCTCATGTTCCAGCCGGGCGAGGAGGGGCATGACGGGGCCGCGGTGATGCTCTCCGAAGGGGTGCTGGAAGCGGCCGGCGCTCCGCCGCTCGCGGCGTACGCGCTGCACGTGCAGTCCGTACGGCGGGCCGGCGTGTTCGCCACCCGTTCAGGCACCGTGCTGTCGGGCACCGCGCGGATGCGCGTCACCGTGCACGGCAAGGGCGGCCACGGCGCCGTGCCGCATCGTGCGCTCGATCCCGTGCCCCCGCTCGCGGAGATGATCACAGCCGTGCACGCCCTGGTCACCCGCAGGTTCGACGCCTTCGACCCGGTGGTCGTGACGGTCGGCCACGTGTCGGCCGGATCGCACGGAACCGCCATCCCCGCCTCGGCGTTCTTCGAGGCCACGGTCCGCACCTACTCCGAACGCAACCGCGTGGCGGCCCGCCGCCTGCTGCGCGAGCTCGTCACAGGTATCGCGGCGGCGCACGGAACCACAGCGGAGATCGAGTACGACGCCGAGCTGCCGGTCACCGTCACCGACCCGGCGGAGACCGCCTTCGCGGGCGATACGATCCAACAGCTGTGGGGCGCGCAACGGCTGGCCGCGATGCCCCACCCGCACCCCGCCTCCGAGGACTTCTCGCGCGTGCTGGCGCAGGTGCCCGGGGCTTTCGTGTTCCTGGGCGCGCGCCCGGCGCGTCTGGGCCGCGACGAGGCGCAGGAGAACCACTCTCCGCTGGCGGAGTTCGACGACGTGGTGCTGGACGACGGCGCGCGGCTGCTGGCCGAACTGGCCATCCGGCGACTGCGTGCGGCCGGCACGGCCCCATGAGCGCCGCCTTGGCTGCGTCTACACGTCGCCAGGCTTCCGGTGTTCGCTGAACCGGTGGGCGATCGATTCGAAGGTTTCGGCCCGTGCGGGCAAGCCCGGCAGAGCCCACGGTCATGCCGCGGCACTCTAGTCTGGGCTGGTGCCACACCAGCCCCTCATCGTCTCGGGCGTCGAGGTCACGCCCCTCTGCGACGCCGTCGGACCCATGGGCGCGAGCATCCTCCGCCCGATGGCCGAGATGTTCCCGGGAGCCGACCTCCCCGAAGAGCCGTGGACCCTCCACTTCCACTGCTTCCTGATCCGCGACCCGGCCGACCGGCTCACGCTCGTCGACACCGGCATCGGCGCCGCGGGCTCACCGGCGTCCAGCTGGGCGCCGGTGCCCGGCTCGCTGACCGGTGAGCTGGCCGCTGTGGGCGTCTCGCCCGCCGACGTCGGCACCGTGATCCTGACCCACCTGCACAGCGACCACGCCAGTGGCGCGGTCGGCGACGACGGCACGCCCGTGTTCGCGGACGCCCGCCACGTCCTCCAGCGCGCCGACCTGGACGTGGCCGGCGGGCAGGTGCTGGATCAGGTGATCACGCCCCTGAAGGACCTGCTGCACGTCGTCGACGGCGACGCGGAGGTCGCCCCGGGCGTGCGGGTCCACCTGACCCCCGGCCACACGCCGGGCCACCAGATCGCCCGCGTCGGCGAGGTCGCCATGACGGGCGACCTGGTGCTCCACCCGGCGCAGCTCGCCGACCCCGCCGTGCGGTACGTCTACGACGACGACCAGGAGCAGGCGGCGGCCACGCGCGCCAGGGTCCTCGACGGGCTGCGCGCCGACCGCGCGGTCCTGGCCACGGCCCACTTCGCGGACCCGTTCGTCCGGCTGTGACCCCTCCGGTCCCGGCGTGACGTCCGGGGCCGGCTCAGTGGTCGGCCATGGCCGGCCGGCCGGACAGGATCGACGCGGGCAGCGCGACCATCGCGGTCAGCCCCCCGTACGGTGAGGCCCCGAGCCGGACCCGGATGCCCTGCCGGGCCGCCAGCCGGCTCACGACGAACAGCCCGAGCCGGTCGCTCTGCGCCAGGTCGAACTCCGGCACCTCCTCCAGCCGGGCGTTCAGCTCGTCCAGCTCGGCGCGCGGGAGCCCGAGCCCGCGGTCCTCGATCTCGACCGTGACCCCGTGCGAAGTGATCGTGGAGCGGACGTCCACGCGCGTCTGCGGCGGCGAGAACAGCGTGGCGTTCTCCACCAGCTCGGCCACCAGGTGCGCGACGTCGGTGACCGCGCCGCCCAGCACGGACACCTGCGGCGGCTGCAGCACCTCCACCCGCGGGTACTCCTCCACCTCGGCCACGGCGGCCCGCAGCACGTCCATGAGCGGGACCGGGTTGCGCCAGCCGCGCCCCGGCGCCTGGTCCGACAGGATGATGAGGCTTTCGGCGTGCCTGCGCATGCGGGTCGTGAGGTGGTCCAGCTTGAACAGGTCGGCCAGGATCTCCGGCTGCTCCGTGTGGCGTTCCATGCTGTCGAGCTGGATGAGCTGGCGGTGCAGCAGCGTCTGGTTGCGCCGGGCCAGGTTCACGAACACGTGGCTGACGCCGTGCCGCAGCCGCGCCTGGTCCACGGCCGCCTCGACGGCGGTGCGCTGCACGCTGTTGAACGCCGTGACGATGTCCCGCACCTCCGCCGTCTCCGCCTTGACCTCCAGCGGCGCCAGCTCCTCGGGCGTGGGATCGCCGCCGCCGGCGCGCAGCCGCTTGACCAGTCCGGCGAGCCGCACCTCGGCCAGCTCCGTCGCCGCGTCACGCAGGCCGGCCAGCTCCTCGCCCAGCCGGCGGCGGAAGCGCAGCGAGAGCAGGATCGAGGCGACGACCGCGAGCAGGCCCGCGCCGCCCGCCACGCCGATCTTGGTGAGGATGCCGTTGGCGGCGGGCGTGACGCGCCGCACGAAGCCCTGCACGGCCTGGGAGTGGTCACGCTCGGTCGCGGCCCACAGGTTGGCGCCGTCCACGGGCCACGTCGCCGCGGAGGCGGGCAGCCCGTTCGTCGCGGCCTGCCCGCGGATGGCGTCCTCCGCCTGCACGAACTCCTGGTACGCGGGGGAGGCCACCAGCTTGTCGTACGGTCCGCGCAGCTTCCCGTCGAGGTGGGAGAGCGCCTCGGTGTAGAGGAGGCGGCGGGTGGCGACCATGCCGATGAACGCCTCACGCTCGGCCTTGGTGATCCGGCCCCGCGCCAGCACCACGACGATGACCGCGCGCTCCCGGGACAGGATGTCCTTGGCCTCGCCGAGCATGGTCACGGCCCTGGCCTGCCGGTAGAGCGACTGCTCGGGCACCAGCACCATGGCGTCGAGCATGCGGAACGCGGCGTCCACGATCCGGCTGTAGCCGTCGATCACCTGGAGCGGCGCGGCGTCCGAGCCGTCGACCCTGCGGCGCAGCTTGTCCAGCTTGCCGAGCTCGCCGTACAGGGCGGTGAGCTGGGTGGCCATCTGCGGGGACAGGCCGCGCTCACGGCCGGCGAGCTGCCGGAACGTGGCCACGGTCCGGTCGGTGAGCGCCCGCTGGGTGGTCAGGCGCTGGCGGCCCTGCCTGCTGGTGAGGTACTCCACCGAGGCCAGGCGCTCGTTCTGGAGCTGCACGTTGATCTGCTCGGCGGGGTCGGACAGGTTCGTGACCAGCTCGTTGATCTGGAGGAGGCGCAGCCCGTCGCCGCCGGTCAGCGACGCGGCGAACGCCCACAGGCCCACGAGCGAGGTGAGCGGGACGAGCAGCAGGACCAGCAGCTTGAGCGCGATGGGACGGCCACGTGTGGGGGGCATGCGACCTCCGGAGGCATGGTGAGATCGCCTCGCAGAGTACACCTCTTTGGGGGGATTTCTCCGGCCTCACAGCGTCGGGCCGTGGCGGGGCGTCCTGGACGCCGCACCACGGCCCGTCGTGTCCTTCGAGGCACTCGGCCTCGAGGGGCCCGGTCAGGGCATCCTGTCCTCGCGGCCGCGCGCCACCAGGCGGTCGCCCGGCATGCGCGCGTGGGCGGGGCCGTGTGCCCGCGCCTCCGTGTACGCCGGCTCCCGGCCCGCGCCGTCGCGGCGGAAGGGAGCGGTGTCGCGGTCCTCTTCGTCCCGCTCCACCGCCCGGTCGCCGGCGGCCGTACGGTCGGCGGCGGCACGGTCGGCGCTCGCGCGCTCGGCGGCGACGCGGTCCTCGGCGGCGCGCTCGGTCTCCAGCCGGCGCTCCAGCTCCCGCTTCTCGTCCTCCAGCCGGGCGACCCGGTCGGAGGTCTGCGCACGGGCGCTGCGCATCTGCCGGCGCTTGCGCGCCGACCTGCGCGTGCCCGCCACCATCAGCGCGATGCCCAGGAGCAGCACCGCGGCGGTGACGGCTCCGGCCACGAACATCTGGAAATGGTCGGGCTCTAACGTGTAACCGAACAAGATGTACCTGGACGTCTCCTCGGTGGCCACCAGGATGACGGCACCACCGGCGAGCAGGACCAGGACCAGCCCAAGAAAGGTCATCCGAACTCACCCCTTGTCGTCTGAGCGAGTTTCCCCCTGCCCCCAAGCGGCCCCGGTATGCCGCGCAGGCCCCATCCGGCAGGGGTTCCAGGCCATGATGGCGTTCATGAGACCCGAGCCAGGACAGGTGCTGCACTTCTCCGAGGACCCGGCCATCGAGCGGTTCGTGCCGCACGTCGCGCCGACGTCGGCGCTCTCCGAGTCGTACGTGTGGGCGGTCGGTCCCGAGCGCTGCCCCGACTACTGGTTCCCGCGCCAGTGCCCCCGCGCGATGGCCTGGCGCGTCCCGGACACCACCGACGCCGACGCCGAGCGCGTCATCGGCGCCGGCTGCGGCGACCGGGTCCACGCCGTCGAGTACGGCTGGCTGCGCGCGATCATGGAGACGCGCCTGTACGCGTACCGGCTGCCGGCCGAGCCGTTCGCGCCCATCGGCGACCCGCCCCACGCCGTGGTCGCGCGGGTGCCGGTGGAGCCCCTGGGCCCTCCCGAGCCCGTGGGCGACCTGCTGGAGCTGCACGAGCGGGCCGGGATCCAGCTCCGCGTCCTCGACCGGCTCTGGCCGTTCTGGGACGAGGTGACGTCCAGCACGCTCGGGTTCAGCGGGATACGGCTGCGGAACGCTCGTCGATGAGGGCGGTCAGGCGCTCGACCGGCATCGACCCGGGCGGGAGCTTCTCGCGCGCGTAGCGGCCGCTTTCGAGCTGGAGCACCTCGTTGACCGGAGTGGGCACGCCGTGGTCGCGGCCGAGCAGGACGATCTCGCCGTTGAGGTAGTCGGTCTCGATGGAGCCGCTGGAGCGGGCGAGGCTCTGCCAGGACGAGCCGCCGCCGCGGGTGACCCCGTCGATGGGCAGCAGGTCGACCAGGTGGCCGCGCAGCTCGCGCTCCTCCTCCTGGCCGCTGAAGGGGATGCCCGCCTCCTTCAGCACCGCGGCGCCCTCGGCGCGGGCCCGCTCGTACACCGCGTCGGCGCCGGGCCGGTGACCGCACAGAGCCTCGACGGCGTTGCCGAGGTTGCCGATCAGCTTGCCGTACTTCCAGCGCATCACGTCGGTCTGGGCCAGGGCGACGAGGCCGCCCTTGGTCAGGTCGGCGACCATCTGACGGGTCAGGTCGTCCACAGCCTGGGGATAGCGGCCCACGTGCAGGAGGCCCGAGTGGGGATGGCCGTAGGCGGCGACCGTGCCGGGCTCCAGGTGCAGGGCGGGCAGCCACACGCACATGCCGTAGACGCGCTCGAACCTGCGCAGCACGGTCCGCTCGTTCTCGACGCCGTTCTGGGCGCAGACCACCGGCAGGTGCCGCGGCCAGGGGTCCAGCGCGGCGATCGTGTCCTGCGACTTGGTCGCGACGACCAGCACGTCGTCGTCGCGGGTGGGAACGGGGCCGTCGGCGGCGGGTATGGGGAGGGTCTCGTCGGACTGGGGGGTGATCAGGCGCAGCCCACTCGTCCTGAGCGCCTCGTAGTGGCCGCCCCGCGCGATCAGCAGCACCTCGTGGCCGCCCTGGAAGAGGCGGGCCCCGATGGTGCCGCCGACCGCTCCCGCTCCTATGACGATGTAACGCATGCGTTCGAGGATGTCACCCTCGTCACCGCCGGCGCCACCGGCCCCGTCGCGCTCGGCGAGGCTACTTCGCGAGCGCCACCTGGGTCCGGGGAGTGGCCGCGCCGCGGAAGCGCTCACGCACGATCGTCCTGAGCACCCGCCAGCCGTCGCGCACGGCGTGCAGGTTGCTCTCGCCGTGGATGCGGCTGCGCTCGTGGCTGGGGACCTCGGCGATGGCCAGGCCGGCCTGGGCGGCGCGGACGTTCATGAGCGTCTCGATCTCGAAACCGTCGCAGTCGAGCGCCATCGCGTCCAGGTGCCGGGCCCAGAAGGCGTTGTAGCCGTAGCACAGGTCGGTGTAGCGGGTGCCGTACAGCCAGTTGGTCAGCCCGGTCAGCGCCCGGTTGCCCAGGGACCGCAGCGGGCTGATGTCGTCGGAGCCGCCGCCCGGGGCGTACCGGGAGCCCTTGGCGAAGTCGGCCCCGTCCTCCAGTGCGGCGACGAAGGAGAAGATCTCCCGGCCGTCGGTGGAGCCGTCAGCGTCGATCATGACGATGATGTCGCCGCCGGCCGCGGCGAAGCCTTCGATCAGGGCGTTGCCCTTGCCCCGTCCGGTCTGGGTGACCACCCGGAGGTCGGGGCGCAGCCGACGGGCCACGGCGACGGTGTCGTCGCTGGAGTCGCCGTCGACGAGGACGACCTCGTCGATCCAGGCGGGCAGGGTCGCGAACACGTGTGGCAGGTTGTCGGCCTCGTTCATCGCGGGGACGACGACGGTGACGCTGGCGGTGAATGGCCCCTTGTTCATGCCTAGACCGTGCAACCCGGCACATGCAAGCCGCTTGACTTCGCCTTGCAGGGATCATGGTAATCCCTGCTTCATCAGGGCGTGTTCATCATCCTGTGACCTGGTGACACACTCGCGGCGCAGGGGTTGCGGGGCCTCGTCCGACGACCTTGACTTCGCCTGTCGAATGTGCGCCTCTAGCGAAGCAGGGGCAGCCGGCCGGTCAGGCGCTCCACGTCCGCGCGCGGTCCGAGCAGGCTCACGGCGTAGTACGACAGCTCCTCGGCCCCGGTACGGGCCAGCTCCGCGAGGTAGTCGTCGTAGACGTTGGTCCGCTGCGCGATGGCGGCCATGTCCGCGACCACCACGCCGGCCGTCCGGGCGGCCTCGTCCCTGACGGACCGGACGATCGCGGACGGCGCGGCCAGCACCGTGCACCCCGTCCACGGCAGCCCGGCGTGCGGCTGGCCGGAGGCGTCCGCGCCGCCCGAGCCCAGGATCGACGGCACGGCCTGGCTCGTGGACGCGGCCAGGCACGCCGCGGCGTTGGCCTGGAGCCCGCGGGGGAGGTCGCGGTCCATCACGATGACCCACTTGACCGGGAGCTCCCTGGTCGGCAGGTCGGGACGGCGGTCGAGGTCGGCCAGCGCGGTCATGAACGATCCTTTCTCCGAACTTATGGAGCGACCATCACAGATGCTCCGCTGACATGACAACACGACTACGCTGTTTCCGAAGGAAGTTCGGAAATTCGTCAGGGAGCGCGTACGTGGACGAACTTGATACGGCGATCCTCGCCGAGCTCCAGCGCGACGGCCGCCAGACCAACAGGGAGCTGGCCGAGCGCATCGGCATCGCCCCCTCGACCTGCCTGGAGCGCGTACGGTCACTGCGCGCGAACGGGGTGATCGAGGGCTTCCACGCCGAGGTCAACCTGGCCGCGATCGGCCGCCCGGTCCAGGCGCTGATCAACGTCCGGCTGCACCCGAAGATCCGCGAGGCGGTCGAGGGATTCCGCGAGTACATAGCGGCGCTGCCCGAGACGCTCGCGGTGTTCGTGGTGTCGGGCGGCGACGACTTCATCATCCAGGTGGCCGTACGCGACACCGGGCACCTGCGGGACTTCGTCCTGGACCACGTGTCGCGGCACCGCAACATCGCCGACGTGCGTACCTCGCTCGTCTACGACCACATCCGCAAGACGTCGATGGAGGTCCTGCCGCCGGACGGCCCGAGCAAGCACCCCCGCACGGGCCGCAGATCCCGCTGAGCCCCCACGCCCGCCGCCCGCCCGAGCCGGCTCAGATCAGGGCCTCGTCCCGGCGGGCCAGGATCTCCTCCACCGTCTCGGCCGGCGTCTGGCTCGACGTGTCCAGCCAGAGGCCGATGCGCGGTGTGCCGTTCCGCAGCGCGTCGTCCAGGGCGGCGACCGTCCACGCGCCGTACCCGGTCTTGGGCCGGCCCTCCTCCCGCCGCTCCACCGCGGCCGGGTCGGGCGCGAGCACGACCACCCGCAGCGGCCGGCCGCCGACCAGCGACACGAAGTGGGCCAGGTCCTCGCCCAGCACCACGTCCTGGACGATCGCGGTGAACCCCTCGTCGGCGTACAGGTCGGCCGCCGCGGCCGCGAGGCGGTACCTCAGGCGGAGCTGGCGCGCCGCCTCACCGGCGTCGTCCGGCGTCATGTCGGCGCGGCCGTTGACGATCATGCGCCGGAACAGGTCGCCGCGGACGTGGACGGACCGCGGCAGCCGCTCCGCCAGCGCCTGCGCGACCGTCGACTTGCCCGCGGCCATGATGCCGGTGATCAGCACGACGCCCTTCACTGGGCCGTCGATTCCTGCGGGGCCTCCGGCGTCTCCGGCACCTTCAGCGCCACGATGGCGACGTCGTCGCTGAGCACGCCGGACTGGAACGCGGACACCTCGTGCAGGAGCCGCCCGGCCATGTCCGAGGCGCTCTCGTCCCGCGATGCGGCCAGCACCCGCTCCAGCCGCTCGTCGCCGAACAGCTCGTCGTCGCGCCGCGCCTCGACGACGCCGTCGGTGAAGAACACGACGCTCTCTCCGGGGAGGACCTCCACGGTGACGTCGCTCAGCCGCAGCTTCCGCAGCATGCCGAGCAGCGTGCCGGGGTTGCCGATCCGCGACGGGCCCTTTTCCGTGAGGTGGACCGGTTGCGGATGCCCGCCCAGGCTCAGCGTGAGCAGGCAGCCCCCGCCGGGCGAGGGCGACACCTGGGCGTACACGGCCGTGACGAAGCGGTCGGTCCGCTCCTTCACCACCGCCCGGTGCAGCGAGGCCAGGGCCGCCGACGGGCTGGTCTCGCGGGCGGGCGCGGCGCGCAGGGTGTAGCGGGCCAGGCTGGTGACCACCGCGGCGGCCACGCCCTTGCCGGACACGTCCCCGATGACCAGCGCCCAGCCGTCGCGGGTCTCGTACATGTCGTAGAAGTCGCCGCCCACCTCCTCACCGAGGCCGGCGGGTGCGTAGACGCCCGCCAGCTCGATGCCGTCGATCTGCGGCAGGGTGGGCGGCACGAAGCTGGCCTGCAGGACGCCGGCCAGCTCGCGGGCCTCCTTCTCCGACTGCTCGGCCCGCTGCCGGGCGAGCAGCAGCTCGCGCTCGTAGCCACGCCGGTCCGTGGCGGCGAAGACGCACACCCAGATCTCCCGCGGCCCGGGCGGCTCGCCCTTCATGACGGCGTTGAGCAGAACGGGCAGCCGGTCGCCGGCCGCGCCACGGAAGTCGACGGCGATCTCATGGGCGGAGGACTGGAGAGCGAGCAGAGGGGCGAAGTGCGTCTCGTAGAAGATCCGGTCGCCGACCACGAGCAGCTCCTGGAGGCGGACCCGGCCCACCAGGTCCTCGGCGCGGCGGCCGGTCATGGTGAGGAAGGTCCGGTTCGCCCGGCGGATCACACCGTCGGCGTCCGTCACGAGGAACCCGCACGGCGCGTCCTCGAACAGCTCCTCGAAGCCGCTCGTCAGGCCCACGTGGACCCCGCCCGCCGCGTCACAGGAAGCCCTTGATCGCCGCGATCGTCTCCTCGGGTGCGCTGAGGTTCGGGCAGTGTCCGGTGGCGCGCATGAGGACCAGCTCGCTGCCGGAGATCGCCGCGTGGACGTACCGGCCGACGACCTCCGGTGCGATCACGTCGTTCGAGCACTGCAGGACGAGGGACCGCGTCCGGCACTTCTCCAGGTCGGCGCGGTTGTCGGACAGGAACGTCACCTGGGCGAACCGCCTGGCGATCTCCGGGTCGGTCCGGCAGAAGCTGTTGGTCAGCTCCTCGCCGAGCTCCGGCCGGTCCGGGTTGCCCATGATGAGCGGCGCCATCTGGCTGGACCAGCCGAGGTAGTTGCTGTCGAGCGACTCCAGCAGCTCCTCGATGTCCTGGGCGCTGAAGCCGCCGACGTAGCCGCCCTCGTCCACGTAGCGGGGCGAGGGGCCGATGAGCACCAGGTTCGCGAAGCGGTCCGGCTCGGCGTTGGCGGCGAGCACGCCGATGAGGGCGCTCACGGAGTGACCCACGAAGCTCACCTCCGTGAGGTCCAGCTCGTGGCAGATGTCGAGAACGTCCTGCGCGTACCCGTGGAGGCTGGAGTAGCGCTCGGGGGTGTAGGCCGACAGGTCGGACCGTCCCGCGCCGACGTAGTCGAACACCACGACCTTGTACGCGTCCTCGAAGGCGGGCGCGACGAGGCGCCACATGTTCAGGTCGCAACCGAAGCCGTGGGCGAACACGAGCGGCTTGCCGTCCGGCCGGCCGGAAATTCTGACGTTGTTGCGTACCAGAACACTCATGATTACTGAGCATAGGCCATCAAAAACGCCCAAATAGCTCCACATAATGGCAAAGCGCGCACCTAGAACCCGCGTTATACAACAGGAGGATCAGCTGCCTTGGCACCTGGCCGCGGACGAGCATATGCATTCAGCTCGTCGTCACCGTCCTCGTGTTACTGACGCTCGCTGTCAACGGAATCCTGCTGGTCACCTTCTTCTTCGGGCTCGGCGCGTCCGTGCTCATCGGCTTGGTGGTGTGGTCGGTCCTGCCTTCCTCGGCCTGGTCACCATCGAGGCCTCCTGAAAGAGCCTCCTGGAACGACGAGATCCCGCCCGATCACCAAGATCGGACGGGATCCCGTCAATTGCGGTCCAGCCGGCTCAGGCCTACTGCTTGAGCGCTCCGGGACGGATCGCCACATCGTCGATCTGGAACGCCGGCCCGGGGGCGCTCGCGTTCCAGACGAAGGTCCAGTCGACGCGGGTCGTGCCCGCGGGCGCGGTGAACGTGCCGGTCGCTTCGGTCCAGGCGGTCTTCCGGGCCAGGGAGATGGCGTCCGTACGCAGCACCGTGCCGGACTCGTCGCGCCACCGCACGTTCCACGTGACGGCGGGCATGGTCGCCACGGCCTCCCGGTACCACAGCGACACCTTGTAGCTCGTACCGGCGACCACGCCGCTGTATCCGGGGTAGTTGTCGAGCGCCACCGCGCTGCCGGACGCCTGGCTGCTGGTCATCTGCAGCGAGCCGGTGCCACCATGCGCGCCGCCGGTCTGGTGCGCCACACTGGCCCCGTACCACGCGGAGTAGGGCGAGGTCGTCGAGCCGGACTCGAAGTCCTGCTCGGTGATCGCCGGCGGGACGGGCGCGCCGCCGTCGAACGTGCTGCCGGCGTCCTGGCCGTACTGGGGGCCGGCCCACTGTCCGGGCGAGATGCGATTGCCCATGTCGCTGACCCTGAACTGCCACGGGCCCGTGTAGGTGTTGTCGTGCCAGGAGTTGTGCGACCCGTACACGATCGCCTGCTGGATCACGGAGCCCTTGTACGGGGACCAGTCCGGGTACGTGCCCCAGTTGGACAGCAGGGCCATGTGCCCGCAGTACTGCGTCGGGCAGCCGCCGTTGACGGCGCTGGGGTTGAAGGCGAACGTGTTGTGGTGAACGTCGACGTTCTTGGTCCACCAGCGGCAGTCGGTCTTGAGCGGCTCGTTGTTGATGGCAGGAGCCGAGCACTGTGAGGTGTTAGTCGGCCCGACGATCAGCGTGCAGTCGCCGGTCGTCGAGGCCGGGCTGTTGCAGAACCGGTCGGCGTTCGCCCACGCGGTGATCCCGCCCCAGTTGTTCTCGAGCAGGTTGCCGGTAATCTCGATCTTGCTGGTCCGCGCCGGCACGCGGGGCTCACCATCCGCCTCGGACAGGTAGATCGCCGCTTCGGGGAACGGGTCGCCCTTCGTCGCCCGCTCGGCGCCGGAGGCCACGGCGTTGCCGCGGATGGTGTTGTTCCGGATCACGGCGTTGTAGCTGATCTCGTAGAAGATCGCCAGTGACTCGTTGTCCTCGATGAGGTTGTTCTCGATGAGGAAGTCGTTGTTGTTGGTATCCGCCCAGACCCCCGGCCCGTGGTTGCCGTGGACCCAGTTGCCGGTCACGTCGGCACCGTTCACCGCCCAGAACTTCATGCCACCGGTGCACCCGCACCCAGGCTTCTGGTGCTCCCAGTCCCCGGTGTTGTTGCCGGTGAACTCGTTGTCCGCCACCACCAGGCCGGTGATGGTGTTGCCGGCCTTGTACGCGTTCAGGCCGTACTGCCCGTTGTCCTTCAAGCAGTTGCCACGAATCTTGTTCGTGGCCCCGGCCATCAGCCCCGCGCCGGAGTTGTTGCGGATCGTGTTGTGCTCCACGACCCAGCCGTCGCCGGAGTCATGGTTGACCGCACCCTCGTCGTGCGGCGGGATGAAGCCGGTGATGGTCAGGTACCGGATCGTGACGCCGGTCGCCTTCTGACCGAACGCGTACTTGTTCAGCCCCTTCCCGTCCAGTACCGCGCCGGGCGCGCCGATGAACGTCGCGCCGTCGCCGGGCAGGATCTGGGCGTACTCGCCGGTGCCCAGCGTGTGCGTGCCGGTCTGGAAGTAGTACGTGGTGTTCGCCTTGCGTAAGTCCACGCCGCTGTTGTCGCCCGCGGGGACCACGACCGCGCCGGCGGGCGGTGTGGTCGGGCCGTTCAGTGACGAGCTGCCGCAGACCGCTGCCTTTGCCGTCGTCGAACCGGTTGCCCGATCGACCGCGTCGCCACTCGCCGGCGTCGCGCCGCCCATGACGACAGTGGCGAGGGCCACCAACGCCACTGGCCAAGTTTTTCGCATGCCTGTTCTCCTCCAGCTTTTGACCGGCCTTGGCCGCACTCGACCTTCGGCCGCCGCCACTGTAGCCAGGGGCCGCGCGCACCCTCAAGATCAACTACTGAGAGAGACCGCGGGGCTACCCGGACGAGGCCGCCATGGCTTTCCAGCCGGCCGCCGGCATCCGGACACCGCCGACGCACAGCTCCGGCGCCCGCAGTGCATAGGAGGGAGCTCTGCGAAGCTGCGGTCTTCGCCGTTGTCGCAGATACCCCGCATGGGTATATTCGGCAGCAAGGAGTCGTCCGTATGGGGGTGCACGAAATGAGCGATGTGTCGGATATGTCCGCTGTGGCGCCGGTCGAGGGGTTCGTCGAGGACGGGTACGACAAGGTGCGGGAGGTCCTCCAGAAGCTGGTGCACGATGGCCGGGAGACGGGCGCGGGAGTGTCGGTCTGGCGCGACGGCCGTGAGGTCGTCCGGTTGAGCGGGGGTTGGGCCGATGCCGAGCGCCGCCGCCCCTGGCGCGCCGACACCCTCGTCCAGCCGTACTCGCTGTCGAAGTCGTTCGTGACGCTCGCCCTCCTGGTGGGAGTGCGCGACGGAGCGCTGGCGCTCGACGAGCCCGTGGCCAGGTACTGGCCCGAGTACGGGGTCAAGGGCAAGGAGCGCACCACGTTGCGCCAGGTGCTCACGCACCAGGCAGGGCAGCCGCGATTCCCGGCGGAGGCGGCGGGCTTGGACCTGCTGGACGACGCCGGGCTGCGCGAGAGCCTGGCGCAGGCGGCACCGGAGCACGTACCAGGAACGTCGCTCGGGGAGCACGCGCTGACCTACGGGCACCTGGTGGACGGCATCCTGCGCGCGGGCGCTGACACCACCCTGGGAGAGATGTTCAACGAGGTGGTGCGGCCCGCGCTGGATCTGGACGCGTGGTTCGGGGTGCCGGATGACGCGCTGGACCGCGTCGCCGACCTGGAGTACGCCGCCCCGGACTGGCCGCGCCGGTTGCACGCGGCGCCGTGGCTGCAGATTCCGGACGGGACCTTGGACGTCGAGCGGGCGAACTCCAGGGCGTGGCGGCAGGTGGTTTTCGGTGCGGTCAACCTGCACACGACCGCTACCGCCATGGCGCGGTTCTTCTCCGAACTGACCGCCGAGGACGGCCCCGTACGTGCGCTTCTCGGGCCGGAGTTGCACGCGGAGTTGCTCGCCTCGCAGGTAACGGACTTCGACGAGGTCTTCGGCACCAGGATCACCTGGACGTTGGGCTTCGTCCGGGACCAGGGCAAGATCGCCAAGGGTGGTATCGGTGGCTCGGCGGCCTGGTGGTCGCGCAGGCACCACCACGGCTGTGCCTACCTGACGCGACGGCTGGACGATCATTCCCGAGCGGCGGAGATCGCCGCCGCACTGGGCGACGACCTGACCGTGGTGGGCGAGGACTGATCTGGCGTCACATGACGGATTCGCCGGTGGGCCGCCCGGAGACCGCCACCCGGCCCGCGCCCGAGGCCGGGGCCGGGCTGCAAGCCATTTCCAGGGTCGTGGTGCATTCGGACCGGCTCGTCGGCGGTGTCATGGGCGGATCGCGCCGAGCAGGCGGTTGCGCCAGTAGTCGTCCAGGTCTGACACCTTGATGACGTCGCCGGTCTGCGGCGCGTGCACCATCTTGCCGTTGCCGACGTACATGCCCATGTGGCCCAGCCCTTTGCTGAACAGCAGGTCGCCAGGCTGCAGGGCGTCCAGCGAGACGCGTCGGCCGGCGCCCCATGCCCATTGTGTGTAGGTCGTGCGGGGCAGTTCGACTCCTGCGGTGCGCCAGGCGGCCTGGGTCAGGCCCGAGCAGTCGAAGGAACCCGGCCCGGTGCCGCCGTACCGGTAGGGCTTGCCGATCTGGGCGAAGGCGAACTCCAGCGCGGAGCGGGCATTGCCGGAGGCCGGCCCGGTGTACCGGATGCCGGGGCTGGTGGGGTCGCCGGACTTGAAGGCGCCCAGGCTGCGCAGGAGCTTGAGCTGCTCCTTGACCAACTTGTCGACCTCGGCCTTGTCGTCGCCCACCTTGGCGCGCGCGGTTTCGGCCTCTGCCAGGGCCTTCTGGGCTTCTTCGCGGCGGTCGCGTAGATCCTTGGTCGCCGCCTTGAAGGCCCGCACCTTCTCCGCCCTGGCCCGGGTGATCTGCTGGACGGTGACCATGCCGGTGAGGACCTGCTCGGGGCTGCCCTCGGCGACGAAGCGCTCCCAGCCCATCCAAGAACCGAACTGGTAGTCGTTGACGGCCACCGTGACAAGGTCTCGGCGCAGGGCGTCGGCCTGCGCCCCCTTGCTGCCGTACTCGGCGTTGACGGTGTCGTACTTCTTCTTGGCCTTCTTGTACGTCTCCGTGGCCTGGTTGTACTGCTCGACGAGTTGGTCGGCCTTCTCGTTCAGCTTCACCAGCTTGGCCCTGGCCTTGACGGGCGACGGCTCGGCATGGGCGTTCGTGGTCAGTGCGATCAGGGTGAGCGCTGCGGCCAACGCCGTTCGACCAAGCCTCGTCGGCACGCCCACTACGATGCCTCCTCGTAAGTCTGCAACCTGGGAGGAAATGGTACAGAAGTGCAAGGAGCTACTGGCGCGATCGCGGTAAGTCGCCTCAAGAAGCTGATGTCTACTAGCCGCGATAGCACCTATCACAGGGAGATACGCGTGCTCGCTCTGTGGCGTTCAGCGGCGTGCCCCCGGGGTCCGCGACAGCACCGGAGCCGGGGGCACGCCGCCTCAGCGATCGGCGCGGCGGGCGGCCGCGAGTGGTGCGGACGGGATGACCAGCGTGGGCCGGCCGGTGGAGTGCATGACGCGGGTGGAAGTGCTGCCGGACAGCACCGCCCGCACTCCGTGCCGCCCGCGGGAGCCGAGGACGATCAGCGAGGCGTCGAGCTCCTCGGCGACGTCGACGATGGTGTCCGCGACGACCTCCTCCGGGACCGAGGCGACGCGAGGTTGGGCCTTGAGCCCGAGGCTGCGGGCGCGCTCGGCGCCTTCGGCGGCGAGCCGTTCGGAGGCGTCGAAGGTCTTGGCGTCGATGTCACGCAGCTCTTCCAGGGCGGAATGGCCCTCAAGGTGGGCTGCCAGGCTCTCCAAGGGCCGGCGGGCGTAGAGCACCACCGCGGAGGCGCCCGGGAAGAGCCGTGCGGTCTCCTCGATGGCGTGCCTCGCGTCGGGTGAGCCGTCGTAGGCGATGAGGATGGGCGTGGACATGGGGATCTTCCTTTCGCGCGTCGAGTGTCACTTGCGGGAGGTGGCGACCTCGTCGGCGGGCACGGAGGTGTGCGAGCGCAGGGTCGCCGCGGCCAGTAGCGCACCCACCAGGGCGACGCCGGCGGCTCCGACGAATGCGGCGGAGAAGCCGCTGGTCATGGCCGGGAGGTTGCCGAGCTGTGCGGCGCCGTTGGCGGCGGCGACGGCGGTCATCGCGGCCAGGCCGAGCGCGGAGCCGACCTGGTAGCTGGTGTTGACGATGCCGGAGGCGAGGCCGCCTTCCTGCGGCGGGGCGGACGAGATGGCGGTGCCGAGGGAGGGGATGAAGGCCAGCGACATGCCAAGGGCGGCCACCAGGCTGGCGGGCAGGACGTCGGCGGCGAAGCTGCCGTCCGGGCTGATCAGCGACAGCCATCCCATGCCGGCGGCCAGCAGGGCCAGGCCGATGACGGTCGTGGTCTTGGGTCCGAACCGGTTGATGGTCCGGGGTGCCAGGACGATCATGCCGATCATGATGAGAACGGTCATCGGGAGCAGGGCGGCGCCGCTGGGGAAGGCGCTGTAGCCGAGGACCTGCTGCAGGTAGAGGTTGAGGAAGAACCACATCGGGATCCAGGCGCCGCCGAGCAGCAGCTGGGTGACGTTGGCGGCGGCGAGGTTCGGGGTGCGGAGGATGGACAGCCGCATCAGCGGCTCGCGGCGGCGGGCCTGGATGGCGACGAACGCGCCCAGCAGTACCACGGCGGCGGCCAGCACGAGCCAGGTCTGCGCGGAGCCCCACCCGATCTCCGGCGCGCGGACGATGGCGTAGACGGCGGCACCGAGGCCCAGGGTGACGGTGAGGGCGCCGGCGACGTCGACGGAGCCGCGCCGGGCCTCGGCGGCGGGCATCAGCGGGCCGGTGGCCAGCAGCGCGACCAGGGCGATGGGGATGTTGATGTAGAAGACCCACGGCCAGCTCAGGTACTCGGTGATGACGCCGCCGAGGAACACCCCGGCCGTGCCGCCCGCCGGCGCGGCGGCACCGTACAGCGCCAGGGCCTTGGTCAGCTCCTTGGGGTCGTGACCGAACAGCATCATCAGCAAGGTGAGCGCGGAGGGAGCGATCAGGGCGGCGCCCACTCCCTGGACGGCGCGGCCGGTCAGCTCGACCCACACCTCCGGCGCGATGCCGGCGACGAGCGAGCCGACCAGCAGGATCAGCCAGCCCGCCCCGAACAGGCGGCGGGCGCCGAACAGGTCGGACAGGCGGCCACCCAGCAGCAGCAGACCACCGAAGGCGACGACGTAGGCGTTGAACACCCAGGACAGGCTCTCCTGGGTGAAGCCCAGGTCCTCCTGGATACGGGGGAGGGCCACGCCGATGATCGACGTGTCCATGATGACGATGAACTGTGCGGTGGCGATCAGGGCCAGGGCGGTCCATCGCCTGGGGGATGGTGCGGACATGAGCACTCTCCACGATGAGCCCTACCGGGGTAGGGTATGTCCCGACTGGACCTCGATACCAAACGGGGGTATCGCGGTGACCGGTAATCAATACCACCTAGGGGTATATGTCAAGCGGGATCAGTCCCGCGGTATCCCCGCAACGCCCCTCCGGCGAGCGCCGCCGCCGGGATGACCAGCGCGAACCCGACCGCCATCCTGGTGCCAAGCTCCGCGAACCCTGGAGTCGTCCGAGCGCCGCGTAGAGCACACGTGGCTGTGTTCCGGGCGCCGTCGGGCAAGCTGTCGGGAGGCCGCACGGGGCTTTCCGAAATACCATAGGGGGGTATAGTGTTGTCGTGAGTGAGGAGCTCGAGGGAGGAACGACATGCCCGGACACGCCACCATCAAGCACGACAATGCGGTGAGACTGCGCCGCATCGAAGGCCAGATCCGCGGCCTCCAGCGCATGGTCGACGAGGACCAGTACTGCATCGACATCCTGACCCAGGTGTCGGCGGCCACCAGCGCGCTGCGGTCGTTCTCCCTGTCGTTGCTCGAAGAGCACCTGGCCCACTGCGTCGCGGAGGCGACGCTGAAGGGCGGCCCCGAGGCCAAGGCGAAGGTCAAGGAAGCCTCGGACGCCATCGCAAGACTCGTCCGTTCGTGACCGCATGGGACGCATCTAAGGAGAGATCGTTATGAGCATCGCCACCTACACCGTCAAGGGCATGACCTGCGGCCACTGCGTCAGCTCGGTCAAGGAAGAGGTCAGCGAAGTGTCCGGCGTGACCAACGTCGAGGTGGAGCTGGCCACCGGGCTGCTGACCGTCGACAGCGACGCCCCCGTCGATTCGGCGCAGATCGTCGCCGCCGTCGAGGAGGCCGGATATGAGGTGGTGAACCCGTGAACGCCGCGGCCAAGCTCGGTTCCTACGTCCTGGGGCTGGCCGTCGTCTTCGGCGGCGCTCTGGGCGTGGGCAAGGCGGTGGGACCCGTGGGGGCGCCCCCGGCAGAAGACCATGCCGCCATGACCACCACGGCGACGCCGACGGCGGGCGAGGGACACGGACAGCACACCACCGAGCAGGCGAAGAAGGATACCCCCGGAGGGCTTCAAGTGTCCGAGAACGGCTACACCCTCACCCCGCTCACCGCGGCGATCAAGCCGGACGAGCCCACCGACTACCGTTTCACCGTGACCGGTCCGGACGGCCGGCCGGTCACCGACTACAAGGTCGAGCACGACAAGAAGCTGCACTTCATCGTCGTCTCCCGTGACCTGACCAGCTTCCAGCACCTGCACCCGGAGATGACGTCCGACGGCGTCTGGTCGGTCAAGCTCACCCTTCCCGACGCGGGGACGTATCGCGCATTCGCCGATTTCGCCCCGAGCGGCGGCAGCGCTCTGACCCTGGGCACTGACGTGCCGGTCGCCGGCGGCTACGAGCCCAAGGCGCTTCCCGAGGCCAGCCGTACGGCCGGCGTCGACGGATACGAGGTCACACTCGACGGCGAGCTGGCGCCAGGACAGGCGAGCAAGCTCACTCTCAGGGTCAGCAAGGACGGCAAGCCGGTCACCGACCTCCAGCCGTACCTCGGCGCCTACGGTCACCTGGTGGCCCTGCGCGCCCGAGACCTCGCCTACCTGCACGTCCACCCGGACGGCGAACCCGGCGACGGCAAGACCAAATCCGGGCCCGAGATCGTCTTCTACGCCGAGGTGCCCAGCGTCGGCGACTACCGGCTGTTCCTCGACTTCCAGCACGACGGCAAGGTCCGCACCGCCGACTTCACCGTCGGCGCGGGCGGGCGGCCGGCGATCCCGACACCCACGCCCACCTCGACCGAGCACGGCGACCACAGCCACTGAGCGAGAGAAAGGAGAGCGCTGATGTCTCAGGTCACCGATGACCGGCAGAACGCGGTCGAGCTCTCGATCGGGGGCATGACCTGCGCCTCGTGCGCCAACCGCATCGAGCGCAAGCTGAACAAGATGGACGGCGTGACCGCGACGGTCAACTACGCCACGGAGAAGGCGAAGGTCAGCTTCCCCGAAGGCGTCGACCCGCAGCAGCTCATCGCCGAGGTGGAGAAGGCCGGCTACACCGCCGCCCTGCCGGCATCGCCCAAGTCGGAGGCGGGGGCAGCCGAGCAGGAACCGGAGGACGAGCTCCGGCCCCTTCGCCAACGCCTGATCACGTCTGTGGTGCTGGCCGTGCCGGTGATCGCCATGGCGATGGTGCCGCCGTTGCAGTTCACCCATTGGCAGTGGCTGTCGCTGACCTTGGCGGCACCTGTGGTGGTGTACGCGGGCTGGCCGTTCCACAAGGCGGCCTGGACCAACCTGCGGCACGGGGCTGCGACGATGGACACGCTGATCTCGATCGGCACCATCGCCGCGCTGGGCTGGTCGCTGTGGGCGCTGTTCTTCGGCACCGCCGGCACGCCCGGAATGACGCACCCGTTCGCGTTCACCATCGAGCGCACCGACGGCTCCGGCAACATCTATCTGGAGGCGGCTGCGGGCGTCACGGCGTTCATCCTGGCCGGCCGCTATTTCGAGGCCCGCTCCAAGCGGCGGGCGGGCGCGGCGTTGCGAGCCTTGCTGGAGCTGGGCGCCAAGGACGTGGAGCTGGCAGACGGTCGGCGGGTGCCGGTCGATGCGCTTTCGGTCGGAGACCGGTTCATCGTCCGTCCCGGTGAGAAGATCGCCACCGACGGGGTGATCGAGGAAGGCACCTCGGCGGTCGACGCCTCCATGCTGACCGGTGAGTCCGTGCCCGTCGAGGTCAAGCCGGGCGACGGGGTGACCGGTGCGACGGTGAACGCGGGCGGCCGATTGATCGTCCGCGCGACCCGGGTCGGTGCCGACACCCAGCTGGCGCAGATGGCCAAGCTGGTGGAGGAGGCGCAGACCGGCAAAGCCGCGGTGCAGCGGCTGGCCGACCGGATCTCGGGCATCTTCGTGCCGATCGTGATCGCGCTGGCGCTCGGGACGCTGGGTTTCTGGCTCGGCACCGGCGACGGCGTGGGGGCCGCCTTCACGGCCGCGGTGGCGGTGCTGATCATCGCGTGCCCGTGCGCGCTCGGCCTGGCCACGCCAACGGCGTTGCTGGTCGGCACCGGTCGGGGCGCGCAGCTCGGCATCCTCATCAAGGGGCCGGAGGTGCTGGAGTCCACCCGGAAGATCGACACGGTCGTGCTGGACAAGACCGGCACGGTCACCGAGGGCAAGATGACCCTGGTGGACGTGCACGTGGCCGAGGGCGAGAGCCGGGAGGAGGTGCTGCGCCTGGCGGGCGCGCTGGAGCACGCCTCCGAGCACCCGATCGCCCAGGCCATCGCCCGTGCCGCCGGTTCCGACGCCACCGTTGAGGACTTCGCCAACATCGAGGGACTCGGCGTGCAGGGGATCGTCGACGGCCACGCGGTCCTGGTCGGCCGACCCCGGCTCCTGGAGGAGTGGTCGCAGCACCTCACTCCTGACCTGGAGCGGGCTCTGCAGGACGCCCAGACCACCGGCCGTACCGCGGTCGCGGTGGGCTGGGACGGTCAGGCGCGGGCGGTGCTGGTGGTGGCCGACGTGGTGAAGCCGACCAGCAAGGAGGCCATCGCACAGCTGCGGGCCCTCGGGCTCACCCCGGTGCTGCTCACCGGCGACAACGAGGCCGTGGCCAAGACCGTGGCCGCCGAGGTGGGCATCGACGAGGTCATCGCCGAAGTGCTGCCCGCCGACAAGGTCGACGTCGTCAAGGAGCTCCAGAGCGAGGGCAGGGTCGTGGCCATGGTGGGCGACGGCGTCAACGACGCCGCCGCGCTCGCCCAGGCCGACCTGGGTCTCGCGATGGGCACCGGCACCGACGCGGCGATCGAGGCGAGCGACCTGACCCTGGTCCGTGGGGACCTGCGGGTGGCCGCCGACGCCATCAGGCTCTCCCGCAAGACACTCGGCACGATCAAGAGCAACCTGTTCTGGGCCTTCGCCTACAACGTGGCCGCCCTGCCGCTGGCCGCCCTCGGCCTGCTCAACCCGATGATCGCGGGGGCGGCCATGGCCTTCTCCAGCGTGTTCGTGGTGAGCAACAGCCTGCGGCTACGCCGATTCAAGTAGAGGTACCTTGACGGCTCCGAGCGGACACCGGCTCGGAGCCGTCAACGTACGCGACTATGGTCCGTCGTAGCAACGGCCGTCAGAGGCCTCACTACGGCTCCCACAACGCCAGATGCCGAGCAGTTCAGCCTCGACTTCGATCTCTGAGTCTGAGGTCACGTGGACAGGGACGGTTACCCACCCGATCGCGGGCGATGGCCATACGGTGAACGGCCTCGGTGAGCCGGTCCGGTGCGGTGGCGAAGTTGAGGCGGACGAACCCATACCCAGGCGGCCCGAACCTGGTGCCGGACGACAGGCCGACCCTGCCGTGACGCAGGAAGATCTGAGCGGGGTCGTCGCCCCAGCCGAGCGCGTGGCAGTCGAGCCAGGCCACATAGCCTGCCTGGGGCAGGTGATAGCCGATTCCGCGCAGGCGGTCGGCGAGCTGGGCGGCCAGGCTGCGGCGGTTCTCGTCCAGGTCGGCGATCAACTCCTGGAGCCAGGGGTCACCATGGGTGAAGGCCGCCTCGGAGGCGACCACGCCGAACAGGCCGGCGCCTTCGCTGACCTCCTCATGGATGGCCGCCACCTCGGCGCGGGCCTCGCCCCCAGGCACCGCGAGGGCGGCCTTGAGCCCGGCGATGTTCCAGGCCTTGGAGGCCGAGACGAGGGCGACGGAACGGGCCGCGGCGGGGCTGTCCAGGGACGGGAAAGGGATGTGCCGGTGGCCGGGGTAGGTGAGGGGCGCGAGGATCTCGTCGGTGACGACCCGCACGTCGTGGCGGTCGGCCAGCGCGGCCACCTGCGTCAGCTCCTCGCGGGTGAGGACCATGCCGGTGGGATTGTGCGGGTTGCACAGCAGGTACGCCCGCGCGCCGGCGGCGAAGTCGCGTTCCAGCCGGTCCAGGTCGAGCCGGTGCCCGTCCGGCCCGCCGGCCAGCGGGCTGGGGACCACCTGGCGGCCGATGCGCTCGATCCAGTAGAAGAACGGCGGGTATCCGGGGGTGTTGACGACGACGCGGTCGCCGGGCTCGGAGATGATCTGCAGGATCTCCACGATGCCGGACATGACGTCCGGGACCAGGCGGGCGGCGGTGGCGTCGGGGCGCCAGCCGTACCGCCGGGCGGCGAACCCGGCGAACGCCTCCGGCAGCGCTCCGGCGAGCGCGTACCCGGTGTCGCCGCGGCCGATGGCAGCGACCAGCGCTTCGGCAACGGGCTCGGCGAGCGGAGTGTCCATCTCGGCGATGCGCATGGGCAGGACGTCCGGCGGGAACTCCCGCCACTTGACGCTGTGCCGTTGACGCAGCTCCTCGATGCTGTAGGTGGTGAGAATCGCGTTCGGGTCCGTGGTCAACAGTGGTCTTCTTTCGCGGCTGGGGTGCGTCAGGACTGCTCGGCCCCGGCGGCGGGGCCGGTCGCGGGGATATGGCGGAGCTTGGCGATCGCGAGGATCGCCGCGCCGGCTGCGATGGCCGCGGCGATGACGGCGGCGGTGTTGAGCCCGCTGGTGAAGGCCTCGCGGGCCGGGGTGAGCAGCGCCGTGCCGAGCTCGGCCGGCAGGCTCTGCGCGGCCGAGACTGCGCCGTCCAGGCTCTCGCGGCCGGCCGCGGAGGCCGCTGACGGCAGTCCGGGCGGGATCGTGGTGGCGGTCTGGGCGCGGTAGACGGCGGCGGCGATGCTGCCGATGATCGCGATGCCGAGCGAGATGCCCAGGTCGCTGCAGGTGGTGGCCAGCCCGGACGCCGCCCCTGCCTTCTGCGGCGGCACCGAGCCGACGACCAGGTTCGTGGTCAGAGCCATGGACGGCGCGACAGCGGGATACAGCACGATGAACCCCGCGACCAGCAGCGGGAGCCCGCCGGCGGCGTCGACGTGGGTGAGCATCAGGTAGCCGATCACCTGCACGGCCAGCCCGGCCGCGATGAGGTATCCAGGGCGGACGCGCCGTACCAGGGCGGGTGAGACGGCGGAGACGACCACCAGCAGGGCGGCCCCGGGCAGCACCCACAGCCCTGCCCTCAGTGGCGAGAGCCCCTCGACGAGCTGCAGGTACTGGGTGAACAGCAGGTAGACGCCACCGAGCGCGGTCGCCGCCAGCAGGAAGACGCTCAGCGCGCCGCCGACCGTGCGGTTGGCGAACAGCCGCACGTCCAGCAGTGGCTCGGGCAGGCGCAACTGCCGCAGCACGAACCACGCGCCGAACGCCAGCCCGGCCGCGATGCCGGCCAGCGCGGGCAGCAGCGCGTCGGGCTTGGCCAGTTCCTTGACGCCGTAGACGATCGGCAGCAGCGTGGCCAGCGACAGCAGCACGCTGAACAGGTCCACGCGGCCGGCGGCCGGGTTGCGGGGGTTGGGCAGCAGCAGCGGGGCGCCGATCACGACGATCGCCATGATGGGCACCGCGACGAGGAAGGCCGCGCGCCAGGAGAACGCCTCCAGCAGCGCGCCGCCGATCACCGGGCCGAGACCAGTGCCGACGGAGATGCCGCCCGACCAGACGCCGACGGCGATGCCGCGCTGCCGGGGGTCGGCGAAGGTGGAGAAGATCAGTCCTAGGGTGGCGGGCATCTGGGTGGCCGCGGCGATGCCCAGCAGCGCCCGCCAGACGATCATCAAGGCGGGGTCGGAGGTGTTGGCCGCGATCACCGACACGACGGCGAAGACGGCCGCGCCCGCGATCAGCAGCCGGCGGTGACCGATGCGGTCGCCCAAGGTGCCCATGGTGACCAGGAGACCGGCCATGAGAAAGCCGTAGATGTCGATGATCCACAACGTCTGGGTGCTGCTCGGCTTCAGGTCCGCGGCCAACTGGGGAATGGCCAGGAACAAGACGGTCAGCATCATGAACAACAACATGGCGGGCAGGACCAGCACAGCGAGCCCGAGCCAGGCTCTGGCGCCGGTGTGCGCCCCCGGGGTTGTCTCTGTGGACGGCATGAACGTCCTCCTTCGGCGGGTTCTGACAGTGAGTGATCTGGCACATCGTGCGATCGGCCATGGCCCTCGGACGCGAACGTCCGGGTCCATGACGGCTTCGCACCCGACCGCAACGGCGAGCAGCGCGGTCGCGTCGTGATGCCTGGCGTGCGATACGCCCGCTCAGTGAAGGAGTGGCTCGTGAAGCGACCTTGCGGGGCTCCTGACGCGAGGAACACGACGTCGCCAACGTTAGGAAGGCCCCGGCGGTCGCCGAATCAGTGAAGTCGCCGGTATCAGCCGGTATCAGGCTGGGCGTTCGGCGAGGACCAGCCGCATGAGCTCGGCTCGCGAGGTGATGTCGGTCTTCTGGAAGACCTTGCGCAGGTGGTAGTCCACCGTCCGCGGGCTGAGGAACAGCTGGGCGGCGATCTCCCGGTTGGTCAGCCCTTCACTGACGGCCAGCGCGATGCGCAGCTCCTGCGCGGTGAGCGTGCTCAAAGCTCCTGCTCCGGGCGCGCGTACCGACCCACCCGTCGCGCGTAGCTCGCTCAGCGCACGGCCGGCCCAGGCGAGCGCGCCGATACGGCGGAAGGTCTCCACCGCGCCGCGCAGGTGATGCTGTGCCTCCGAACGTCGCCGGTCACGCCGCAACCGCTCGCCGCGCAGCAGCTCGGTCCTGGCATGCTCCAGCGGGGCGTCGAAGCCGGCGTGCAGCCTCAGGCTCTCCGCGTAGTGGTCGTCGGCGGTGCCATCGGTGCTGATCAGCGCGCGGCAACGGGCCGCGAGGGCGGCATGCTCCAGCGAGACCGCGTGCCTGGCCCACCCGACGTAGCGGGCCGCGGCTGCGGCCGCCCGCTCGTGCTCGCCGGCGCGGACCAGCGCTTCGACGAGGTCGGGGACGACTCCCACGACGACGTCCGGGGGCGTGTAGGTGTCCCAGCCGCCGACCGCCTCCAAGTGCCGCGCGGCCTCCCGATATCTGCCTGCGCCCAGCTCGATGAGGCCCAGCGCACGCAGGGCATAGGACCTCGCGTCGGCCAGCCTGCGGCTGCTCGCCTCAGCCAGGACGTCGGCGGCCAGTTCGGCGGCGTCGGGACGGCCCTGAACGGCCGCGCACAGGGCCAGCAGCCCCCGATTACGGCAGGCCGTACTCGGCTGGCCCACCTCCATGGCGAACTGGTACCCCTCCTCCGCATACGCCTCGGCGACCCCGAACCTGCCGCGCGTGATTTCGTCGGCGGCCTGGTACTCCAGATTCCAGGCGAGCGCGCCCAGCGATCCGTTGGCACGCGCCCGCCGCCCGGCGTCGCGGTACAGGCGCCTGCTCAGCTCGTGCTCGCCGAGCCCGCGAGCCAGGGCCCCGGCCAGCGTCATCAAGATCGGATCGGTGAGCGACTCGATCGCGGCGCCGTCCTCCGCCATGGCAGGCGCCACATGACGGCCGGAACGGGCGTGACAAGCACGGCGCAGGAGCAGCAGCACCGCGTCCTCCGGGTCGTCCGGCGCCAGCGCGATGTTCTCCAGCCAGCCGGCGAGCTCGGACCATGCGTCCGGCCGGTTGGCGCGGGTGCCCAGGTCGCCGTACATGGCGACAGTGGGCGTGAACCGGCGCCGATCAAGGCGCAGTACGCGGGGGATCCACGGCCTGATGAGGTCCATCGCGTCCTCGGGCGAGCCGGCGAACTCGGCCACGATGGCGCGCATCACGGCCAGCGGGATCCGGTCCTCCTCGTCAAGGTGGGGCTCGCGCTCCGCTCGATCGAGCAGTTCCGCGGCCTTCTCGGTGAACCCGCCCAGGGCGGCGGCGTGCGCGGCAGACCACAGCCGCCGTCCCCGGCGCGGACCGTCCGCGGTGAGCTCGGCCGCCTTGGCCAAAGCGGCCATGGCCGCGGCGGGGCCACCGCGCAGGGCGGCCTGCTCAGCCGAGCGCTCCAGCTCCTCGGCGGCCTGCTCGTCGGGTCCCACGGCGGCCTGGCCGAGATGCCAGGCACGGCGATGCTGGTCGGCCAGGCTGTCGAAGGCCGCGGCAAGGGCTCGATGGATCGTGGCCCGCCGGTCAGGCGTGGCGCTGTGATAGATCGCGGACCGGATCAGTGGATGCCGGAACGCCAGCCGCGTCCCGTCGTAGGTCAGGAGCTCGTCGAGCTCGGCGCGGTGCAGCGGGCCGGTGTCCGCCGGCAGCGTCGCGGCCGCCTTCTCGAGGGTGCCGACGCCGCCCGTGCCATGGGCGGCGATGAGCTGCAGCAGTGGCAGCGACTCGGCGTGCCGCGCCCGGACCCTGGCCAGGAACGACCGCTGCAACTCGTCGGTCATGGCGAGCGGCTCGTGCGTGCCCTCCGGGGGCTGCGGCCTTCCGGCGAGCTCGATCAGGGCCAGGGGGTTCCCGCCCGTGGCGGTCAGCAGGTGGCTCTGCTCGCTGTCGGTCAGCCGCCGCTCGCCAAGGCGCTCGGCGAGCAACGCCTTGGCCGCCTCGCGGCCGAGGCCCGTGAGCGGGACGCGGCGCACGTCGGGCAGGTCGGCGCCGTGCCCCTCATCGGCCCGCGCGGCCAGCGCCAGCGCGACGGGCTCGTTGTCCAGGCGCCGGGCGACGAACGCCAGCGTCTTCAGCGTCGGCTGGTCCGCCCAGTGCGCGTCGTCGACGACGCACAACACGGGGCGGGTGTCGGCCAGCAGGGACAACAACGACAGGGTCGACAACGCCACCAGGAACGGATCAGGTGGTGCTCCATGTGCGCGTCCGAACAGGATGTTCAGGGCCTGCGCCTGGGGGCCCGGCAGCTCGTCCACCGAGCCGAGCACGGGGAACAACAACTGGTGCAGGGTCGCGTACGCGAGATCGGACTCCGGCGCGGCGCCGACGGCGCGCAGCACCAGGAAGCCGGCCGCCCGCTCCTCCGCGTGGGACAGCAGGGTGGTCTTGCCGATTCCCGGCTCCCCGAGGAGGATCACCCCGCCGCCGCGTCCCTCGGCGGCGTGCCGCAGCAACGACTCGAGCAGATCTGTCTCGTCGTCTCTGCCCAGCACACGCCGAGCATAGAAACCCCCCGGCACTCGTGACAAAGCGCCCCGAGACCGGCGACTTCGCCGATGCGCCCGCCGCGGTGCTCCTCCTGACGTCGGACCGCACATCACTGGGAACCCGTGGGCGAGTCAGCCCTTGGACGGGCGCGGCCGGTGTGGTGAGCGGCTGCGGCTTCTTCGGCACCCTGGCCGGCATCGGTGTCGCGGCCTCGGGTCCGCAGTGGCAGTCGCCCCCTTTGACGCGGGGATCGGAACCGACTGGACGCCCCGCGAGCTACGTCACTCATTCGTCTCGATCATGAGTGACCAGGGCGTACCCATCGAGACCATCGCCGATCTCGTCGGGCACGTCGGCACCAGCGTCACGGAAGCGGTATACCGCACCAGCTCAAGCCGGTGATCACCAAGGGCGCCCACACCATGAACACGATCTTCGGCGACATGCCGACGGGTTGAGTCCGAGTGAGACGGCTACCCGATCGGCTCCCATCGACTTCCGGAAACGGAAAAGGGCCCGACCCGCTTAGCGAATCAGACCCTCTACCTGGCTGTCGGGGTGGCGGGATTTGAACCCACGACCTCTTCGTCCCGAACGAAGGCAAACGCCCAGTTCAGAACCACTGGGCGATGCTTTCACCTGGGAAA
>NZ_JBITIP010000012.1:0-274003 GCF_044459125.1 Nonomuraea sp. NPDC050383
GGGGGGGCCGGCGCGCCGCGCGCCCCCCCTCTCGGCCCGGCCGCCCGCCCCCCCCCCCCCCGCCCGGCCCCCCCCCCCCCCCCCCCCCCCCCCCCCCCCGACGGCGCCCGCCTCCAAGGTCCCCTGCTGACCAGAAGGCACGGCAGAGTCGCTTCCCAGGCCATCAGCGTCTCTGCTCCATCGGAGGATCAACTCTCCGCACATCGACGACGAGAGAGCAGATGAAATCAACTCACGGAACCCTCGCCATGATCGTGGCGGGATCTCTCATCACAGGCGGCACCACGAGCGCCGCGCAGGCGGCCGAGCCGGTGTCTCCCGTGACTGGGGTGTCGGGCTCGGTGACGCTGCTGACCGGCGACCGGGTGAGCGTCACCGCGAACGGTTACCGGATCGAGCCGGGGCCAGGCAGGAAAGAGGGCTTCGACGTTCAGCGCCGTCAGGGCTCACCTTCACGTCATTCCAGAGGACGCGAAGCGGCTGCTGCCCAGGGCTGCTGGATGAGCGCCTGTTCGACGTCACGCAGTTGCTCACCTGGCGGTACGGCGACGCTCACAAGGAGGAGATACCGCTGATCGTGCAGTCAGCCGAGGGGAAGTCGGCACAGGCGCTCAGCGGAACGCGCAGCGGCCCGACCGCGTGCTTCCAGTACGCGGTGCGCTGGCTGCGGCAGAACGACGTGCTGCTGCCGGGGATCAGCAAGCTGACCCGGCTGGTGGCGCGCGAGTTCTCGGCCCGGGAGGGCGGACCGTCGTAACGGCCGTACTCCGCCGACGCACGGGCGCTCCGCGACGGCGGTACGCCGCCGGCCGACCTCGGGCACGTCCGGGTCCGCAGAGGTCAGGGCAGCCGACGTCCGCGCCGGGTGGACGGCAGGTCGTGACGGCCCGACAGGAACTCCTGGAAGGCGATCTTGGCGGTGATCGCCGGGCGTCGCCACCGCTCCTCCCGGTGGACCGCCTTGGCCATCTTGCGCGGCGAGCGCCTCGCGAAGAACCAGTGCGCCCACGGCGACCCCGGTCGCGCCAGCCGTACGGCTCCGACCACCAGCAGCACCGGGACGAACAGCCCCACGAGCCCGGTCCAGATCTTGCCCTTGAGCAGCGTGACGACGGCCAGCGCCAGGTTGGCCACGATGAGCAGCGCCGGGTTGACCGGCGTACCGTAGTCCCAGGTCAGCGGCCGGAGCCCGGTGAGCAGCAGCCCCGCGACGGCGACCGCGACGAACACCGCGTCCACCGACGTGCGGCCCTCCTCCTCCCAGTACACGTCGTGCAGATGGAGGATGAGCGCGAACTCGTCGAGCACGAGCGCCGAGCCGATCCCGAAGATCGACGCCGCGGCGGCGTAGCCGACCTGCGACGCCGACGAGACGATCAGCCCGCTGACCCCGCCCACGAGCATCAGCACCACGCCGAAGACCACGTGGTGGATGTGCATCTCCCCGACGTTGACGTCGCGGAACCAGCCGACCTTCGCCCTGATCAGGCGCACGTTGATGCGGGTGGCGATGAACGAGACGATGAGCGCGACGAAGTAACAGAACAGCGGCAGCCGTCCCGTCGCGATGATGCTCTGCTGGAACCAGTTCCCCATGACCTTCGTCCTCGATGCTACGGGTCTGCCGCCATGGGCGGGCTTGTACCCAATCGGGCACCCCGGAAGGGGCATCGGGCACCGGCGTCAGGAGAGGAACGCGCGCAGCAGCGCGGCGGTGCCCTCCAGGTGCTCGGCGACGGCGCGGCGGGCCGCCTCGGGATCGCCCGCGAGGATGGCGGCGACGATCGCCTGGTGCTGGCTCGCGGAGTGCTCCAGGTTGACCTGGAGCATCGGGATGGCGTTGAGCAGGTCGCCGACCCGCAGGCGGGCGTCCGCGCAGGTGGCGGCGAGCAGCGCCGAGCCGGTGAGCTCGGCGATGGACAGGTGGAAGGCGGTGTCGAGGCGGCGGTAGTCCTCGACGCGGGCCTCGTCGAGGTCGGCCAGCCGGCGGCGCAGCACCGCCCGCCGCTCGTCGGTGAGCTCGCTCGCGGCGAGCACGGCCGCGGCGCCGCACTCCACCGCCATCCGGAACGTCAGCGCGTCGGTCAGGTCGGCGGTGCCCATGTCGGCCACGACGCGGCGCAGGTCGCCCGTGCCGGGCTCGGGCGGGACGTAGGTGACGAACGCGCCGCCATAGCGGCCCCGCCGTACGTCGAGATAGCCGGCTTCCTGGAGCGCGCGGATGGCCTCGCGCAGCGTCACCCTGCTGATGCCGAGCCGGACGGCCAGCTCCCGCTCGGGCGGAAGCTTGGCGCCCGGCGGGACCACGCCGAGCTTGATCGCCTGGAGCAGCCGTTCCACGGTCTCCTCGAAGGCGTTGCCCGCCCGTACCGGGCGGAGCACCGTCATCAAACGCGCAGACTCGTCCAACGTGTCCTCGGGTCTTGACAATTCATCGCATCATGCACATCAATGGTCTGACACTAGCCCAATCAACGGGAATGCGCGGCGGCCGGACGGGAGTGAGCACGTGAGCGAGCCGAACACGCCCGGCAGGCCCAGTGGCAGACCCGGTTACACCCCGGGCCTCCTCGGAGTGCGGGAGCTGCGCGAGGAGGTGGCGGCCGGGCGGATCGACACCGTGCTGCTGGCGATCGCCGACATGCAGGGCCGCCTGCAGGGCAAGCGGCTGTCCGCGCGCTTCTTCCTGGAAGAGGTCCTGAGCCACGGCTCGGAGGGCTGCAACTACCTGCTGGCCGTGGACGTCGACATGAACACGGTCTCCGGGTACGCCATGTCGTCCTGGGAGCGCGGCTACGGCGACTTCGTCATGCGGCCCGATCTGTCCACGCTGCGCCGCGTCCCGTGGCAGGAGGGCACGGCCATGCTCATGGCCGACCTGGTGTGGGAGGACGGCGCGGACGTGACCGCCTCGCCCCGGCAGATCCTGCGCCGCCAGCTCGCCCGCCTGGCCGAGCGCGGCCTGGCCGCCTACGTCGGCACCGAGCTGGAGTTCGTCGTCTACGACGACACCTACGAGGACGCCTGGAGGCGCGGCTACCGCGACCTGACGCCCGCGAACCTCTACAACGTCGACTACTCCCTGCTCGGCACCGCCCGCGTGGAGCCCCTGCTACGCCGGATCCGGCGCGAGATGGAGGGCGCCGGCCTGTACGTCGAGTCGGCCAAGGGCGAGTGCAACCTCGGCCAGCACGAGATCGCCTTCCGCTACGCCGAGGCGCTGCGCACCTGCGACAACCACGCGATCTACAAGAACGGCGCCAAGGAGATCGCCGCCCAGGAGGGCCGCTCGATCACCTTCATGGCCAAGCCCAACCAGCGGGAGGGCAACTCCTGCCACGTCCACATCTCCGTGCGGAGCCTCGACGGGGAGCCGGTCATGGCGGGCGACGGGCCGTACGGGATGTCGCAGCTCGGCGCCCGCTTCGTCGCCGGGCAGCTCGCCTGCCTGCGGGAGCTCACGCTGCTGTTCGCGCCCAACATCAACTCGTACAAGAGGTACGTGCCGGGCAGCTTCGCGCCGACCGCGGTCAAGTGGGGCCTGGACAACCGCACCTGCGCCCTGCGCCTGGTGGGCCACGGGGAGTCGCTGCGCGTGGAGAACCGGGTTCCCGGCGGCGACGTGAACCCGTACCTCGCCGTGTCGGCGCTGGTCGCGGCCGGGCTGTACGGCATCGAGAACGAGCTGCCGCTGGAGGACCCGTTCGAGGGCAACGCCTACGCCTCGGACGCCGAGACCGTGCCCCACACGCTGCGTGACGCGCTGGCGCTGTTCGAGCGCTCGAAGCCGGCCCGCGAGGCGTTCGGCGAGGACGTGGTGGCGCACTACGCGAACGGCGCCAGAGTGGAGCTGGCCGCCTTCGACGCGGCGGTGACGGACTGGGAGCTGTTCCGCGGCTTCGAACGGATGTGACGACTGTGACGGACACGATATGAAGATCATCAATCCGGCGACCGAGGACGTCGTCGCCGAGGTCGAACTGGCCGACGCGGCCGAGGTGGACCGGGCTGTGGAGCGTGCCAGGCGCGCCTACGCGTCCTGGCGGGAGGTGGCGCCCGGTGACCGGGCGCGGCTGCTGCGCCGCTTCGCCGACCTGGTGGACCGGCACGGCGAGGAGCTGGCCCGGCTGGAGACGGCCAACGCCGGCCACCCCATCGGCAACTCCCGCTGGGAGGCGGGCGCGGTCCGCGACGTCCTCCACTTCTACGCGGGCGCGCCCGAGCGCAACCACGGCAAGCAGATCCCGGTGCCCGGGGGCGTGGACGTCACGTTCCAGGAGCCGCTGGGCGTCGTGGGCGTCATCGTGCCCTGGAACTTCCCGATGCTGATCACGAGCTGGGGCGTCGCCCCGGCGCTCGCGGCGGGCAACACGGTGATCGTCAAGCCCGCCGAGTGGACCCCGCTGACCGCGCTGCGGCTGGCCGAGCTGGCCCTGGCGGCGGGCCTCCCCGAGGGGGTGCTCCAGGTCCTGCCCGGGGCAGGGGAGGTCGCGGGAGCCCGGCTGGTCGAGCACCCGGACGTGGCCAAGATCGTGTTCACCGGCTCGACCGAGGTGGGCAAGGAGATCGCCGCCAAGGCCGCGGCCCACGTCAAGCGCATCACCCTGGAGCTCGGCGGCAAGTCGGCCAACATCGTCTTCGCCGACGCCGACCTCGACAAGGCCGCCCGGGCCGCCCCCTACGCGGTCTTCGACAACTCCGGCCAGGACTGCTGCGCCCGTTCCCGGCTGCTCGTCCAGGCCGAGGTCTACGACGAGTTCCTCGAACGCCTCGCGCCGGCCGTGCTCGGCGTCAAGGTGGGCGACCCGCTCGACGAGAGCACCGAGATGGGGCCGCTGGTCAGCGCCGAGCACCTCGAACGCGTGCGCGGCTTCGTGGACGGCGAGCCGCACCTGCGGGGCACCTGCCCGCAGGGCAAGGGCTACTGGTTCCCGGCGACGGTGCTGACCTCGAAGGTCACCGACCGCGCCTTCACCGAGGAGATCTTCGGCCCGGTCGTGTCGGTCGTCCCGTTCGCCGACGAGGCGGAGGCCGTCCGGATCGCCAACGACACCCGCTACGGCCTGAGCGGCTCCATCTGGACCCGCGACGTCGGCCGGGCGCTGCGCGTGGCCCGCGCGGTGGAGGCCGGCGCCCTGTCGGTCAACTCCAACTCGTCGGTGCGCTACTGGACGCCGTTCGGCGGCTTCAAGCAGTCCGGCCTCGGCCGCGAGCTCGGCCCCGACGCCCTGTCCGCGTTCACCGAGACCAAGAACGTCTTCATTTCATCGGAGTGAACCCGACGCAGTGAGCGGAGTGGAGGCCCGACGAAGGAGGGACTCCGCGAAGCGAATGAGGAGCGGTGAGCGACCAATCGAGCAGGGAGTGACATCTATGCAGCGTTTGCAGGACCGGGTCGCCGTCGTCACCGGCGCGGGCAGCGGCATCGGACTGGCCACGGCGCGCCGGTTCGCCCAGGAGGGCGCGCGGGTCGTGTGCGTGGACGTCGACGAGGAGGCGGGCACCAAGGCCGCGGCCGAGGTCGGCGGGTTGTTCGTGCTGGCGGACGTGACCAGCGAGGACGACGTCGAGCGGATGTACCGGACGGCGTTCGAGACGTACGGCAGCGTGGACGTGGCGTTCAACAACGCCGGCATCTCGCCCCCCGACGACGACTCGATCCTGGAGACCGGGCTCGACGCCTGGCGGCGCGTGCAGGAGGTGAACCTGACGAGCGTGTACCTGTGCTGCAAGCACGTCATCCCGTACATGCGGCGGCAGGGCAAGGGCTCGATCATCAACACGGCGTCGTTCGTGGCGGTCATGGGGTCGGCCACCTCGCAGATCTCCTACACGGCCTCCAAGGGCGGCGTGCTGGCCATGTCGCGGGAGCTCGGCGTGCAGTTCGCCCGCGAGGGCATCCGGGTCAACGCCCTGTGCCCCGGGCCGGTCAACACGCCGCTGCTCCAGGAGCTGTTCGCCAAGGACCCGGAGCGGGCGCAGCGCAGGCTCGTGCACGTGCCGGTGGGCCGGTTCGCCGAGGCGTCGGAGATCGCCGCCGCGGTGGCGTTCCTGGCCAGCGACGACGCGTCGTTCGTCACGGCGTCGGAGTTCCTCGTCGACGGGGGCATCTCCGGCGCGTACGTGACGCCGCTGTAGGGGGGCTGATCGTGTCCCGTCCGGTCATCGGCATCACGACGTACGTGGAGCCCGCGCGCTACACCGTCTGGGAGCTGGACACCGCGCTCCTGCCGTTCATGTACGTGGAGCAGGTGGTGCGGGCCGGCGGGCAGCCGGTGCTGCTGCCGCCGGCCGGCGAGCCCGGCCCGGTGGCGGCGCGGCTGGACGGGCTCGTCCTGGCCGGCGGGGGCGACATCGACCCCGCCCGCTACGGCGAGGAGCCGCACGAGCGCACCGGCTACGTGCGCAATTTCCGCGACGACGCGGAGTTCGCGCTGCTGACGGCGGCGCTGGAGCGGGGGCTGCCCTACCTGGGCGTCTGCCGCGGGCTGCAGGTTTTGAACGTGGCGCTCGGCGGCAGCCTCCACCAGCACCTGCCGGACGTGGTCGGCCACACCGGGCACTCACCCGCGCCGGGCGTGTTCGGCCACCTGCCGGTACGGCCCGCGCCGGGCTCGCGGCTGGCCAAGGCGCTCGGCGCCGAGCCGGTGGAGGTGCCGCACTACCACCACCAGGCCGTGAACCGTCTCGGGCGGGGGCTGACCGTGACGGCCACGGCCGGCGACGGCACGGTGGAGGCCGTGGAGCTGGACGGGCACCCGTTCGCCCTGGCCGTCCAGTGGCATCCGGAGGCGGCGGCCGACTGCGCGCTGTTCGAGGCCCTGGTGGCCGCCTGCTGAGACGGACCCGGCGATCCCGAGGGGGCGCACGCGACAACAGCCCCGTCACGGCACTAGGCTTGCGGGCATCACCGGCGAACCCGTGCGGGAGAGCGCCCTGACAGCCATCCAGGGTCCCTGAAGGAGCAAGCCCTCCCCGCGAACCTCTCAAGGCAAAGGACCGCACGGACGAGGTGACCTCTGGAAAGCAGGCCCCCGGGCCTCGCCGAAGGTGAAAGTCCGGCAAAGCCCGGGCGAAGCTCTCAGGCAACCATGACAGAGGGGGAGGATCCTGGCATCCGACCCTGCCCTGAGGTGCGAAATGTCCCGACCCACACCGTTGCGAGACGTTCACGAGAGTCTCGGCGCCACGCTCACCGACTTCGCCGGCTGGCTGATGCCGCTGCGCTACGGCAGCGAGTCCGCCGAGCACAACGCCGTCCGCGGCGCGGCCGGGCTGTTCGACCTCTCGCACATGGGCGAGATCTTCGTCACCGGGCCGCAGGCGGGCGAGGCGCTCGACTACGCCCTGGTCGGCCACCTGTCGGCCCTCGTGCCCGGCCGCGCCCGCTACACCATGATCGTCAATGAGCGGGGCGGGGTGCTCGACGACCTCATCGTCTACCGGCTGGGCGACGAGGAGTTCATGGTCGTGGCCAACGCCTCCAACTACGAGAAGGTCGCCGCCGAGCTGGGCGGGCGCGCCAAGTCGTACGACGCGGTGGTCGAGGACCGCTCCGAGCAGTACGCGCTGATCGCCGTGCAGGGGCCGCACGCGCAGGAGATCCTCGCCACCCTCACCGACGCCGACCTGCCCGGCCTCAAGTACTACGCGGGACTGCCCGGCGTGGTCGACGGGCGGCAGGCGCTGATCGCGCGCACCGGCTACACCGGCGAGGACGGGTTCGAGCTGTTCGTGGCCAACGAGGACGCCGTGCCGCTCTGGCACGCCCTCACGCGGGCCGGCGAGCCGTACGGGCTGCGCCCCGCGGGCCTGTCCAGCCGCGACACGCTGCGCCTGGAGGCCGGCATGCCGCTGTACGGCAACGAGCTGAGCGCCGAGCTGACCCCGTTCGACGCGGGGCTGGGCAGAGTGGTGAAATTCGACAAGCCGGGCGACTTCGTCGGCAGGTCGGCGCTGGAGGCGGTCAAGGACACGCCGCCGCGGCGCCGGCTCGTCGGTCTCGTCGCCCGGGGCCGCCGGGTGCCCCGCCACGGGTTCCCGGTCACCAAGGACGGTGCCGTCGTCGGCGAGGTCACCAGCGGTGCCCCCTCCCAGACCCTGGGCAGGCCCATCGCGATGGCCTACGTCGACACCGGGGCGGACGAAGGTCTGGCCGTGGACATCCGGGGCAGCCATGAGGCCATGGACCTCGTGGAGCTGCCCTTCTACAGGAGGAACAAGTGAGCAACATCCCTGACGAGCTGAGCTACACCAAGGAGCACGAGTGGGTGGCCGGCCTTGACGAGGCCATCACGGTGACCGTCGGCGTCACGGCGTACGCCGCCGAGGCCCTTGGCGACGTGGTGTACGTCCAGCTCCCCGACGTGGGCGCGACGGTCGCGCCCGGTGACTCCGTCGGCGAGGTGGAGTCGACCAAGTCGGTGAGCGAGATCTACGCCCCCGTCGGTGGCGAGGTCGTCGAGGTCAACCAGACCGTGGTGGACGACCCCTCGCTGGTCAACAGCGACCCGTACGGCGAGGGCTGGATGTTCCGCGTGCGCGTCGAGGGCGACCCCGAGGACCTGCTCTCGGCCGAGGAGTACACGGCCCTCACCTCGGGCGAGTCCTGACCCATCCGCCGGGGCCCACCGGGCCCCGGCCCTGCTGAAGGGCGCACATCAATGGCGATCAGCGTCTTCGACCTCTTCAAGATCGGCATCGGCCCGTCGAGCTCCCACACCGGCGGCCCGATGGCCGCCGCGCACAAGTTCGCGCGCGGCCTGGACGAGGACGGCCTGCTCGACCAGGTGGACCGCGTCGAGGCCATCCTGTACGGCTCGCTCGGCTTGACCGGCAAGGGCCACGGCAGCGACAAGGCGGTCCTGCTCGGCCTGTCGGGCGAGAAGCCGGAGCTGGTCGACGTGGACACGGTCGACGAGCGCCTGGCCGCGATGCGCGCCTCCGGCACGGTCAAGCTCTACGGCACGCGCGAGATCCCGTTCGTCGTGGGCGAGGACCTCGTCTTCGAGCGGAAGATCTCGCTGCCGGGCCACCCCAACGGCATGCGCTTCACCGCCCGCGCCGATGACGGCTCGGTGCTGCGCGAGAAGGTCTACTACTCCGTCGGCGGCGGCTTCGTGGTGGACGAGACCGCGACGGGAGCCGACCGGATCAAGCCCGACGACACCATCCTGCCGTACCCGTTCACCACCGGCGAGGAGCTGCTCAAGCACTGCTCGGCCTCGGGCCTGTCGATCTCGGCGCTGATGCTGGAGAACGAGAAGGCGTTCGGCCGCTCCGAGGAGGAGATCCGCTCCACCATCCTGAACCTGTGGCGCGTCATGGCCGAGTGCGTGCGGCGGGGCATCGCCAAGGAGGGCGTCCTGCCCGGCGGCCTGAAGGTCAAGCGCCGGGCCAACCAGCTCCACCGCCGCCTCCAGGCGGAGGCGTCCGGCGACGACCCGCTGCGGGCGATGGACTGGGTGTCGCTGTTCGCCCTGGCCGTCAACGAGGAGAACGCCGCGGGCGGCCGCGTCGTCACCGCTCCCACCAACGGCGCCGCCGGCATCGTCCCGGCCGTGCTGACCTACTACTCCAAGTTCGTCCCGAGCGCCGACGACGAGGGCGTGATCCGCTTCCTGCTCACGGCCGCGGCGATCGGCGTGCTGTTCAAGGAGAACGCCTCCATCTCGGGGGCCGAGGTCGGCTGCCAGGGCGAGGTCGGCTCGGCCTGCTCCATGGCCGCGGCCGGGCTGACCGAGGTGCTCGGCGGCACCCCCGAGCAGGTCGAGAACGCGGCCGAGATCGGCATCGAGCACAACCTCGGGCTGACCTGCGACCCGATCGGCGGGCTGGTGCAGATCCCGTGCATCGAGCGCAACGCGGTCGCCTCCATCAAGGCGATCGCCGCGGCCCGCATAGCGCTGCGCGGCGACGGCCGCCACTTCGTGGCACTGGACAAGGCGATCAAGACGATGCGGCAGACCGGGGCCGACATGCTCGACAAGTACAAGGAGACCTCGCGCGGCGGCCTGGCCGTCAACGTCATCGAGTGCTGAGGCCGCCGGCGGGCTCAGCGGCGGACGTGGAGGCGGACGACCGCGCCGGTGTCGTCGTCGCGGACCTCGCGGCGGATGCGGCCCACGATCTCCTTGTCCAGCTTGCCGACCATCGCGCCCACGTCCGCCGACGGTGCGCAGGTGACGGCGATGCGCAGGTGGTCGCCGTCACCCACGACGCGCACCCCCGTACGGCTCAGCCCGTCCACGTCCTTGAGCCCCACGCACAGCATGGCCGTGCCCGTGCCGGAGCGCACCCCGCGGCGGCCCCATCCCAGGCAGAGCAGCAGCCACCGGAGTGAGACCAGGCCGAGCAGCATCAGCCCGAGGGCCGCGGCCCACAGCGTCCACGACTGGGCGGCGACGATCTGCGCCGTCTGCTCGGGCAGCACCTTGGCCCGCGGCGACAGGCCACTGAGCCTGTCATCGGCGCGCAGCCACGCGTACGCGCCCAGGAGCACCAGCACCGCGCCCACGACGGCCAGCCCGACCCGGTTGCCCGCGTACTGTCTCACCCTTGCCCCTCTCGGCTCACCAGCGTCTCCCTCAGCTCATCACGTCGCTCGCCATCGCCCCTTGTGGTTCACCAGCGCCTCCTTCTGCGCAGCCGGACCACGACCTCTCCCGTGCCGAGCGTGCCGACGCCCGCCAGCCGGTCGCCCACGGCCGCGCCCACCTGGCGGAGCATCGCGCCCGTGCTCTCCGCGCCGGTCGTCACTGTGACCTCGATGGTGCGCCGGCGCAGCCGTACGCGTGCCCGTGACACGCCCTCGACCTCCTGCGCCACGGCGCGCAGCGTGCGGCGCAGGCCCACACGCGTGATGCCGATGACGATGTTCGGGTCGGACGTCTCGACCGGCACCAGGTGGCAGCGGCCCGGGACGACGGCGAGCAGCAGCAGCGCGGCGCCCGCGCCGGCGATCCAGAGCGCGCCCGTGCGCAACTCGGCCCAGGCGTGCCGGCCCGCCAGGTCGATCAGGCGCTCCAGCGGCAGCAAGCCGAGTGGCTTGCCCACCAGCGCCGTGACGATCTCGGCGGCCGACAGGCCGAGGCAGACGGTGAGCGCCAGCGCGACCACCGCCCCGGCGGGGGTGCGCGCCGGTTTCAGCGCACGGGTGGAGCGGAGGAGGGGGCTCTCCTGCGCCGGCAGGAGGGCTCCGGGCAGAAGCTGCTGGAGCGTGCTCATCACACCGACCACAGGTACACGGGCCGGGCATCGGATGGATCATGCCCTCGCCGCCGGTTTGCCCGATCATTACAAGGGTGTCCGGGCAACATGAACTGCCCTCATGTTCAATTGCCCGATATGCGGTTACGCTGCTGGTATGGACGTCCGCCCGCGTTACGACCGCGCCACCGCGACGCTGGACCCGCCGTTCGCCGTCCTCGACCTCGACGCCCTGCGGGCCAACGCCGCCGACCTCGTACGGCGCGCGGGCGGCAAGCCGATCCGCGTCGCGACCAAGTCGATCCGCTGCCGTCCCGTGCTCGAACGCATCATGGCCATGGACGGCTTCCGCGGGCTGATGGCCTTCACGCTGCCGGAGGCGCTGTGGCTGGCGCGCTGCGGGTTCGCCGACATCCTGGTGGCCTACCCTACGGCGGACCGGGCGGCGCTGGCGACCCTGGCCGGTGATCCGCGCCTGGCGCGGGAGATCACGGTGACCGTGGACTCGGCCGAGCACCTGGACTACGTGGACGACGCGGTGGCGGCCATCCACCCCCGCCCCGAGATCCGGATATGTCTCGACATCGACGCTGGATATGTCGCCCTCGGTGGGAAATTTCGGGCGGGAGCGCTGCGCTCCTCGATCCGCGAGCCCGAGGAGGCCGCCGACCTGGCCGCCGAGATCGCCAAACGGCCCGGGTTCCGGCTGTCCGGCCTCATGGCGTACGAGGCACAGATCGCCGGGGTGGGCGACGACCCGCCCGGCAATCCCGCGATGACCCGCGCGATCCGCGTCATGCAGCGACGCTCGGCCCGCGAGCTCATCCTGCGCCGCGGCCGCGTCGTCAACGCCGTCAGCCGGCTCTGCGACCTGGACTTCGTCAACGGCGGCGGCACCGGCTCCATCGAGCGCACGGTCCGCGAGAAGGCCGTCACCGAGGTCGCGGCCGGCTCCGGGTTCTTCCACCCGCGCCTGTTCGACTTCTACCGGGCCTTCACCGGCCGTCCCGCGGCGCTCTTCGCGCTGCCGGTGGTCCGCCGGCCGGCCCCGGACACGATCACGGTCCTCGGCGGCGGCTACCTGGCCTCCGGGCCGCCCGGCCCCAGCCGCCTCCCCCAGCCGTACCTGCCGCCGGGCCTGCGCTACGCGCCCGACGAGGGCGCCGGGGAGGTGCAGACCCCACTGCTCGGCGAGGCCGCGGAGGACCTGCGGGTGGGCGACCGTGTCTGGTTCCGCCACGCCAAGGCGGGCGAGCTGTGCGAACGCTTCGCGGAGCTCCACCTCATCGACGGCGACGAGGTCGTCGGCACGGCCCCGACGTACCGGGGCGAGGGCAAGACCTTCCTCTGACCCTCTCGGCCCTCGGACGCTCTGGGCCTTCCTGACCGTCTCGGCCTCATGCCCTCTGGATCCTCTTGGCCGTCTTGACCCTCTGGACCCCTTAACCCCCTGGCCGTCTTGGCCCGATCCCGCCGGGCAGCCCGGGGGCGGTGGCCGGGCGGCCCGGAGGCGGTGGCCAGGCGGCCCGGGGGCGGCGATCCCGCCGGGCGAGCCAGGGACGGTGGCCGGGCGGCCCAGGGCGGTGGTCCCGCCCCGGGCGACGCCCAGGTCTCAGCGGCGGCGGCGCCGCCACAGCGCGATCGCGGCGCCCAGCACCAGCACGGCCCCCACCCCGATCAGCACAGGCCCCAGCTCGGGCGGCTCGTCGTCCCACAGCCGCTCGGAGTCCTCGCCCGGCGCCGGCCGTTGCGTCACTCCCAGCGCGTCGCCCACGGACGCGACGAACAGCCCGGCCCGCGCCTTCACATCGGCGACCGTGCGCTCCTTCACCCGCTTGGGGCTCACGCGGTCGGCGATGGCGTCGACCGTCTGCGCCAACTCCGCGCGGGTCCGCGCGATCCGCCGCTCCAGCTCGTCGGGATCGGTGTCTGCCATGGCTCTCCTCTCGACCACGCTCCGGTCGGCCGGCTCATGTCGGCGCCCACTCCGTGGTCGCGGACGAGCACGCCGGCTCCGGTCGTGATCAGTCTGTCAGGTCGGCACCCCGCGCGGCACGGCGGGCGGCCCGGCGTACCGGCCCGGTAGGTTTTGCTGGACGAACTCAGGAGGGCCCATGACCGAAACCAAGCTCGCGCCCGGCGACGCCGCGCCCGAGTTCACGCTACCCGCGGCGGGCGGAAACACCGTCTCCCTGGGCGATTTCCGCGGCAAGCGCGTGATCCTGTACTTCTACCCGGCCGCCATGACGCCGGGCTGCACCAAGCAGGCGTGCGACTTCCGCGACAACCTCGCGCAGCTCACCGGGGAGGGGTTCGCCGTCCTCGGCGTGTCCAAGGACAAGCCTGCCAAGCTGGACAAGTTCGTCGAGCGCGACGAGCTGACGTTCCCGCTGCTGTCCGACCCGGAGCTGGACGTCCACAAGGCGTACGGCGCGTACGGCACCAAGAAGCTGTACGGCAAGGAGGTCGTCGGCGTCATCCGCTCGACCTTCGTCATCGACGCGGACGGCAAGATCGAGCAGGCGCTCTACAACGTGAAGGCGACGGGCCACGTCGCGTCCCTGAAGAAGAAGCTCGGCCTCGCCTGACCGCCACCGCGGGCCCTCAACGGGGCCCGCACGGGGGCTGGACCCCTGCGGCGCATGGCGCGAACACGTATGCCCACGCTCGCGCCGGGACGCTAAACTGTCCGGAGCCCGCCACGGCGGGACTTACGCGGGCGTGGCGAAATGGCATACGCGGCAGGTTTAGGTCCTGTTGGTGGAGACACTGTGGGGGTTCGAGTCCCCCCGCCCGCACATTCATCGACGCGTTGAGCCGCGATTCCTGCCCGCAAATGTCGGGGTCTGCGAATGACAGTTCGGGCACAGCAGCCGAAGGTTATCGCTGCGGTTATCCAAGGGATCGCCGTTGACGTGATCCACCTCCAACGTCAGGGGCTGCCCCTGCCATGTTTCGCCACCGCCGCATCGCGCGCACACCGCAGGCACCCCCAGCGCCCGCAGGGCACGGCGGAGCCTGGCGCCGGGAGTTCGGCTCGCGCCAGGCGGACGCACCACCAGGACGGCGGTCGGATCGCGGTACGAGCCGTCGAGCGCGACGCTGGTGGGCTCGCGCCTGAAGTGCGATGTGTCGATGCCGTGACGCGCCAGGCATCGCAGTACGCGCCTCCGGTTCGCCTCGCCCGAGGCGAGCCCCAGTCGCCGCATCAGCTCCGCGACGGAGTGCACATCCCCGACGACTGACCGGACCTCCGCCTCGTCGAGAGCGAGCCGCCGGTATGCGGTCGGCTCCGGGATCCCCGCCGCCCGCAACCGCCGCCGGACCCGCTCGCGTGCCGCACCGCTTCCGGACAGGCCCAGCCTCCGGAGAATTTCCCGCATGCTCTTTGCGCCGCGAGCCGCCTCAGCCAGGGCGTCGTCGCCGAAATCGGCCACCGGATTCAGCTCACCCGAAACACCTGAGAAATGGGACGTGCTGATACCGGCGGCCTTGATGCGCCTGCTGATGTGCGAATGTGCGCCACCGCTGCGCGTGATGCCGAGATAATCCAGAACTCCGTTGACACTCGTCGACGCGGCGACCGCCCCGGCGAGGATTTCCGGTGTGTACGTGACTGCGGCGCCTCGCCGGAAATGTGTCGTGTCGATGCCCAACCGGTCCAATGTCCGCCGCATGCCGGCACGGCGGCCACCCGAGTTGTTCAGCCCCAACTCGGCGAGGACGCCGGCCACGGATGTGACGCGACCCACCAGGCGGGCCAGCTCCTCCGGAGATGGATACGCGGATGGCATGGAAGCACCCTAGGAAATCCCACCGACATTCCCAGCCGCCGTGGTGGCCCGGTGCTCTGCGCTCAGCCCGTGCGGGTGGGGGTCGGGGTGATGGGAGGCGGGGCTGTGGGGGGAAGCGACATGGTGGGGACGGGCGTCGGCGGGATCATGGGTGCGGTGGGGCCCGGCGGGAACGGGGCGGCGTCGCGGCAGTACGTGCCGCCGGGGACCGGGCGGCAGTCCGGGTGGACGCCCGGGTGGCGCTCCCAGTCGCGGTAGGGGCCCCAGCGGGGCCGGTCGTCCCAGTGGGAGGCGCGGTCGTGGTGGGTGACGCCGACGACGAGCGCCACCGCGGTGCCGCCCAGCAGGCCGCCGATGACCAGGCCGATCAGGCCCGCGCCGATGATCTGGGCCGGCTTCTGACGCACGAAGTCGCGGAAGGAGGAGTCCTGTCGCGGAGGCGGAGGGGGCGGAGGCGGTCCCCAGCCGGGGCTCGGGTGCGCCGCCGGCGGTTGCTGCCGCGTGCGGTCCGTTCCTGAAGCCGGCGGCCGTTCCTGCGTGGCGTCCGTCCGTGGAGCGGTGGGCTGGTGCTGTGCCGCGTCCGTCCGTGGAGCGGTGGGCTGGTGCTGTGTGGCGTCCGTCCCTGGAGCGGAGGGCCGGTCGTGCGTGGCGTCCGCTCCTGGAGTGGAGGACTGGTCCTGCCTGGCGTCCGCTCCTGGAGCGGGAGGTCGTTCTACTGAGACCGGGTCGCGCGGCGCTTCCTCTTCGCCGCGCGACCCAGCTCCGCGATCATGATCCGCCATCACGATCTCCCTTTACTGCCCCATAAGGGGGCACTCCCAAGGTCAACTATGCCCATGCAGTCGTAAGGCCGGCGTAAGACCTGGGTCGTACACCGACTTCCCCCTTGAGGCGGACAAAGTCCCGCCAGGCCGTACGTATCGTAAGGATGTGTTCGGCAGGGTACATGCGTGGTCGAAGCGCCATGCGAAGATCATGGATGCCCTCCGGGGCGCGCCGCTCGCGGCGCTGACGTTGATCACCGTCCGGCCGTACGCGGACGGCACCGTCCAGGGACCCGGCGCCACGCTCCACCTGGCCGGGTACCTGGTGCTGTCGGGGCTGCTCATCGTGCCGCTGCTGTGGCAGCGGCGCAGGCCGCTGACGGTGTTCGGGGCCGTGGCGCTGGTCTGCTTCGTCCAGTGGGCGCTGGGTTTCGATCCCGTGCCGGCGAACCTCGCCGTGCTCCTGGCACTGTGGTCGGTGGCCTACCAGTGCGTGTTCCGGTGGGCGCTCGCGGCGGGGCTGGTGGCCGAGCTGGGCGTGTACCTCGTGCTGGTGCACTGGGGCCAGGTCTCGTTCAGCATGTTCTTCAGCGGCTCCATCTTCGTCGTGACCACCTGGCTGACCGGCCTGTACGCCAACACGCGCCGCCGCTACCTGGAGGGCCTGGAGGAGCGCGCCGAGCGGGCCGAGCGCGAGCGCGACCAGCAGGCGCGGCTGGCGGCGACGGCCGAGCGGGCGCGGATCGCCCGGGAGCTGCACGACGTGGTGGCCCACCATGTGAGCGTCATCGTGGTCCAGGCCGACGGCGCCGGCTACGCCATCGACCGCGCCCCCGAGCAGGCCCGCCAGGCCGTGCGGAACATCTCCAGGACCGGCCGTGAGGCGCTGGCCGAGATGCGGCGGCTGGTCGGCGTGCTGCGCGAGGACCGTGAGGGCGGTGCGACGGGCACCGACTACACGCCCCAGCCGGGCCTGGCCCAGCTTGAGGAGCTGGTGCGCGGCGCGGGCGTGCCGGCGCGGCTGCGGGTGTCGGGCGTGCCGAGCGACCTGCCGGAGGGGCAGCAGCTCGCGGTGTACCGAATCGTCCAGGAGGCCCTGACGAACGCGTTCAAGCACGGCGGGCCGGGAGCGCGCGCGCTGGTGGAGCTCACGTACGGAGGGCCGGAGCTGGTGGTGCGGGTGAGCGACGACGGGCGGGGCGCGGCGGCGCCGCGCAGCCACGACGGCCACGGGCTGGTCGGGATGCGCGAGCGGGTCGGCATGTACGGCGGGGCGGTGTCGGCGGAGCCGCGTCCCGGCGGCGGGTTCGAGGTGCTGGCCCGGCTGCCCGTCCCCGCGACCAGGGCCGCCTGATGAGCGGCCGGGAGGGTGCCCCCATCCGGGTGATGCTGGTCGACGACCAGGAGCTGCTGCGCGCCGGGTTCAGGATGGTGCTGGCGGCGCAGCCCGACATCGAGGTGGTCGCCGAGGCGGGCGACGGCGCGCGGGCGCTGGAGGTGCTGCGCGGCACCGACGTGGACGTCGTGCTCATGGACGTGCGCATGCCGGGCATGGACGGCGTCGAGGCCACGGCCCGGATCCAGGGGCCGAAGGTGCTCATCCTCACGACGTTCGACCTGGACGAGTACGCGTTGGCGGCGGTGAAGGCGGGCGCGTCGGGGTTCCTGCTGAAGGACGTGCCGCCGGACGACCTGCTGAACGCGATCAGGGCGGTGCACGCGGGCGACGCCGTCATGGCGCCGAGCACGCTGCGCCGGATGCTCGACCGGTTCGCCGCGAACCTCCCGGACCAGGACCTGCCCGACGGTGCCGGGCTGACGCCGCGCGAGCGCGAGGTGCTGCTGATGGTGGCGCGCGGCCTGTCCAACCTGGAGATCGCCGCCGCGCTGGAGGTGGCGGAGGCGACCGTGAAGACCCATCTGGGGCGGGTGCTGGCCAAGCTGGGGCTGCGGGACCGGGCGCAGGCGGTCGTGTACGCGTACGAGGCGAGGCTGGTCGTGCCCTCCCACCGGCCGCGAGCCTGACGCGGGTGCATCGGCCGAAAGGCTGACCGGCGTCATCGCACGGCCTATACGAAATCCCTCCTCAGGGCCCATTTTTTCCGCATATCTCGCTCGTAGCGTGAGTCGCGTTCCCCAACCCCTTGAAGGAGTGGACGTGACCATCACCGAGACCGAGACAGGGAGCCGCCGCAGGGCCGCCCCCGCCGTCGTGGCGCGCGGCCTGACGAAGGTGTACGGCCAGGGCGACGCGAAGGTGTACGCCCTGCGCGAGGTGGACGTGGCGTTCGAGACCGGCGCGTTCACGGCGATCATGGGCCCGTCCGGCTCGGGCAAGTCCACGCTGATGCACTGCCTGGCCGGGCTGGACACGGCCACGTCGGGCACCGTGCGCATCGGCGACGTGGAGCTGACCGGCCTGAGCGACAAGCGGCTCACGTTGCTGCGCCGGGAGCGGATCGGGTTCGTGTTCCAGGCGTTCAACCTGCTGCCGACGCTGACCGCCGAACAGAACATCCGCCTCCCCCTGGAGATCGCGGCCCGGCAGCCGGACCAGGTGCTGTTCGACCGGGTCGTGGAGACGGTCGGCCTGCGGGACCGGCTCGGGCACCGGCCGACGGAGCTGTCCGGCGGCCAGCAGCAGCGCGTGGCCGTGGCACGGGCGCTCATCAGCAAGCCGCAGGTGATCTTCGCGGACGAACCGACCGGCAACCTGGACTCGCGCAGCGGCGCCGAGGTGCTGTCATTCCTGCGCACCTCGGTGCGGGAGCTGGGGCAGACCATCGTCATGGTCACGCACGACCCGGTCGCCGCCGCGTACGCGGACCGCGTGGTGTTCCTGCGGGACGGCGAGCTGGTCACGGAGCTGGCCGCGCCCACGCCGCAGTCGGTCCTCGACACGCTGATGAAGCTGGAGGCCTGAGATGACGCACCCCGCTGAGACGACGCACACCGCTGAGACGACCCATGCCGCTGAGACGACCCGTACCGGAGGCGCGGCGTGCTGAGGACGACGCTGGCCGGGCTGCGCGCGCACCGGCTGAGGCTGCTGCTCACGTCGCTGGCCATCACGCTGGGCGTGGGCTTCATCGCCGGCACGTTCGTGCTGACGGACACCGTCCAGGCCGGGCTCGCGCAGAAGGTCACGGCCGACGCGGGCAAGGTGGACGTGGCCGTACTCGCCGAGGGGCCGGACGGCCGGCTGCCCGCGGCGCTGCTCGACAAGGTGCGGGGCCTACCGGGCGTCACGGACGCGCAGGGCGTCGTACGCGGGCCGGCGCCGCTGATCGGCAAGGACGGCAAGGCGGCCGGCGACGCTCCGACGACGGGCCTGTCGATCTCGTCCGGCCCGCTCAGCCGCGCCGTGATCGTGTCCGGTACGGGCCCCGGCTCCGACGACCTGGCGGCCGTGCTCGACGAGAGCACCGCCAAGGCCCAGGGCGTCAAGGTGGGCGGCACGATCACCGTGCTGGACCTGCAGCGGCGGGCGCGGATGTTCAAGCTGGTCGGCCTGCTCGACCCGGGCGTGGACCAGGAGCTGGCCTACACCGGTGTGGTGGGCTTCACCCCGGCCATGGCGCAGCGGATGACGGGCGAGAAGGGGTTCCGCGAGATCGACGTCGCGGGGGCCGACCCTGACGCGCTGCGGCGGACGGTCGCCGCCGCCGCGGGCGGCGAGGGCCGCCAGGTGCTCACCGGAGCGCAGCTCGCCGACCGGCTGGCCCGGCAGGCCGGGGTGGAGATCAAGGCGGTGACCGTGGGGCTGCTCATGTTCGGGCTGGTGTCCATGCTGGTGGCGGCGCTGGTCATCTACAACACGTTCACGATCCTGGTGGCGCAGCGCACCCGGGAGATGGCGCTGCTGCGCTGCATCGGCGCGACGCGGGGCCAGGTGTTCGGCTCGGTGCTGCTGGAGTCGGTCGTGATCGGCCTGCTGTCGGCCGTCCTGGGCCTGCTGGCCGGGTACGGGCTCGGCGCGGGGACGCTCGCGGTGCTCGGCGCGCTGGACGCGCCGCTGCCGACGGGGGCCGCCGTCCGGCTGGCGCCGGGCACCATCGGCCTCGGGCTGGCCGTCGGGCTGCTCGTCACCATCGGCTCGGCGGTGCTGCCGGCGCGCACGGCCACCCGGGTCGCGCCGGTGGCCGCGCTGCGCACGCAGGTGGAGGAGCAGGCGTTCCGCACGGGCCTGCTCCGGATGGTCGCCGCCGGGGTGTTCCTGCTGGCGGGCCTGGGCACAGCCGGTGTCGGCGCGCTGGTGCTGGAGCCGGGGCATCAGGTGTCCCTGTTCGTGGTCATGGGCGGTGGCGTGCTCACGTTCCTCGGCGTGCTCATCCTCGGGCCGGTGCTGGTCAGGCCGCTCAGCGCGCTGGTCGGGGCGGTCCCGGCCCGGCTGTTCGGCGTGCCGGGACGGCTGGCCGTGGACAACTCCGGCCGCAACCCGAGGCGGGCCGCCACCACGACGGTCGCCCTGACCGTGGGCGTGACGCTGATGACGCTCATCTCCGTGCTCACCGCCTCGACCCGGGTGACGCTGACCGACAAGCTCGACGACCAGTTCCCCATCGACTACATGCTGGCCACCCAGGAGCGCGACTCGGCCATTCCCCGCTCCGTCGGCGAGGAGCTGCGGCGGCGGCCGGAGCTCGCCTCGGTGGTGCAGATCCGCGACACCGAGGCCAAGGTCAGCGGGCCGAAGGGCGGCGCGAGCCGCGTGGACGTGGGCGCGTACGACGGCCCGATGGACCCGCCCGTCACGGCGGGCTCCATGCGCGGTCTCGGCGACGGCCAGGTCGCGGTCGAGGACGACGTGGCCGCCAAGCTCGGCGTCCGCGTGGGCGACTCGCTGTCGCTGACGACGAAGGAGGCCGGCGCGGTCACGCTCGCCGTCGTCGCGGTGCTGGACGGCTCCGACTCGGCGCTGCCGGACCTCACCGTGGCCACGACCGCCTTCGACCGGTACTTCGGCGCGCTGCCCGACTCCAGGGTGATGGTCGACGCCAAGGACGACGTGGCGGCGGACAGGTCCCGGGCGGTGGTGGACGCGGCGACGGCCGCGTACCCGACGGTCAAGGTGTCGAGCTCGACCGAGGTGCGCGGCGAGTTCGACGAGGCCCTGGACATGCTGCTGATGATCGTCACGGGGCTGCTGGGGCTGGCCATCCTCATCTCGCTGCTCGGCATCGCCAACACGCTGTCGCTGTCGGTGCACGAGCGGACCCGGGAGTCGGCGCTGCTGCGGGCCCTCGGCCTCACCCGGCCGCAGTTGCGGCGCATGCTGTCGGTGGAGGCGCTGGTGCTCGGGCTGATCGGCGCCCTCGTCGGGGTGGTGCTCGGCGCGGTGTTCGGCTGGGCCGCGGTGCGGGCGATGATCGACGGGGCGGTGTACGTGGTGCCGTACGGGCAGGTCGCGCTGTTCGTGGTGCTGTCGGGGCTGGCGGGGGTGCTGGCGGCGGTGCTGCCGGCCCGGCGCGCGGCCCGCGCCTCGATCGTCGGCGCCCTGGCGAGCGGCTGACGACCCGTCAGTCGCGGGATGCCCTCAGCGGCGGGTGCGGCCCGGCTCAGCGGGGAGTGCGGCCCGGCCACAGCTCGGCGACCGTCTCCGGGTCGAGCAGGGGGCGGCTCACGATCTCACCGGTCACCCGGTCGATCACGATGCAGCCGCCGCCGACCGTGGCCGGCAGCGTGGCCGGGTCGTCGGAGTCGGGCTCCCTGACCCAGGCCACGTACCCCTCGCCGAACCCGTGGACCCCCACCCGCACCGGGTCGTCCACCGGCCGCACCCCGTTGAAGTACTCCTCCGCCACCGCCCTGGCCTGGTCGAGGTCCACCGCGCTCACCTCTGCCCGTCGCGACTCATCGTGGTCTCCCGTACCGGTCGACGACGACGCAGAACACCCCGGTCACCGTCGTGTAGGGAGGATCGACCGCCATGTGGCCGCGCTGGGCGTCGATCCAGATGACCTCGCCACCGAAGTTGACGGCGTTCCAGGCGTGGGAGCCGCCGCCGGGCCAGCGCACGACGATGACGGCCGCGGCCCCGTGGCCGGCCTCGATCAGCCGCCGTTCCACCAGCGGGTAGGCGTGCCGCCCGTGACCGGCGTACTGGAAGCGCTGCCCCACCCACCGCTCGATCCTGGCGGCCCCGCCCGTCTCGCCGCTCAGCACGGGCCTGCCGAGCCGGTCGTACTCGGGGTGCCGGGCCGCCGCGGCGGCGGGCTCGCCGTGCCACGTGGACAGCACGGCCAGGGCGCAGTCGGCGGCGTTGGAGGCCCGGAAGGGGTCGTCCGCCGGGCCGCCGCCGTTGATCAGCCTGACCCAGGTGCCGCGCGGGTCGGGGAAGCGCGTGCCGGGCGGCACGGCGCGCCGCAGGTCGTGCTCGACCTGCGGGTCGGGACGCGCCAGCCCTCCTGCCATCCCGTACGGCCGGCAGTCGGCGAGCCGCGGCGGCCTGGCGGGACCGTCGAACCAGTCGGCCGTCCTCGCCCGCCGACCGGCCGCTCCCCCGGCGGGCACCGCCCAGCCGGCCCAGCCCGGGGCCTCTCCCCGGGCGGGCATGATCCATCCGGACTGTCCTCCGAGCGTGGAGTCGTCGCCGCGTTCCTCCACCATGGGCGCCGTGGCGACCGCAGGAGGTGGGGCCGGAGCGGAAGGCGGGGCGGTGACATCCAGCGGCCCCGGGGGCGCCGAGGCTGCCTCACCGGGGGCAGCGGGCACGCCCGGCCGTCCCTCCGGGGGCGCGTCGGCCGGACGAGCGGATGGGCGCCCCTCCGGGGCCGGGCCCGGAGGCGTGCGCAGGAGACCGCCGCCCACGCGGACCGCCGCGGGACCGCTGTCGGGCGGTGCGGGGTCGGGGGCGGAGGTGGGCATGGAGGTGAGGGCGGAGACGTGCCCATGGGCGACGCCACCTGCCGCGTCCGCCGCGGGTGACCGGTGCCGCGCCGTCGTGGCACCCGCTGGCGTGACACCCGCCGTCGTGGCCCCTGTTGACGTGACACCCGCCGTCGTGGCACCCGTCGGCGCGGCGGCACTCGGCGCGGCGGCACTCGGCGCGGCGGCACTCGGCGCGGCGGAACGGGGCGCGGCGGCACTCGCCCGCCGCTCCTCTCCGGACCTCTGCTCCCCCGCCGGCCGCCCGGATGCCGGTGGTCGTGGGGCGAGTGGAGTGGGGTCGGGCGGGCCGGGGTCCGGCGGGTCGGCGGCGCGCTCGTAGTCGCGCCACCGCACGCCGTCGCCGACCACCGGGTCGTAGTGCCCTCCGGGAAGGACCCACCGGACGCGGGGCTTGCGGTCGCGGATCACGTCCTGCCTCCTGTCGTGCTCGACGCCGATCGTAGGGCCGCCGCCCCGGCCAGGAGGGCCACTCGGCAAGTTCGGGCACCACGATCCACCCGCTGTACCTGCACAAACGCGGAGAAAGGGTACGACGGAGCGTTAGGAGACCTGGACCGTGATCGTGTGCCAGCCGGTCGCGCCGTCCGGCGCGGGAGGCGCTCCCTGCTCCGCCTGGGTACGGCCGGCGGCGTCGGTCGCGCGTACCTCGATCGTGTGGCGGCCGGGTGTGGCGTCCCAGTCGAGCGCCCACTGCCGCCACGTGTCGGGCCCCGGCACCGCGGCGAGGCGCGCCTGCCGCCACTCGCCGCGGTCCACGCGCACCTCCACGGCGTCGATCCCGGTGTGCTGCGCCCAGGCGACCCCGGCGACCGTCGTGCGGCCCGCCCGCACCGTCGCGCCCTGCCGGGGCAGGTCGATGCGCGACTGCGTCTTGATCGGCGCCTTGGCGGCCCAGCCGCGCGGCGTCCAGTACGCCTCGTCCCGGTCGAACCTCGTCACCTTCACGTCCACCACCCACTTGGTGGCCGAGACGTACCCGTACAGCCCCGGCACCACCTGACGCACCGGGAAGCCGTGGTCCACGGGCAGCACCTCCCCGTTCATGGCCACGGCGAACAGCGCGTCCCGCCCGTCCATGACCACGTCCACCGGGGTTCCGCAGGTGAAGCCGTCGGCGGAGGTGGACAGGAGCATGTCGGCGCCGGACTGGAGCCCGGCCTCGCGCAACACGTCGGCCATGCGGACGCCGAGCCAGCGGGCGTTGCCGATGTACTCGCCGCCGACCGGGTTGGACACGCAGGTGAGCGTGATGTCGGCCTCGGTGAGAGGCCGCTTGAGCAGGTCGGCGAAGGTCATCTCGATCGGCCGGTCGACCATGCCGTGGACGCGCAGCCGCCACGTCCGCGGGTTCACCTGGGGGACGACGAGCGCGGTGTCCACCCGGTAGAAGTCCCGGTTCCTCGTGGTGAAGGGGGACAGGCCGCTGATGCGGAAGTCCGTCCCGGCGGGCAGCGGCGCGGCGGGCGTGGCGGGCGCCGGCAGGGCCAGGCCGCCCCTGGCGGTGTCCACGGCCTGACGGTCCGACAGGACCCGCCCGAGCACGGTGGCCGCCCCCGCCACCACCACCCCGCTCGCGACCCCGGTCAGCAGCCTGCGCCGGTCGAACCCACCGGCCGCGGACGCCCCGGGCCGCATCACCACGGGCCGCTCCACCCCGGACGGCCCCCCGTCCTCCCCGGCACCGCCGTCACCACGGAAGCCCGCCTCCCCGGCGCCGGCCTCACCACGGAAACCCGCCTCCCCGGCGCCGGCCAGGACCGCGGGCTCCTCGGCGGGCGCCGGGTGGAGACGCGCCCGCCGTTCGAGGAGGCGCAGCGTCCAGACGCCCGCCGCCACGCCCACCACCGTCGGGAGCACCCCCGTGATCCCGGCGCCCGGCCGGGTCAGCACCGCCAGCACCCCCACGGCCCCGAACGCCAGCAGCCCCGCGTCGCCCGCCACCGGCCGCCGCCGGGCCGCGATCCCCAGGGCGGCCGCGATGACGGCCAGCACCACGAGCACGCCCCCGACGAGGACCGTCTTGTCGTTGGCGCCGAACGCGTTGATCGCGAAGTCCTTGACCGGTGGGGGCGTCAGGTCGACGACCACGTCGCCCACGGCCACCACCGGGAACGTCTCCGGCCCCGCGATCCCGGCCACGAGCCGGGCGACGCCGAGCGCCACCGCCCCGGCCGTCAGCCCCGCCAGCGCGCCCGCCCAGGCGGGCGCCATGTCTTGCCTCTGCACGGTACCGACGCTACGCCCGCGGCACCCGCCCGGTTCTTACGCGCCGGTTACGGGACTGCCACGCCAACGTCAGGACCCCACGCACACGTCAGGACTCCACGCACACGTCGGAACCGCCGCACGAACGTCAGGACGACGGTGACAGCAGGTCGCGGACCTGCGGGGCGAGGGCGCGGAACGCGCGGCCCCGGTGGCTGATCGCGTCCTTCTCCTCGGGCGCCAGCTCGGCCGTCGTCCGCGTCTCACCGTCGGGAACGAAGATCGGGTCGTACCCGAACCCGTTGGACCCGCGCGGAGCGGAGATCAGCCGGCCCGGCAGGTCGCCCTCGACCACGCAGGTCTCCCCCGACGGCAGCGCCAGCGCCGCCACGCACGCGAAGTGGGCCGTCAGCCGCTCGGCGGGCACGTCGGAGACCTGGGCCAGCAGCAGGTCGAGGTTGGCCTGGTCGTCGCCGTGGCGGCCGGACCAGCGGGCGGAGAAGACGCCCGGCATGCCGTTCAGCACGTCGACGCACAGGCCGGAGTCGTCGGCCACCGCGGGCAGCCCGGACCCCTGGGCGACGGCGTGCGCCTTGAGCAGGGCGTTCTCCTCGAACGTGACCCCCGTCTCGGCGACCTCGCCGATCGAGGGGAACTCCTCCAGCCCCAGGATGTCGAATCCCGACAGGATGCGGCGCAGCTCCGCGATCTTGCCCTGGTTGCGGGTGGCGAGCACTATCTTCATCGGCCGAGCGCCTCCATCTGGATCAGCGTCAGCTCCTCGCAGCCGCCGGCGGCCAGGGCGAGCAGCTGGTCGAGCGTCCCGCGGTCGAACGGCGCGCCCTCGGCGGTGCCCTGCACCTCGACGAAGCTGCCGGAGCCGGTCATGACGACGTTCATGTCCGTCTCGGCGGCCACGTCCTCGGTGTAGCAGAGGTCGAGCATCGGCACCGCGCCGACGACGCCGACCGAGACGGCCGCGACGGAGCCGACCAGCGGGTCGCCGGGGCACATCTTGCGCTCGCGCATCCAGGCCACGGCGTCGGCCAGGGCGACGTACGCCCCGGTGATCGCGGCGGTCCGGGTGCCGCCGTCGGCCTGGAGGACGTCGCAGTCGAGGACGATGGAGTTCTCGCCGAGGGCCTTGTAGTCGACGCAGGCCCGCAGCGACCGGCCGATCAGCCGGGAGATCTCGTGGGTGCGCCCGCCGATCTTGCCGCGGACCGACTCGCGGTCGTTGCGCGTGTTGGTGGCGCGCGGCAGCATGGCGTACTCGGCGGTCACCCAGCCCTGGCCGCTGCCCCGGCGCCAGCGCGGCACGCTGTCCTGCACCGAGGCGGCGCACAGCACGCGCGTGCCGCCGAACTCGACGAGCACCGAGCCCTCGGCGTGGGCGAGCCACTGCCGGGTGATGGTGATCGGGCGTAGCTGGTCGGGAGCACGGCCATCCTGTCGAGACATGCAGTTCACCCTATCTCCGCACCGTGACGCTCTTGACCGAAAGTGTCCGCCACAGCGATCCTTACGCAATGACAACGGGGGTGTTGCGGAGCCCTGACTTCATCAGGTTCCTCAGCTCACATGTGGCCGACGAGCTCGGGGTCAACATCTCCCGGGTCGCGCTCCCGCTGGTCGCCGTCCTGGTCCTCAACGCCGGCGCGCTGGAGGTCGGCCTGCTGTCCGCGTTACAGACCGCGGCGTTCCTGGCGATCGGGTTACCCGCGGGGGTGTGGGTGGACCGCATGTCGAAGCGCCGCGTGATGATCACCGCGGATCTGGTCCGGTGCGCGCTGCTGGCGAGCATCCCGCTCGCGTACATACTGGGACTGCTGTCCATGGGGATGATGCTGGCGGTGGCGCTGCTGGCGGGCATGGCGCAGGTGTTCGACGACGTGGCTGATCAGACCTACCTGCCCGAACTGGTCAGCAAGCAGAGCCTGAGCAGCGGCAACTCCAAGCTGGAGTTCGTGCGCTCCGGCGGCGCGCTGGCCGGCCCCAGCCTGGGCGGGCTGCTGGTGCAGGCCCTGGGCGCGCCGCTGACGGTGTTCGCCACCGCGCTGGCCTCGCTCGGCTCGGCGATCCTGCTCACCTCGATCAGGACGCCCGACCGGCGGGCTCCCGCGGGCGGCGGGCGCACCGGCATGCTGCGGGACATCCGTGAGGGGCTCGTGTTCGTCTGGGGCGACCGGCTGCTGCGGGCGATCGTCACCACGACCGCCGGCACCAACCTGTGCGTCAGCGCCGTGCTCGGGCTGTCGGTGCTGTTCCTCGCCGACGAGGTGCGGCTGGCGCCGGGGGTAATCGGCGTGCTGCTCATGTCCGGCGCGGTCGGCGGGCTGCTCGGCGGGCTCACCGGGACGTGGCTGTTCACCCGGTACGGCACGGCCCGGGTGACCTGGCTGGCGATCGCCGTGACGTCGCCGTTCGGCCTGCTGCTCCCGATGACGCAGGCCGACTGGCGGGTGGCGTTCTTCAGCGTCACCTCGATCGCGCTGTCGTGGGGGGCGATCCTCTACAACGTGGGCCAGGTCACCTACCGGCAGATGATCGCGCCGGAGCGCATGCTCGGCCGGATCAACGCCACGGTCCGGTTCGTGGTGTGGGGCACGATGCCGCTGGGCGCGCTGCTCGGCGGGCTCGTGGCCCAGCAGATCGGCGTGCGGGAGGCGTTGTGGCTGTTCATGGCCGGCCGGCTGGTGTCGTTCCTGCCGCTGCTGTTCTCGCCGCTGCCGCGGATGCGCGACTTCACCCAGGTGCGCACCGACCCCTGAACCAGCCGGCCCGACGAGGTCAGGCCAGTTCGTAGACGGCGCCGCTCCTGGCCAGCTCGATGGGGCCGTCGTAGCCGCCCCGGGAGGCGTCGTCGAGCACGGTCGCCTGGTCGTTCCAGGGCACCAGGTGGGTGAGCACGAGCCTGCCGGCGCCGGCCTTGGCCGCGTGGACGGCGGCCTGCCGGCCGGAAAGGTGCAGATCGGTGGGCAGCCCCGGCCGGTCCACGAAGGACGCCTCGCACAGCATCAGGTCGGCGTCCTCGGCGAGCTTCACCAGCTCGGCGCACTCGCCGGTGTCGCCGGAGTAGGCGACCGTCCGCCCGCCGTGGGAGACGCGGAAGCCGTACGCCTCGACGGGGTGGTTGACCAGGCGGGCCGTCAGCGTGAACGGTCCCACCTCGAACGTGCCGGCCGTCAGCGTCCGGAAGTCGAAGGCCGTCTCCAGCGCCGGCTCGTCGGGCATGCCGTACGCGGCGGCCAGCCGCTTCGACGCGTCGGCGGGCGCGACGACCGGCACGCGCGGGTACGGCGCCTCGGGGCCGTACGTGCGGGCCACGTGGTAGCCGCACATGTCGAGGCAGTGGTCGGCGTGCAGGTGGGACAGGCAGATGGCGTCCACGTCGTACAGGCCGATGTGCCGCTGGAGGGCGCCCAGCGCGCCCGCGCCGAGGTCGAGCAGCATCCTGAAGCCCTCGGCTTCGAGCAGGTAGCACGACGCGGGGCTGTCGGGGCCCGGGAAGCTACCCGAGCAGCCGATGATGGTCACCTTCATGTGGGCCTCCGTTGCAGGTAGTACCCCCGACCGGTGTGACTTCGACCGCGTCGATCTCCGGGCCCAGGAAACGCCGTCCCAGGTGGGCGAACAGCGTGGAGTCGCCGGTGGCGCGGAAGCGGTGCCGGGGGGTGACGTCGCTTCCGGCCGCCAGGCCACGGTCGTGCAGGATCCGATAGACGTCCTTGGCCGTCTCGTCGGCGCTGGAGACCAGCGTGACCTCGTCGCCGGCGACATAGGAGATGGCGCCGGTGAGGAGCGGGTAGTGGGTGCAGCCGAGGATGAGCGTGTCGCACCCCGCCTCCCGGATGGGCGCCAGGTACTCCCGGACCGCCTCGATGACCTCCTCGCTCGTCGTGTCCCCCCGCTCGGTGTACTCGACCAGGCGCGGGGCGGCCACGCTGGTCAGGCGTACGTGGGGGGCGGCGGCGAAGGCGTCGTGGTAGGCCATCGACGCGATGGTGGCCCGGGTGGCGATCACGCCCACCTCGCCGGTGCGGGTGGCCCGCACCGCGCGCCGGGTGGCGGGCTGGATCACCTCGACCACCGGGACGTCGTAGCGCTCGCGCGCGTCGCGCAGCACGGCGGCGCTGGCGCTGTTGCACGCGATCACGAGCATCTTCACGTCGTTCTCGACGAGGTGGTCCATCACCTCCAGCGCGTAGGCGCGCACCTCGGCGATGCTTTTCGGCCCGTAGGGCTGGCGCGCCGTGTCGGCCACATAGGTGATGGACTCATGGGGAAGCTGGTCGATGATCGCCCGGGCGACCGTCAGGCCGCCCACCCCGCTGTCGAAGATCCCGATGCTCGCGTCCTGCACGTTTCAGAGGGTAGGGGACCCGCGACCTGCGCACTGCGTAAGAATACTCACAGTGCGTTCGTGTCACCCCCGTCCCACGCGTGCCAGCTGGCGGGCCTGGGCGACGAGGCGGCCCCGGGAGTCGCGCACCTCGACCTCCTCGTCGAACCAGCCGCCGGAGACCAGCCGGCCGCCGCCGATGAGCGTGAGCCAGCCGGGGGCGGGCAGCGCGCGCAGGTGCCAGGTCAGGTCCACGGTGGGCGCCCAGCCGCGCGCCCCCGTCGAGAACACCACGGGCGGCAGCGCGTCGACCGCGAGGGCCAGCACGTACGGGTCCGGGTCCTGGGTCTCGGCCATCCGGAAGTACGCCCGCGACTCGGGCCGGCCGGTGGGACGGCCGCTCAGCCAGCCGATCGTGGGTGGGTCGAAGAGCAGGTCGAGCTGGGCGTTGAGCGTCATGCCGGACTCGGGCTTGGGGTCGGGCAGCCGGACACAGTCCTCGGGGCGCGGCATGACATATCCCGATTCATCGGCATACGTGGGCTCCGCGTCGTGGAGCGTGGCGGTCGTCACCAGTGCCGCGATCTGGGCGACGTCGTTCTGGACGAGTGTGGCCCGGGTGAATGCGGCGGTCTTGCCTGCCTTGAGCTGCTCGACCCGAACCCGCGCCGGACCGGCCGCCGGCGACCGGAGGAACTGGACCGTCGTGCTCACCGGGTGCTCGAACGGCGAGGAGTCCACCACGGCTCGCAGCATCACGGCCATCAGGTAACCGCCGTTGAGCGGCCCGCCGATGGCGTAGCCGGGGTCGAGGCAGACGTCGTAGGTGGTCTCGTCGACCCTGATCGCCTGCGTGGCCTCGTCGAACTTGGTCATCAGTCCCGCCTCACAAGTACCGAACTATATTCTAGTAGCCCGCATACTCTACGCGACCGGGGCAGGAGCCGGGGCAGCCGGACGATCCACGGCCTTGTCGTCTTCAGTGCATTGCAAGCGCCCGTACAGCAACATCCGTTACCTTTCCTGTGGTCATAAGTCCACATTGTGAGTTGAGTGATGTCTGCGAATAATCCCCCTCCTGGCCAGGATCCTGATCGGACGACGGCTTACCGCTGGAGCTCGGAGCAGTCCCCCAACCCGCCTACCGCGCCGCAGGGCCAGCCGTACCCGCCGCAGCAGCCCTACGCGGGCCAGCAGCACGGTCAGCCGTACGGCGAGCAGGCGTCGTCGGGTCAGCAGCCCGGGTACGGGCAGCAGGCGTCCTACGGCCAGCCCGCCTACGGCCAGCCGGACCACGGTCAGGCGGCCTTCAGCCAGCAGGCCGGCTACGGCCAGCAGCCGTACGGCCAGCAGCCCGGCCAGCAGCCCGGCTACGGCCAGCCGGACTTCGTCCAGCAGGGATACGGGCAGCAGGGCTACGGGCAGCAGTCCCAGGGCCAGCCGGGCTACGGCCAGCAGAGCTACGGCCAGCAGGGCTACGAGCAGCCCACCTACGGGCAGCAGCAGTACGCGCAGCAGGGTCACGGGCAGCAGCAGGGCTGGCAGCAGCAGGGGCCCGACGGGTTCGGTCCCGCCCAGCCGGCCGGCAAGGGCCGCAAGAGCTGGATCATCGCCATCGCCGCCGCCCTGGCCGTGGTGCTGCTCGGCGGCGGCGCCGTCTGGGCCGTGGGCGCGATCGGCGGCGGCGGCACGCAGCCGCACGAGGTGCTGCCGCCCAACGCGATCGCCTACGTCCGCCTGGACCTGGACCCGGCCGCCAACCAGAAGGTGGCGCTGTTCCAGATCGCCCGCAAGTTCTCGGTGACCAAGGACGCGTTCACCGGCGAGGACCCGCGCCAGGCGCTGTTCAACTCCATCAAGGAGGACGACGACAGCCTGGCCAAGGTGGACTTCGCCCGCGACGTGGACCCGTGGCTCGGCAGCCGCATCGGTGTGGCCGTGATGCCGCCCGCGGCGGCCGGCAAGGAGCCGGAGTTCGCGGTGGCCGTCCAGGTGAAGGACGAGGCCGCGGCCAAGGCCGGCATCGCCAAGCTGATGGGCGACGACAAGTACGGCATCGCCTTCCGCGACGACTACGCGCTGCTCACCGACGAGCAGGCCAAGGCCGACACGTACGCGGCCGAGACCGCCAGCCTGGCGAGCGCCGCCGACTTCTCCGACGACCTCGACGCCGTGGGCGAGCAGGGCGTGCTGTCCTTCTGGGCCCGCCTCGGCGAGGTCGGCAAGCTGGCCGCCGAGGACATGGACGCCGAGGAGGCCAAGGCGCTGGAGCAGGTGAAGAACGCCCGGTTCGCCGGCGCGCTGCGCTTCGACAGCGCGTACGCGGAGCTGGCCGGCGTGGTCCGCGGCGCGGAGGGCCTCGTGGACGGCGACCTGGAGGGCGCGAAGCTGAGCACGCTGCCCGCCTCGACGGCCGGCGCGCTGTCCGTCTCCGGCCTCGACCAGATGCTCACCAAGAAGTGGGCCGACATCGAGAAGTCCATGACGGCGGCCGGCGGCGGCGAGTTCAAGCAGTTCATCGACCAGGCCAAGCAGACCTACGGCCTCCAGCTTCCGGACGACCTGGCCACGTTCTTCGGCAAGAACCTGACGGTGGCCGTGGACAGCGAGGGCCTCGACAGCGACCAGGTCAAGGGCGGCGTCCGCATCGTCACGGACCCGGCCAAGGCCCAGGCCGTCTTCGACAAGGTCCAGAAGGCCATGGCCGCCGAAGGTCAGCCCGCGCCCAAGGTCGCCAAGGTCGCCGGTGACGGCACGTTCACGCTGGCCACCACCGACGAGTACGCCAAGAAGCTCGCCGAGGAAGGCGCGCTGGGCGACAGCCAGACCTTCACCACGGCCGTCCCGGACGCCGACAAGGCCACGTTCGCGGTCTTCGTCGACCTGGACAAGGTGGAGAAGTACTACCTGCAGAGCCTGAGCGGCGAGGACAAGACCAACGCCCAGGTGCTGCGCGCGGTGGGCCTGAGCGGCACCCAGACCGACTCGGACGCCACGTTCTCGCTGCGGCTGCTGTTCAACTGATCGGCTCAGGACGTGAAAGAAGGCGGCCGGCTCCACGCCGGCCGCCTTCTTCTTTCACGCTCGCGCGTCAGGGGCGTCACGCCCAGAGCTGGCCTTCCAGCCGCTCCTCCGCCTCGTCCAGCGTGCCCTCATACGCGCCCGTCGACAGGTACTTCCACCCGCCGTCGGCCACCACGAACACCACGTCGGCCCGCTCCCCCGCCTTGGCGGCCTTGGCCGCCACCCCGAGCGCCGCGTGCAGGGCGGCGCCCGTGGACACGCCGGCGAAGATGCCCTCGGCGGCCAGCAGCTCGCGGGTGCGGCGCAGCGCGTCGGCCGAGCCCACCGAGTAGCGGGTGGTCAGCACCGACTCGTCGTACAGCTCGGGGATGAAGCCCTCGTCCACGTTGCGCAGGCCGTACACCAGCTCACCGTAGCGCGGCTCGGCCGCGACGATCTTCACCTCGGGCACCCGCTCCCGCAGGAACCGGCCGACGCCCATGAGGGTGCCGGTCGTGCCGAGCCCGGCCACGAAGTGGGTGACCGTGGGCAGGTCCTCGAGGATCTCCGGGCCGGTCGTCTCGTAGTGGGAGCGCCAGTTGGCCGGGTTGCCGTACTGGTAGAGCATCACCCACGACGGGTTGGCGGCGGCGAGCTCCTTGGCGCGGCGGACGGCCTCGTTGGAGCCGCCCGCGGCGGGCGAGGAGATGATCTCCGCGCCCCACATGCGCAGGAGCTGGCGGCGCTCCTCGGAGGTGTTCTCCGGCATCACGCAGATCAGCCGGTAGCCCTTGAGCCTGGCGGACATGGCCAGCGAGATTCCGGTGTTGCCGCTGGTCGGCTCCAGGATCGTGCAGCCCGGGGTGAGCAGTCCGTCCTTCTCGGCCTGCTGGATCATCCACAGCGCCGGACGGTCCTTGATCGAGCCGGTCGGGTTGCGGTCCTCCAGCTTCGCCCAGACGCGGACGTCAGGCGCGGGCGAGAGCCGGGGCAGGCCGACCAGAGGAGTGCGGCCGACCGACTCGATCAGCGAATCGAACCGCATGTCACCCGCCGGCGACGGCCGGGAGGACGGTCACCGTGTCGCCGTCGGAGACGGGGGTACCGAGACCGCCGAGGAAACGGACGTCCTCGTCGTTCAGGTACACGTTGACGAACCGGCGCAGGTTGCCCTGGTCGATCAGGCGGTCCTTGATGCCGGGGTGGGCGGACTCCAGGTTGCTGATCAGCTCGTCGAGGGTGGCGCCCTCGGCGGCGACCGCCTTGGCACCGCCGGTGTAGTTACGCAGGATGGTCGGAATGCGAACCTCGATGGCCATCTCGCTCAGTCTCCTCAGGTCAGGTCGTCCCATCGGCGGCAACGCCGACGGCTGGATGCGAATTCCAGGTCAGCGACAGTCGTAGACGACGACAGCCGGGGTGTGTGCGAAGAGAAAGCTCTGCACCGGCCGGACCATCATGGGATGAACCTTACCTCTTCCTCGGTGACGACACCGTCGACGATCCGGAAGGAGCGGAACTCCACCTCCTGCTCGTCACGGGTCGAGACGAGCACGTAGTGGGCGCCCGGTTCGGAGGCGTAGGAGACGTCGGTGCGCGACGGGTACGCCTCGGTGGCCGTGTGCGAGTGGTAGATCACGACCGGCTCCTCGTCACGGTCGTCCATCTCGCGCCAGACGCGGAACTGCTCCATCGAGTCGAAGCGGTAGAAGGTCGGCGAGCGCTCGGCGTTCTCCATCGGGACGAACCGCTCCGGCACACCGTCGCGTCCCGCGATCACACCGCACGCCTCGTCGGGGTGGTCGGCCCGCGCGTGGGCAACGATCCGGTCCACCAGTTCCTGCGAGATCGTCAGCATGCCCGGAAGCTACCAGAGGGCCCGGACCAGGGTGTCCTGGAGGTAGGTGAGCCAGTCGTAGGTCACGTAGGCCGGGTAGCGGGGGTCGTCCTCGGACATCGTCGCGATCTCCTCGTGGATCTCCTCGGTCACCTCCAGCTTGGTGCCGAGGGCCAGCCGCACGTCGTTGAGCGCGCGCAGCCACGCCTGGGCCTGCTCGGGCGTCAGCTCGGTGCGTCCGGGCCGGGCCGTGTCGAGCATGGTGCGCGCGTCGGCGCGCTTGCCGTCGCGCAGCGTCGCCTCGGTGTAGCGGCGGAACTCCGCCGCGTCGCCCGCGTCCTCGTACGCCGAGGGGAACAGCCGCGCCAGCACCGGGTCCGACGGCGCCTCGCCCCCGCCGCCGATGCCGAGGGCGCGCTCCAGCGGGTCGTCGCCGGTCTCCCCCGGCTCGACCAGGCCCAGCACCTGTGACACCAGCGAGCGGAGGATCGCCACCTCCGGCGCCTCGAACTGGGCGATGACCACGCCGCGCTTCGACGAGAACCCCGAGCTCACCCGTACCGCCTCACTTGACCGAGTCCGGCTGGACCGTCGCCCACAGGCCGTAGGAGTGCAGGATCTGCACGTCGCGTTCCATCTCCTCGCGCGTGCCGCTGGACACGACGGCCCTGCCCTTGTGGTGGACGTCCAGCATGAGCTTCTCGGCCTTCTCGCGGGTGTAGCCGAAGACGGTCTGGAAGACGTACGTCACGTACGACATGAGGTTCACGGGGTCGTTCCAGACGATCGTCACCCAAGGCAGATCGGGCCGGACGTCCGATGACGGACGCTCGACGGCGATTGGAGCGGTGCTACCCACATTCCCCATCCTGCCCTACCTCCGCCGTAGTCTTCGAGTCGTGACATTGAGCATGAGCACCGCGTTGCTGACAGATCACTATGAGCTGACGATGTTGCAGGCGGGTCTGCGAAGCGGCGCCGCCCACCGGCGCGCCGTTTTCGAGGTGTTCGCGCGGCATCTTCCTGGGGGCAGGCGTTACGGGGTCGTCGCGGGGACGGGCCGCGTCCTGGACGAGCTGGAGAACTTCCGTTTCGGTGAGGAACAGCTCACCTTTCTGCGGGAGAACCGCGTGGTCGACGCGTCCACCCTGGAGTTCCTGGCGGAGTACCGCTTCTCGGGCGACATCTGCGGCTACGCGGAGGGCGACCTCTACTTCCCGGCCTCCCCGATCATGGTCGTCGAGGGCACCTTCGCCGAGGCCGTGCTGCTCGAAACCATGATCCTGTCCATTCTCAACCACGACTGCGCGATCGCCTCGGCCGCGTCCCGCATGCGCAACGCGGCGGGCGGCCGGCCGCTCATCGAGATGGGCTCGCGCCGCACCCACGAGCGGGCCGCGATCGCCTCGGCCCGCGCCGCCTACCTCGCCGGGTTCGCCTCCACGTCCAATCTCATGGCCGGCCACGTGTACGGCGTCCCCACGGCCGGCACGGCGGCGCACGCGTTCACGCTGCTGCACGACTCCGAGCAGGCCGCGTTCGAGGCGCAGATCGCCTCCCTGGGGCCCGAGACCACGCTGCTCGTCGACACCTACGACGTGCCGGAGGCCGTGCGGACCGCCGTCGAGCTGGCCGGCACCAAGCTGGGCGCGGTCCGCATCGACTCGGGCGACCTCGCCGCCGCCGCGCAGGAGGTCCGCGAGCAGCTCGACGCGCTGGGCGCCTTCGACACGCGCATCCTGGTCACCTCCGACCTCGACGAGTACGCCATCGCCGCGCTCGCCGCCGCCCCCGTGGACGGCTACGGGGTCGGCACGTCCCTGGTGACCGGGTCCGGCGTGCCGACGGCCGCGCTCGTCTACAAGCTGGTGGCCCGCGAGACGGCCGCGGGCGAGATGGAGCCGGTCGCCAAGCGCTCGGTCGGCAAGCCGTCGCGCGGGGGGCGCAAGCACGCGTACCGGCTGTTCGACGGCCAGGGCCGGGCGGAGACCGAGCTGATCACCACCTCGGGCGAGGCGCCGGAGGGCGGCGTGCCGCTGCTGCGGCAGCTCGTGCGCGGCGGCGAGCCCGTCGGCAGGGAGCCGCTGGCGGACGCCCGCGCGCGCCACGCCGAGTCGGTCGCGACGCTGCCCCAGGAGGCGCTGCAGATCGGACGCGGGTACGCGGCGATCCCCACCGAGTTCGCCTGACGTATCGTGCCTCTATGGGCACCGCGTTAATCATCGTCGACGTGCAGAACGACTTCTGCGAGGGCGGCAGCCTCGCCGTGGCGGGAGGCTCGCAGGTGGCCGCGGCGATCACCCGCCACGTGGCCGACCACCCCTACGACCACGTGGTGGCCAGCCGCGACTACCACGTCGATCCGGGCGACCACTTCTCCGACCACCCCGACTACGTCGCGACCTGGCCCCGCCACTGCGTCGCCGGCACACCGGGCGCCGACTTCCACCCGGCGCTGGACGTGGCGGCGGTCGAGGAGGTGTTCAGCAAGGGCGCCCGCACGGCGGCCTACAGCGGCTTCGAGGGCGCCTCGGGCGACGGGGTGAGCCTGGGAGCGTGGCTGGCGGAGCACAAGGTGCACGAGGTGGACATCGTGGGCATCGCCACGGACCACTGCGTGCGCGCCACGGCACTGGACGCGGTCAAGAACGGCCTGGCCGTACGGGTGCTGCTGGACCTGACGGCCGGGGTCTCCCGCCACACCACGGACGCGGCCCTGGCCGAACTCGACGCCGCCGGCGTCACCCTCAAGGGCGCCCCCGCGCTCGGCTGACCCCGCGACGGCCTCTCAACGGCCGTCGGCGGGAAGGACCGTGAAGGCGTCACCCCGGAGCGGCTTCATCGTGCGGAAGTGCCGCTGGTCCAGCGTCAGCACCCGAGTGGTGCCATGCCGGGCCGCGACCAGCGCGACGGACGCGTCGGTCAGCCCGATCCGCATGTCGGCGTACTGGCCGATCAGATCAGCCGCGATCTTGACGTCGTGATGCGTCATCGTCACGAGCTCGTAGGCGCCGCTCGCGACTTCTCGAAGATAACTCTGCTCGGCGGACAGACCGATCCGGGTGACGAGCATGTAGTCGAGCTCCGCGAGAACGAAGGGCGAGAGCAGGATCGGCCCTGTCTCCTCTTCCAGAACCCGCTTGGCCGCGAGGTGGTCGGCCGAGGCATGATCGATCGCGGCGAAGGCGCCGCTGGTGTCCAGGACCAGCATCAGCCGACACCGTCCGCGCCGAACCCCTCGGCGAGCACGTCGTCCACGCTGCGCGCCAGCTCCGGGTCCCCGCTGTCGAAGAGAGGGAGCGTGGGACGGGGACGTTCCCCCAGCATCTCCACGGCCAGCGCCCGCCGGATGGCGTCGCGCATGTAGTCCTCTTCGGTCATCCTGTGCACTCGGGCCGCCTCCGCGACCCGCTGCTGGATGTCCTCCGGAAGGTACAGGCTCACTTCAGGCACTCCTTCAAGGTACCCCGGCGTCCCTTCGACGCCTCTCGCCACGCAACGTACACGATCGACAACGGAACGTTCAGGGGATCGTCAAGCCGGAGCGGCCACGCCGAGGGAGAAGTAACACGGAGAGTCACGTGTCTCATCCCGGTGTGAGGTCTCTTCATGCTCGCCTTCTCTCTCGGACTGGCCTGGCTCGTCCTCGGCCCGTTCAGCCTGTGGGTCCTCGTGTCCGGCCGGGCCTGGGCCCGGGCCGGCGCGGTGCTGGCGCTGACGATGCTGGAGGTGGCGACGATCGCCACGAACGCCGTCCGCTTCCCCTTGCCCGATCCCCACGGCGGGGCCGTTGCGGCGCGCCCTGAAGCGCGGGCGGAGTGCGCCGAGCGGGAGCCGCTGCCCCGGACGGGCCGGGTGGAGGGGCGGCGCGGCGGGCTCGTCCTGTCCTGGCCGGCGGCGGCCGGGGAGTGCGCCACCGCCGACGTGGTGCTGCGGGCCGAGGGGCGCAGGCTCAGGGTGTGGCTCCACGAGGGGCCCGCGCCGGGCTCGGCACCGGGCTCGGCCGCTCCGGGCGCGAGCGGCGACGCCGGCTCGGTGGGCGCGGGCGGCACACGAGGCTCCCATGGCGCGAGCGGCTCAGTCTCGGGCGCCCCAGGCTCGAAGGGCGCGGGCTCGGGGGGCGCGGGCTCGGGGGGCGCGGGTGGGCGGAGCGTGCCTGTGCGGGTCGAGGAGGGTGAGGCGTCGCTGCGGGTGCCGCTCACGGCGGCGGGGGTCCGTCCAGCCCAGGGCTCCGGCGACGCGGGGCACGGACACGGGCACCTCGGCCGTTACGTGCTGATCGACGGCCGGACCGGCCACCGCATCCCCGCCCCCGACGGCTCCGACGACCTGAACGCCCCGGACGCCGCCACCACCCACGGGAGCTCCCGCCCCCACGACGCCCCTGACGCCTCGAAGGCCCCGGGCGTGGATCACCGGCGCGCCACCTGAGGTCCGGGCCAGGACGCCACGCGCCCGGCCCGCCCGCCGGGCCGGGCGCGTTCACCAGACACACGGCCGCCCGTACGTGAGACTGCGGGCGGCCGCCCGTACGTGAGACCGCGGCCGCCCGCTCGCTGAGACGGCGGACGGCCGTACATGAGACTGCAGACGGCCTCCCCCTTCGTGGGGCTGCGGGCGGCCGGACAGGTCAGCGGCGCTGGGTGGCCCAGTGGCGGATCTTGTCGATGCGTTCCTGGATCTGCTCGGCCGTCGCCTGGGCGATCGGCGGGCCGCCGCAGGCGCGGCGCAGGTCCGAGTGGATGACGCCGTGCGGCTGGCCCGTGCGGTGGTTCCAGGCGCCCACGAGCCCGTTCAGCTCCCGCCTCAGCTCCGCGATCCGCTCGTGCGGCGCCAGCTCGGGCGGCGCCTCGTCCTTGGGCTCGCGGCGCCTGGCCGCCTGCTGGTCCGACTGACGCTTGCGCAGCAGCGTGGCCACCTGGTCCGGCTCCAGCAGTCCCGGCAGGCCGAGGAAGTCCTCCTCCTCGGCGGAGCCGACCGCGGCCCCCGTGCCGAACTCGCCGCCGTCGAACAGGACCCTGTCGAACGTCGCCGACGTCTCCATCGTCTCGAACGGCAGCTCGTCGCCCAGGACGTCGGGGTTGTCCTGCCTGCGGTTGGCCTGCTCCAGGAGGCTGTCGTCGAGGCCGTCCTCGGGCGGGCGGCGGTTGAGGACGTGGTCGCGCTCCACCTCCATCTCGTTGGCCAGCCCCATGAGGGTCGGCACCGAGGGGAGGAACACCGAGGCGGTCTCGCCGCGCTTGCGGGCCCGGACGAAGCGCCCGACCGCCTGGGCGAAGAACAGCGGGGTCGAGGTGGAGGTGGCGTAGACGCCGACGCACAGGCGCGGGATGTCGACGCCCTCCGACACCATGCGGACCGCCACCAGCCAGCGGTCCTGCGAGGCGGCGAACGCCTTGATCTTCTTGGACGCCCCCGGGTCGTCGGAGAGCACGACGGTGGCGCCCTCGCCGGTGATGGCGCGCAGGTGGCGGGCGTAGGCGCGGGCCGTCTCGTGGTCGGTCGCGATGACCAGGCCGCCGGCGTCGGGCACGCCGCGCCGGACCTCGGTCAGCCGCCGGTCGGCGGCCTGCATGACCTGCCTGATCCAGTCGCCCTTGGGGTCGAGCGCGGCTCGCCACGCCTGCGAGAGCTGGTCCTTCGTGAGCGGCGTGCCGAGCGTGGCCGCGATCTCGTCACCGGCCCGGGTGCGCCACTTCATCTCGCCGGAGTACGCGAGGAAGATCACGGGACGGACGACGCCGTCGTCGAGGGCGGGGCCGTAGCCGTAGGAGTAGTCGGCGACGCTGCGCTTGAGGCCCTCGGTGTCCTCCTGGTAGCCGACGAAGGGGATGGGGTTGTCGTCGGAGCGGAACGGCGTGCCGGTGAGCTGGAGCCGCCGGGTGGCCGGCTCGAACGCCTCACGGATGCCGTCGCCCCACGACTTGGCGTCGCCGGCGTGGTGGATCTCGTCGAAGATGACCAGCGTCTTGCGGGCCTCGGTGCGCGCCCGGTGCAGGGCCGGATGCATGGCGACCTGGGCGTAGGTGACGGCGACGCCGATGTAGTCGCGGGAGGTGGTGCCCTGGCTGTTCTTGAACTCGGGGTCGATGCCGATGCCGACCCGGCTCGCGGCGTCGGCCCACTGCCGCTTGAGGTGCTCGGTGGGGGTGACGACGGTGATCGCCTTGATCACTCCCCTGGCCAGCAGGTCACTGGCGATCCGCAGGGCGTAGGTCGTCTTGCCCGCGCCCGGGGTCGCCACGGTGAGGAAGTCACGCGGCTCAAGCCTGGTATAGAGGTCGAACGCCTCCTGCTGCCATGCCCGGAGCTTCTGGGCGGTGCCCCACGCGGCACGGTCGGGATAGGAAGGCGATAGGTGGGACGCGGCGAAGGTGCTCACCGCATCACCTCTGGGGTTCGTGTGCTTCGCTCTCTCACAGTGACCCAAGGGTAATCGGGCACACCGACAAGACGTGCCGTGCACCGCGGATCCTGGCCAAGGTCGTCCTTGCGTGCTAATGGGCGTCAGGTGGCTTTCAGGTGGCTTATCGCACGCTCGCCAGCAGCGCGTCCAGCGCCTGTCTGCGTGCGGGTTCCTCGGGTTGGAGCAGCCCGACGACGAGCACCGCGCCGCCGTCGCGGGTGAGCAGGATCACTCTCAGGTACGCGGGCCGGTTCACGACGTCCTGGTACTCGGCGCGCAGGGCGCGGGTGTGCCCGCCGGCCAGGTTCCTGTCCTCGACGACGCCGACCCGGTCGCCCTTGAGCAGGAGCCGGGAGTACAGCTCGGCGGCCTGGGCCGCGGCCTTCCTGGGGTCGCCCACCGGTTCGCCGACCGGCCTGGCCATGACGAGGGCGCCGTCGCCGTCGCGGGCGACCGAGGTGAACCCGGTGACCGGCGGCACCGCCCCCGCGTGCCACCCGTCGGGCAGCGGGATGACGACCTTGGCCCGGGTGTCGGCCAGGCTCTCCTGCCGGGCCTCGGGGCCGTCCGTCCGTCGCAGGGCGGTCACGCCGAGCAGGGCCACGGCGGCGACGGTGGCCAGCAGCGCGAGCGCCGTGCCGGCCCGCCGCCAGAGGTGGCCGCCCGCCCTCACGGGCGGGCCGGGGTCGGCGGGCGCGCCGTACATGCGGGCGGAGGGCGGCAGGGAGTCCCACGGGCGGCGCCCGTCGTCCCTTCCGTGGTCCTGCCAGTCGTCCTCCTGGTCGTCGAGGTCTTCCGGGCCGTCCCAGGCGTCGGTCTCAGGGGGCTCCTCGCGGCGGGGCCGGCCCGTGAGCCAGTGGGAGAGGCCGCCGCGGCCCGGGGCCGGAAGGGCGTCCTCCGCGGCCCGTACCGTCCTGGGGCCCCACGGGCGTTCCGTGGAGTCGTCACCCGCTCCCGGCTTCCGGCGGAAGACGGGTGCCCAGGTTCCGTGCTCCAGGTCCGGGTCGTCGTCCTCCGGGCCCCAGAACTCCTCGTCCGGCTCCTCCTCCCGGACGGCGCGCACGTCCCTCCGGGCAGCGGGCGCCGTCTTCCGGGGAGCGGGCGCTTCGTCCTCAGCCTCGGACGGAGGGTCCCGGGGCGGGTCCGGTACGGCTCTCACGGGCGGGTACGGCGGCTGGGCGCCCCGGCTCCGCCCGGAGCCCCCGGCAGGGCCCGGCACGCCCGTCACCGGAGGGTACGGCGGCTCGCCCGCGCGTCCCCGGGCCGGGGCGCCCGTCCAGTCCTGGGGAGCGGTGCGGCGGTGCCTGGCCCCCGTGCTCGGCGGCCAGACCAGGTGGTCGTCCTCCATGGCACCTCCTGGCCGCTGTCCTATCACTCCTCGCGCCCGAGATCTGGCGAACCGTGACCGCTGTGACAGGTGGGGCGGAAAGAGTCGGACGGCGGCGTCAGCGGACGCGGGAGGCGAGCAGGGTGGTGCAGAGCGCGAGGGCGCCCATGAGGCAGCAGATGACGATGTACCCGCGCGCGATCTCCGCGGGGCTGTGCCCGATCACGTTGATCAGCGCGCCGCCCACCCCGAGCGCCAGGGCGGACCCGAGCATGTCCGTCACCGACAGCGCGGCGCTGTTGGCCCCCTGCTCGTTGAGCGGCGACTGCTTCAGCGCGGTGACGCTGACCGTGGTCATCCCGAGGCCCATGCCGAACCCCGCGATCACCCACGCCGGCACCGCGACCCACCCGGTGACGCCCGGCACCGCCGCGAGCAGCGCCAGCAGCACCCCGGCCGTGACGCAGGCCGCGCCCAGCCGCAACCGCCGGTGCGGCTCGGCGGTGCGCCGGCTCTGCAGGAACGACCCGGCCGACCAGCCGAGCGCGCCGATGGTCAGCGCGATGCCCGCGGCCGTGGGGTCGAACTTCTTGACGGACTGGAGGGCGAGCGGGATGAAGGCGTTCACGCCGAAGAACGGCGCCGAGAACATGCCCCGCATCATGATGGTCGTGGGCAGCCCCCGGCCGAACCGCAGCGCGCCGGGCGGCAGCAGCCTGCTCAGCCCGTACCCGAGGAGGGCGAGGCCCGCGACGGCGGCGACCGCGCTGGGCAGCGGCATGACGTGCAGCCCGTTCACCCCGTACAGCAGCACGCCGGCGCCGCCCGCGGCCGAGGTGGCGGCGATCGTCATGGGGAGCGGACGCGACCGCGGACCCTCCGGCGGCGCCGTCTCCTCCTCCGCGCTCCGCGGGCGCAGCGCGGGGATCAGCATGACGAGGGCGGGCACGACGAGCGGGACGATGCCGTAGAACACCCACCGCCAGCCCCACTGGGCGGCGACGAACCCCGCCACGGCGGGGCCGACCATGGCGGGCACCACCCAGGCGGCCGACAGCGCCGCGAAGACCTTGGGGCGCATCGCCGCCGGGTAGACCCGGGCGATCATCACGTAGAGGGCGACGATCGTGGAGCCCGCGCCGAGCCCCTGCACGGCCCTGGCGACCAGGAACATCGTCTTGCCGTCCGCGGCCCCGGCCAGCACCATGCCGGTGACGAACAGCACGAGGCCGAGCAGGAACGGCGCCGTGTAGCCGCGCCGGTCCGACCACAGGCCGGACACCACGTTGGCGAACAGGCTGGCGATGAGGAAGGCCGAGAAGCTCACCCCGTACAGGTCGAGCGCCTGGAGCTGGCGCGAGACCTCCGGCATGACGACGCCGACCGACATGCCCTCGAAGGCGACGAGCGTGACGACGAGCAGGATGCCGACGGTCGGTGCGCGGTAGGCGGCGCCGAGGATGCCGGTGCGGGAGTCGTATGGAGTGTCGAGTGCCTTCGGTCCTGTCACCGGGACATCCTAAGTGTGCGGGGATCGCCCGGCGAGGCGGCCTCCGCTTCCGACTCGAGCCGCCGCCTGGGCGGGCGCGGGCTCCCGGTAGACGGCCCACATCTCGCGCATCCGTACGGCCTGACCCTGGGTGAACTCCCACATGCAGGGATCTTTGGCGTAGTCCATGAAGTTGTGGAACGGGTCGGGCCGCCCGTCGGGCAGGCAGGTGTCCTTCGACTCGGGGCATCCCTCGGTGGGCCTCGCCTCCGGCGCGGTGTCCTCGATGCCGTCGCCGGGGGTCTCGCAGCCGTTCTCGAAGGTGTGGAAGAGGCCGAGCCAGTGGCCGATCTCGTGGACGGCGGTGTAGCCGCGGTCGTAGTCGGCGAACGTGCCGCCGGGCAGCGTGCGCCAGTCGATGACCACGCCGTCGATCTGGGGGTTGTCCTTGTACCAGTACGGATACGTGGAGAAGCCGAGGACCTGCCGGTCGAGCTGGGCGATGTAGAGGTTGAGCGTCTCGGGGCCGCCCCTGCGCAGCGCCTGCTTCATGGCCTGCTCGTTGGTGGTGGGGTCGGCGAACCAGTCGGCGTTGCGCACGAGCCGCGCCCCGGCCAGGCGGAAGGTGACGCCGGAGTCCGCGCCGCCGAACCGGCCGGAGTAGGCGTCCCTGAGCGTGGCGAACTGGGCCTTGACGGCGGCGGTGGACGCGCGGGTGACGCCGTCGGTGAGGACGTGCACCCAGACGGGCACGGTGACGTGCTCGGGCGCCCGGGTGCCGGCCAGGCCCTTGTCCAGCTCGGTGAGGACGCGGCCGACGTCCTGGGGGCGCGGCTGGCGCGGCTCGGGGCCGCGCGGGGTGTCACGGCCGAGCCGGGCGGCGGGCTCGCAGCCCGCCTGGCCGCCGGTGTCCGGCGCCCGGGCGGGACGGATCGCGGCCTCGCCGCGGTGCGGCGGCGCCAGACCGGCCGCCAGCAGGCATGCCAAAGTGACGGCGGTCGCGCGCCGGGCCATGCAATCCCCCGTTACCGATCGAGTTGGTCAGATCACCGACCGTAACTCGACGGGAGAGGATCACACGTGAGCAACACTCACTGGTTCTTGTCGTCGCCCGGGCCGCCGCCCGGCGGGAGACCCTCGTAGATCTCCTTGCACTCCGGGCACACCGGGTACTTCTTCGGGTCGCGGCTGGGCACCCAGACCTTGCCGCACAGGGCGCGGATCGGCGTGCCGGTCACCATGCTCTCGGTGATCTTGTTTCTGTCCGCGTAGTGCGAGAACCGCTCGTGATCGCCGTCGCCGTGCGACGTCCGCGGCGTCGTTTGCTGCTCGGGGAGGATCTTCGTACTCACCCCACCGAGTCTATGCCCCGCGTCCTCCTGCACCGGGCAGCCGTACGGCCCCCGCCAGGAGCCGTTCTCCTGGCGGGGGCCGTACGGGACAGGCGGGGACGTCGTCAGCCCACGTGGACCGGCGCGCCCGGCTCGGACTTGCGGCCCGCCTTGACGAACAGCGTGAGGGCCGCCGTCAGCAGCGCGACGCCGGTGCTCACGAGGAACGCCAGGTGCATGCCGTCCATGAACGCGTTGTGGATGGCCGGCCCGAGCGTCTGCTGCAACTGCGCGGGCGTGCCCGGCGGGAGCCCGCCGAACGCGGCGGCCTTCTCCAGCAGCGACATCTGCTCGGCCGGGATCTTCTGGGCGGCCGGGCCGAGGTAGCCGGGCAGCTTGCTGGAGATCTCGGCGGCCATGACGGCGCCCAGGATGGCGGTGCCGAGCGCGCCACCCACCTGCATGGCCGACTGCTGCAGACCGCCCGCGACGCCGCTGAGCTCGATCGGGGCGTTGCCCACGATGATCTCCGTGGCGCCGACGAAGACCGGCGACAGGCCGAAGGCCAGCAGGACGAACGGGATGCCGCTCTCGATGAACGAGGCGTCGATGCTGAGCTGCGACATGAGGAACATCGCCGACGCGGTGATCACCAGGCCGATGGCCATCGTGATCTTCGCGCCGAGCCGGCCGATGAGCATGCCGGCCAGCGGCGAGGCGACGATCATGCCGGCGCTCATCGGAAGCATGCGCAGGCCGGCGTCGAGCGGGCTGAGGCCGTGCACGCCCTGGAAGAAGAAGCCCAGGAAGAACATCGCGCCGAACATGGCGAACGCGACCATCATCATGAGCACGGTGCCGATCGAGATCGACACGTTGCGGAACAGGGAGAGCGGAACCAGCGGCTGCTTGGCCTTGCTCTGCCAGAAGATGAACCCGGCGACCAGCACGGCGAAGCCGACGAGGAAGCCGATGGTCTTGGTGTCGCCCCAGCCCCACTCGGGGGCCTTGATGATCGACCAGACGAGGGCGAACATCGCTCCGGACAGCAGCACCACGCCGAGCCAGTCGATGCGGGCGAGCGTCTGCGAGCGGTTCTCCTTGATGAGGAGCAGGCCCATCAGCAGCGCCACGATGCCGACCGGCGCGTTGATGAAGAACACCGACTCCCAGCTGACCTTCTCGACCAGCACGCCGCCCACGATCGGACCGGCGGCGCTGGACAGGCCGATGATGGCGCCCCAGGCACCCATCGCCTGGTTGAGCTTCTCGCCGGGGAAGGCCCCGCGCAGCAGCGCCAGCGCGGCCGGCTGGAGCAGCGCGCCGAACAGGCCCTGCAGCACGCGCAGGCCGATCAGGGCGCCCACCGGGGACAGGCCCGGGACGACGTCGGCCAGCTCCTGGCTGAGGCCGATGCCGACCGACGAGAGCGCGAACCCGGCCACGCCGATGAGGAACACCCGCTTGTGGCCGAACAGGTCACCGAGCTTGCCGGCCGTGATCAGGAAGACCGCCAGAGCCAGCAGGTAGCCGCTGGTGACCCACTGCAGGTCGGACAGCGAGGCACCCAGATCGTGCTGGATGACCGGGTTGGCGATGCCGACCACGGTCCCGTCGAGCATCACCATGATGACGCCGAGGCTGACCGCCAGCAGCACGAGCCATGGATTGCTCCCCGCCCCCGTGGCACCGGACTCCGGTGCCGGCGGCGCGTCAACCGCCTTCGTGTGCGCCATGAAACCCCCTCAAACACATGTGTCCCACGCCGGGACATAGATCTCTTTAGCCTCGGGTAATCTATGTCAGTCGATGAAAGATCACAAACCGTTTAAAAAAGTCAGGCCGCGACTTATGACACAATGTGACACGAAGATGTCGAGGGAGTGACGTGCATGGGTCTGCGGGAACGCAAGAAGGAGAAGACGCGCCTGGCGATCCTGGACGCCGCGCTGGACCTCTTCCTCGAACAAGGGTACGACTCCACCACGGTGGAGCAGATCGCGGGGTCGGTCGACATCTCGCCCCGGACCTTCTTCCGCTACTTCACCAGCAAGGACGCCGTCGCCTTCTGGTTCCACGAGCACGGCGAGGAGGTCATGCTGGAAACCCTGCGTTCCCGGCCGGCCGGAGAGCCCCCGTTCGCCTCCATGACGCACGCGCTGCGCGCCGTGCTGCGCGACATGCAGGACTCAACTCCCGAGGACGCCCAGAGATTCCTCAAGCTGCGCAGGCTGCTGGACGACCACCCGCACCTGGTCGGCCTGACCGTGGCCAGGGGCGCCGAGACGGAGCGGCACCTGGCCGCCGAGATCGCCGCGCGCCGGGGCGCCGACGTGACCACGGACCGGGTGTCGCACCTGGTCGTGGCCATCGCCATGTCGTCGCTGCGGGTCGGGTTCGAGTGCCCGCCGGGCCGGCGGCCCGAGCTGTCGCAGGTCGTCCAGCAGATGGAGGAGACGCTGGAGCTCGTGGAGAGCATGATGCGCCCCGGCTGGGACACGGGCGATCCGGCGGCTCCGGCAGCTCCGGAGGATGGGGCGGATGCGGCGGATGCGGCGGGTCGCCCCGGGTCCGGGGACGCCTAGCAGGTCAGTTCATCGTCGGGTCGTCCGGGCAGTTGGCCACGAACGCCAGCTCGCCGCGCTGCCGCCGCAGCACGTGGCGCCAGAGCGAGCGCGGGTCGGTGTGGAAGGTGTCGCCGGCCTCCGAGTCGACGACGTACCACGCCCCCTCGGCGATCTCGCTCTCCAACTGGCCGGACGTCCACCCTGCGTACCCGGCGAAGATCCGCATCTGCGAGATCTCGCCCTGGAGGATCTCGGGCGGCGCGTCCAGGTCGACGGTGCCGAGCCGCGAGACGGACGGCGTCCCCGCGTGGAGGCGGCGCCATCCCAGGGGCTCCTCGCCGCTGGGGACCGCGGCGAGGGCCAGCGCGCTGTCGGTCTGCACCGGGCCGCCCTCGAACAGCACCGGCGGCCCCGTCACCAGGGGGTCCCACACGGGCAGCACCTGGGTCACGGAGATCTCGCTCGGCCGGTTGAGCACCACACCCAGGGTGCCGCCCTCGCTGTCGTGTTCGAGGATCAGCACGACGCTACGCCGGAAGTTGGGGTCATCGAGAAGCGGCGTCGCCACCAACAGACCGCCGACGTAGATCGCTTCCGCCATACATCCATCATGAAGGGTCACCCGCGTATCTCGCTCCCCTGGTCCGGCGTTGTGACGTTTTGCGGCTCCACGAACACGCGACGTGCGGGGCGTCCGCGTCTGAAACCACGCGAACGGCGGCACGGCGGAGACCGGGTCCCGGCTGCTCGAACCCGCCCTGCTCGGCGCCCTGGACCTGCCCGACCGCCTCGTGATGGCGCCCCAGGTCGGCCGGCAGCGCCCCGGACCTTCACCTCGGGGACCCTGACGACCTCGCCCTCGCCGTCCCACACCACAAGAGGACCGAGCACCCCGAGCCGCATGGCGCAGAACGCCGCACAACGCCTGCCGCTCACCGGGGCGCCGAGTCGGTCGGCCGCAGGGGCCGCGGGCGTGGCCGGGAGCGGGGCGCGCGGGTGGCGACATGCGGGTGTCCGAGGCGCCGCGCTTCTCCGGACGCGGCCATGTCCGCCCTGGCACGGGTGACGGCGCGGGCGACAACCGGGCGCGGGTGACGGGCAGCGGTCACGGAAGGCCCGGGCAAAGGGCGGCGTTACGGCGGCGCGCCCCCGTCCGGTCAGCGGCCGTCTCCCTGGAGGCCCCCAGCCCCGTACGGCGACCGGGGCCTGCCAGGCTGTGCCGTGAAAGACGATCGCCTCTATGCCTCGGTGAAGCCGCGCGCGCGGCCGCCGGCGGACTCGCGGACCGCCGCCGCGACCGCGCCCGCCACGTCCGGGTGGAACACGCTCGGGATGATGTAGTTGGGACCCAGCTCCTCGGGCGTCACGACGGCGGCCAGCGCCCCGGCGGCGGCCAGCAGCATCTGCGTCGACACCTCCGTGGCCTGCGCGTCCAGCAGCCCCCGGAAGACGCCCGGGAAGGCCAGCACGTTGTTGATCTGGTTGGGGTAGTCGGAACGGCCCGTCGCCACCACGGCCGCGTGCTCGCGGGCGTCGTCCGGCGACACCTCCGGCTCCGGGTTGGCCAGGGCGAAGACCACCGCGTCGCGCGCCATCGTGGCGACGTCGTCGCCCGTCAGGATGCCCGGCGCCGACACCCCCACGAACACGTCCGCGTCCTTGACCGCGCCGCGCAGGTCGCCGGAGTAACCCTCGGCGTTGGTGTGCTCGGCGATCCACCTCAGCGACTCGTCGAGGTCGTCGCGGCCCTTGTGGACGGCGCCGAGGTAGTCGCAGACCACGACGTTGCGGGCGCCGGCCGCGAGCAGCAGCCGCAGCACCGCGTTGCCGGCCGCGCCGGCCCCCGCCATGGTGATCCGCACGTCCTCGATGGACTTGCCCACCACGCGCAGCGCGTTGGTGAGCGCGGCGAGCACGCAGATGGCCGTGCCGTGCTGGTCGTCGTGGAAGACCGGGATGTCGAGCAGCTCGCGCAGCCGCCGCTCCACCTCGAAGCAGCGCGGCGCCGAGATGTCCTCCAGGTTGATGCCGCCGAAGCCGGGCGCGATGAGCTGCACGGTCCGGACGATCTCGTCGACGTCCTGCGTGTCGAGGCAGAGCGGCCAGGCGTCGATGCCGGCGAAGCGTTTGAACAGCGCCGCCTTGCCCTCCATGACCGGCAGCGCCGCCTCCGGGCCGATGTTGCCGAGGCCCAGCACCGCCGAGCCGTCCGTGACGACCGCGACCGTGTTGCGCTTGATGGTCAGCCGGCGCGCGTCCTCCTTGTTGCGGGCGATCGCCAGCGAGACCCGAGCCACGCCCGGCGTGTACGCCATGGACAGCTCGTCGCGGTTGCGCAGCGGCACCTTCGACACCATCTCGATCTTGCCGCCGAGGTGCATGAGGAAGGTCCGGTCGGAGACCTTGTGGATGACGACGCCCTCGACGGCCTCCAGCTGGTCGACGATGGCCTGGGCGTGGTCGGTGTCGCGCGCCGCGCAGGTGACGTCGATGCGGAGCTTCTCGTGGCCCGCGTTGGTGACGTCGAGGGCGGTGACCACGCCGCCCGCCGACTCTACGGCGTGGGTGAGCTGGCTGACGGCCTTGCCGCCTGCCGGCACCTCCAGCCGCACAGTGATGGAGTACGACACACTCGGGACGGTCGCCACGTCAATCGCTCCTTCGGGCCTGACCAAGAAGTTCTCCTATGGTAGGGGGAACACGGTCAGGCCGACGCCCCGGCCGTCGTCACGGGTGTGCGGAGCCCGTCGTCACCGGTGGGAGAGCGCCGTCAGGACAGCGCTTCGGCCGCCGTGACGATCAGGTCGACACAGGCCGGCACGGGGATGCTCGTGCTGTCGATCACGAGGTGGTAGAGGCTCGGGTCGGCCGCGTCGGCCCGGTAGAAGTGGCGCACGTAGGCGGTGCGGGCGCGGTCGTTGCGCTCGATCATCTTGAGGGCCTCGCGCTCGTTGAGGTCCCTCAGCGTGGCCGTCTGGAGCACCCGTCGCCGCAACGGCGCGTCGAGCCGCACGTGCAGGGCGCCGGGATGGTCGGCGAGCACGATCGCGCCGGCCCGGCCCAGGAAGACGCCGCCCTGGGCGCGGGCCATCTCCTGGAGCACCTGCTCGGTGCGCCGGACGAACTCCTCGGGAGCCAGGGGCATGGCGCCCGCCATGTACACGTCCACGCCGCCGAAGGTCACCGTGGGCAGCCGCATCGCCCCGGCCAACAGCCTGGCCAGGCCGTGCGCGGCGCGGTCGTCGTGGGCCAGCGCCTCCTCCAGGGTGCAGCCGAGCTCCTCGGCCACGGCGCCGGGGATCGCCCGGTCGACGAACGGCACGCCGAGGCACTCGGCCACGGCGGGGCCGATGTGGCCGCCCGCCGTGCCGTACGTCGCCGAGATGGTGACGACCCGCACACCCTCAGGTTAGAACAGCGCGAAGGTCAGAACAGCGCGTTGGCCAGGGCCCTGCGCGCTTTGGCCAGGGACGGGTCCTCGGCCGGGAGCGTCTCGAACAGGCCGAGCAGGTGGCGCCGCGCCCTGTCGCGCTCGTCGCCGGAGGTGCGCTTGACGACGGCCACGACGCGGGCGAACGCCTCGTCGACCGAGCCGGACAGCATCTCCATGTCGGCGGCGAGCAGGTGGGCGTCGATGTCGGCCGGGTCGGCCAGCCGCCGCTGCACGTCGGCCGGGTCGGCGCCGGTGGTGCGCTTGATCAGCCGGACGCCCGCCAGGCCCATCTTGGCGTCCTCGTCGCTGGGCACGCGGGCCAGCAGCCGCTCGTAGGCGGTCTCGGCCGCGTCGAGGTCGCCCTGCTCGATGGCCTGCTCGGCGGCCAGCAGGTCGGGGTCGGCCGGAGGCGCCTCGGGCGCCTGCTCGCCGTCGCCGTCGACCTGGGCCGGCCTGGCGTCGGGGTTGGCCTCGTAGAACTGCTCGACCGCGCCCATCAGCTCGTCGAGCCAGCGGCGCACCTCCTGCTCGGGCAGCACCTGCTGGAAGCCGGTCACCGCCTGCCCCTGGAAGACGGCGAGCACGGTCGGCACCGCCTGCACGCGCAGCGCCTGCGCGATCTGCGGGCTGGCGTCGACGTTGACCCTGGCCAGGACGGCCCGGCCGCCCATGGACCCGACCACCTTCTCCAGCACGGGACTCAGCTGGGCGCTGCCCGGCGCCCGCGGCGACCACAGGTCGAGCACGACGGGCACGCTCATCGAGCGGTCGATGACGTCGGTCGTGAAGGTCTCCTCGGTCACGTCGACGATCGAGGCCGAGGAGGCCGCCTGCGGGCCCGCGGTCTCCCGCCGGGCCTGCGCGTCCAGAGCCTGCTTGCGCGCGCCCAGGTCCACCGCTCCGTAGAGCGACCCGGGCCTAGAGAAGTCCGCCATGCTCCTCATCTTGCCGCATGCCACGACGCGGGGACGCCAGCGAGGGCCGCCGTCCGCCACGGGCCGAATCCGGACGCCGCGCGCCCGCACCGCCGATCACTCCCCGAAGTCGCCCGCGGCCACCCGGAGCGTGCGCAACTGGTCGAACATGGCGTGCAGCTCGTCCTCCCCGTACATGGACAGGCCGAAGTCGCCCGCCATCAGGTCGGCCGTGGCGCGGCGCACGACGTCGCGGCCCGCGTCGGTGATCTCCGCCAGCACGCCGCGGCCGTCCTTGGGGTTGCGCATGCGGCTGACCAGTCCGGACCTCTCGAGCCGGTCAACGGTGTTCGTGACGCTGGTCGGATGCACCATGAGACGCTCTCCGATCTTCCACAGCGGGAGCGCCCCCGTCCTGCTGAAGGTCAAGAGCACCAGCGCCTCGTACCTCGCGAAGGTCAAGTCGTACGGCTTCAGGAGCGAGTCAAGTTGCGACAGGAGGATCTGGTGCGCTCTCATGATCGAAGTGACGGCGGCCATGGCGGAAGAGGGTCCGAAGTGAACACGCCAGGTCTGCGCGGCGCGTTCGATGGGATCGAACGGCAGGTTGAGCGGCTTCGGCTGCGACACAGCGCTACGGTAGCGCGCCGCTCGTCCCCATTCGTCTGGTTACTCTGAGCTATCGCATTCACTGCTTGGCCAAGAATCCGGACGTCAATCATCACGCTCAGTTATGGTTCTCGCATCAAACGGTGACGCGGACACCAAGTCCATCGGCGGTGGGGACCTGCCGGACTGCTGACGTTCCGCGTTCGCCTACGGGGCACGGGGGGTGCTTGATGGACTTCAAGGGGAGATCGCGTGCGTGAGCACGCGGGCGTCACACGTGAGGAACTGAAACAGAGCGCGGCCGTCACCGTCGCCGTGCTCATGGCGCTCGGTCTGGCCGCGGCATGGAGCGTCCTGATCCCTGGCGTGGACGCGTGGGAGAACATCGTGGCCGCGGTCATCGGCTCGCTCCGGCTGACCGGGCCCGTGGCGGCCGGTTTCGCCGCCTGGGTGGCGCTGCGCAAGCGGAAGGCGCTGCGCGGCCGGACGATCGGCGCGTGGCGGGCGCTCAAGGCGCCGCTGGCGATCGTGGTGGTGGTGCTCGGGTCGTTCGCCGCGACGGTGCTGGTGCTGGCGGTCAAGACGGTCCTCACCGAGCAGGCCGGGCCGCTCGGCCTGCCGGGGCTGGGCGTGGGCATGGCCGGGCTGGCGCTCTACTCGGTGATCGGGTGGGTCGCGGGCTGGTTCGCGCCCGTGGCGATCACGCCGCCGCTGGCGGGACTGGGCTGCTACCTGCTGTTCAACCGGCTCGCCGCCGGCGGTGGCTGGACCGACCGGCTCACTCCGGGCGCCGGCCGGCCGTACGACCTGTTCCAGATGAGCGGCGGCGCGGCGTTCCTCGACCAGACGATCTGGCTGCTCGGCATCACGACGGCGCTGCTGCTCGGCTGGGCCGCGATGGTGACCCGGCAGGCGCTGGTGCTGGCCTGCGCGCTGCTGGCCGTGCTCGCGGCCGGCACCGGGGTGGCGCGGCTGCTGGGCGCGCCTAAGCCGGCCGCCGCGCAGGACATCGCCTACTCCTGTCAGGAGTGGCCGATCACCGTCTGCCTCCATCCGGCCATGCGGGCGGGCCTGACCGAGCTGGGGGCGGCCTTCACCAAGATCGCTTCGCGGCTGGCGGGCACCCCGGCGGCGTTCACGCGGGTCGAGCAGCGGCCGCTGGAGGACGAGCTGAGGCCGGTGCCCGGACTGGCGCCCATCCACGTGCGCGACCTGTCGGCGGGCTTCGCGGACGAGGCGTCGTACGAGTACGTCGAGTCGCTGGCGGCCAAGTGCACCGGCACCCCGGCCGACGGCTACCGGGAGATCGTGATGGCGTGGCTGCGGGGCGAGCCGCTGCCCGGAGGGCCGCTGCCGGAGCACGAGTACGCGGCGGCGTGGTTCTCCGGGCTGAGCGAGCACCAGCGGCGCGAGTGGCTGCGCATGTTCTTCAGCGACTTCCAGTCGTGCAGGCTGTCGAGCACCCACTTCGGCGGCGGCCCCGCCGAGACGCCGCGGGGCCGGTCGGGGGCGGCCCGGGTGGCCACGACCGCGGGCTCCCCCCAGCAGGTGTATCCGGTCTATCCGGACGCGGGCGACGCGCCCGTGACCGACTGGAGACCGTAGATGTCACCAAACCGCTGGCAATGATGATCCACGTCCGGGTAGTCAACACCGTATGACGACATCCCGTACGGCGCCCGCCACGGTCTCACCGGGGCGGCGCCGCAGGTGGCGATACGTGGCCGGCCTGCTGGTCCTCGCGGTCCTGCTCGTGGTCGGCGGCCGGCTGGCGTGGACCTGGCTGGACCCCACCGGCGAGCGGAACATCGACCGCAGCCAGCCCGTCCTGCTCCAGTCCATCAAGGACCTGAGCCGCTTCGAGGCCGCGACCGGCAGCTTCCAGGTCGTGGTCGACCTGGAGAAGGACGCCAACTTCCTGCCCGACGCCGTCAAGGGCACCCGGACACTGTTCGTGGGAGCGGGCGGCGTCGACGCGTACGTGGACTTCTCGGGGCTCGCGGCCGACGCCGTGACGGTGTCGCCGGACCGGACCCAGGTCACGATCCGCCTGCCGCGCTCCCAGTTGGAGAAGCCCAACCTGGACAACAGCCGCTCGTACGTCTTCGCGCAGCAGCGCGGGCTGCTCGACCGGGTGCAGGACTTCCTGTCGTCCTCGCCGGGCGACCAGAGGGAGGTGTACGTGCTGGCCGAGAAGAAGATCGCCGAGGCGGCGGCCGCCAGCGACCTGCGCAGGCGGGCCGACACCAACACCAAGGCCATGCTGGAGGGGCTGCTGAAGTCGCTCGGGTTCACCAAGGTGACGGTGAAGTTCAGCGACGAGCCGTGACCTAGGCACCCCTAGGTACCTCAGGCCGTGCCCGTCCGTCCATGGGTGTCCAGGGATAAGGCATCCGCCCGATGTGGGCGGACGGGCCTTAGGGCGAGTCTTGAGAGTGCAGGCAACAAGCACCTCAAGATCCGGGAGCCGGACTGATGCACGCCGAACTCGAGTACCTCGTCATGAAGAACCGCGCGGAGGAGCTGCGGCGCGTCGCCGACGACCACCGCCTCGCCCGTCAGGTGAGCGGCCGCCGGCGGTCGCTGATCTCCAAGCTGTTCTCGTGACCCTCTCCCACGACTGTTAGCTCTCGTCCGGGGACGGGACGCGGATGATCAGGGCGTCGCCCTGGCCGCCTCCGCCGCACAGGCCGGCCGCGCCCAGCCCGCCGCCGCGCCGGCGCAGCTCGTGGGCGAGGGTGAGCACGATGCGCGCCCCCGAGGCGCCGATGGGATGGCCCAGCGCGATGCCGCCGCCGTTGACGTTGACCTTGTCCAGCGGCAGGTCCAGCTCCTTGGCCGACTGGAGCACCACGCTGGCGAACGCCTCGTTGATCTCGACCAGGTCCAGGTCGGCGACCGTGAGGTCCTGCTTGAGCAGGGCCTGCTTGATGGCGTTGGCCGGCTGGGACTGGAGCGAGGCGTCGGGACCGGCGACGTTGCCGTGCCGGCCGATCTCCGCCAGCCACGGCAGGCCCAGCTCCTCGGCCTTGGCGCGCGACATGACGACGACCGCGCAGGCGCCGTCGGAGATCTGCGAGGACGAGCCAGCGGTGATCGTGCCGTCGGCCGCGAACGCCGGGCGCAGCTTGGCCAGCGTCTCCACCGTGGTGTCGCCGCGCACGCCCTCGTCGTCCTTGACGACCAGCGGCTCGCCGCGCCGCTGCGGGACCTCGACGGGCACGATCTCGTCCTCGAGGACGCCGTTCTTGACGGCCGCGGCGGCGAGCTGGTGCGAGCGGGCCGACAGGGAGTCCTGCTCCTCGCGGCCGATGCCGAGGCGGGCGTTGTAGCGCTCGGTGGACTCGCCCATCGCGCACTGGTCGAACGCGCAGAACAGGCCGTCGTGGGCCATCGAGTCGACGATCTCGGAGCCGCCGTACTTGACGCCCCTGCGCAGCCCCGGCAGCAGGTGGGGGGCGTTGCTCATCGACTCCATGCCGCCCGCGACGACGATGTCGAACTCGCCCGCGCGGATGAGCTGGTCGGCCAGCGCGATGGCGTCGAGGCCGGACAGGCACACCTTGTTGATGGTGACCGAGGGGACGGTCATGGGGATGCCGGCCCGGACGGCGGCCTGGCGGGAGGGGATCTGCCCGGCGCCGGCCTGGAGGACCTGGCCCATGATGACGTACTCGACGTCCCCGGGCGCCACGCCGGCGCGCTCCAGCGCGGCCTTGATGGCGATGCCTCCCAGCTCCACGGCCTGCAGCCCGGACAGCGCCCCGAGGAGCCTGCCGATCGGGGTGCGCGCTCCGGCGACGATGACGGAACCAGACATGGCGACGGCCTCCTGTGCGGGCAAGGGGTTCTTTGACACCATACCCACGGGTGCACGCTCGACGGCTATGGAGGCTGACCACACATGTTCATGCGGATCGACCACATCGGGATCGCCTGTCACGACCTGGAGGAGAAGATCGCGCTCTTCTCCGAGACGTTCGAGCTCAGCGTCGTCGCGCGGGAGGTGAACGAGGAGCAGGGGGTCAAGGAGGCCATGCTGCACATCGCCGACGGCGAGGGCGGCGGCTCCTACATCCAGCTCCTGGAGCCGCTGTCGCCCGACTCCCCCGTCGGCAAGTTCCTCGCGAAGCGCGGCGAGGGTGTGCATCATGTGGCGTTCGGGGTGCCTGATGTGGTTGAGGCGATCGATAGAATCGGCGGGAAAGGCGTACGTGTCCTGGACGAGCGGCCCCGGCACGGCTCGATGGGCTCGCAGATCGCGTTTCTGCATCCGAAGGACGTGGGAGGAATGCTGACGGAGTTGGTCCAGGCGACCAGGTCGTAACAAACGCAAAAAACGTTCATATGTAACTAGTCGCGCAGAAAGTTGGACGGGGCTTCAGACTCGGCACCGGCGGAGTACTCTGGCCTTCCACCGGACATGGGGCCTGCCGTGAGGCACAGGCTCCCGGCTCGGCTGCCCCGAACCCCCCGTCCGGCCCGTGTAGCCGTCTCGACAACCCAGGATCGAGCCTCCATGCAGTCCGACATCGACGCCCAGCTCAACAACTTCTTCGAGGACGCCCCCGCACGCGAGTTCGACGTGGTCCTCCGTGGTTATGACCGTCACCAGGTTCATGATCACCTGAAGCAGCTCGACGGCGAGTTGCGCCAGGCACGGGAGCAGGTCTCCACCCTGCAGCGCGACCTGTCCGACTCGCAGCGCCAGCTCCAGGAGCAGGAGCGCCCCACCTACTCCGGTCTGGGCGCCCGCATCGAGCAGTTGCTGCGGCTGGCCGAGGAGCAGGCCACCGAGCTGGTCCAGGCTGCGAGGTCCGAGGCCAACGAGATCAAGGCGGCGGCCAAGGTCGAGGCCGCCGACATGAGGGCGGCCGCCGAGGCGGAGGCGGCCGAGAAGCGCGCGCAGGCCACCCGCGAGAGCGACGAGATGCGCACCACCGCGGAGCGCGAGGCGGAGGACATCCGCTCGACCGCGCGCCGCGAGGCCGACGAGCTGACCAGCACCACCGAGCGCGAGGTCGCCAAGCTGCGGGCCACCGCCGACCACGAGGTGGCCGAGAAGCGGGCCGACGCCGAGCGTGAGATCGCCAAGCTGCGCACCACCACCGAGCGCGAGGTGGCCCAGCTGCGGGCCTCGACCAAGCGCGAGCGTGACGAGGTGCTGACCACGGCCAAGCGGCAGGCCGACGAGATGCGGGCGCAGGCGCAGCGGGTCCTGGAGGAGTCCGAGGCCAAGCGGGCGCAGGACGAGGCGGAGTTCGAGATCCAGCTCGCGTCCCGGCGTGAGGAGGCGGAGCGCCAGGAGGCGGAGCGCCACTCCACCGCGCAGGCCGCGACGCAGAAGCTGGTCGCCGAGGCCGAGCAGCGCGCCGCGACGGCCGAGTCCCGGGCCACCAAGGCCACCCAGCAGGCCGAGCAGACCCGCCGCGAGGCCGACCTGCACGCCAAGCAGCTGGTCGCCAACTCCCGCAAGAACGCCGACCAGATCGTGTCCGAGGCGAAGTCGAGCGCCGAGACGATCGTCACCGAGGCCAAGAACGAGGCCGAGCGCACCCGCTCGTCCATGCAGCGTCAGGTGGACGAGCTCACCCGCCAGCGCGACAGCATCACCAGCCACCTGGCGCAGCTGCGCCAGCTGCTGGGCGGCGCCGCGCTGCCGGGCATGGAGCCCGAGCCCGCGGTCACGGCGGCCCCGCCGAAGCCCGCGCTGTCGGCGCCGGTCAGCGACAAGCCGCTCGCGCCCGCCCCGGCCGCCAAGCAGGAGGCCAAGGCCGAGGACGACGCGGAGTGGTGGCAGGAGTAGCCCGCATCACCTGGGGGTGAATGACGGCTGAGAGAGCCTGGCGACCGGGTGGTCGCTAGGCTCTCTTTCTGTTGCCGGCCCCTTCCGGGCTCCGGCGCCTGGTCCGCCGCCCCCCGACCTCCAGGAGCCCTCCTTGTCCGCAGACGTCGCGTCCGACGCCGCCCAGGACCCGGCAGCCGACCGGCCGCCGTCCTCCGCCTCCACCACCCCGCCACCCGAAGGCCGGTCGGCCGAAGGCCCGCCACCCGGTGGCCGGTCGGCCGAAGGCCCGCCACCCGGTGGCCGGTCGGCCGAAGGCCCGCCACCCGGTGGCCGGTCGGCCGAAGGCCCGGCCTCTGAAGGCCGGTCGCCCGAAGGCCGGTCGGCCGAGGGCTCGGCGGCGTACGGGCTGCCAGGCAAGCCGCTGGCTCGCGGGCCGTTCCTGTTCGGGCTGGTCGGCGGGCTCGGTGTGCTGACGGCGATCGCCATCGCGCAGATGGTGGTCGCCTCGCTCAGCGTCATCGTCCTCGTCGTGGTGGCGATGTTCCTGGCCGTGGGGCTGAACCCGGCCGTCGAGGCGTTGCAGCGGCGCGGCCTGGCCCGGCGGGGCGCGATCTCGATCGTGTTCGCCGGCGTCATCGTGGGCTTCGTGCTGTTCGGGCTGGCCGTGGTGCCGCCGGTGAGCAAGGAGCTGGCCGACTTCGTCGCGGCGGTGCCCGGCTACGTGAGCGAGCTGAGCAACCATCCGACCCTGCGCCGGCTCGACGCCGACTACCAGATCCTGCCGAAGCTGGCCCAGTTCGTCACCGGCACGGTCGGCCCGTGGCTGGCCAGCGGCGTCGTCGGGGCGGGGCTGGTGGTGCTCGACGGAGTGTTCACCACGGTGACGCTGCTCGTGCTGATGCTGTACTTCCTCGGCTCGCTGCACACGATCAAGGCGTACCTGCTCAGGCTCGTGCCGGCCTCGCGGCGGGAGCGGACGGCGGCGCTGTCGGAGCAGATCCTGGCCGGCATCGGCGGCTACGTCGCGGGCAACGTGATCATCTCGATCATCGCGGGCGCGCTGACGTGGATCTTCCTGTCGATCCTCGGCGTCAGGTACGCGCTGGCGCTGGCGCTGGTGGTGGCGCTGACGGACCTGATCCCGCTGGTGGGCGCCACCATCGGCGCGGTGCTGGTCTCCGCGGTGGCGCTGCTCCAGTCGCTGCCCCTGGGCATCGCGTGCGCGATCTTCTTCGTCGTGTACCAGCAGATCGAGAACTACCTCGTCTACCCGCGGGTGATGAAGCGCTCGGTGGACGTGACGCCCGCGGTGACGGTGATCGCCGCGCTGGTCGGCGGCGCACTGCTCGGCATCGTCGGCGCGCTGCTGGCCATCCCGGTCGCCGCCGCCATCGCGCTGATCATCCGGGAGATCGTCCTGCCTCGCCAAGCCGAGGCCTGATCATCCCGTCAGGCCCGGCTTTGATCATCGGGGCGATCGTGCCGCCTCGCCGAGCTCGGTCGTGAGGAACTCGGTGACCGCCGCGTTGAACGCCTCGGGCTGCTCGACCGCGCTCAGGTGACCGGCCTTCGGGATGACCTCCAGCCGTCCGTGCGGCGCGGCGCGGACCATGGCCTCGGCCTCGGCGGGCGGCGCCAGCTCGTCCTCCTCCCCCACGATGACGAGCAGCGGCACCTTGAGGGCGGCCAGGGTGGCGACGGAGTCGGGGCGGGCCGCCATGGCGCGCTGCGCCCAGGCCACCGCCCCGGGCGGCGCGGACTGGACCAGGCCCTTGACCCGGCCCACGACCATGGCCCGCCGCTCCTTGGTGGTCGGCCCCATAAGCGCGGGGAGCACGTCGGTGAGGAGCACGTCGGTGCCGCCGGACAGCACCGCCTGGGCGATGCGCTCGCGGTTGTCGCGGGCCGGCTGCGGGTCGGGGCCGGCCTTGGTGTCGGCCAGGACGACGCCGAGGACCCGGTCGGGGTGACGCCGGCAGAAGGCCATCGTCACGTACCCGCCCATCGACAGGCCGCCGACCACCGCCTGGTCGATGCCCTCCTGGTCGAGCAGCGCGGCCACGTCGTCGGCCATCGCGTCCACGGAGGGCTCGTCCTCGCCCAGCCGCGATCCCCCGAAGCCGCGCAGGTCAGGCGTGATGACGCGGCAGGTGGCCGCCAGCCCTTCGCGCTGCGCCAGCCACATGGCGGAGGAGAGGGGGAAGGCGTGGAGCAGTACGACCGGCAGGCCGGTTCCCGCTGATCTCGTGTAGAGCTGCACGATCACACGGTAGACCGGTTCCCTCGGACAATCACTTCACGTCGCATACCGATATACCCGGTTATAGACGACCGTTTCCCCCCGTCTACCGGAAAACGACAGGTCAGCTCGCGCCGATGGCCGTGGACCCTCCGTCCACGAAGAGCACCTGGCCCGTCACGTACGCCGACGCGTCCCCGGCCAGGAACACCGCCGGATGCGCCATCTCCTCCGGCGTCCCCCAGCGGCGCATCGGAACCCCGCCGACCGTGGCGCGGCTCGCCGCCTCGTCCTCCCACAGGTTGCGGTTGAGCTCGGTGGCCGTCCAGCCGGGGCACAGGGCGTTGACCCGGACGCCCGACTGCGCCCACTCGACCGCCAGCGTCCTGGTGAGCGCCACCAGGCCGGCCTTCGCCGCCGCGTACCCGGCGAGGAAGGGGGCGCCGAGCGCGGCCACCGACGCGACGTTGATCACCGAGCCGCTGCCGCGTTCAAGCAGGTGCGGGGCGATCGTGTGGCAGACGACCATGGCCGAGTCGAGATTGAGCCGCATGAGCTTGTCCCACCCGGACAGCCGCAGGTCCTTGAACTCGACCATGAAGTTCGAGCCGCCCGCGTTGTTGACGACGATGTCGACGTGCCCGAGTCCCTCGACGGCCTGCCGTACGGCGTCCGCGGCGGCCTCGCGGTCCGTGAGGTCGGCGGGGATCACCAGGGCACGCCGGCCACGGGCCTCGACCTCCTTGGCGACCTCGGACAGGGAGTCGGCCGAGCGGGACACGAGGGCCACGTCCGCTCCCGCCTCGGCGTAGGCGAGCGCGATGGCCCGTCCGATGCCTTTCGACGCCCCGGTGACCAGAGCCTGCTTGCCAGTGAGATCGAACGCGCCCACGCCGCCTCCTCGAAATCGAAACCGAATAAGATTCTATGGACTCGGCGCCCGGGAACGCCACCGGCGCGGGACCACGAGGGTCCCGCGCCGGCGTCCTGTCACAGGCTGGTCAGCCTCCCAACCCTCCGAAGATGATGTCGAGAGCGTCGGCCAGACCGCTCTTGTCCATGTATTGCGTCACCTTGAAGCCGGTCTCGGCGATCGTGCCCGTCCTGGTGTTCTCCGGTTCGACCTTCTCCGGTCTGAAGATCTGCCGCTCACCCTGGCCGGAGCCGCCGGGCCGGGCCGCGGGCGGCGGTCCGTCGGGGTACATCCGGCCGTCGCGGTAGACGGTGTAGGACTGGGTCGGCTGGGTCGAGCCGTCGTTGCGGTAGATCTGGCTCGGCCGTGGCTGCATCGGCTGCCGGCTGTCCCTGGGCGGTGCCTGCCGCTGCTGCGCCCTGTGACTCGTGGGCCGCTGCGCCGGACGCTGCCGGGCCTGCTGGATTCCCCTGGGGACGTGGCCGGAGCGCCTGTTGCGGGTCCTGGCCGCCGCGGAGGCCCGGCGCTTCGCCGCCGCGTCGGCGGCCTTTCTCCTTGCCTCTCTTCTCGCCGCGGCCGCGGCCCGCCGCTGCGCCCGTGCCGTCGCCGCCTTCCTGGCTCTCTCTGCCGCTCTCTTCTTGGCCTGTTCCTGGAGCTTCTTCCTGGCCGCGGCCGCGGCCTTCTTCTTCGCCGCCTCCAAGGCCCGCTTCTTGGCCTCCGCCGCGGCTCTCCGCCTGGCCTCCGCCAGCGCGCGGCGCTTGGCCGCCGCGATGGCGGCCCGCCTGGCCGCCGCACGCGCCGCCGCGATGGCGGCCCGCCTGGCGGCGGCCATCGCCAGCCTCCTGGCGATGATCTGCGCCGAGACCCTCACCACGATGATGGCGACGACCCAGAACAGCTGCCCGTCGGGGTCGCTCATGGTGACGGGGCTGTTGTTGGCGTAGGCGTAGGCGTTGAGCTGCTGCGGGTTCTGCTCCTCCATGACCGGGTCGACCGACAGGAAGCGCCCGAGCTTGGGGTCGTACTCGCGGGCCCCGAGGTGGACCAGGCCGGTGGTGGCGTCCTGCGTGCCGCCCACGAACCCGCGCTGCCCCGGCCAGAACGCCGGGGGCGAGCCCCGGTTCTCGCCGAACGGCGTCGTCCTCCGTACGGCCAGCTCACCGGTCGCGGCGTTCACCGCGGCCTGCGAGGTGCCCTGGTGGTCGTTGGCCAGGAAGTAGACCTGGTTGTCCGGCGTGCGCACCGCGATGGGCTCGCCGCCGATGGTGTAGTAGCGGGTCTGCTCGACGGCGTCCTTGGCGAAGTCGAAGCGCAGCTCCATGTCGTCGATGTAGAGCGTGGAGTCGGTCGGCGTCTTGCGGATCAGCCGGTCGCCGTCCGCGTCGTACACGAAGGACGTGGTCTTGCCCGCCTCCGTCACCGACTCCAGGTTGCCCTCGGCGTCCCAGACCAGGCTCTGGTCGGAGTTGCCGACCTTGCGCCTGGTGGTGTTGCCGGCGTCGTCGTACTCGAACAGGTCCTGCCCGACGGTCTGCAGCGCGTGCGGCTGCTTGCCGCCCGCGGCCGGGTAGGTGTAGTCACGCGTGCTCGCGCCCCCGCCGCCGAAGGCGTGCTTGGTCTCCTTGAGCCGGTTGCCGGTGGAGTCGTAGGCGTAGCTGACCGCGTACGGGGCCACGCCGCCGATCTTGTCCGACTGCGGGGTGCCGCTGGCGCAGTCGTCGTTGGCCGTCCACGCCGAGGTCAGCCGGCGCAGATGGTCATAGGTGAAGCACTGCGTGTCGGGGCCACTGGCGCCCTTGTCGGCGATCTTGGTGATGTTGCCGATCGCGTCGTAGCTGTAGTTGAGGTCCAGGTCGGTCGCCGGGGCGCCCTCCCTGTCCACCCGCATCCGGGACAGCCTGCGGGTCGCCTCGTCGTGGGTGTAGGTCAGCCAGGTCTTCTTCGTCCCGGAGCCCAGCTCGTACTGCAGGGTCTCGCCCAGCTTGGAGTAGCGGGTCGCGTTCACGTACGTCGACAGGCCGGTGACCTTGGTCGGCTGGCTGAGCGCGTCGTAGCTGTAGACGACCGACTCCTCCTCCAGCCCGCCGACGGCCGGGAAGCTGACGGACTGCACCTGGTCGTCGATCGTGTAGCGGGTGTTGAGCACGTACGAGCCGGCCAGCTTCCCCTCGCGCTCGGGGATGGTGACGGTCTCGCGCAGCGGGCGGTAGTCGGTGTCGATGGCGTTGATCTCGGCCTTGTACGCCTGCCCGCCCACGTAGCGGACGCTGGCGTTCATGTGGCCCTTGGCCAGCGCGTCGTACTGCCACTCGGCCAGCAGCGGACCGCTCGCGGAGCCCTCGTGCAGCTCCTTCTTGCGGCCCAGCTCGTCGTAGACGTAGTACAACGTCTTGCCGCGCGCGTCGGTCGTGGTGACCAACTCGTCGGCGTCGTTGTACGTCATCGTCGTGACGCCCTTGTCCGGGTCCTCCATCTTGATCTCGCGGCCGCGCATGTCGTAGTGGTGACGCCACACGTTGCCCGCCGGGTCGGTCACCGTGGACAGGCGGCCGGCGTGGTCGTAGGAGTACTTGGTGGCCTCGTACTCGCCCGTCGGGGTGGCGCCCTTGTACTGGCGCAACTCGATGAGCCGGTCGTCGGCGTCGCCGATGCGGGTCGTGGCGGTGCCTCCGGGCGGCGGCGTCACGTGCATCCGGTCGCCCTGCTGCGTGGTGCTGACCCGGTACTTCTCCTGGCCCTTCGCCTTGAGGATCTGGGCGTTGACGTCCCCGCTGCCGTCGAAGGTCACCACGACCTGGTTCGGCACATCCGCGTCGGCGACGCCGAGCAGGTCGGTGGAGGGCGCCCCGGTGGCGAAGTAGCCGGTGTTGGACTTGGCCGCCTCGCCCAGCGAGTTGTAGAGGGTGTCGGTGACCGTGCGCCCGTCACGCAGCGCCGGGTCCTGCGTCTGGTCGTCGCGGGGCGCGGGCTCCTGGGTCTGGCGCTTGCGCATCAGGCCGTCGTACAGCTCGTGGCTGGCGCTGTAGGTGCCGTCCGCGTTCAGCGTCTTCGTGGTGACGACGCTCGGACCGTCGGTGCGCATGGTGTAGGAGAACTCGGTGCTGGGCGACTGCCCGGCCGCCTTGCTGCGGTCGGGCTGCCAGACCTTGATCAGGCGGCCGAGCGCGTCGTACTCCATGTCGGTGCGGCGGTTGTTCGCGTCGATCTCGGCGTACGGCTCTCCCCAGGCCGGTTCGAGCAGCGTGCGATCGACGTGGCCGAGCTGGTTGACCTCCTTGATCTCGGTCGGGGGCGCACCCGCCGCCGGGACGTAGGTGGTGGTGGACTTGGTGCCCACCGCGTCGGTCTCGCTGGTCTCGCGGCCGTAGGCGTCGTAGGTGTGGGTGCTCTCGACGATCGTCGCGCCGTCCCCGGAGACGGTGTGCTCGACCGTGGTCACGTCGCCCTTGCTCGGCGCCTGGCCGTACGCCTTGTTGTCGTACTGGACCTTCTCGTCGGAGATGATCTCACCGGCGGCCAGCTTGGACACGGCGGTGCCGCAGCCGGCGGCGACCTTCTGGATCCGGCTGGTGTAGTCGAGCATCCAGCTCGTGTCGTTGCGGGCGTAGGTGTAGCGGGTGCACTGGTCGTCGTCCGTCGTGGCCAGGTCGCCCTTCTCCTCCACCTGGGTGAGCAGGCCCTTGGTGTCGTACGCGCGCTCCTCGCCGGTACGCCGCCACTTGCCCCCTTCCAGCGCGGTACGGGTGACCATGGACTTGGGCTCGACCACGTACGCGGCCTTGGTGACGCCGTCCTGCGTGGACTCGGCGGTCTTGAGGGACCAGGGCTCCTCCAGCGTGGCGGTCAGGATGGCCCCGCCGTCGCCGTCGTAGAGGATCTCCTCCCGCTCGAAGCCGGCGAGCTGGTCCAGGTCGTCGAGCTTGCCGCCCTCGGTGTCCGTGACCTGCGCGCTGCGCTTGGAGCCGTCGGCCTGCTTGTCGCCGTGCATGCCGCGGAAGTACCGGAACTCCGTCAGCGTGCGCTTGGCGTCCTGCCCGTCACCCTGGCGCACCCGTACGCGGCCGTATCCCCGGAAGTCGGCCCACGTGCGGTGCTCGGCCTTGACGAGGACGTTGTCGGCGTAGTGCCAGGCGGCGCCGTCGAGGTACTCGTAGTCGGTGACGACGTTCGGCGCGCCGCCGACGCGGTCCACCTCCATCGTCTGCGTGACCACGTACTTGTGGAACCAGTCGGTGACCTCGGCCTCGTTCGGCGGTGACCACCGCTGCGGGAAGCAGCGCCTGGTGTTCTTGTCGGCGGTGGGCACGTCGCCGGGCTTGCAGTCGGCGGCGGAGTAGTTGACGCGCAGCTCGCCGCCGGACTCGTTGTTGACGGCCTGCACGCGCCACTTGACCAGCGGGGCGCGGCCCTCGTTGGCGTCCACCCGGTTGGGCAGCTGGACGCCGGTGAACGTTACCTTGGGCAGCGTGATCGTGCCGCCCACGTGGCCGCTCTGCTGGATCGACGCCAGCCACAGCGCCGGGCTCATGCCGTCGCCGGAGGCGGGGAACTGGTGTGTCAGCGTCCAGGAGTCCACCGGGGTGTACTGGCCCGAGGCGTTGACGATCTGCGTGGTGACCTTGGTCAGGCGCTTGCGCGTGAAGAACGTCGGCGCCAGACGGTCGGTGCACTTCACGCCGGAGTCGCAGATCTGGTCGAACGGCACGTCCGGCCAGGAGCTCGCGGTCTCCTTCTTGAGCTGGTCGGCGGCGCAGGTGATCGTGCCGCTGGGCAGGCAGCGCTCGGCCACGTCGAAGACGACGCGGGCGGCGGGAGCCTTGGTGAACAGCTCGTTCTGCAGGTAGCCGTAGTCGATGCGGGTGAGGTACCCGGCGCGGTCGTACACGGTGCCCAGTTCGGGCTTCATGTTACGGCCGTAGTAGTTCTTCTCCTGGGCGTACCAGTACGTGGTGGCGTTGCCGTGGGTGTCCACCGCGTAGTCGAGGTTCCACCGGTACGCCTGCTGGCACCAGGCGTTGGCCGGGGTGCTGTTGTAGCAGGGCTCCCCGCTGTTGTTGCCGAACACCGGAACCGTCTGCACCGACTTCGTCTCCGGCTTGCCGGTGGCCCAGCCGGGCAGGCGGTTCAGGCCGAAGGTGTACTGGGTGCCGTCGGCGCCGGTGACGCGCCAGTACTCGCCGTTGTTGTCGCCGTTGGTGGCGCCGGTGAGGTACTCGATGCGGGTGCCGTCGTCGCGCTTGGGCCGCCACTGCTTGGTCGTGGCGTCCTTCACCAGCTCGATGGCCGAGTTGCCGAGCGACAGGGTGACGTTCTCCCCGCTCCAGCACAGGTCGCCGGTCTTCTTGCCGTCGACCATGCAGGACTTGTAACGGCGCTCGACGTAGCCGCTGGGGTTCAGCTCGAAGCCCTCACCGACCCAGGACGTCTGGTTGTTGGTGGAGGCGGTGCGGCCGTCCACGCTCTGCGAGGAGTAGTCGATCGACAGCTCAGGCTCGTCGCCGCCCAGCGCCGGTGGACTTCGCAGGTCGTAGTCCCAGTTGAAGTCACCCGACTGGGCTCCGACGCTCCAGCTCGCCGACGGGGCGAGGGAGGTGGCGGCGTGGTCGCCCGCCGGTCCCGACGACGCCGCCGTCACAGCGTACAGGGCGGGGGTGTCGAGCTCGGCGGTGATCGTGCCGGCCTTCGTGTCGTTCTTGGAGGGCACCGGCTCCGGCAGGGGGCAGTTCGCTCCTGTGGTGGCCGTCAGCGCGCAGTCGGGCAGCTTGACCATGCGCAGCCGGGAGCCGTAGTCGCCGCCGAACGCGTAGCGGAAGCCCGAGTAGTCGAACTGGAGCCGGGTCTTGCCGGCCTTGGCCGCGACGCCCTGGCCGGGCGAGACCCGGAGGGCGACGCCGAGCAGGCCGGCGCGCTGGGTCTGCGCGGTGTCGAGCAGCTCCACCCGGACCGGACCGGCCTCGGCGGCCTTGGCCGTCTTCGCGTCGCCGCTCGCGGGTTCGGCCAGCCGTACGGGGAAGGACGAGTCGGCGGCCTTGAGCTGGGCGGCGCCACCCAGCTCGACGGCCTGCGGCTTGGGCCAGGTCACGCCTGGCGGCGCCTTCCACGCCTGTTTCTCGGTCGGGTCGGCCAGCTCGGGGAGCACCGGCACGGGCTTGCCGGTGACGGGCTTCTCCTTCTGCACCGCCGGTGCCGTGCGGGGCGCGGCGCTCGCGGGCTGGGCGGGCGCCAGGGGTGCGAGGACGATGACGGACAGCACGGCCGCCAGCCGGCGTGGCCACGCCGACTCGCGCATCGCGCCTTGTAAACGATTCCAGTAGGACTCGGACAGATCTGACTCGGACGGTGTATCCATGATCACCCAATCGGTAAGGGGGGTTATTGGGCGGATTCGGCGAGATCTGAGGGGTCGTGGAAGGGGCCGGGGGCCTCGGTCGAGGCCCCCGGCGGGTTCATTGGGCGGCGAGCTGGGCGATCTGCTCGACGCTGAGGGGTCCGTCGTAGAGGCGTACGTCGTCGATCGTCCCGGGCCAGTAGCCGGTGAAGACGCCCGCGCTCTTGGTCCGGCCGAGCTGGAGGGCGCCGACGGCGTTCCACGCGCTCGCGTGGCTGGTGACACTGGTGGTGGTGAGCTGCCCGTTGACGTAGACGCGCAGCTCACTCCGCAGGGCGTCGTAGACGCCGGCCACGTGCGTCCATTCCAGGGGCACGGCGACGGCGTCCGAGCGGGCCCGCACCAGCGCGGCGGTGTCGGCGTCGGAGGCCGCCATGCCGAGCGTCCACCTGCTCTGCTCCTTGTCGAAGCCGAGCTGGAAGCCCGCGGCCCGGCTGCCCGGCTGGGAGACGGCGGAGGTGTCCCGGGTCGGCAGGTAGTCGAGCTGCGTCCAGACCGCGACCGTGAACCCGGTCTTGGTGTTCACGGCCGGAGCGGCGGCCTGGGCGTAACCGTTGACGCCGTCGAGCGCCAGCGCGCCGTCCAGCCAGCCGGCGGTCCAGGAGGCGGCGCCGCCGAGGGTCGCCGCCGTGCCGCGGCCGGAGGAGTCGGCGGCCGTCACGCCGGTCTCCTCGTCCAGCTCCCAGTGCCCGACCAGGGTCGCGGCGCTGTTGACCAGGTCGGCCACCTCGTCGGCGAACATCGCCCGGCCGTAGACGCGGACCTCGTCCACGTCGCCCGGCCAGAACTCCGCCGCGGCGCCGTTGACCTTGCCGCGGCCGATCGTGAGCGGCCCGGTGGCGTTCCACGGCTTCGTCCAGGCGACCGTGGACTCCAGCTTGCCGTTGACGTAGAGCGAGATCTGGCCCGCCGCGGCGTCGTAGACGCCGGTCAGGTGGGTCCACTCGTTCAGCCTCGGGGCCGCCGCGGAGAGGGCGCGAACCGTCGCGGCGCCGTCGGCGTCCGTTCCGGCGCGGGCCAGCGCCCAGCGGTCGTCGGGCTTGGAGTACTGGAGCGCGAAGCCGCCGGTCCTCGCCCCTTCCTGGGTGAGCACGGTGGCGGTGGCGGTGTTGGCCGTCAGGCGGGCCCAGGCGGTGACGGTGAAGTTGCGGCTCGTGTCGATGACGGGGCTGGAGGTCTGCGCGTACGCACTGGCCAGGCGCAGCCCCGACCCGGTCTTGCCGGTCGTCCACGTCGCGCCGGTCAGCGTCGCGGGATGGGCGTTGGCCGCGTCGGCGGCCACGGTGCCCTGGCCCTCGTCCAGCGCCCAGTGGCCGCTGGGCGCCCGGCCCGAGTTGACGTTGAAGACGTACGTGCGGATCGGGCCGGACTGGCCGGCGCGGTCCTTGCTGCGCACCGACAGGACGTTGGGCCCGTCATGGCGTGGGGTGAGCGCGATCGTGGCCGTGCCGTCGGCGCCCGGGGCGACCTCGGTCTTGGGCGTGGTGTCGAGTCCGTAGACGTACGCGGCCACGTCCGGCACGCCGTTGGGCTCGAACCTGAACGTGCCCGCCAGGCCGACGCCGTCGCTCCAGCCGGTCTCGGCGTACTCGGGCGAGGTCACGACCGGCTCCCTGCCGGGGGCCGTGGCGTCCACGGTGGCCTCACACCAGGGACTCCAGGCGCTGGTGGCCTTGCCGTCCTCGGCGCGGACCCGCCAGCGGATGAGCGCGCCGTCGGCGTACAGGCTCGTCGGGATCGTCGCGTAGTAGGCGCCTCCGGACGAGCCGGTCGCGGTGACGTACTCACCGGTCTTCGTCCCGGCGGCGTTGTACCACTCGAACCGGCCCTTGACCGAGTTGTCGGCGTCCTTCAGCTTGGCCCACAGCTTCGGCGTGGCGGTGGGGATGACCGGCCGCCCTTCGCCGGAGGTACAGGCGCCGCCCGGGTCGGACCACGCGTCGGCGGCCACGGGGTCGGACGGGATGGAGTTGTACTCGATGACGACGGTCGGGTTGTTCTTGAACTTCTTCCAGGCGTAGACGTCGGTCTCGCTGGTGGCGCGCAGACCGATGGTCATGGAGTTCCACTTCTTGGCGGCGGCGTCCGCGGCCCAGGAGGTGACGTCGAACTCCACGCCGCCGGGCAGGCAGGAGGAGCCCCAGCCCTTGGCCACGTTCACCGTGGAGAGCAGCCTGGTCCACGACGGCTGGTTGTTCCAGGTGGTGCTCTTGCTGATCGCGCCGGTCCCCCAGGCCTCCACCTTGCGGGCGCTGCACGAGTACGACCACGTCTCGTAGGTGCGCAGCGTCGCCTTGATGATCTGCTTGCCGTGGATCGTCGTCCCGGACGACATCTGGAAGAAGGACCGGTTCTTCTGCGACTCGACGTGGCCGACCCTGGCGACGTCGCTGGAGTTCAGGTAGTTCGAGCTGGGCCAGTTGCTCCAGACCGCCGTCCACGAGCCGCGCGCGGCCGAGAAGTACGGGTCCAGGTAGACGGGGAAGCGGGTCTTGGGGTCGGCCAGCATCTTCCTGTCCGGCTTCAGCCGGAGCCGCCTGCCCGCCAGCTCCACGCCCATCGTGGCCTGCCTGGCCTCCGGGGAGCGGCCTTCCTTGAGCGCCTGCGGGCTGGTGATGCCCTCGGAGTCCCACATCGTCGGCGTGGGCGCGATGAACACCGTGCCGCCGCCGCCGTCGAGGGCCTCCAGGTTGCCCGCCTTGTCCGCCTTCAGCGACAGGTCGCTGGTGGCCAGCGGGTACGTCAGGTCGGTCAGGCTCGCCGCCGCCTCACGCGACTTGACCACCAGGATGTGCGAGAAGCCGTCCACGTCCGCGGTGACCTGGAGGTCCACTCCCGGCATGACCTCGGCGTAGGTGGCGGTGTCGCCGTCGAGGGTGGGCTTGGGGAGCGTGCCCTGCCAGCCGAGCTCCAGGGCCTTGGCCCCGCGCGACAGGCGGGCCAGCGGGCCGGGGCCGCCGCCGGAGAACCGGAGACCGGCCGCCGCGGCGACCGGCTCCACGGCGCCGTCGGGGCGCAGGCGCAGCGTGGTGTCCACGGGGACCCAGGCGTCGGCCTTGCGGACGCGTACCGGACGGGCGTACTGCTCCAGGGTGAAGGTGCCGTCGGGCTTGGCGAAGACCTGGCGGGTCTCCGTGCGCAACGACTCGACCTCGACCCGCTTCCCGTCGCGGCGGGCCAGCGCCAGCGCGGAGGTCTCGGCCGGGTCGGCGCCCGTCCCCCCGGGGGCCGGCCCGCGGAGGGTGTCGTGGGAGGGAACCTGTTGTCGGAGTGCGGCGGCCGAAGCCGGTTCATCCAGGGGCGCCGCCGCGACCGCCCCTGCCAATATCATCACGACGAGCCCACGACCAACGCGCATCCGCCCTCGCAAGCGCCGAGGCGGGACGCCGCGCGGTCAGCCCGCCCGGCGCCTCCACGATCTTCAGTTGCTCGGATTGTTAATCATGATGTGGCTTTCGTCCAGATCTTCTGACAGATTTCATCAGAACAATCTTTGGAGTGAAGAAAATCTCCACAGGCGCGTCCGCCTGTGCGCTCAGACGTGCGTGGGCAGCGGGTACGCGGCCGGGTTGACCCGCTTGACGATCTCGTCCAGCACGATCCGGACGTACGGCTCCCCCACCCACAGGTGCTTGGCCCCGTCCACCCCGATCACCTCGGCCTGCGGCACCCGCGCGAACCGCTCCCGCGCCTCCTCCGGCCGCAGGTAGTCGTCGAACTCCGGCACCAGCACCGTCAGCGGCCGGCCGAAGCGCGCCCACGCGTCGAGGTCGTCGTCCTTGGCACGGTGCAGCGGCGGCGAGAGCAGGATCGCCCCCTCCACCAGCGGGTCGTGCGCCCACTTCAGCGCCAGCTCCGTGCCGAACGACCAGCCGAGCACCCACACGCGGGGCAGGTCGTGGTACTCGGCGTACTCCAGGGCGGCGGCCACGTCGAAGCGCTCGCCCTCGCCGCCGTCGAAGTCCCCCTGTGAGGTGCCGCGCTCGGAGGACGTCCCGCGCGTGTTGAAGCGCAGCACCGCCAGGTCGGCGAGCGCGGGCAGCCGGTTGGCCGCCTTCTTGAAGACGTGGCTGTCCATGAAGCCGCCATGGGTGGGCAGCGGGTGCAGGGTGACCAGCGTGGCCACCGGGGGTCGGTCGAGGGGCTGGGCCAGCTCCCCCACGAGGGTCAGGCCGTCGCCGGTGTGCAGCTCGATCGGCTCACGCCTGGCCGGCAGCTCGGTGCCCGCGCGGATCTCCACTTCGGTCCCTTCGAGAGTTCGTGCGCCTGTCGTTCGTGCGCCTGTGGTTCGTCTGCGGGAGGAGGGGTGAGGGGTCAGTAGCGGCTGCGGCCCGGACCGCGGTCGAGCCGCTTGCGCCAGCACGCCGTGTGCCAGTGTCGCCGCTCCTCGTCGCCGCCGGGCCAGTTCGGCCAGCTCACCACGTGCGGCTTGGCACTGGGGATCTCCTGGTCGCAGCCCGGACAACGGTAGCTCTTGCCGGACGACGCGCCGGTGAGCATGCGCACCTTCCACTCGCCGTCGGGCCATTCCTCGACGCGGTCCGTGCCCCGGGGGAAGCCGGCAGGGCGGGGCGGGGGCTCCCTGCGGCGGGCTCTGCGCGGGCTCATGTCATCCCGGCCACCCAGATGGGGAGTGCCGTCGCTCCCACGCTGTCGAACGCCATGCGTCCAGTTTTCCAGAGCCGCTAAGGTGGACCGTCATGCGGTTGGTCATCGCGCGATGCAGCGTGGATTACATCGGACGGCTCACGGCGCACCTGCCGATGGCTCCCCGGCTCGTTCTCATCAAGGCGGACGGCAGCGTGTCCATCCACGCCGACGACCGTGCCTTCAAGCCTCTCAACTGGATGAACCCGCCGTGCAAGCTCAAGGAGGACGGCGGCACCTGGACGGTCACCCACGGCAAGACCGGCGAGAAGCTGGTGCTGACCATGGAGGAGATCCTGCACGACTCCAGCCACGAGCTGGGCGTCGACCCGGGCCTGATCAAGGACGGCGTCGAGGCGCATCTGCAGGAGCTGCTGGCCGAGCACATCACGACGCTCGGCGACGGCTACTCGCTCATCCGCCGCGAGTACATGACGGCGATCGGCCCCGTCGACATCCTGTGCCGTGACGCGGGCGGCGCGACCGTGGCGGTCGAGATCAAGCGGCGCGGCGAGATCGACGGCGTCGAGCAGCTCACCCGCTACCTGGAGCTGCTCAACCGCGATCCGCTGCTCGCGCCGGTGCGCGGCGTGTTCGCCGCCCAGGAGATCAAGCCGCAGGCGCGCGTGCTGGCCGCCGACCGGGGCATCGACTGCGTCACCCTCGACTACGCCGCGCTGCGCGGCATCGAGCCGGAGAACCCCACCCTCTTCTGACGCTCCCCCCATCAGAACGCGCAGGCGGTGGGTGGGCAGTCGGCGTTTCGCGCTGCCCGGCATGAACCTCACCTCGTCCGCCTGCAGGCCCGAGGGAGCTTGAGCGGCCGATCAGGATTGTCACGTTCTTGGTCGGCCGACGTAAGAGGTAAACTCCGCGCCCTTTCCCAAAGCGGATCATCCGTCCATAATTGTGTGCTCTGGGGGCCACGATCATGTTGGACGGGTGGAATGTGAACCGGTCTTACCGGGGAATGTCAGCCGAGCAAAGGCTGGCAGACAGACGCGAGCGGCTGATGACGGCCGCCTACACGCTATACGCGAAGCCGGGTTTCGCGGCGACGACCATCGAAAGGCTGTGCTCGGAGGCGCGGATCTCCAACCGCGCCTTCTACGAATGTTTCGGGGGGCGCGAGGAGCTGCTTCAGGCACTGCACGAACGCTGCGTGGAGGAGAGCCTCTCCTACGTGGCCAAGGTCCTGCAGGAGGCGCCGCACAGCCTTGAGGGCAAGGTGGAGGCCGGGATCCGCGCGTATATCGAATTCGCCACGGCGGACTGGCGGCGGGCCCGGATCATGCATCTTGAGGTGCGCCGGTCGGGTGATGTTCTGACGGCCTCGCGGCAGCGCGCGGTGGACGCGTTCGCCCGGCTGATCGAGGAGGCGTCGGCCGAATTCCCGGTGGGCGGCGGCCTCAATCGGCGGCTCGTGGCGCTCGGCGCTATTGGAGCGCTACAAGAGTTGCTCATCGAATGGATCCTCGCGAGCCCTTCGCCGGACATCGGCGAACTCGTCGAGGTGGCCTCGCACATCTTCCGCAGATCGCTCGGTGACCCGTGAAGCGTTGATTACGGATTGTGCTTACTTTGCGGTGCGAGACGGGGATAAAACACCCCTGCCAATCGGTATTTAGGCTGTTGTTTTTTCGCGAACGCCGGTTTCCGGACACGAAGAGAGCGGGCTACGGCATCGTCGTCGCCCGCTCCGCGATGAGCCGCCGCCCCGTCAGGCCACCGCGGCTTCCTCCGCCTCGACGCGCAGCACCCGGTTCAGCCGGGTCACCGCCAGAACGCGCATGATCCGCGGCGGCACTCCCCGGAGGACGAGGCGGCGCTCCCCGGCGGATGCGCGCCGATGCGTGCCCACGAGAACCCCCAGGCCGGTGGCGTCGATCATCTCCAGCTTGGACAGGTCCAGGATCAGGTCTCCCTCACCGGAGTCCACCGCGTCGTGCAGCCGGGCGCGGACCCCGGCCGACGTTCCGGCGTCGAGCCGGGCGCCGATCTGCACCACCTGGGCTTTCGGATTGCCCCGGACTCGCATGCCACCTCCTCATTCACATCGCGCGACCGCACGCGATGCCGGCTTACCCCGTGGCAGGGCGTTCGGGAGGGCCGAAACTCCCTCCGATTCTTTACCCCTACCCAGGAATCGGCAGTGACACGACCGCTTTGAGAATGAAGTGGCCGTCTGTCCCCTGCCGGGCCGTGATCTCGCCGCCCAGCGACGCCATCCGCTCCCGCATCCCGTGCAGCCCGTGCCCCGTCTCGCCGTCTGACTGCCGGGTCTGCGCGCCGTCGTTGCGCACCTCCAGCTCGGCCCGCTCGGCGGTGAAACTCAGCGTGATCGCGCAGAACGTCGCCGCGCTGTGCTTGAGCACGTTCGTGACGGCCTCCCGCACGGCGTAGGCGAACACCGCCGCCACCTCCTCCGGCGGCTCCCGGTACGGCAGGCGCAGCTCGCACCGGACGCCGGCCGCCTCCAGCACCCCCCGCACGCTGGCCAGCTCGGCGCCGAGGTCCAGCCGCCGGTAGCCGCGCACCGCCTCGCGCAGCTCGCGCAGGGCCGTACGGGTCAGGCCGTTCACCGCGGCCATCTCGTCGCGGGCCGCCCCCATGTCGGCGTCGGACAGGCGCACGGCCAGCGCGGTCTTGACGGCGATGGCCGACAGCCGGTGCCCGACGAGATCGTGCAGGTCCCGGGCGAAGCGCAGCCGCTCCTCCGCGACGGCCAGCCGGGCGTGCGCCTCCATGCCCTCGTGGGCCCGCACGGCCAGCCGGTAGATCCACACCCAGAGCCGGTTGGACACGACGCAGGCCAGGCACATCACCACGTACATGACGGTGTTCGAGACGGCCACGGCGCCGAGCCACACAGGTCCCCGCGCGTCCGGCATGTCCAGCAGCTGCCACCACCCGGTCGCCGCGGCGGCGACGCTCAACGCGACCCCCAGGAGTGTCGTGCCCGCCCCCAGCGCGAACGCCCGCCGGCGCGGGACGCCGACGGCGACGACGGCCAGCCAGGCCACCAGCGCCAGCCCCGCTCCGAACGGCTGCGCCCCGCCCGTCCCCGCCGCCACCACCGCCAGGATCCCGCTCGCCACGATGGACCGCACCGGGTACCTCGACTCGATCACCGCGTTCACCAGCCGCAGATAGAGCGCCGTGAACCCGGCGGCGGCGGCCACGGACACGGCCGGCAGCGGCCACGGCTCAGCGCCCCGGCCGGCCTCGGCCAGGGCGCTCAGCGCCATCCCGCCCCACAGCAGCCCGAGGAACGAGTTCAGCATCCACCAGCACAGGCGGCGCGCCTGCGCGATCTCCCCCACCTACGCCCGCGCTACTTGGCGCGCAGCACGTCGCCGAGCCGGACCCGGGCGCCGGTGCGCAGGACGGCCCGCTCGTAGACCCTCGCGCCGAGGGCCAGGACGGCCACCACGGCCGCCGCCATGAGCGCGAGCGCCAGCCCGATCTGCCACAGCGGCACCTCGGCCGCGGCCGTCCGCACCGGCATCACCATCGAGGAGAACGGGGGGATCATCGACATCACGGTGGCCAGCGTGCCGGTCGGCTCCGCGGTCGCGTAGAAGGCGACGCCGTAGGTCACCATGATGAGCATCGTCAGCGGCGACATCACGTTGCCGACCTCCTCCTGGCGCGAGACCAGCGAGGCCAGCGCCGCGGCCAGCGTCGCGAAGAACGCGTAGCCGAGGACGAACCAGACGACGACGCCGGCCACGATGCCCGGCATGCCGGGCGGGAAGTCCGTCGCCACCCCTGAGCCGACGGCCGCGGCGACGCCCACCACGAGGATCGTGACCAGGTTGACCAGCCCGAGCACGCCCAAGCCGAGGATCTTGCCGCCGAGCAGCTGCCAGGGGCGGATCGAGGTCAGCAGGATCTCCACGATCCGGCTGCCCTTCTCCTCCACCACGCCCATCCCGACCATCGTCGCCTGGCCGATCAGCAGCATGAACAGCACGAGCACCAGCACCACGGCGATGCCCGTGCGGGCGGCCTGGTAACGGGTGTCGGCGCCGACCGACTCGATCTGCAGCGGCGCGATCCGCACCCCGGAGGCTCCGAGCTTCACCTCACGATTCGTGCTCTGCAGCAGCACGCCGAGCTCCTGGTCGATCTCGCCGTCCGTGAGCACCTTGGCGTCGCCGACGAGCACCGCGTCCACGTCGCCGCCGAGCAGCGCATTCCTGGCGGCCGCCTCGTCGGGGAACGCCTTCCAGGCGAACTCCGACTCCGGCGCCGCCGCCTCCAGCGGCAGCCGCTGCGCGTTCACGGTGCCCAGCGTGTACGAGTCGGGGCCGCCCATCAGCTTGGGCGCGAACGCGGCGGCGCCCACCAGCACCGCGGTGACGAGCAGGCTGACGAGGAACGCCCTGGTCCTGATCCGGGTGGCGATCTCCCGACGCGCCACCAGTGCCAGCCCGTTCATGCCACGGCCTCCTTGAAGATCTCGGTGAGGGTCGGCTGCTCGACCCCGAAGTGCTCGACCTGTCCGGCCTTCATGGCCCGGCGCAGGATCTCCTGGTCGTCGCCTGGGTCGCGGCCGGCGGCGGCGTTGACGAGCAGGACGTGCCGCCCGTCCACGACGCTCAGCTCGCCGGGCAGGCCGTCGGCCCAACCCGGAGCCGGGTCGCGCACCACGACGCGCAGCGTGCCGCCCTCGGCGGCCCGCAGGCCGGTGACCGTTCCGCTCGCCACCATCCGGCCGGACGACACGATCCCGACCGAGTCGCACAGCCGCTCGACCAGGTCGAGCTGGTGGCTGGAGAAGATCACCGGCACGCCGCCCCGGCAGCGCTCCTGCAGCGCCGTGGCCAGCGTGTCGACCGCCAGCGGGTCAAGCCCGGAGAACGGCTCGTCCAGGATCAGCACCTCGGGGTCGTGCACCAGCGCGACCGCGAGCTGCACGCGCTGCTGGTTGCCCAGCGACAGGCCCTCCACGGCGTCGTCGCGCCGCTCGCCCAGGCCCAGCCGCTCGATCAGCGCGGCCGTGGCCTCGGCGGCCCGCGCGCCGCTCAGGCCGTGCAGGCGCCCGAAGTACTCGATCTGCTCGGCCACGCGCATCTTCTGGTACAGCCCGCGCTCCTCCGGCATGTAGCCGAACCGGCGCCGGTCCTCGTACGCCAGCGGGCGGCCCTGCCAGCTGACCGAGCCGGCGTCGGCCTGGAGCACGCCCATGACGATCCGCATCGTCGTCGTCTTGCCGGCGCCGTTCGCGCCGACGAACCCGAACATCTCACCCGGCCGCACGGCGAAGCCGATCCCGTCCAGCGCCAGCTTGCCCTCCGGCGAGCCGGGCCCGCCCGCGAAGCGCTTACGCAGCTCGCTGATCTCGAGCATCAGGTCCTCTCCTTCGTCATGAGGCAATAGTGCCGTCAGCGGCATTCGCCCTGGTAGTCGGAGAAATCATGGCTCCGACATGCGCCCCGCGTCCCTTCTCGATGACATTTGTCATTACGCTGACCCCATGACGCGCTCGGACAAGGACAAGCCGGTCGTCCTCTCCCGCATCTACACCCGCACCGGCGACGACGGCACCACGGCGCTCACCGACATGAGCCGCGTCCCCAAGACGGACTCGCGGCTGGCCGCCTACGCCGACGTCGAGGAGGCCAACGCCCACCTCGGAGTGGCGCTCTCCCACGGCACGCTCCCGGCCGAGGTGGCGGACGTGCTGTCACGCGTGCAGAACGAGCTGTTCGACCTGGGTGCCGACCTCGCCACGCCGGTCGTCGCCGAACCGGAGTTCCCGCCGCTGCGGGTCGAGCAGGCGTACGTGGACCGGCTGGAGGAGCTCTGCGACCGGTTCAACGAGCCGCTGAAGGCGCTGCGCAGCTTCATCCTGCCCGGCGGCGACCCGGCGACGGCCGCGCTGCACGTGGCCCGCGTGACGGTACGCCGCGCCGAGCGCACCACCTGGGCCGCGCTGGAGGCGCACGACGACATGAACCCGCTCACGGCGGCCTACCTGAACCGCCTGTCGGACCTGCTGTTCATCCTCTGCCGCGTCGCCCACGGGGGCGAGGAGATCCTCTGGAAGCCGGGCGCCACCCGCTAGGCCACCTACGTGGTCAGGGGGTGAACCGCTCGGACGGGTGCGGCGGGCCGTGACGGCGGCCGGCCCCGTGCGGGTCAGAGGGCGTCCCCCTGGAGGCCCTCGGCCCCGTACGCGGGGTGGCGGTCAGCCTGGCTGTGCCGTGACAGAGCGAGATCTAGGCGACGTCGAGATAGGCGCTGGGCGGAGCGGACTCCAGCCAGGCGAGAAAGCCGGTCAGGGCATCGGCGCTCATCGCCAGTGAGATGTTCTTCGCGGAGCCGCCGCAGTCGATCGCGTACAGCCCGTTGTCCAGCTCGCGACGGGACGAAACGACGAGGCCGCGCCTCGCGATCGCGTGGCGCGGCCTCAGTCGCAGACCTATGAGCGGGATCCAGTGGAGCTCCCCGTCGGCGTAGCGGGCTACCCCGCCGCGCCAGCCGTGGCCGGCTGCCCGCAGCCGACAGGGGACGCTGCCGCGCGAGCGGGCCAGCGTGAAGCCGCGCAGGACCACCAGGGCGGCGATCAGTAGCACGCAGATGAATACCGTTGCCACCAATGCCGCCCCCTAGCTTGTTGTTCTTCAGACCTCTTCGCCTGCGGCGCGCAGCCGGGCCTTGGCACGCTGGGCCTCGACCGCCGCGTCGGCGTCCTCCTGGTTGGCCTCGATCGAGGCCTGCGCACGCTCCAGCGCGTCACGCGCGGCCGCGACGTCGACCTCGGAACCGAGCTCGGCCACCTCGGCGAGCACGGACACCTCGTCGTCGGCCACGGAGATGAACCCGCCGTGGACGGCCGCGACCAGCTCGCCTTCCGCACGCTTGACGCGCAGCACGCCGCCCTCGACGAGAACACCGAGCACGGGTGCGTGTTGCGGCATAATACCGATCTCGCCGTCCACGGTCTTGGCAATCACCATGTCGGCCTCGCCCGACCAGATCTCACGCTCGGGTGAGACAACCCCTACGCGTAGCTTGGCCACTTGTGCAGGTTCCTTTCCGATCAGGTGGTGGCGCGGCCTCGGCCGCACCACCACCGTATCTCCGGACGGGCCGCGCCCGCCCTATGGCCGGGGCGACTAGCGCTCGAGTTCCTTCGCCTTGGCGATGGCCTGGTCGATGCCGCCGACCATGAAGAAGGCCTGCTCGGGCAGGTGGTCGTACTCGCCGGCGCACAGGCCCTTGAACGAGGCGATCGTCTCGTCCAGCGGCACGGTCTCGCCCGGCTGGCCGGTGAAGGCCTCGGCCGCGTACATCGGGTGCGACAGGAAGCGCTCGATGCGGCGGGCCCGCTGGACGGTGACCTTGTCCTCCTCGGAGAGCTCGTCGATACCGAGGATGGCGATGATGTCCTGCAGCTCGCGGTACTTCTGCAGGATCCGCTTGGTCTCCTGGGCCACCCGGTAGTGCTCCTCGCCCACGATCTGCGGGTCGAGGATCCGGGAGGAGGAGTCCAGCGGGTCCACCGCCGGGTAGATGCCCTTCTCCGAGATCGGCCGGGACAGCACGGTCTGCGCGTCGAGGTGCGCGAACGCGTTGTGCGGGGCCGGGTCGGTGATGTCGTCGGCGGGCACGTAGATCGCCTGCATGGAGGTGATCGAGTGACCGCGCGTCGAGGTGATGCGCTCCTGGAGGACACCCATCTCGTCGGCCAGCGTCGGCTGGTAACCCACGGCGGACGGCATACGGCCGAGCAGCGTGGAGACCTCGGAACCGGCCTGCGTGAAGCGGAAGATGTTGTCGATGAAGAGCAGCACGTCCTGCTTCTGGACGTCGCGGAAGTACTCGGCCATCGTCAGCGCCGTCAGGGCGACCCGCAGACGGGTGCCCGGCGGCTCGTCCATCTGGCCGAACACCAGCGCGGTGTCCTTGAGGACGTCGGCCTCCTCCATCTCCAGCCAGAGGTCGTTGCCCTCACGGGTGCGCTCGCCCACACCGGCGAAGCACGAGGTGCCACCGAAGTTACGGGCGACGCGGCGGATCATCTCCTGGATCAGAACGGTCTTGCCGACACCGGCGCCACCGAACAGACCGATCTTGCCACCCTGCACGTACGGGGTGAGCAGGTCGATGACCTTGATGCCGGTGACGAGCAGCTCGGTACGGGACTCGAGCTGGTCGAAGGCCGGCGACGGACGGTGGATGCCCCAACGCTCAGTGATCTTGAGTGAGGAGGTCGGCACGTCGAGCGTCTCGCCCAGCGCGTTCCACACGTGGCCCTTGACGACGTCGCCGACGGGCACCGAGATGGGCGCGCCGGTGTCGGTCACGGCGTGGCCGCGGACCAGACCGTCGGTGGGCTGCATGGAAATGGCCCGGACGACGTTGTCGCCCAGGTGCTGGGCCACCTCGAGGGTCAGGGTCTTGGTCTCGCCGCCGAGGGTCACCTCGACCTTGAGCGCGTTGTACATCTCGGGCATCGCCTCGACGGGGAACTCCACATCGACGACGGCGCCGGTGACACGAGCCACCCGGCCGGTGCCGCCCGCGGCACTCTCTACAGTCTCAACAGCCTCTGCAGTCATTTCACTCTTTCCCGGCTGCGGCGTCAGCCAGCGCGTTGGCGCCACCGACGATCTCGCTGATTTCCTGGGTGATCTCGGCCTGGCGAGCCTGGTTCATCTGCTGGGTCAACACCCGCATCAGCTCGTTGGCGTTGTCGGTCGCGGACTTCATGGCGCGCCGCCGCGCGGCCTCCTCGGAGGCCGCCGACTGCAGCAGCGCCGTGAAGATACGGGACTCCACGTAGCGCGGCAGCAGCGACTCCAGCACGTCGCCCGCGGTCGGCTCGAACTCGAAGTACGGCGGGATCGTGGTGGACTCGGTCGCCTCGGTCTCCTCGACCTCCAGCGGCAGGACCCGCTTGACCACGACGTTCTGCGCCAGCATCGAGACGAACTCGGTCGACACGATGTGGATCTCGTCGATGCCGTTCTCGTCCTTGAACGAGTCGATCAGCATCTCGGCGATCTCCTTGGCGTCGGCGTAGGCCGGCTTACGGGAGAAGCCGACCCAGCTGCCGCCCATCTCCCGGTTGCGGAAGGTGTGCCAGGTGACACCCTTGCGCCCGGTGACGAACGGCGTCACGGTCAGCCCGCGGCTCTCCAACAGACCGCGCAGGGCCTCGGCCTCGCGCAGCACGTTGGCGTTGAAGCCGCCGCAGAACCCGCTGTCGCTGGTGACGATGAGGACGCCCGCCCTGGCGGGGTTCTCCTTCGCCACGGTCAGCGGATGGTCGACGCTCGCCGCGTTGCTGACGACGCCGGTGACGGCGCGAGTGATCTCACGCTCGTACGGGATCGCCGCCTGCATCCGCTGCTGCGCCCTCACGATCCGTGAAGAGGCGATGAGCTCCTGGGCGCGCGTGATCTTGGCGGTCGACTTGACCGACGTGATCCGCCGCCTCAGCAGCCTTAGCTGGGCACCCATGGCCTACTTCTTCTCCGCCGGGCGGACGACCTTCTGGATCTTCTCCTGGCCGACCTCGTGGGCGCCGAGCGGCGCCACCGGCTCGTCCTTGACCAGCAGCTCACCGGAGGAGGTGGTGAAGCCCTTCTTGAACTCCGTGATGGCGTCCTTCAGAGCGGTCACCGTGTCGTCCGACAGCTCCTTGGTCTCGCGGATGGCGTCGAAGACGCCCTTGCGCGAGCTCTGGAGGTAGTCCAGGAACTCGGCCTCGAAGCGGCGCACGTCCTCGGCCGGCACCTCGTCGAGCTCACCGGTGGTGCCGGACCACACCGACACCACCTGCTTCTCCACGGGGAACGGGGAGTACTGCGGCTGCTTGAGCAGCTCGACCAGCCGCTGACCGCGGTCCAGCTGGGCGCGGGAGGCGGCGTCGAGGTCGGAGGCGAACGCGGCGAACGCCTCCAGGTCGCGGTACTGCGACAGCGACAGCTTCAGCGTGCCCGCGACCTTCCGCATGGCCTTGATCTGCGCCGAGCCACCGACTCGGGAGACCGAGATGCCGACGTTGATGGCGGGACGGACACCGGCGTTGAACAGGTCCGTCTCAAGGAAGCACTGACCGTCGGTGATGGAGATGACGTTGGTCGGGATGAACGCCGAGACGTCGTTGCCCTTCGTCTCGATGATCGGCAGACCGGTCATCGAGCCGCCGCCCATGTCGGCGGAGAGCTTGGCGCAGCGCTCCAGCAGACGGGAGTGGAGGTAGAACACGTCGCCCGGGAAGGCCTCACGGCCCGGCGGGCGGCGCAGCAGCAGGGAGACGGCGCGGTAGGCGTCGGCCTGCTTGGTCAGGTCGTCGAAGACGATCAGGACGTGCTTGCCCTGGTACATCCAGTGCTGGCCGATGGCCGAGCCGGTGTAGGGGGCGAGGTACTTGTAACCCGCCGGGTCGGAGGCCGGGGAGGCGACGATGGTGGTGTACTCCATCGCGCCCGCCTCCTCCAGGCGGGCCTTGACCTGCGCGATCGTCGAGCCCTTCTGGCCGACCGCGACGTAGACGCAGCGGACCTGCTTCGCCGGGTCGCCGGTCGCCCAGTTCTCGCGCTGGTTGAGGATGGTGTCCACGGCGATCGCCGTCTTGCCCGTGCCGCGGTCGCCGATGATGAGCTGGCGCTGGCCGCGGCCGATCGGCGTCATGGCGTCGATCGCCTTGATGCCGGTCTGCAGCGGCTCCTTCACCGGCTGCCGCTGGACGACGGACGGGGCCTGCAGCTCAAGGGCGCGAACGCCCTCGGCCTCGATGGCGCCCTTGCCGTCGAGCGGGTTGCCCAGCGGGTCGACCACGCGGCCGAGGAAGCCGTCGCCGACCGGCACGGACAGGACCTCGCCCGTCCGGCGGACCGTCTGGCCCTCCTCGATCTTGCTGAAGTCGCCCAGGATGACGACACCGATCTCACGGGTGTCGAGGTTCAGGGCCAGACCGCGCGTGCCGTCCTCGAACTCCAGCAGTTCGTTCGCCATCGCCGAGGGAAGGCCGGAGACATGGGCGATTCCGTCGCCACAGTCGACGACGGTCCCGATCTCCTCGCGCGCGGCGCCTTCCGGTTCGTACGCCTGGACGAAGCGCTCAAGCGCGTCCCGGATCTCGTCCGGCCGGATCGTAAGCTCCGCCATCTCTACTCTGTCTCCCTCTTCGCCTAGCCGGCCAACCGGCGGCGGACTTCTTCGATTCGTCCCACAATGGTGGTGTCGATGATCTCGTCGCCGATGCGGACCGAGAAGCCACCGAGCACTCGCGGATCCACCTCGACGTTCAGGTGCACGTCGCGGCCGTAGGAGGTGCGCAACCACGTCGCCAGGCGCTGCTTCTGCTCGTCGGTCAGCTCGACGGCGCTGCGCACCACCGCGACATAGCGCTGGCGCTGCTGCGCGACGAGCTGGCCGAACTCCTCCAAGCCTGCTTCCAGGCTACGTCCTCGCGGGTGAACTGCCACCTGCGTGATGAGGCGCCGGCTCGCCGTCGCCGCCTTGCCGCCGAGCAGGTCGCTCAGCAGCTGCCGCTTGCCCTCCTCCGGGGCGTCGCCGGCGGCGAGCGCCCGGCGCAGGGCGGGGTTGGCGGCGACCACGCGGCCGAAGCGGAAGAGCTCGTCCTCCACCTCGTCGAGCGTGCCCTGGCTCTCGGCCTCCGCGGCGGCGGCGACGACGCCGAGCCGTTCGAGGACGTCGGCGAGGTCACTCGCGCGCGACCACCTGGCCGACACGGCGGCCTCGGTGGTGGCGAGCGCGGCCTCGCCGACCTTGCCCGCGAGCAGGGCCCGCACGGAGCCGGCCTTGATCTCCGCCGACCTGGAGGGGTCGGACAAGGCGCGGCGCAGGCCGTGCTCGCGGTCGAGCAGATCGGCGATCGCGAACAGCTCGTCGGAGAGCGCGCCGAGGTCGGCGCTGCCGGCGACCGCGTTGAAGCGCTCCTCGACCTCTGCCAGCGAGCTTCTGCTCAGGCCTCTCATTAGCGCACCGCCTGCGCGCTGGAGCTCTCGAGCTCGTCGAGGAACCGGTCGACGGTGCGACGCTGCCGGGCCTCGTCCTCGAGGGACTCGCCCACGATGCGGCCGGCCAGGTCGGTGGACAGGCGGCCGATCTCGGCGCGGAGCTGGGCGAACGCCTGCTGGCGGTCGGCCTCGATCTGCGCGTGCGCAGCCTCGATGAGGCGGCGGGCCTCGGCCTGCGCCTCCTCACGGAGCTCCGTCTTGATCTGGGCGGCCTGCTCGCGAGCCTCCTCGCGCAGCCGGGCCGCCTCCTGCCTGGCCTCGGCCAGCTGGTCGCGGTACTGCTGCTGCAGTGCCTGCGCCTCGGCCTGGGCCTCCTCCGCCTTCTTGATGCCGCCTTCGATCGCGTCGGTGCGCTCGGCCAGCGTCTTCTGAATACGCGGGACCAGCATCCGTCCGACGACGAAGAAGACGACGGCGAAGGAGAAGATACCGACGACGAGCTCATAGGGATGCGGGATGAGGGGGTTGCCGCCCTCCTCCGCCGCGAGGAGCGTAGCTGCGAGTGTCATGGATGCAGCCTTTCGTCAGGGATTCTTCTGGTCTTTAGATGTTCGCGAAGATGAACGGCGCGACCAGACCGATCAGGGCGAGGGCCTCGGTGAGGACGAAGCCAAGGAGCATGTTCTGGCGGATCAGGCCGTAAGCCTCGGGCTGGCGCGCGATGGCCTGCACGCCCTGACCGAAGATGATGCCGACGCCGATGCCGGGGCCGATGGCGGCGAGACCGTAACCGATGGCGGTGACGTTGCCGGAGACCTCAGCGAGAACGCTCATTGCTGTTTTCCTTTACTGGACGGCCGGTGAAGCGGAGTCTCACCGGTCATGGATATTCCGGTTGGTGGTTCTCAGTGCTCTGCGTGCAGCGCGCCGCCGATGTACATCGCGGCCAGCATGGCGAAGAGGAACGCCTGCAGGAACTGGATGAACATCTCGAAGCCGGTGAGGATGATCGTCATGACCACGCCGACGACACCGACCGGAGCGCCCAGGGGGGTCAGCTTCTCGAACAGGAACCAGAAGCCCACCATGCTGAAGAACGCCAGCAGCATGTGACCGGCGAACATGTTGGCGAACAGTCGCACCGCGTGCGTGAAGGGCGCGATGATCATGTTCGACAGGAACTCGATCGGGGCGAGCAGCACGTAGATCGGCTTGGGCAGGCCCGGCGGGAACATCATGTTCTTGAAGTAGCCGACGCCGCCCTGGTGCTTCATGCCCAGGTAGACCTTGAGCACGTAGATCGAGATCGCGAGGACGGCCGGGAAGGCGATGTGCGAGGCGACCGGGAACTGGAGCACGGGGACGACGCCCATGAGGTTCCAGACCAGCACCAGGAAGAACACGCTGACCAGCAGGCCCATCCAGCGGTCGGCGTCCTTGCCCAGGAAGGGCCGCGCGACCTGGTCGCGGACGAACATGTAGCCGTACTCGGCGACGTTCTGGACGCCCCTCGGTACGATCTTGGGGCTGGCGAAGGCAGCCCAGCAGAAGCCGATCACAAGGATCGAGCTGAGGATGGCGAGCAGCACCGGCTTGGTGAACCAGTCGACCCCGGGAATGATGGGGGGCAGATCGAACAGCTCGCCAGGCGTAGGCGCTCCGAACTCGTCGCCCGGTGATGCCAGGACCGTCAGCGCACTCACGCGGCGTTCCCTTCAACGTCGTAATGGATCACAGGAGTTTCCTCGGCGAGTCGGTCGCCGTACAGAGTCAGCGACTGTGTCGCCGGTAGACCGCGTAGCCGGCGAGCACCAACCCAAGGACGATGCCTATGGGGAAGAACGCGGACATGTCGAGCCAGCGGTCCAGCAACCACCCGATGCCCCCGTAGATAGCCATCCCGGCGAGAAGATAGCTGGGGACCGCCCACATGGCGTCGGCGAAGTCGCGACCGTCTGACTCCGGCCGGCGTTCCTTTTCGCTCATCGCGCGCCCGACGATAGCAGGCGCAGAGAGGACTAGTCATATCGGACCCGCCCGGTTGCCGGCTCCATCAGTCGCCCTTCCCGGGGACCTTGGCCTCGGGGTCCACGTACAGCATCTTGGTCTTCATGAAGGCGCGCACCTCGAAACCCGTCCAGACGATCGTGCAGACCACCACGGACCAGGCGAACGCCTTGGGATTCCATGCGTCGGTGTCGCCGAAGGCGGAGAGCATCGCCATGACGGCGACCACCTTGACGAGATAGCTGACCATCGCGGCGATGGCCATGATCTGGGGGGAGACCTTTGCGGCATAGCTCACGGCTACCACGCTGATACTGAAGAAAACCCCGACCAGCAGAGCGCCGACGACCGCGCCGAACATCCCTTTGCCGCCGGCGACCACGAGGGCCACGACCGCGACGATCGCTCCCGCCCCGAGGGTGGGAAGCGCGGCGCTTTTGAGGACGCGCACGTCGTTGGCCTGCATCGGTGCTCCATAAGGCAAATTGTCAAGCGAGCGTTTGCTACCTCCAGAGCCTACGCAACGGAGGTTCCCTGCTCGTGAAAGATATCACAAGCTCACGGAAGACCGCTTTTACCTGCCGTTTCTAGTTCGCGATCATGAACTGCCCGGAACGGCATGGATGACCGTTTCGCCGACAGCCTGCGCGCGCCCGTGCGGAGGCTCCTCCATCGGCCGGACGGGCGGCGTGGCCTGGGTGTTCACCGGCTTGTCGACCGGGTTGGCGGCCGGACGGCGCACCGGGCCCTGCACCGGCGGGACCGGCGGCATGGGGCCGGTGGGCGGGCCGTCGTCGTCGGAGGGCGCCCCGCCGCGGGTGCGCGCTCCGCCCCTGCCGCGCCAGCGCGGCGCCGCCATCAGCACCACCAGGAGGCCGACGGCGAGCAGGATCACGACGGGGAACATGAGGACCGGCACACCCCACTTCGACATCGCGACCAGGCCGAACGCGAACAGGAAGGCCCAGGCGTACATGATGAGGACCGAACGGCGGTGCGAGTGGCCGATGTCCATCAACCGGTGGTGCAGGTGGCCGCGGTCGGGCGCGAACGGCGACATGCCGTAGGACGTGCGGCGCACGACGGCGGTGATCAGGTCGATGAGCGGCAGGACCAGCACGGCCGCCGGCACCAGCAGCGGGAGCAGCACCCCGAACCGGTTGATGCCCTCGATGACCGACGGGTCGACCGGGGTCACGGTGACGATCGAGGAGGCGAGCACCAGGCCGATCAGCATGGCCCCGGTGTCGCCCATGAAGATCTTGGCCGGATGGAAGTTGTGCGGCAGGAAGCCGAGGCAGGTGCCGATGAGGATGGCCGCGATGCCGGCCGTGGTGGTGATGTTGTCGCCGCTGATGCTCTGCGACAGGAAGATCGAGTATGTCCAGGTGGCCATGGCGGCGATGCACACGATGCCCGCGGCCAGGCCGTCGAGGCCGTCGACGAAGTTGACCGCGTTGATCGTGACGACCACCACCAGGATGGTGATGATGGTGCTCAACGTGTAGTCGAGGCTGGTGGAGCCGCCCCAGTCCTTGGGCAGCGGGATGTAGACCAGCCGCAGGTCGAAGAAGACGAGGACGCCCGCGGCGGCGATCTGGCCGGCCAGCTTGATGAAGGGGTCCATCCCCCACCAGTCGTCCAGGAAGCCGGTGACCGTGATGAGGCCGCCCGCGATGATCAGGGCCATCACCGGATTGCCGTCGGCCTCGCCCAGCGCCTCGCCGGTGTGGGCGAGCTGGCTGGCCACCAGCAGCCCCGCCACCAGGCCGCCGTACATCGCCAGGCCCCCTAGCCGGGGCGTCGGCGTGGTGTGCACGTCGCGCTCGCGGATCTCCGGAGCGGCCCCTATGCGGATGGCGAAGCGGCGCACCAGCGGGACGAGGAGGTACGTCACCGCAGCCGCTATGAGCGCCATGAACAGGTATTCGCGCACGGTCCTAGTTTCGCGGATGCGCCGGGCCCCTGTGACCGGAAATCGACACAGACCGGCTTAATATTCGCTGAGATATGGACGATGGATGGTCAGGAGCGCCGTCACCCGCTCGCGGACGTCCCCGGCGCCCCCGGGATTCCGCACCGCCTCGGCCACCAGCGTGCCGACCTCCTTCAGCTCCTCCGGCCCCATGCCCTGGGTCGTGACGCACGGCGTGCCGACGCGCAGGCCCGAGGTCACGGCCGGAGGCTCCGGATCATACGGGATGGCGTTGCGGTTCAGCGTGATCCCCGCCGCGGCGCACCGCCGCTCCGCCTCAGCCCCCGACACACCGAGGCCGCGCAGGTCGATGAGCGCGAGATGCGTGTCGGTGCCGCCGGAGACCGGACGCATGTCCGCCGCGGCCAGCGCGTCGCACAGCGCCCGCGCGTTGGCGACGACGCGCCTCGCGTACGCGGCGAACTCCGGCCGCAGCGCCTCACCGAACGCCACCGCCTTGGCCGCCACGGCGTGCATCAGCGGCCCGCCCTGCACGAACGGGAACACCGCCCGGTCCATGCGCCCCGCCAGCTCCTCCGTGCACAGGATGCCGCCGCCGCGCGGCCCGCGCAGCGTCTTGTGCGTGGTGAACGTCACGACGTCCGCGTACGGCACCGCCGACGGGACTACCCCGGCCGCCATCAACCCCGCCGGGTGCGCGATGTCGGCCATCAGCCACGCGCCCACCTCGTCGGCGATGCCGCGGAACACGGCGTAGTCGAGCAGCCGCGGGTACGACGTCGCCCCGCACACGATGACCTTCGGCTGGTGCCGCAGCGCCAGGTCCCTGACCTCGTCGTAGTCGACCAGCTCCGTGTCGCGGCGTACGCCGTACGACACCACGTCGAACCAGCGGCCCGAGAAGTTCACCTTGGACCCGTGTGTGAGGTGGCCGCCGTGCGGCAGCGCCATCGCCAGCATCGTGTCGCCCGGCTGGAGCAGCGCCGCGTACGCGGCCAGGTTGGCCGAGGCGCCGGAGTGAGGCTGGACGTTGGCGTGGTCGGCGCCGAACAGCCGCCGTGCCCGCTCGGTCGCGAGCCGCTCGGCCCGGTCCACGACCTCGCAGCCGCCGTAGTAGCGCCGGCCGGGGTAGCCCTCGGCGTACTTGTTGGTGAGGGTGGACCCGAGGGCGGCGAGGACCGCGGGCGAGGTGAAGTTCTCGCTGGCTATGAGCTGGAGGCCGCCGCGCAGCCGCTCCAGCTCGTCCAGCAGGACCTGGGCCAGCTCCGGGTCCTGTCTCCGGAGCAGGTCGAAGTCCGGGCCGTAGTAGGGCTGAGCACCCATTTTTCCACTGTACGGGCGGATGCCCGATTTTCTAAGAGGGTGATGGTTCTGGCGTCCTGTGTCGGCGGGTGGCCGTCCGGCGGCGACCCGGCCGGCTCGTCGTCCGGGCCCGCCCGTTCGGGTGTTCGACGATTCAGGAGAACGCGTGCGGCGCGCCCGCCGAGCTGGGGATCCAGCGCGGCGTGTCGGCGGCCTCGTCGCTGATGGAGGTGAGCACCGCCTGGCGGTACAGGGCGAGCCTGGAGCGCCACTCGGCGATGTCCTCGACGTACCGGGAGCCGACGGGCGCGTCCCACGTCTGCGGGCTCCTGGCGAGCGTGTAGGCCTTGTCAAGGGCCTTCGTGAGCTCCTCCAGAAGGGGCTGGACGGTCTGCCAGGCGGTCACCAGGCGCTGGTACTCGGGATTGAACTCCCAGGCCCTCGGCTGGGAGTCGAGCGGGTTGGTGCCGCCGGTCATGGGCGGGGTCTCCCCCGGGCGCATCGGCTGGGGGGCGGGCGGGTCGACGAGTGCCATCATGCGCTCCTGTATCGGGTGCCGGGGCCGCCGTCGTGGGGGTGCTCGGGGTGGTCGTACGGGTCTTCGGGGGTGGGGGTGATGTCGTCGAGCGGGATGCCCGGCGGCTGAGCACCGCCGATCCGGTCGAGGAGGGAGCGCAACTCGTCGAGGTCGAGGGGGCCGGCAGGGGCGGATATGGCGTGAGGGGTGTCTTGGACGGTGACGGCCTGGTCGGCGCTCGGTGGTGCCGCCGGCGTCACCGAGGCGGCCGCGGCCCCCGGGCCACCGGATGACGCGGGGGCCGTGGGGTCGATGACCACCGGGGCGCCCTGGCCGGGTGTGGTGTCACGACCGGGTGTGGTGTCACGGCCGGGTGTGGTGTCACGGACCACGCCGGTGTCGCGGCCAGACGTCGTGTCCTGGTCGGGAGAGGTGCGGTCGGGCGTCGTGTCGCGGTCGGGCGAGGTGCCGTCGATGTCGCGCGGCGTCGTGTCCGCGCATCCCGTGCCGGTTCCGTCCACCTGGCCGGGCGTGGTGCCGGTCGTCCGATCCGTCCCGGTGCCGTCCGCGTGACCGGGCGTGGTGTCGATCGGCTGGGCAGGATGGGCGCCGGTGCCGGGCGTGGCGTCGATCGGCTGAACGGGGTGCGCGCCACCGATCGGAGTACCGTCCGCGGGCGCCGTGCCGATCGGATGGACCGGGTGCGCGCCACCGATCGGAGAGCCGTCCGCGGGCGCCGCGCCGATCGGATGGACCGGGTGCGCGCCACCGATCGGAGTACCGTCCGCGGGCGCCGTGCCGATGGGGGTGGTCGGTGCGGCGGGCTGGGCATCGCCTGAGGGGGTGGGCATCTCGATCGGCTGGGCCCTGTCCAGGTTGTCCAGGATGTCGCTGATCTGCGCTGCCGTGGGCGGGTCGATGGGTATCTGGAGGACCTTCACGCCGTCGACGATCACCACGTGTGGCTTCTGGGGGTCGAGATCGGCCGGGTGATTCTTGGCGGGGGTGTCCACGCGGTCGTCCGGAGAGGCGGGATCGGCAGGGGTTCCCGGGTCCGTCGGGGTGGCGGGATCCGCTGGAGTCGCCGGCGTCGTGGGATCGGCCGGAGTCGTGGGGTCGGCGCCGTCGCCTCTGGGGTCGGGGACGCCGATGGGGTCCGCGGGGGTGAGGTCGGACGCGTCCGCGCCCGACTCGGCGCCGCGGTCACGCCTACTGCCCAGGTCGTCGTCCTTGGGCTCGTCACGCGCGCCCGAGTCGTCCCCGACGCCCGTGTCGTCGCGCGTGCCGGTGTCGTCGCGCGTGCCAGTGTCGTCACCTGTACGGGTGTCGTCGCCTGTGCGCGTGTCACCGCCGGTCCGCGTGTCGTCGCCCGTGCGGCTGTCGTCCCTGCACGACTTGCCGTCGTCCCGGGTCGTACCGTCGTCCCGAGTCGTGCCGTCGTCGCGACCCGTGTCGGCGTCGACCCTTCTGCCGTCGTCGTCCTTGGCGTCCGGCTTGGACGGCTTGGGGTCGTCGTCCTTCTTGGCGTCCTCGCCCTTCTTCGGCTCGTCCTCGCGCTTCTTGGGCTGGTCGTCCTTCGAGCCGTCCTCGCCCTTCTTGGGCTGGTCGTCACCAGTCTTGGCGTCGTCCTTGGCTGGTTTGTGGTGCTCGCCGGTCTTGGGGTCGTCGTCCTTGGCATCCGGTTTGGACGGCTTGGGGTCGTCGCCCTTCTTCGGCTCGTCCTCGCCCTTCCTGGGCCGGCCGTCGTCCGCCTTCGGCTCGTCCGGCTTCTTCGGCTCGTCCGACTTCTTGGGAGTCTCGTCCTTGGTGTCGGCGCCCACCGAGGGGCTGTGGTCGCGGGGCTCGTCGGCGCGTTTCTCCAGCAGCCCGAGCCGTACCCTGACGTCCTTGGCCATGGTGTCCGCGGCGTCCGCGATCTGGGCCGGACGGTGGGCGGCACGCGTGGGCAGGCCGGCGCGGGTCATGATCTGGGTGACCCGGCCCTCCGTCGCGCGCATCTGGGCGGCCGCGCGCTTGATCTCCGCCAGCAGGTCACGGACCACTTCGGGATCCATGCCGTCGAACTTGCCCATGGGCTGCTCCCGGACGTCGTGGCCGCTCCGGAACTCACCGTAGGCATGTCCGGACCGCGACCGCAGCCGGGATAAGCAGACGGTATACGTCAGTCGTCGGTGGCGACGTACCCGATGATGCCGCGCAGCTTCTCCACCGGGATCGCCCCGCGCCGCAGCAGCCGCGGCACCGCGGTGGTGAGGTCGAGGATGGTGGAGGGCGTGTTGTCGGTGGTCCTGCCGCCGTCGAGGTAGACGGCGACGGACTCGCCGAGCTGCTCCTCGGCCTCGCCGGCGGTGACGGCGGCGGGCGCGCCCGACCGGTTGGCGCTGGACACGGCCATCGGGCCGGTCTCCTTGAGCAGGTCGAGCGCCACCGGGTGGAGCGGCATGCGGATCGCGACCGTGCCCTTGGTGTCGCCGAGATCCCACGACAGGGCCCGGTTGGCCTTGCAGACGAGCGTGAGCGGCCCGGGCCAGAAGGCGTCGATGAGGTCCTGGCCGTACGGGCCGAGGTCCTCGACGAGCGCGCCGGCGGCGCGGACGGTGCCGACGAGGACGGGCGGCGGCATGTCGCGGCCCCTGCCCTTGGCCTCCAGCAGTGCGGTGACGGCCGCGGGTGTGAACGCGTCGGCGCCGATGCCGTAGACGGTGTCGGTCGGAAGCACCACCAGCTCGCCGCGGCGGACGGCGGCGGCGGCCTCGGTCAGGCCCTCGGCGCGTTGTTCGAGGTCCGTGCAGTCAAAGGTTCTGCCCACGCGTGCATCCTAGTCAGTCGGGCTGGTCAGGCTAGTCGGGCTCGTCTTGGCCGAGCCTCGCGGTGACGAAGCGGTCCCTGCGGGTCAGGTCCTGGTGCAGGCGGACGTCACGCCATCCGCTGGCCTCGGGGAACGTCAGGTAGACGGCGTTGCCCTGCTCGTCGGCGTGCTCGACGGCCACCCAGCCGCCGGGGCGCAGCAGCCGCCGGGCCGTGCGCTCGACCGCGCGCACCTCGCCGAGGCCGTCGTCGCCGGTGCCGTAGAGCGCCCGCGAGGGGTCGTAGTCGCGCACCTCGGGGTCGCGCGGGATGGCGCCGGGCGGGATGTAGGGCGGGTTGGAGATGACCAGGTCGACCTTGCCGTTGAGCTCGGGCAGCGCCTCGGCGAGGTCCTCCGGGTGCAGGTGGACGCGGCCCTGGCCGTGCTCGGTGATGTTGCGCTTGGCCCAGCCGTACGCGTCGGGGTCGACCTCGACCGCGTGGACCTCGGCCAGCGCCACCTCCTGGGCGATGGACAGCGCGATGGCGCCGGAGCCGGTGCCGAGGTCGACGACCAGCGGCGCGGCGACGTCCATCGCGTGAAGGGTCTCGATGGCCCAGCCGGCCATGACCTCGGTCTCGGGCCGCGGCACGAACACGCCGGGCCCGACCTTGAGCTCCAGGTAGCGGAAGTAGGCGTGCCCGGTGATGTGCTGCAGCGGCTCACGGGCCTCGCGGCGGGCGACGCCCTCCCAGAACAGGGCGTCGAAGTCGGCGTCCCCGACCGTGTGCAGCTCGCTCCTGCGCACGCCGTGAACGAATGCCGCGATCTCCTCCGCGTCGGTGCGCGGCGAGGGCACACCTGCCTCGGCCAGCCGGGCGGTGGCGAGCGCGATCTCGTCCAGCAGAAATGTCATGAGTGTTGTGCGAGCTTCTCCGCCATCTCGGCGTCGATGAGTGCCTGGGTGACGGCGTTGAGCTCGCCGTCGAGGACCTGGTCGAGGTTATACGCCTTGAAGCCGACGCGGTGGTCGGAGATGCGGTTCTCGGGGAAGTTGTAGGTGCGGACGCGCTCGGAGCGGTCGACGGTGCGGACCTGCGACTTGCGCTCGGCCTGCGCGGCCGCGTCGGCCTGCTCCTGGGCGATGGCCAGCAGCCGGGCGCGCAGGATGCGCAGCGCCGACTCCTTGTTCTGGAGCTGGCTCTTCTCGTTCTGGCAGGAGACGACCACGCCGGTGGGCAGGTGCGTGATGCGGACCGCGGAGTCGGTGGTGTTGACGCTCTGTCCGCCGGGGCCGCTGGAGCGGTAGACGTCGATGCGCAGGTCGTTGGGGTCGACGTGGACGTCGACCTCCTCGGCCTCCGGGTAGACGAGCACGCCGGCGGCGCTGGTGTGGATGCGGCCCTGCGACTCGGTGACGGGCACCCGCTGCACGCGGTGGACGCCGCCCTCGTACTTGAGCCGGGACCACACGCCCTCGTCGCCCTTGGCCTTGATGCCGACCGTGACGTCCTTGTAGCCGCCGAGGTCGGAGGGCTGGGTGTCGATGATCTCGGTCTTCCAGCCGAGCCGCTCGGCGTAGCGGAGGTACATGCGCAGCAGGTCGCCGGCGAACAGCGCGGACTCCTCGCCGCCCTCGCCCGCCTTGATCTCCATGATGATGTCCTTGTCATCGTTGGGATCGCGCGGGATCAGCAGGTGCTTGAGGCGCTCCTCCAGCTGGGGGATGCGCTCCTCCAGCTCGACCGCCTCGGCCGCGAACGCCTCGTCCTCGCCGCCCAGCTCCTTGGCGGCGGTCAGGTCGTCGCGGACCGACTCCAGCTCGCGGTAGGTGGTGACGATGGGCGTGAGCTGGGAGTAACGCCTGCCGAGAGTGCGGGCCTGGTGCTGGTCGGCGTGCACGGCGGGATCGGCGAGCCGCAGCTCCAGCTCGGAATACTCCTTGAGCAACTCGTCGAGGTTCACCGTGGGTCCTTCTGCTTGGTTTTCCGGCCGTTCACCAACAACGCCGACCCGGCGCACCCATGAGTGCATCCGGGCCGGCGTCGGTGAAGCTACTTGCCCGAGGCCTTCTTGCCGAAGCGCTTCTCGAAGCGGGCCACCCGGCCGCCGGTGTCGAGGATCTTCTGCTTGCCCGTGTAGAACGGGTGACAGGCGGAGCACACGTCGGCGTGGATGGCGCCGTTCTTCGCGGTGCTGCGCGTCGTGAAGGTGTTGCCGCAGGTGCAGGTCACCTGGGTGACGTTGTAGTCAGGGTGGATGTCGCGCTTCATTGCTGTCCTTTCGGGGTGCGGCCGCCGGGTCGCCTGTTCACGCGCCGAGCGCGTGGGCGGGAGCCGGAGCCGCTACGGGTCAGCTACCAGTGTGCCAGATGCTTCAACCCTCCCAGGCCACGCGGCATTCCCCCGGGCCGTATGGCGATCCTTATGACGCGGTCACGCCAGTCACACTAGGCTCCGGCGCACAAACCGTTACTTACCACCCATAAGGACTGCGATCAGATGATGAAGGGGATGCGGCTGCTCATCGCGGCCGCTACGGGGGCAACGCTTCTCGTCGGAGGTGTACACGTCTCGGCCGCGAACGCAGCCACGGCCGGTCCGGACTTCTCCGGGGCGGCCTCGTCCGACGCGTTCGTCCCCCTCGACAAGGACGTCGAGGTCAGCGTGACGCTGCAGCTGAGGGACCCGGGGACCGTCAGCGCCGTCAGCGGCGACATCACGCCACCCGGAGGCGCCGGGAGGCCGGTGGGCTTCGACTTCCGGCCGTCCAACGCGGCGGAGACCGCGCTGACCGGCCGCTTCGCCATCGGCAAGGACGATCCCGCCGGCAGTTGGCGGATGAACGTCAAGGTCACCCGCGACGGAGCCACCCGCGACAACGTCTTCGAGCTCGGCGTGGCGGCCCGGCAGGGCATCACCGACGCGGCCGTGCGGCCGAACCCGGTGCAGCTCGTCAAGGGCAAGGACGTCAAGGTCTCGGTCCGGGCGGGCGTCACCGGGGCGGCATCCGTGTCGGCCCTGCTGGTGAATGACGAGACGGCCGAGACCTTCGATGTCGGCGACCTGGAGCGCGGCTCCGACGGCTACTACCGCGGCGTCACGTACTTCAGCGACGACACCGGGCCCGGCTCATGGACCCTCGAGGTCCACGCCACCCGGGGCGGCCAGACGCTCAAGGGCGTCGCATCGTTCACCGTGAAGGCCCCGGCACGGGGCTCGTCCGGGAAGACGAGGACCAGGGTGACGATCAGCGCCCCGGCCAAGGCGGCCAAGGGACGTCCGGTCAAGGTCCAGGGCAAGGTCTTCCGCGGCTCCGCGGCGTACCCGGGCAAGAAGCTGGAGGTCTACTTCAAGGCCAAGGGCACCAAGTCGTACAAGTTGCTGGGCTTCGCGCGGAGCAACTCCTCCGGCAGGTACGTCAGGACGTACACGGCCAGGAAGGACGGCTACTTCCGCGTCAAGGCGCCGGGCACGGCCAGGACCCGCAGCTCCCTGTCACCGCAGGAGTTCGTCGACGTCAGGCCCTGACGCGCCGGCTCCTGGGGCGTTCTAACGGCCCAGGTAGGTGAGCACGGCGAGCACCCGCCGATGGTCCTCGGGCGCCGGCCCGAGGGCCAGCTTGGTGAAGATGCCGGAGATGTGCTTCTCCACCGCGCCCTCCGTGACCACCAGCCGCGAGGCGATCGCGGTGTTGGAACGGCCCTCGGCCATCAGCGCCAGCACCTCACGCTCACGCGGCGACAGCGAGTCGAGCGGGGCGCCCCGGCGCTGGCGGCTGAGGAGTTGCATGACCACCTCGGGGTCGATGACCGTGCCGCCCGCGGCCACCTGTCTCACCGCCGCCAGGAACTCGGCCACGTCGGCGACCCGCTCCTTCAGCAGGTAGCCGACCGCCGGGCCGATCAGCTCACCGGCGTAGCGCTCCTCGACGTACTGCGACAGCACCAGGATCGGGAAGCCGGGCCGCGCCTCACGCACGCGCAGGGCGGCCCGCAGCCCCTCGTCGGTGTGCGTGGGCGGCATCCGGACGTCGACGATGGCGAGGTCGGGGTCATGCCGCTCGACCGCCTCCACCAGGGCGTCGCCCTCGGACACGCTCTCCACCGTCTCCACGCCGCCGTCGGCCAGCAGGCGCGCCAGCCCCTCGCGCAGGAGCACGGAGTCCTCGGCGATCACCACGCGCATGACCCCATGACTACCACGCGCAGGGCAGCTCCGCGCGCACGATCGTCGGACCGCCGACGGGGCTGTGCAGCACCAGGACGCCGTCGATGGTGGCCGCCCGGTCGGCCAGGCCGGCCAGCCCGCCGCCGGGGTGGACGACCGCTCCGCCGATCCCGTCGTCCCACACGTCCACCGTCACTCCCCCGCCGTCCCTGGCCACCCGCACGCTCGCCTCGGTGGCCGCGGAGTGCTTGGCCAGGTTCGCCAGCGCCTCGGCCACGATGAAGTACGCGATGCTCTCCACGGCCGCCGGCGGCCGCTCCTCCACCTCGACCGACACGTCCACGCGGATCGGGGCGCGGGCGGCCAGCGCCGACAGGGCCGCGTCGAGCCCCCGGTCGCTGAGGATCGCCGGGTGGATGCCGCGGGCGAGGTCGCGCAGCTCCTGGATGGCGGCCTTGGTGCCCGCGTGGGCCTGCTCGATGAGCGCCCGCGCCTCCTCCGGGTCGGTGTCGAGCTTCGTCCGGGCGCGGCCCAGGTCGACCGCGACGGACAACAGCCGCTGCTGGGCACCGTCGTGCAGGTCGCGCTCGATGCGGCGCCGCTCGGTCTCGGCCGCGTCGACGCCCCTCGCCCTGCTGGCCCGCAGCCGCTCCTCCTCGCTCCCGCCGAGCAGGACGACGGCCAGCGTGCCGTGCAGCCACGCCATGGCGCGCACGGCGTACGCGGTGACGACGAGCATGCCCAGCCCGGCGGCGGAGGCGAGCACGGCCTCCGGCCAGGAGTCGACCACGAACCCGAGGGCGTAGGTCAGGGTCGCGTATTCCGTGAGCAGGAGCGGGGCCGCCAGCATGTACAGCGTCGCCGTCCACAGCGAGACGGAGATCACGCACTCGACCAGGCTGAGCGGGCACAGCAGCAGCAGGTACCCGAGGTCCCTCCAGGTCGCCGGGTCGCCGAGCAGCCAGCTCAGATGCGCGGCGATGCCCTTGCCGGGCCGGTACCGGTACGGCGGCACGATGCGCACGCCCAGCGCGACTTGTAACAGGCGCCGCTCCAGGGTGGCTGCGCCGCGCCAGATCCAGATGGTGGCCACCAGCAGCGGGATGCCGATCCACAGGAACACCAGGCCGAGCGACAGCGGCACCGCCAGCGTCAGCACCGCGAACCAGCCCAGACCGGCGACGGGGCTCAGCAGGCAGTACGGCACGGCCCGCCACGTCGCCGGGTCGGTCAGCACGGCCCACGGGCCCCGAGGCTCGAACGGCACCCGCGTCCGTGTCGCCACGGCGGTCATGTCGGCTCCCATGGGGACAGCGTGCCTCGCGGGAGCGCGGGAGTGAATCCGGGGGGCTTCCGTCCGGAGGGTGGGGTTATCCCCCCTCGCCGTCAGCCACGGGACGCGAAAGGGGCGGCCGGAGGATCCGGCCGCCCCTTCGCTGTGCGCGCGTCAGTCGCGGTCGTTGCTCACCGTGGTCTTCTGGACCTGCAGGAGGAACTCGGCGTTGGACTTGGTCTCCTTCATCTTCTCCAGGAGAAGCTCCAGAGCCTGCTGCATGTCCAGGGCGTGCAGGACGCGGCGGAGCTTCCACACGATCTGGAGCTCGTCCTTGCCCATGAGGATCTCTTCCTTACGGGTGCCGGACGCGTCGACGTCCACCGCGGGGAAGATGCGCTTGTCCGCCAGGGAGCGGTTGAGCTTGAGCTCGGCGTTGCCCGTGCCCTTGAACTCCTCGAAGATGACCTCGTCCATCTTGGACCCGGTCTCGACCAGGGCCGTGGCGAGGATCGTCAGCGAGCCGCCGTTCTCGATGTTGCGGGCGGCGCCGAAGAAGCGCTTGGGCGGGTAGAGCGCCGTGGAGTCGACACCACCCGACAGGATGCGACCGGACGCCGGGGCCGCCAGGTTGTAGGCGCGGCCGAGGCGGGTGATCGAGTCGAGCAGGACGACCACGTCGTGGCCCAGCTCCACCAGGCGCTTGGCCCGCTCGATGGCGAGCTCGGCGACCGTGGTGTGGTCCTCGGCGGGACGGTCGAAGGTCGAGTGGATGACCTCGCCCTTGACCGACCGCTGCATGTCGGTGACCTCTTCGGGCCGCTCGTCCACGAGCACGACCATGAGGTGGCACTCGGGGTTGTTGCGGGTGATCGCGTTGGCGATCGACTGCAGCACCATCGTCTTGCCGGCCTTGGGCGGCGAGACGATGAGGCCACGCTGGCCCTTGCCGATGGGCGCGACGAGGTCGATGATCCTCGTGGTGAGGATGTTCGGCTCGGTCTCCAGGCGCAGGCGCTCCTGCGGGTAGAGCGGCGTCAGCTTGTTGAAGTCGGGCCGGTTGCGGGCCTGGTCCGGGTCCATGCCGTTGACGGTGTCGAGGCGGACCAGGGCGTTGAACTTCTCGCGGCGCTCGCCGTCGCGCGGCTGCCGGACGGCGCCGGTGATGACGTCGCCCTTGCGCAGGCCGTTGCGGCGGATCTGCGCGATCGAGACGTAGACGTCGTTGCTGCCCGGCAGGTAGCCGCTGGTGCGCACGAACGCGTAGTTGTCCAGGATGTCGAGGATGCCGGCGATCGGGATGAGGACGTCGTCCTCGCCGATCACGGGCTCGCTGCCCTCGAAGCGGTCACGGCCGCGGCCGCGGTTGCGCTCCCTGAACCGGCCCCGGCGACCGCGTCCGCCGCGGTCGTCGTCGTCGCCGCCACCACGCTGGTCGTTGCGGTCGCCGCGCTGGTCACGACCGGCGTCGGCGACGCGCTGGTCGCGGCCGTCACGGCCGTCACGGCCACCGTCGCGACCGCCGTCACGGCCACCGTCGCGACCGCTGTCACGGCCGCCGTCGCGGATGCTGTCACGTCCGCCGTCACGGCCACCGTCGCGGATGCTGTCGCGACCGCTGTCACGGCCGCCGTCGCGGATGCTGTCACGGCCGCCGTCGCGGATGCTGTCACGGCCGCTGTCGCGACCGCCCTCACCGCGGTCGCCGGACAGGCGGTCGTTGCCCCGGTCGTTGCCGGCACGCTCGCCACGCTCGCGGCGCTCGCCGCGGCTGCGCCGCTCGCGGCGGCTCTCGCCGCGCTCGCCACGCGAGTCGCCCTGCGCCACGTCACCGGGCTGCGCGGGCTGCTCGACGGCCGGCTCGGCCACGACGGCCGGAGCGGCAGCGGCGGCCACGGGCTCGGCGACGGGCTCGGCCTGAGGCGCGGGCGCGGGCTCGTCGGCGGGCTTGGCGCGGGAACGTTCCCTGCGGGCCCGGGTGGGGCGCTCCGCCACGGGAGCCGCGTCAGCCACGGCGGGTGCCTCGGCCACGGGAGCCGGCGCGCTCGCGCCGTCCGCGGAGCCGCCCTGCTTCTCCTGGATGGCCGCGATGAGCTGGCTCTTCCGCATGCGCCCGGTGCCGCTGATGCCCAGCTCGGCGGCCATCTTCTGCAGCTCGGGCAGCACCTTCGCGGACAGGCCGGTGCCGGAGCGACGCGCGCGAGGCTTCGCCGCACGGGAGGGGGTGTCGCCGGACGCGGGCTGCGCAGGCGAGCCCGTTGCGTCGGAGAGGAGTTCGGTGGTGTCGCTCAACTAAAAGGTCCTTCCCAGGGGTCGGGCGCCGGTTTCGTTCTGCCGGGCGTCCCGGAGGTGCTTGCGATCCGGCGCAACAGACCGGGTCGGGGTGCACTTTGCGATCTTCGGCCGCCGCTGGGGACGGTCGCCACTCATCGGGAGAGGCTCGTCCAGGCCGCCACAGGCCGGTGGCGCGTGGAAGACACCCCCCAGATTGCTGTCGCCAGCCAGATGTCGAGGTGATTCGAACGCGCGGACCCCCGTCAACGCCGCCTCGCGTCGGGCCAACCGGGTGTGGGCCAACCGGAGGCGACGGGTTCCGGGGAGACAGCCGCGCTGCTCACGCCTCGCGACGTGAAGCATGATGCAGCGATGTGTGGCTGACAAGCACGCACCCAACAAGGGGGCATCTGGTGCGGCTACCAGCCTAACATCACCAGCGCACACGGCTATTCCCTGGAGGTCTAAAGAGGCATCAGCGTGTCTCGGGAAACTGAACGTTCGCCCCGACGTGGTCGACGTCCATTTGCTGGATGTGCCAGTCAGTACCCACTTCGGGCGCGATCAAATCCTGCGAATCCGGTGTCGAAAACGCGAGGACCGTGGGACCCGCGCCCGACACGATCGCGGGCACGCCCACTGCACGCAGACGTTGTACCAGATCCGCGCTCCGCGGCATCGCAGGCGCGCGGTAGTGCTGGTGGAGCCGGTCTTCGGTCGCCGCCATGAGCAACCCCCGATCAGGCCGCTGGGTCAGCGCCGCGATCAGCAGCGCGGCCCGGCCGGCGTTGAAGGAGGCGTCCTTGTGGGGCACGTCCTTCGGCAGCAGCCCCCGCGCCCTCTCCGTGGCCAGTCGTGTCGCCGGAACGAACACGACGGGACGCACACGTGCGTCGGGGACCAGTTTCACCATACGCGGTGCGCCGGACTGCTCCATCCAGGCCACGGTCAGGCCCCCGGCCAGGCACGGAGCGACGTTGTCGGGGTGGCCCTCCATCTCGGTGGCCAGCGCGAACACCTCGTCGTGGCCGAACCCGCCGCCCGCGGGCGAACCGCCGTCGGACGAACCCTCCTCCGGCGAACCGCCCTCGGACAAGCCGCCGTCGGACCCCCTCGGAAAGGCGAGCGCGCGGGCGGCGAGGATGCCCGCGCAGATGGCCGCAGACGACGAGCCGAGGCCGCGGGCGTGCGGGATGCGGTTGAGGCAGCTCACCCGGATGCCGGCCGGCTGCGCGACGCCCATGCGGTCGAACGCCCGGCGCATCGCCTTGACGACCAGATGGCCCTCGCCGAGGTCCAGCTCCCCCTCGCCCTCGCCGCGGACGGTCACCTGGACGCCGGGCTCGGCGGTCAGCTCGGCCTCCACCTCGTCGTACAGGCCGAGCGCCAGGCCGAGCGCGTCGAAGCCGGGGCCCAGGTTGGCCGACGTGGCGGGCACGCGGATCAGCACGGTGCCCCTCCGATCAGAGCTCATCCGATCAGGTCTTCCTCTCCGCGCGGCGGGGTCAGGCCAGGCCGAGGGCGGCGGCGGCCGCGTGGACGTCGATGGGCACCGTGACCGGCGCCGGGGCGCCCGAGATGGCCCAGTCGGGGTCCTTCAGCCCGTTGCCGGTGACCGTGCAGACGATCCGCTGCCCGGGCTCGATCAGCCCCTCCGCGTGCGCCTGGAGCAGGCCGGCGACGCTGGCCGCCGAGGCCAGCTCGACGAACACGCCCTCCTCCTGCGCCAGCAGCTTGTACGCGGCGGCGATCTGCCGGTCGGTGACCGACTGGATGGCGCCGCCGGACTCGTCGCGCGCGGCGGTGGCGAGCTGCCACGAGGCGGGGTTGCCGATGCGGATGGCGGTGGCGATCGTGTGCGGGTGCGCCACGGGCGCGCCGGTCACGATCGGGGCCGCGCCGCTCGCCTGGAAGCCGAACATCCGCGGCGCCTTCGACGACACCTTGTCGGACAGGTACTCCTGGTAGCCCATCCAGTACGCGGAGATGTTGCCGGCGTTGCCCACGGGGATGCAGTGGATGTCGGGCGCGTCACCGAGCGTGTCGACGATCTCGAACGCGGCCGTCTTCTGACCCTGGAGCCGGAACGGGTTGACCGAGTTGACCAGCGCGATGGGATAGCTGGAGGACAGCTTGCGGGTCATCTCCAGGCAGTCGTCGAACGACCCCTCGACCTGGAGCAGCGTGGCGCCGTGGACGAGCGCCTGGGCCAGCTTGCCCATGGCGATCTTGCCGCGGGGCACGAGCACGGCGCAGGTGAGGCCGGCGCGCACGGCGTAGGCGGCGGCCGAGGCCGAGGTGTTGCCGGTGGAGGCGCAGATGACCGCCTTGGCGCCCTCCTCGACGGCCTTGCTGATGGCCATGGTCATGCCACGGTCCTTGAAGCTGCCCGTCGGGTTGGCGCCCTCGACCTTGAGATAGACGTCGCAGCCGGTGAGGGCCGAGACGCGGTGCGCGGGCACCAGGGGCGTGCCGCCCTCCAGAAGCGTGACGACCGGCGTCCTCGTGGTGACCGGAAGGCGCTCTCGGTACTCCTCGATGAGGCCACGCCACGACCTGCTCATGATGACTCCCTGCCTGCGATGTTGCGCCCGAGTGTACGGGGTGCCGGGGCGAGCCGTGGACGCCGTCCAAGGGTCGGGAGACTTCCCATCGGGTGTGCCGCATTACAGGAAATTCTCAGCATCTCCCGATAAAGTTTCGGCCAGGGGGGTCACCGACATGAACGCGCGTCCTGCCATGACGCAGAACGACTTTTCTCCTTTGCAGCCACCGGAGCTCGGCGCCTGGACGCCCGCCCGGTCCGTGAGCGTGGTGATTCCCGCGCACGGCGGGCCGCACCTGGATCTGACGCTCGCCGCGCTCGCCGCGCAGACGTACCCCGGCCACCTCCTGGAGGTCCTGGTCGTGGACGACGGCAGCGAGCCGCCGATCCGGCTGCCGGAGATCCGCCCGGACAACACCCGCCTGGTGCCCGTGCGGACCGGCTGGGGCATCTCCAACGCGGTCAACACCGGGGCCAACGCCGCCGACGGCGAGATCATCCAGCGGCTCGACTCCGACATGGTGCCCTGCCGCGAGCACATCGAGGCGCTCGCCCGCTGGCACCACGTGACCGACTACCTGGTCACGATCGGGATGAAGCGGTTCGTGGAGGCGCCGCCGCTCACCGCGGGCGAGGTCTTCCGCGCCGGGGACCTGGGAGAGCTGTTCGACCTGGACAAGGCGGTGGCCAGCTCGACGGAGGCGACGATCGCCAAGACCGACGGGCTGCGCAAGAGCCGCAACCCGTACCACGTGTGCACGGGGCCCACGGTGGCCCTGCCGCGCGAGGTCTTCCACGCCGTGGGCGGGCTCGACCCCACCGTGCTGCGCGGCGAGGACACCGAGTTCGCCTACCGGCTGGCCATGCACGGCGTGGTGTTCGTCCCGGACCTGGAGGCGCGGGCCGTCCATCTCGGGCTGCCCGCGCAGCACCTCGACCGCGAGCGCGCGGTGCGCGCCGTCGAGCCGTACCTGGCGCACCGCGTCCCGCTCCGCCGCGACCTGCGCAAGGACCGCGGGCGGCGGTGGCTGGTGCCGTACGTCGAGATCGTGCTGGACGTCACGGACACCTCCGAGGCCGTCGTACGGCAGGCGGTGGCCGCCGCGCTGGACGGCAAGCTGCAGGACGTGGCGGTGACCCTGGTCGGGCCGTGGTCGCTGCTGCGCGACGGGCGGCGCTCGGTGCTCGGCGACCCGTGCTTCGAGCTGCGGCTGATGCGCGACCTGTTCGCCCACGACGAGCGGATCAGGCTGATCGACGAGGCCGCGCCCACCCCCGCCCCGGCCCCGTTCCGCTACCGGGGGCCGGTCGACGTGCCGCTGCACCGCGCCACGCTCGAGCGCATGGTGGAGGACGCGCAGAAGGACCTCACCGGCGTGCTGGTCGTGGACCTGCCCGACGGGCGCGCGGCCCGGCTCGAACGCACCTCCGCCCTCGGCCGCGCGCTCCTGCTGGCGGAGCCGGGCGAGGACCTGGACGAGATCATCGCGACCACCCACGGCGTACGGCACGTGGCGCCGGACCGCTACTGGCCGCCGGCGCCCGCCGGCACCGCCGCGCCGGCCGCTCCGGCCGCCTCCTCCGCAGGGCAGGCGCGGCCCACCATGGCCGCCCCGACGGCCGCGAAGGCCGCGCCGGTCACGGTGCCGGACACGGTCGGCCCGGAGGCCGAGCGGTCGCTGCTCGGCCGCCTGAAGTCAGCCCTGCGCTCCAACTGACGCCCCTGCCTCGTGGCCTTGCCGGGGGCAGGCGTCAGGCTCGCGGACGCTTGCCCAGGGCGCGCTTGACCGTGGTGGACAGCAGCGCCCGCATGCTCTGCTGGGCGCGGTTGGCGGCGGCGAGCTGCCTGCGCAGGGCGCTGACGTCGCGGCGCAGCTCGACCGTGCTCTTGCGCCACTTGCCCGCCTCCTCGCGCCACTTGCCGACCTGGCCGCGCAGCCGCTCGACCTCCTTGGCCAGCCGTGCCGCCTCCGCCTGGGCCTCGTCGCGGGCGCGCAGGACGCCGCGGCGGCCGGTGACGGCGGCGGGCTCGGTGGTGAAGGCGTAGGTCTCCCCCTCGACCCAGGTGACGCCCGCCACCTCGTCCACGACGTCGTCGACGTCCTCGCCGGACCGCGCCAGGAGGCGGGCGCGGGCGAAGGCCGAGGTGCGTTCGAGCCGGGCGGCGACCACGCCGTGCGGTGACTCGTCCAGGAGCACGTTGACCAGCCCCAGCCCCTCGTCGCGGCACAGGTCGAGGAGCCGGGCGAGGCTGTCCTCGCCCGGCGCCCACCCCCGCGGGAGGCGCAGCACGTACGGCACGGCGGGATCCACCACGGGGGTGTCGCAGAGCCGGACGCGCCCCTCGTGCAGGTAGTGGCCGTGGACGAGGACGAGGTCGAGGCCGGGGTCGGCCAACGGGGCGCGGCGCTCGCGCTCCAGCGACTCCCACGGGCCGGTGACGACGACGCTCAGGTCGGCCAGGGTGCCGGCGAGCAGCGCGTCGACGGTCCCGCGCACGCTCTCGTAGCCCGCGGTGCCGTCGACCACGGCGGTGACGTACGGCACCTTCCACTGGCGGCCCGGATGGGAGCGCAGCCACCGGTAGGAAGGGATGCGGTCGGCCACGAACGCGTGGCTGACCCGGTCGATGCGCTCCTTGTCGCGCATGCGCATGGTGGGCCCGAGGTGGTAGGCGCGGGCCCGCGGCTCGGGCACGAACACCGCCCCGGCCTGGGCCAGCCGGTAGCCCATCTCGGTGTCCTGGCCCAGGACGAGGTCCTCGTCCATCGGGCCGGCCGCCTCGATCAGCCGGGCCGCCACCGAGGTGGCGCCGCCGACGTGCAGGCTGAAGGGGCGCTGCGGGTTGTCCGTGAGGCCGTCGGTGCGCTCGACCAGCTCCACGATCCAGCCGTGGGGCTCGGCCGGCTCGAACGCCTGCTCCAGGTCGTCGGGCAACTCCGCCGGCACCGGCACGTCGGTGAACCTGATGTAGCCGGTCACGACGAGGTACGGCGCGACGTGGTGCCAGCGCATGTGGGCCTCGACGGCGCCGGGGGCCGGCAGCACGTCGGAGTCGAGCCAGTGGACGACGTCCCCGCCGGCCTCGGCCAGCCCGGCGTTGCGCGCGGCGGCCCGGCCCGGGCGGTCGCAGACGATCAGGCGGGTGCCGGGCGGCCGCGTGTCGGGCAGTCGCAGCGGGGGCGTGCTGCCGTTGTCGACGACCACGACCTCGATCAGCTCCGCCGGGTAGGTCTGGCGGGCCAGCGCGGCCAGCGCGAGATCCAGCTTGTCCTGGCCGCCGTACGCGGGCACGATCACGCTGACGGTCAGCCGGGGCGTGAAGTCCTCGGCCGGTCGCAGGACCCGATAGTCGTTGCCCCGGACTCTCATGCCGCCTCCGCCCGCGAGCCGCCGTCCTCCATCAGCAGGCTCGGCCGGAAGCCGCGCCACTGGCTGGAGGCGAGCTTGAGGAAGTGGGCGAGCGGGAGCTGCCAGGTGTGGTCGCCGCTGAGCCCGCGCCTCAGGACGTAACCGAGGCCGTGTGTGCGGTAGATGCCGGCGCCCGATTCTGCGGCGGCTTTCAGGAAGTCACGATCGACCGCACGGGGCTGGGCGGGAAATCCCCCGATCTCCTGAAATTTCGTACGGGGAACCAGAATCGTGCCGCCGGCCACATGATCGGACCAGACCTCGCTCCGGTACGCCGCGCCGCTGGCGAACATGCTGCGCCGGATCGTCGCGCGCAGCGGCTCCAGGTAGAAGAACTCCCCCGAGGTGCCGGTCACGTCGGCGCCGGAGTAGGTCAGGGCCATGACGAGGTCGGCGAGGTGGTCCGGGCCGTACCAGTCGTCGTCGTCCCACTTGGTGAGGTACTCGCCGCCGGCCGGCGCCGCGGCCTCGTTGAGCACCGTGCCGAACGGCACCTCGGCGGGCACCTCGGTCCAGGCCACGGGCAGCGGCAGCTCCTCGACGGCCCGGCGCACGCTCTCGTACGGCACTCCGTGCAGGCCCAGCAGCACCTCGACCTCGGCGCCGCGCTGGCGGGCGATCTGGGCGAGCGCGCCGGGGACCAGCTCCGGGCGCTTGGTGGCCATGACGACGCTGACGGACGGCGTGCCGGCCGGGCGGTGGGCGAGGCGGCGCAGCCGTACGCTGTGCTCCTCGCGTCGCAGGTCGGACAGGCAGCGGACGGTGCCGTCGGGCTCGTGGGCGAGCCAGGCGCGGTCGATGATCACGGCGGCGAGGCCGGCCGGCACCCAGGCGGGCGCATGCGTCGCGGTGAGCGGCACGCCGGCGGCGGCCAGCCGTAAGAGACCGTCGAGCGGCACCGGCGCGGCCGGCCAGTCCACCTCCAGGCCGCGCAGCGGGCGCAGGGCGGCGATGTCGGCCGGCTGCGTGCGGGTCGAGGCGGGGGGCGGTGGGGAGGGCCGGGCGTCCTCGGGGGCCTCGGTGCCGTCGACCGTCCATCCGGCCTCGCTCCAGTGGAGGCGGGCCAGCCCCTGGTCCGGCGTGCGCGTGAAGCCACAGGGGGTGACGGCGGACATGCGTGCGGCGCTCCTCGACCGGCGTGGGACTCAGATCGGCGCCTACCTTACGCCGGTTTTACTGGCCCGTAGCCCAGTGCGTCATAGGTTGTCGCGCGATGCCGCAGGCCACAAGCGATCTTTCCCAGTTTGTCTCCAGGAACTTATGGCAACGTAGTGGCGAATGTTGATTAAGGTGTCAATAAATCCTTGACGCCGGATAAGTCCATGTCTACGCAGTTCAAGACCACGAAGTCGATGTCTACGAAAGGTAAGCGCGGATGCTCTCGCCCCGCCGAACGGCAGCGGCCGCCGCGATCCTCGGAGTCCTGGCCGTCGCCGCCCTCGCGCTGCTCGTCCTGGGTGGCCTCGTGACCGTGGGCGCGGCGGCGGCGACGGGGGCGTTCCTGATCGCTCTGTCCGCCCTGGCCCTGCTCGTGCTCGTCGTACGCCGACTCGACGGCAAGGCGCTGCGCATCGACCTGCGCGTGAAGAAGCACGAGGGCGAGCTGGCCAAGACCATGACCGCGCTGCGGCGGATCGAGACGCGCCTCGACAAGCTGACGGCGGCCGTGGAGCAGTCCTCCGGCCGGCGCGACGAGGACCTCTCCGCGATCCTGGCCTCCCTCGGCGAGGACCGCGTGAACGCCATGGTCCGCGCCCGAGAGGTGGAGGAGCTGCGCGCGGAGGTCCGCGCGCTGGCCGAGGGGCCGGTATGAGCGGGACGACACGCGTACCGCGCGTCAGGCACAACGACTACGGCTCGCTGGAGCCCCCGGAGCTGGGAGCGTGGCGACCGGAGCTGACCGTCTCCGTGGTGATCCCCGCCCGCGGCCGGCCGGCGGACCTGGAGCGGACCATGGCGTCCCTGGCCGCGCAGACCTACCCCGCCGAGCTGGTCGAGGTGGTCGTGGCGGACGACGGCAGCGAGCCGCCCCTCGACGTGCCCGGCGCGCGCGTGGTGCGGGTGACGGAGGGCTGGGGCCGGGGCGCCGCCCGGGAGGCCGGTCGGCTCGCCGCCACCGGCGACGTCGTCCACTGGCTCGACTCGGACATGATCCTGGCCGACGACCACGTCGAGGCGCACATGCGCTGGCACCACCTCGTCGACCACGCCGTGGTGATCGGCGAGACCCGGTTCGTGGACGCGCCGGGCGAGGAGGGCGCCCCGTCGGCGTACACCACCAGGACCCTGGAGTCGACGCGGATGCTGAAGGACGCCGGCTCCAGCGCGTACCTCCTGCACACCGGCGCCTCCAGCTCGGTGCGCGCGGATCTGCTGCGCGCGGCGGGCGGCGTGGACACCCGCCTGAACATGGCGGAGGACACCGAGCTCGGCTACCGGCTCGCGCAGGCGGGCGCGGTGTTCATCCCCGAGCCGGCCGCCCGCGGCTGGCACGTCGGCCCGTCCACGGTCATGCGGCGCGAGCAGGACGTCCACCGGCACAACTGGTCCTACCTGGGCGACCTCGTGCCCGACCTGCGCTGGCTGCGCGGCCATCCGCGCCGCCACTGGCTCGTGCCGTACGTGCGGGTGGTCGTGCCCGTGACCACGTACGAGGAGACGCGCGGCGCGGTGGACGCGATCCTGGCGAGCACGCTGACCGACGCGGCCGTCACGATCGTCGGCCCGTGGGGCGAGCTCACGGACGGGCGGCGCGCCTGCCTGGACGAGCCGCTGCTGGACGCCCGCCTCCTCACCCACCTCTACCGGCACGAGCCGCGCGTCTCCTTCGCCGGGGAGGAGCCGCTCTCCGCGGCTCCGGCGCCGTTCCTGCTGCGGCTGCCGGCCGGCTGGGCGCCGGGCGCCGACACGCTGTCCCGGCTCGTCCGGCAAGCCGACGCGGACCTGCTCGGCCTGGTCTGCGTTGCCCTCGCCGAGTCGCCGGAGGGCGTGGTCGCGGCCCGCCTGGAGCGCACCGCCGCGTTCTCCCGGGCGGCCCGGCTGAACGGCGTGGCCGACGACCTGGTGGACGAGATGTTCGGGTCGCTGTGGGTGAGCGGGGGCGAGTACGGACTGGTGCCCGTCGCCGAGGCGGAGTCGCCGGCCGGTGACGCGGCCAGATGGCGGGCGCTGGCGGGCGATCGGCTGGCGGAGGTGAAGAGGCTGCGGGGCGAGGTGGAGAGGCTGTCGGCCGAGGTCGAGCGGCTGTCGGCCGGGCCCGCCGCCGAGGAGGAGGGGCGGCTGACCTCACTCATCAGGCATCTGAGGAGCGCCGGATGATCGGGGAGCTGCTGGCGGAGATGCCGGGGGCCCGGGTCTTCCTCGCCGGGATCGACGCCTGCGACCTCCCGGGTCCCGCCTCGCCGGTCGCCGCCCCCGCGGAGGACTCGCGGGACGGGCGGGACGCGGGGGACATCGTGGATCTCGACCGGGACCTGCTGGAGCCGCCGCCCGCCGCCGAGCAGGTGGCCGAGGTGCTGGTGATCGCCGGCACGCCCGCCGACCTGCGCCGGGCCGCCACCCTGCACAAGCTGCTGCCCGAGACGCGCCGCGTGGTCGTGGCCGTCCTGGACACCCCGCCCGCGCACCCCGCGCCGGTGCCCACGCCGACGCCCGCGCACCGCTGGCGCTCGCTGTCCGACCTGCGCGTCCACCGGCCCGAGGACCGAGTGTGGGTGGTGGACGCCCGCTTCTCCGCGCCGACGCCCGCCGGCCGTACCGTGACCGCGACCTCGCGCGCGTTCGCCGGGCACCGGCTCGACGTCATCGCCGCGCCCGCCGCCGCCCTCGCCGGGGTCGGCGCGGCCGACTGGAGGCCGGGCGACCCCAACGCCACGCCCGCCGAGGTCACCGGACCGGTCCCCGATCGGGTCGGGGCGCCGGGCGGCGACATGGTCCTGCGCACCTCCGACTCCGGGCCCGCGGCGCCGCCCGAGGAGGGCCCGGGCGGCTGGACCGGCGACGAGCGGCCCATCGAGCGGCCCATGGCGCGCGCCGCCACCTGGGAGCGGCTCGGCCGGCCCGGCGGGGCCGCGCTGCCGCTCGCCGACCCCGACGTGCTCGCCGAGCCGTCCATGATCCCGCCCGTGGACGAGCGGCTGGTCAACCCGCAGGGCTTCGTCACCACCCCGTCGCGAGGCATGGCGTCGCTGGAGGAGCGCGACGGCCGCTGGGCGGTCGTGCTCGACGGCAGGACGGTGACGACGTTCGCCGAGTCGGGCGGCGTCACGGACGCCGACGTGGCCCGCCTCCGGCAGATCCGCGGCGTCGAGGTGGACTGGCGGCACGCCCACAGCGGCCCCCTCGCCGCCGTGCGGGTGCTGGCCGGGCTCGCCGCGGCCGGTGTCCCGCTGGTCGCGGAGTCGGTGCCGCGCTGGGCGGGCGGGCTCGGCGACGACCTCGTCGAGCTGCTGACCGGCCGCCCCGACCTCACCGACGACCTGCGGCGCGAGGAGCACAGCGTCAGGCTGCGCCGGCGGGCCCTGCGCACCCACGGCGTCGCCGCCCGCTGGGAGCAGCTCGGCGCGCCCGCGCCCGCGCCGCCCCTCACGTCCGTCCTGCTCGCCACCCGCCGCGCCGACATGGTCGGCTTCGCGCTGCGGCAGGCGGCCCGGCAGCGCGGCGCGCAGCTTGAGGTCGTCCTCGCCCTGCACGGGGTGCCCGCCGGCCACCCCGACGTGGCCGCGGCGATCGCCGCCCACGACGGCCCCCTCACCGTGTACGAGGCCGACGGGCGGCAGATCTTCGGCGAGGTGCTCAACGACGCCGCCTCCCGGGCGTCCGGCTCGTTCCTGCTCAAGATGGACGACGACGACTGGTACGGCCCGGACTTCCTGTCGGACCTGCTGCTCGCCCACTCCTACTCGGGGGCGCAGGTGGTGGGGACCGTGCCGGAGTTCGTCTACCTGTCCTCGATCGACGTGACCGTGCACCGCAGCCAGGTCACCGAGCAGATCACCAGCTTCGTGGCGGGCGGGACGATCCTGGTGGAGCGGTCGGCGTTCCAGGCGGTGGGCGGGTTCCGGCCGCTGCGCCGCTCGGTGGACACGCAGTTCCAGGAGGCGCTGCAGGCGGCGGGCGGGCAGATCTACCGCACCCACGGCCTGGGCTACGTCCTGCGCCGCGGCCCCGCCGCCAACCACACCTGGCAGGAGCCGATCGGCACGTTCCTGCAACGCAACAAGAAGCAGTGGCGGGGATTCCGTCCCAGCGTCCTCATGGAGCTCGACCGGAGCGGCGCGTCATGACCCTCAAGGAGCTCGACCGGAGCAGCGCATCATGACTCTCATCCCCCGGATCCGGCGGCAGGACTTCGGCGTGCTCACCCCGCCGCCCCTCGGCGGCTGGACCCCCACGCTGACCGTGACGGTCGTCATCCCCGCCCACGACCGCCAGGCGACCCTCGACCTCACGCTCGCGGCGCTCTCGGCCCAGACGTACCCGGCCGAGCTGATGGACGTGGTCGTGGTGGACGACGGCAGCGCGGTCCCGCTGCGCCTGCCCGAGGTCGTGCCGGACGGCACCAAGCTCATCTCCAGCCCGTACGGCGGCTGGGGACGCGCCTGGGCGCTCCAGGCGGGCCTCGACGCCGCCGCCGGCGAGGTCGTCCTCGTGCTCGACGCGGACATGGTGCCCCACCGGACCCATGTCGAGGCCCAGCTCCGCTGGCACCACCTCGCCCCGTACCTGGTGGTGCTGGGCTGGATCGACTTCACCTCCGCCGACCGGCTGCCCGGACCCGAGGACGTGGTCGCGGCCCTGCGGGCGGGCACGGAGCGCGAGCTGTTCCCGCTCTCGCCGGAGCGCCACGACTGGGCCGAGAAGATCATCGAGGACCACGACGGGCTGCGCACCGCGCCCAGCTCGCTGGCCACGAGGATCCACGTGGGCGCGACGGCCTCGTACCCGGCCCGGCTGTTGCGCTCGATCGGCGGGCTCGACACCTCGCTGGTGCTGGCGGAGGACACCGAGCTGGGGTACCGGCTCACCCAGGCGGGCGCGGTCTTCGTCCCGGACGCCGAGGCGCGGGCCTGGCACGTCGGCCTGCCCACGGCCATGCGGGACTTCGCCGCCCTCAAGCGGTACAACGACCCGTACGTCGCCGACCGCGTGCCGTACCGTCGCTACCTGCGCACGGACCCGGGCCGCCAGTGGCTCGTGCCGTACGTGGACGCGTACGTCCCGGCCGGAGCCTACGAGGACGTACGGGCCAGTGTGGACGCGTTGCTGGGCGCGAGCCTGCCGGACGTCCGGGTCACCGTCGAGGGCCCGTGGACGTCCCTCGGCTCCGGCCGCCGCTCCCCGCTCCGCGACCCCGACCTGGACCTGCGCCTGATCCAGGCCACGTTCGCGCACGACCCGCGGGTCCGCCTCGCCCCGCACCCCGCCTGGCCCGCACCGGCCGGCCCTCCCGCGGACGCCGGAGAGCCGGACGGCGCCGACCGGCCGGCCGGCGCGGGGGTCGCCGTCACCGGAGGTGCCGGTGTCCTCGCGGGTGCCGGTCAGGAGCCGCCGCCGGTCGTGCCGCCGTTCCGGTTGCTCGTGCCGCCCGGCTGGGTGCCGGCCCCCGACGCCGTCGAGCGCCTCGTCCAGCGGCTGGAGGAGGCCGACGGCGGCGCCCTGTGCCTGGCGCTGGAGGAGACCGGGGACGGCGTGGTGACCGCCCGCCTGGAGCGCACGGCGGCCCTGTCGCGCGCCGCCCTGGTCGCCCGGCCCGGGGAGCACCTGGACGACGCCCTGGACGAGGTGTTCGGCGTGGAGTGGCTGGACGGCGCGTCGTGGGGCTTCGCCCGGCGCCCGGAGGTCTACCCGCCCCGCAGGCGCCCCGTCCCGGAGCACGTCGCCCGGCTGGCCGAGCGTGACAAGGAGATCCTCCTCCTGCGCAGGCGCACGGACGCGCTCCGCACCGAGCTGGCCGAGCAGCGCAGGCAGGCCGGCAAGGCGGCCAGGGACGCGGCGCGCTGGCGGGAGAAGGCCGAGGAGTGGCGCCGCAAGGCCGTGTCCCTCTCCCGGACCCGCGACCGCACCGTCCTCAACCGCACCGTCCTGAGACGGGCCGTGCGCCGGGTCCGCGGTCTCACCTCTCCGGAAGCCTGAGCCCGACGAGCCTCCGGACCGGCTCCAGCGTGGGCCGCGGCGGCGGCGATCAGCGCTGTCCTAGTCTGGGCGCATGCCGGAGTATGTGCGCAGGCGGGCGGCGCCCCGACTGCGCGGGCTGGTGTCCGGCTACTCGGGGTATCGCTGGTCCGGTGCGCCGGGGCTGCATCATGGGCTGCCGTCCACGCATCTGACGCTCGTCGTCTGCCTGTCCGGCACGCTCGACTTCGTGGGACGTCGGCCCGCGTCCTTCGTGTCCGTGGCCGGTGGGCTGCACGACGGTCCGGTCGTGATGTCGCACCATGGCCTGCAGTACGGCCTGCAACTGGATGTGCCCTGGCGAGGCGCCCGGGCCTTGCTGGGGGTGCCGGCCGGCGAGTTGGCCGGTGACGTGATCGGCCTGCCGGACCTGCTCGGCGATCGGGCCGATGAGCTGGCCGAACGGCTGGCCGCCGCGCCGACGTGGCGGCACCGGTTCCGGCTGCTGGACACCACGCTGTCCGGGCTGGCCGACCACGGCCGCGGCGAGCCGCCGGCTGAGGTGGCGCAGGCGTGGCGGCGGCTGACCGAGACCGCCGGGAGCCTGCGCATCGGCGCGCTCGCCCGGGAGGTGGGGTGGAGCCGCCGGCACCTCACCAGCCGGTTCCAGCGTGAGATCGGCCTGCCGCCGAAGGCTGCGGCCCGGGTGATCCGGTTCGAGCGTGCCCGGCGCCTGCTGCGCTCCCGGTCCCGGCCGTCGCTGGCCGAGACCGCGGCCGAGTGCGGCTACGCCGATCAGGCCCATCTGGCGCGGGACTTCCGCGCCCTGGGTGGCCTCACCGCGACGCAATGGCTCGCGGAGTTCCCATCCGTACAAGACCTGGACGCGGCCCTGGGCGACGATGGGCCGCATGCCGCGGACAGGAGTCCGGAGACATGTTCATACTCGCTTGGAGTCGTCCATGATCGTTAAGCGTGTCGTGCCCAACGTCCGGTCGGAGGCTGTGCGGGAGAGCCGGGAGTTCTATGGGCTGCTGGGGTTCGAGGAGGCCATGAACCTCGGCTGGATCATGACGCTCGCCTCACCGTCCAGCCCGGCAGCGCAGATCAGCTTCATGACCGGCGACAGGACCGCACCGGTCATCCCCGACCTGAGCGTCGAGGTGGACGATGTGGACACGGCCTACGCGGTCATGCGGAAGAGCGGCGCGGAGATCGTGCACCCCTTGCAGGACGAGGAGTGGGGCGTCCGCCGGTTCTTCGTCCGCGACCCCAACGGCCGCGTGGTCAACGTACTGAGCCACCGCTGAATGATCGTGGGGGAGCCCGGCTCCCCCACTGTCACAGCCATCCTGAAGCCCGTGCCCACCGGCCGGGCTACTCGTCGCCCTCCACGCGCATCACGCTGGCCACCGCGCGGACGATGTCCAGGTCGCGCAGCCCCTCCATGGTCGCCGTCAGCGCGGCGTCCGTGGCCCGGTGGGTGACGATGACAAGCTGGGCGTCGTCGCCGTGGCCCTCCTGGCGTACGGTCTGGATCGAGACGTCGTGCGCCGAGAACAGCTCCGCGACGCGCGCCAGCACGCCCGGCTTGTCGGCGACGTCCAGTGCCACGTGGCAGCGCGTGACCGTCTCGCCCATCGGGTGGACGCTCAGCGAGGCGTACGTGGACTCCTCGGGGCCCCGGGTGCCAGCCAGGCGGTTGCGGGCCACGGCGACCAGGTCGCCGAGGACGGCCGAGGCCGTCGGCGCGCCGCCCGCGCCCTTGCCGTAGAACATGAGCTGTCCCGCCGACTCGGCCTCCACGAACACCGCGTTGTACGCCTCACGCACCCCGGCCAGCGGGTGGGACCTCGGGATCATGGCCGGGTGGACCCGCACGCCGACGGAGCGGCCGTCGTCGGAGCGGGCGCAGATGGCCAGCAGCTTGATGACGTAGCCCATGGCCTTGGCCGAGGCCACGTCCGTGGCGGTGATCTCGGTGATGCCCTCGCGGTGGACGTCGGCGGCCGTCACCCGGCTGTGGAAGGCGAGCCCGGCGAGGATGGCGGCCTTGGCGGCGGCGTCGAAGCCCTCGACGTCGGCCGTGGGGTCGGCCTCGGCGTAGCCGAGCGTCTGGGCCTCCTCCAGGGCGTCGGTGAAGGACGCGCCGGTGGAGTCCATCTTGTCGAGGATGTAGTTGGTCGTGCCGTTGACGATGCCGAGCACGCGCCGCACCCGGTCGCCGGCCAGCGACTCGCGCAGCGGGCGCAGCAGCGGGATGGCCCCGGCGACGCTGGCCTCGAAGTACAGGTCGCCGTTGCCGGCGCGGGCGGCCTCGTGCAGGGTGGCGCCGTCCTCGGCGAGCAGCGCCTTGTTGGCGGTGACGACGGACTTGCCCCGGCTCAGCGCCGCCACGATGAGCGAGCGGGCCGGCTCGATGCCGCCGATGACCTCGACCACGATGTCGATGTCGTCGCGGGTGACGAGCGCCTCGGCGTCGGTGGTGAGCAGCTCCGGGGCGACCTCGACGTCGCGCTTGCGGCCCAGGCGGCGCACGGCCACCCCGGCCAGCTCCAGCGGGGCGCCGACGCGGGCGGTCAGGTCGCCGTCCTGCTCGTGCAGGAGCCGGATGACCTGCGAGCCGACGACGCCGCAGCCCAGCAACGCGACCTTCAGCGGTTTCACAGCTGCCCCCTCAACAGGTCGTCCTCGGTCTCGCCCCGCACGATCACGCGGGCCTCGCCGTCGGCGACGGCGACCACGGCGGGCCTGGGCAGGTAGTTGTAGTTGCTCGCCAGCGAGCGGCAGTAGGCGCCGGTCGCGCCGACGGCCAGCAGGTCGCCGGGGGCGAGGTCGGACGGCAGGAAGCAGTCGCGGACGATGATGTCGCCGCTCTCGCAGTGCTTGCCGACGACGCGGCTGAGCATGGGCTCGGCCGTGCTGTCCCGGCTGGCGAGCGTGACCGCGTAGTCGGCGCCGTACAGGGCGGTGCGGATGTTGTCGCTCATGCCGCCGTCGATGCTCACGTACGTGCGCAGGCCCTCGACGTCCTTGACGGTGCCGACCTCGTAGAGGGTGACGCCGCCGGGGCCGACGATCGCGCGGCCGGGCTCCACGGTGAGGCGGGGCACCGGCAGCCCGGCGCCCGTGCACTCCTTGGCGACGATCTCGCGCAGCCCGTCGGCGATCTCCTTGACGTCGGGAGCCTCGTCCTCGTCGACGTACGCGATGCCGTAGCCGCCGCCGAGGTCGAGCTCGGGCAGGACCACGCCGTGCTCGTCCTTGATCTGCACGAGCAGCCCGGCCAGGCGACGGGCGGCCACCTCGAAGCCGGCCGTGTCGACGATCTGCGAGCCGATGTGCGAGTGGAGGCCGACGAGCTCCAGGGACGGCAGCGCGAGGATGCGGCGCACGGCCTCGGCGGCGGCGCCGGCGCTGAGCGACAGGCCGAACTTCTGGTCGTCGTGGGCCGTGGCGATGAACTCGTGGGTGTGCGCCTCGACGCCGGTGGTGACGCGGATCATCACCTTGGGGCGCTTGCCGTGCTCGGCGGCGAGGTGGCCGAGCCTGGCGATCTCCTCGAAGGAGTCGACCACGATGCGGCCGACGCCGACCTCCAGGGCACGGGTCAGCTCGGCGACGGACTTGTTGTTGCCGTGCATGGTGATGCGCTCGGGCGGGAAGCCGACGCTGAGCGCCACGGCCAGCTCGCCGCCGCTGGCGACGTCGAGGCCGAGGCCCTCGTCGTCGAGCCAGCGGACGATCTCCTTGCAGAGGAACGCCTTGCCGGCGTAGTGGACGTCGGAGCCGGCGAACGCGGTGACGTAGTCGCGCATGCGCGAGCGGACGTCGTGCTCGTCGAGGACGAACAGCGGCGTGCCGTGCTCGCGGGCGAGGTCGCGGACGTCGACGTGACCGATCGTGAGCGCGCCATCGGTCCGGCCCGACGTTCGGGGCCAGATCGCGGGGTTGATCCGGTTGAGGTCGGCGGGCGGGAGCGGCGGGCGCTCGTGCGGCAGCATCTCGGCGTGCCGGTCCCCTGCGGGATGGGCGAATCGACTCACCCGATCGAGGCTATCGGAACAGTCCAACCACCAGGACCCGTTGACCACGTATCGAGACGCGATCAACCCTCCGAAGGGATATTTTTACGAGTTTTCGCCTTTTGGCCGGATATTTTCTGGATCATAGGCGGTCGGGTCCCGGCAGGACGTCCTCCACGGCCCGCGCCAGCCGCACCCGGGCCGTGTGCAGCGGCGACGGCGCCTCGTCCCCCACCGGAACGGCCGGGGCCAGCTCGTGCGCGTCGTGGTACGCCGTCGCCAGCCGCACCGCGTAGGACGCCCAGAAGGACGCGCCCCGCGCGGGCCTGGCCAGCCGGCCCGGCAGCTCCGCGAGCACCCGCAGCACCGCCCGGTCGCGCGGGTCGTCGAGCAGCTCCGGCCGGAACCCCTCCCCCGGTACGCCGAGGTCACGTGCCCAGCGCCGCACCGCCACGGCCCGCGCGTGGGCGTAACGCACGGCGAAGCCGGGGTTGTCCCAGGTACGCGGGAAGTCGGGCCACGGGTCCGGCAGGGACAGCGGCCGGACGGTCTCGACCAGCGCCCCGGGGACCTCGACGGTGATCCGCAGGAACCCGTTCGGGCGCTCTTCCACCGCGGCCACCCCGGCGACGGCCCGCACCCGCGCGGCCAGCCCGGCGGCGGGCACACCGAGCCGCCGGGCGGCGGCCGACAGGTAGGCGGCCTCGCGCTCCCACGTCCCCTCGGGGGCCGGCGCCTCCCCCAGTACCTCGGCGACCCGCTGCTCGGGCGTCATGCCACCGACCCTACGGCCCCGAAGGACACCGCTCAGATGAGCGCGTGCGGCTCGGCGGAGCCGTACTCCACCAGGTGGGCGGCGCCCAGCAGCCAGCGGTCCTCGTCGCGCACGCGGACGTAACCGAACCGGTCGGCGGAGAACACCTTCACCCCGTCGGCCCGGCACTGGCGCATGAGAACGTCGTCCCAGCCTTCCGTGAGGTCGGCGAAACCGAGCTGGCGCAGGGTGTTGCGGCGGGCCAGCAGTGTGGCGCCGGCCACTTCCGGCAGGTAGGAGTACTCGGCCTCGGGCCGCTTGAGCAGCGTGGCCTGGGGCTTGCGCAGGTGGGCGTAGTAGGCGGCCTTGCCGACGATGTCGGCGGTGCTGAACAGGAAGGCGCGGCGCAGGTCGGCCAGGTAGTGGATGCCGTAGACGTCGCGCGGGTCCATGACGCCCACCAGGTCGGCCTCGCACAGGTCGAGGCCGCGGCCGAGCATGGCACCGGCGGACAGCGACGGGTCGAGGTGGCGGAAGAGCACCTCGGTGCCGGGCATGACGTCGCGGGCCCGCTGCTCGGCCTCGGGCGGCCCGAACACGATGAGCTGGGCGGGCCGTACCGACTGCCGGGCGACCTGGGCGAGCGCGTGCTCCAGCAGGAAGCGGTCGAGGACCGGCAGCAGCAGCGACACCTCCAGCGTCGCGCGGGCGCTGGGCAGGCCGATCGCCTCCAGCAGGTCGTCGATCCGCTCGGTCATCGTGCCGCCGTCGTAGGCGCGGCGCAGGGCGGCGTGCGCCCGCCGCGAGTCGGGCTGGTCGCCGATCGGCGTGCCGCAGGCGGCGAGCTCCGCGAGCCGCCACGGCGGGGTGCCGGGCGGGCAGTCGACGGCCGCGGGCCAGCGGTAGGAGGTGAGCACGTCGGGGTAGGTGAGGTGGCCCGGAAGGAGCTGGTCCAGGGTGAGCACCCGGTCGATGCGCCCGCCGGAGAGCGGGACGGGGTTGTGCACGCGCGGCTGGACGCCGAAGGACAGGCGCGGCCACCCGGTGGCGGGGTCGGTGCTGAAGCGGTGCTCGAACAGTCCGGCCGCGGCGCGGTAGGGGGCCACGTCGCCGCCCGTGTGCCAGAACACCGTGCGGATGCCCCGCTCGGCGCACCAGGCGAGCAGCGCGCGCAGCCCGTCGCCGGGCTCGCCGGTGATCTCCTCGGCCCACGGCCCGCTCCTGACGGACTCCACGACGAGCAGGTGCGGGACCTCCTGCGGCAGGACCCTGGCGAAGTCGCGCGGGGTGAAGCCGGTCGTCTGCCGCCACTCGTAGCGCAGCAGCGCCTCGGCGTGCGGGTCGGCGACGACCGCCGCCGTGAGGTGGGGGCGCGTGTTGGGGCCGGTGGGGATCCGGTACGGCTTGAGCCTGAAGGAGTGGCCGCCGAGCGTCCGCGTGGAGGTGGTGGCCTGATAGGCGGCGCCCGGCCGCTCGTCCTTGGCCCGCTGGACGGCGACGGGCCGGCGCTTGGGCGCGCTGGGCCGCTTGACCGGCTTGGCGGCGCCCTTGAGTCCCTTGGCCAGCAGCACGGGGTTGCTCTTGCCGCTCCGGATGGCGTCACCGAGGCGGTTCCAGCGGGCGACCTTGATGGAGGACAGCTTCCAGTTGGCGACCTCGGCCTGGTAGCGCTGCTCGGCCAGGTCCTTGCGGAGCTTCTCGGCGGCGGCGCGCTCGTCCTCCAGCAGCTCCTCGGCCTCGGCCAGCCGCTCGGCGAGCGCCTTGGCCTCCTCGGTGCTCCGCTCGGCCTCGGCCAGGCGCGCCTGGGCGGCGTCGAGCAGCCGGGCCAGCTCGGCCGCGTGCTCCGCCTGCGCGATCGCGTCACGCAGCGCGCGCCTCGTGCTCTCCAGCTCCGTGCTCACCAGACCTCCGTTCGCCAGCCCGGCAAAGGATACTCTTCTGCGGAAGCGTCTCGAAGGGATGAGATCCGGTGCAGTTCAACGTGCGGCCCTACGTCTGCGGCGCTCTCGGCCGGATCGACCCCGTCGTGCTGGGCAAGCTCACGGGCGCCGGGCCGCGGGTGCGCCCCGCCCTGCAGACGCCCGGCGCCGCGCTGTTCAGCTCGGCCCCGCTGCCGCCGTACCACCGGGCGGAGGGCTCGTTCGCGTTCGCCTGGGGCGAGCGCAGGCCGTCCGGCTCGCCGGAGGGCGGCTGGATGACGGTGGCGGAGACGTACGAGACGCCGGGGCTGATCGGCGAGGGCGAGCGGGTCACCCTGCACGCCGGCGCGCTGGGCCTGGTCGACGTCTACTACGTCCGGCTGGGCGAGGCCGTCTACTTCTCCTCGCTGATCCAGCCGCTGCTGGCGCTGGTGCCGGTGGAGATCGACTGGGCGGCGTGGGCGTCGATCCTCCAGGTGACGTTCCCCCTGGGCGAGGCGACGCCGTTCGCCGGGGTCAGGCGGCTGCCGGGCTCGGGCGCGCTGGTCGCCGACCAGGACCGGCTGGCCACCGAGCGGCGGCTGCCGCGCTGGCTGCGCGGCGAGCCGTACGAGACGTGGATCAGCGCCGGCGAGCTGCTGGAGATCCTGCACGAGGTCTACAAGGACTACGAGGGGCGCAGGCTGCTCGTGCCGGTCAGCGGCGGCTACGACTCGCGGCTGCTGTGCGCGGTGGCCGTGGCCCGGGGCGCCGACGTGGAGTCGTGGACGACGAGCCCCGACGACGGCACCGACACCGACATCGCGTTCGCGCGGGCCATCACGCGGGAGCTGCGCGTCCCGCACCGGGTGATCACGCAGGACGCCGCCGCGTACCCGGGCGACGCCCGTGAGGTGGCGCGCCGGCTGGAGTACCTGACGCCGCACCACGCCTGGTACGCGCCGTTCGCCAAGGAGGTCCACGGAGCCGGCCGGGTGCTGGTCGACGGCCTGGCCGGCGGCCCGCTGCTGAAGAACTTCATGGTCAGCGGCGCCGCGCTGGAGGCCACCTCGCAGGCCGAGCGGTCGGCGGCGGTGCTGCGGTCGCTGAGCCTGGGCGAGCCGTCGCAGCCGTTCCTGTCGCCGGGGGCGCGCGAGTGGATCGAGGAGGCGGTCGGGGAGCAGTTCGCCGCGGCCACCTCGATGTTCCACGGGCACCGGGCGGAGCTGCCCCTGTCGGTGCTGCACACGCGGACCGTGCGGGGCATCGCGCGTTCCGCGGTCAACCTGGTGGGGCCGGAGGCGTCGTTCGCGGCCCCGTTCGTCCACCCGGACTTCTTCGACGCGGCGCTGTCGGTGGGCGTGGCCCGCAAGGACAAGGGCCGCTTCTACCGCGAGCTGCTGCACGCGGCCGACCCGCGCGTGGCCGCGCTGCCGTCCACGAACGTGGTCAAGCAGCCGCTGCGGCGGGTTCCGCTGCGCTCCACCGCCGCGCCCGCGCGCGCGTACGCGCACGGGATGCTGCAGACGGTCGCCGAGCGGGTTCCGGCCCTGTTGTCGGAGCAGATGCACGAGGTCGTGTGGGGCGGCCCGGACGCGCTCACGCGCTTCGGCGGCTGGAACGACAGGTTTTGGGTGCGCGGGCTGGTGCTGCTCGGCCTGTGGTTGAACGACTTCGAGAACGATCTCGGCGAGCTCGCCCCGCCCTTCTAGATGAACTCATGGTAACAGGACGATTACATATGGATCTCCTGGGTACGACGAGATCACGGCACAACCGGGGTTCCGGAAAGCCCTCGGGCTGGTAGTGTTCGGCCCGTAAGCGCCGCATCAAGCGGGCACCGGATCACAAATCCGGTCCCGTCAAGGGCATGAGGTTCGCAGGGATGACGACCTCAGGCGGCGCGGTCACCAGATAACAACGCCGGGGAACCGGTGACTCCGTCCTGCCCACATCTCCTTCTGTGAGCGACACATGATCAACGCATCCCCATCACCGGAGCCAGTTTCCGAGACCTTCGTCTCGGAGGATCCCTCCTGGTACAAGCGGGCGGTGTTCTACGAGGTTCTCGTCCGGGGGTTCAAGGACTCCAACGGCGACGGCACCGGAGACCTTCGCGGTCTCATCGAGAAGCTGGAATATCTCGAATGGCTCGGCGTCGACTGCCTGTGGCTGTTGCCGCTGTACGAGTCACCGCTGCGTGACGGCGGGTACGACATCTCCGACTACATGAAGATCCTGCCCGACTTCGGGGATCTCGGGGACTTCGTCCAGCTCATCGAGTCGGCCCACGAGCGTGGCCTGCGCATCATCACCGACCTCGTGATGAACCACACGAGCGATCGGCATCCCTGGTTCCAGGCATCCCGGCACGACCCCGAAGGCCCCTACGGCGACTTCTACGTCTGGGCCGACGAGCCGACCGGCTACCCGGACGCGCCGATCATCTTCATCGGGGCCGAGGAGTCCAACTGGACCTACGACCCCGTGCGCAAGCAGTACTACTGGCACCGCTTCTTCCACCACCAGCCGGACCTCAACTACGACAACCCGGCCGTGCAGGAAGCCATGATCGAGGTCCTGAGGTTCTGGCTGGACCTCGGCATCGACGGCTTCCGCCTGGACGCCGTGCCGTACCTGTTCGAGCGGGAGGGCACCGCGTGCTCCGGCCTGCCGGAGACGCACGCGTACCTGAAGAAGATCCGCGCCGAGGTGGACCGCCTCTACCCCGACCGGGTGCTGCTGGCCGAGGCCAACGGCTGGCCCGAGGACGTCGTCGAGTACTTCGGCGACCCCACCACGGGCGGCGACGAGTGCCACATGGCCTTCCACTTCCCGCTGATGCCGCGCATCTACATGTCGGTCAAGAAGGAGACGCGCGAGCCGATCTCCGAGATCATGTCGCGCACGCCGAAGCTGCCGGACAAGGCGCAGTGGGGCATCTTCCTCCGCAACCACGACGAGCTGACGCTCGAGACGGTGTCGGAGGAGGAGCGTGACTACATGCACGCGGAGTACGCCAAGGACCCGCGCATGCGGGCCTACCTCGGCATCCGCCGCCGGCTCGCGCCGCTGCTCGACAACGACCGCGACCGCATCGAGCTGTTCACGGCGCTGCTGCTGAGCCTGCCCGGCTCGCCCGTCATGTACTACGGGGACGAGATCGGCATGGGCGACAACATCTGGCTGGAGGACCGTGACGCGGTCCGCACGCCGATGCAGTGGAGTCCCGACCGCAACGCCGGGTTCTCCTCGGCCGACCCCGGGCGCCTCTACCTGCCGGCCGTCATGGACCCGATCTACGGCTACCAGGCGGTCAACGTCGAGGCGCAGCTGCGCAACCCCGGCTCGCTGCTCCACTTCACGCAGCGCATGCTGGAGATCCGGCGCGAGCACCCCGTGTTCGGCACCGGCGCGTACACCGAGATGTGGTCCTCCAACACGTGCGTCCTGACGTTCGTGCGTGAGGAGGGCGACGACGTGATGCTGTGCGTGAACAACCTGTCGAAGTTCCCGCAGCCGGTGGAGCTGGACCTGCGCCGCTTCGCCGGGAAGACGCCGGTCGAGGCGCGGGGCGGGGTGTCGTTCCCGCTGATCGGCGAGTCGTCGTACACCCTGACCCTGCCGGGTCACGGTTTCTACTGGTTCGCCCTGAAGGGCTGACCTACCCGTTTCGCCCTGAAAGGCCGCCAGCGGCGCTCAGGGACGCGAGGAGGGGACAGGTGCCGGTCACCGCGTGGCGACCGGCACCTGCGCGCGTGCGGCCCGCCTGGCCGGGATGAGCGCCACCGCGAGCGACGCCCCCACGGCCACGAGCACGGCCAGCGTCATCGTCAGCGGCGACGGCGAGCGGCCGATGCCGGCCCCCACCCCGCTCGTGTGCCCCTGCAGATCGATCAGGCCCGTCACCACCGACATCCCGGCCGCAGCGCCGACCGCCACGCCCACCACGACGAGCAGGCCCGTGCTGGTGACGAGCGTGGCCATCACCTGCCGTGGCGTCAGCCCCATGGCCTTGAGCACGGCCAGGTCGAAGGCGTGGTCGCGCAGGCCGAGCGCGCTGGCGGTGAGCAGGTTGGCCAGGCCGATCAGCGCCAGGACGGCGATCAGAGCCACGATCACCACCCGGATGACCGACAGCCGGTCGGCCGGGTTGACCACCCGCTGCACGTCCAGGCTCTCCCCCGACTCGGCCAGCAGCCTGGCCCGCACCTCGGCCGGGTCGGCGCCGGGACGCAGCGCCAGCGCGTAGTACTCCGGCGGCACCGAGTCCTTGGCCGCCAGGGTGTCGATCCCCACGGACAGCACCTCGCCGTCAAGGTCCGGCTCCAGGGCGCGGCCCACGATGCGCACGATGAGCGGCGAGCCGCCCACGGTCAGCCGCACGCGGTCGCCGATCCGGACGCCCAGCAGGTCGAGCAGCCCCTGCCCGGCCACGGCCTCGCCCGGCTGGGTGAACGTGCGGCCCTCGACCACCGGGAACGGGTATGGCTCAGCGGTGGTGCCGAGGGCCCGCACCCGCACGGAGCGGGCCTCGCCGGGGGCCAGGGCGTTGACGTCGGTGCCCGGGTAGAGGGCGCTCACGCCGGGGTCGCCGGCCGCGAGGCGCTGCGCCTCGGCCGCCTCCAGCTTGCCGGGGCGCACGTACAGGGAGGCGTGCTGGCCGACCTGCTCGGGATGGCTGAGGAAGTTGTCGAGGGTGGACCAGACGCCCAGCCCGATCGTGATCATCATCATCGGCACGGCCAGCCCGAACGCGGTCAGGAACGCGGGCAGCCGCCGGGTGAAGGCGTCGCGGGTGCCGAGGATCAGGGCGGGCGGCAGCCGTACGAGCAGGGCCAGGCGGGCCAGGCGCGACAGGTGGCCGCGCGGCGGGGCCGCCGGGACGTCGGGGATGGGCGGGGTGCGTCCGCCGCGCCAGGCGGGCAGCCCGACGGCGGCCAGCACCCCGAGCGCGGTGCAGCCGACGATGGTGAGCACCGGCACAGGCGCGACGGAGGTGGTGCCCAGCGCGGCCACGGTGCCCGCCCAGCCGGTCAGGGCGCCGACCCCGATGCCCAGCAGGCCGAGCGCTCCGTGCTCGGCCAGCAGCAGCAGCGTCACCTGGCCGCCGGTGAACCCCATCGACTTGAGCGTGGCCAGGTCGCGGAGCTGGCCGAGCACCCGGCCGCCGGCCGCGTTGGCCAGGGCGAGCGCGGCGGCGACCATGCCGACCACCCCGAACAGCGCGAGCAGCGTGCCGAGCAGCCGGTTGTCGAGCTCCATGGCCGCCCGCACCTCGCGCCAGGTGTAGACGCGCTGGAGCTGGTCCTCCAGCATGACGACGACGCGCTGCGAGACGATCTGGGCGGCCTCCGGGTCGGACAGGCGCAGCCCGGTCACCCACTCGCTGCGGCCCAGCATCGGCTCGATCCGGTCCAGCATGGACGGCAGCACCCAGGCCAGGCCGGGGGTCCACTCGGGGTAGAAGCCCTGCTCGGCCGAGTCGGCGATGCCGCGCACGTACAGGGTGTGGCGCTCGCCGCTGAGCGCGATGACCGTGAGCGGGGAGCCGGTCTTCAGGCGCAGCGCGGTGGCGAAGGACCGCTCGACCACGACGCCGTCGACCTGCGACTGGTCGAGCCACCGGCCCTCGGTGACGACGGGATGGGCGACCTGCGCGACGGCCGAGGGCAGCGCGCGCAGTGCCGCCGGCTCCTTCTTGCCGTCGCGGGCGACGGTGACGGGCGCCGACCGGTACGGCCCGGCGACGCGGGTGACGCCGTCGATGGCCCCGACCCCGTCCGGCGGGCTGTCCTTGGTGTAGAGCCACACGTGGGCGCCGTTGGTCTGGGCGAACAGGCTGCGCCACGGGTTGGTGCCGTCCTCCAGCAGGGTGACGGCGGCGATGAGGGCCGCCACGATGCCGGCCACGAGGAGCACGGTCAGCGCCGCCTGGCCCTTCCTGGCCCGCAGGTCGGCGGCGATCCACCGGCTCCCGGCCCGCACGGTGCTCATACCGGTGCTCATCCCGCTGGTCGTCTCGGTGGTCGTCCCGCTGGGCATCCCGCTGGTCGTCTCGGTGCTCATCGCAGGTCGATGACCTCGCGGGCCGTTCCGGTGCGCCGGCGCGCGATGCGGCCGTCGTCGACGATCTGCCCGTCGAACAGCGACACCAGGCGGTCGGCCAGGCTCGCCACGCGGGCGTCGTGGGTGACCATGACGATGGTCTGGCCCTGCTTGTGGACCTCGCCGAGCAGGCGGAGCACGTCGCGGGTGTTGCGGCTGTCGAGGTTGCCCGTGGGCTCGTCGGCCAGCAGCACGCTGGGCTTGTTGGCCAGCGCGCGGGCGAGCGCCACCCGCTGCTGCTCCCCGCCGGAGAGCTGCGCGGGCGCGGCGTCGGCCCGGTCGCCGAGGTTGAGCGCGTCGAGCAGGCTCTCGCGGCGCTCGCGGGCCTCCTTGGGGGAGACGCCGGCCAGCAGGGCGGGCAGCTCGACGTTGTCGGCCACGGTCATGTTGGCCACGAGGTTGAAGAACTGGAAGACGAAGCCGACCTTCTTGCGGCGCAGCATCGCCCAGGCACTCTCCGAGAGGGTGTCCACCCGCCGGCCGTCGAGCCAGATCTCGCCGCTGGTACGGGTGTCGAGGCCGCCGAGCATGTGGACGAGCGTCGACTTGCCGGAGCCGGACGGCCCCATGATCGCGACGAACTCGCCCGGCTCGACCTCCAGGTCCACGCCCCGCACGGCCGGGACCGGCACCGCGCCACCGGAGTAGATCTTGACCAGGTTGACCGACTTCAGCACGGGGCTCATGCCAGATCCTCCTGGCAGCGCTCCAGCCAGTCGAGGTCGGCCTGCAGGTGCAGCATGGCGCCCTCGATGAGCAGTCCGGCCACCCGGTCCCGGGGGTCGGTGCGCGAGAGCAGGTCGTTGAGATCCGCCATGAGGGAAAGATAGTGCCGCCGCTGACGGCTGATGAGCGCCATGCGGTCGGCGATGCCGGTGAGCGGGGCGAGGACGAGCTTCATGAAGAACTCGTCGCGCACCCGCGGACCCTCGGTGGGCTCCTCGACCCAGGCGGTCAGGGACTCGCGGCCCTTGGCTGTCAGATAGTAAACCTTCTTGTTCGGCCGGTTGGACTGCTCGACGTCCACCGCCCTGACCAGGCCGTCCTTCTCCAGCCTGCCGAGCGTCACGTATATCTGGCCGATGTTGGGGGAGGGGTAGGCGGACCCGAAGGTCTGCTCCAGAGCCTGCTTCAGCTCGTATCCGTGCGCCGGCTCCTTGGCCAGCAGGGCGAGCAGATGAGGCCGCACGCCTCACCCCCTTCCCTTGCGTTACGTGAGCGTTACTAGGCCATCCGTTGACCGACACATTACCTGTGTGCATAACATGAATGCATCTACCTAACACGTATGTAATCCCGAGAAACGTGGAGGTAACAGGGTGCTTCGCTCTGTTCCGCTTGTCCTGGCCGTCCTGCTGGCGGCCGGATGTGCCGGGACGGGCGACGAGGGCGGTGGCGAGACCGGGACCGGCGGTACAGGCCCCATCACGTTCGCCACCGGACGCGACACCACGGCGTACCTGCAACCCTTGCTGGATCGCTGGAACGAGGCCCACCCGGCCGAGAAGGTGACGCTCCTCGAACTGCCCGAGGCCGCCGACGAGCAGCGCGCGCAGATGGTGGCCAACCTCCAGGCCCGCAGCAGCCGGTACGACGTGCTCGGACTGGACGTTGTGTGGACCGCGGAGTTCGCGGACAACGGCTGGATCATCCCCCTGGAGCGCGGGCTCTTCCCGCTCGACAGGTTCCTGCCGACGGCCGTGGAGACCGCGGTCTACAAGGACAAGCTCTGGGCCGTGCCGTACACGACCAACGCGGGGCTGCTCTACTACCGCACCGACCTCGTGAAGAGGCCGCCGAGAACCTGGGCGGAGCTTCGCGAGCACGCACAAGAGGTCAGAAGAAAGCGCGACATAGAGGGTTACGCCGGCCAGTTCCTCGCCTATGAGGGGCTGACCGTCAACTTCATCGAGGCCCTCCAGTCGGCCGGCGGGCAGATCGTCAGCCCGGACGGCACGAAGGTGGCCCTGGACCCGGCCAAGGCGAGCACCACGCTGAAGTTCCTTCAGCGGGGGCTGCGCGAGGGCTGGATCCCCAAGGAGTCACTGACCTACAAGGAGGAGGAGACGCGGCTGGCCTTCCAGGACGGCCGGCTCGCCTTCGCCCGCAACTGGCCGCACGCCTACGGGCCGGCCAGGGCGAAGCTCGGCTCCAAGGTCGGCGTCACGCGCCTGCCTGGTCTGGACGGGCCGGGCTCCAGCACGCTCGGCGGCACCAACCTGGCCGTCAGCGCCTCGTCCAAGCACCAGCAGACCGCACAGGAGTTCATCCGCTACTTCACGGGCCTGGACAACGAGCGCCGGGTCCTCACCGAGGGGTCCTTCCCGCCGGTGTGGACCGAGCTGTACGACGATCCGGAGCTGATCAGGCGCTACCCGTACCTGCCCGTGCTCAAGGAGAGCATCCTCGCCGCCAAGCTCCGGCCGGCGAGCGCCACCTACAACCAGCTGAGCCTGGTGATCGCCAGTTCGGTCGCCAAAGCGCTCAGTCCTCCTTACGACGAGTCCGCCGACGACGTCGCGGACTCCATGAGATCCGAACTCGAAGAGATCATCAGAACCCAGTGAGGGAAGTCATGGCAAAAGCCAGAGCAGCAGTCATCCTGGCAGGGCTCGCCGTAGCCGTCGCCGCCTGCGGCAACGCGCCGACGGCGTCGGAGCCCACGGCGTCGAGTTCGGCGAGCGCCGCCGGCGGCGCGAAGACCCTCGAAGGGGTCAAGCTGGAGGTCGCCGCCAAGTGGACCGGTGACGAGCAGAAGAACTTCGAGCAGGTGCTCAAGGCCTTCTCCGCCAAGACCGGCGCCAAGGTGACCTACGCCTCCACCGGCGAGGACACCGGCGCCTACCTCGGCCCGCGCATCCAGGGCGGCAGCCCGCCCGACGTGGCCATCCTGCCGCAGCCCGGCCTGGTGCAGCAGTACGCCAAGCAGGGCGCGCTCAAGCCGCTGACGGACGCGGTCTCCAAGGAGATCGACGCCAACTACACGCCGTACTGGAAGGAGCTGGGCTCCGCCGACGGCAAGGTGTACGGCGTGCTGATCAAGGCGGCCCACAAGTCGCTGGTGTGGTACCGCACGCAGGCGTTCGACGACGCCGGCGTCCAGCCGCCCACCACCTGGGACGAGCTGATGAAGGCCGCTCAGACGATCGCCGACTCCGGCACCGCGCCGTTCTCCCTCTGCGGCGCGTCGGCCTGGACCCTGACCGACCTGTTCGAGAACGTCTACCTGTCGACGGCCGGCCCCGAGAAGTACGACCAGCTCTCCAAGCACGAGATCCCGTGGACCGACCCGAGCGTGGCCACCGCGCTGGAGAAGATCGCGCAGATCGCCGGCAAGCAGGAGTACATGGTCGACGGAACGTCCGGCACCCTGCAGACGGACTTCCCGACCTGCGCCAACAAGGTCTTCGCCACCAAGAAGTCCGCCATGGTGATCGAGGCCGACTTCGTGGCCACCTCCGTCGTCCAGGCCAAGGCCAAGGTGGGCGAGGACGCCAAGGCCATCCCGTTCCCGAAGGTCGGTGACACCGCGCCCGTCATTCTCGGCGGCGACGTCGCGGTCGCGATGAAGGACTCCCCCGGCGCCATGGCGCTGCTCGAGTTCCTCGCCTCCAAGGAGGGCGGCGAGATCTGGGCCAAGCTGCCCGGCTACCTGTCGCCGAACAAGAACGTCTCCCCCGACAACTACCCCGACGCGCTGACCAAGCAGCTCGGCCAGACGATCGTCTCGGCCGGCGACACCGTCCGCTACGACATGTCGGACCTCGCGCCGAGCGCCTTCGGCGGCACCGACGGCAAGGGCGAGTGGAAGATCCTCCAGGACTTCCTGCGCAAGCCCACCGACGTGAAGGGCGCGCAGAGCGCCCTCGAGGCTGAGGCCAAGAAGGCCTGGAAGTAAAGAGGTATGGCCGTGACCGAACGGTTGGACGGCCCGGCAGCACCGCGCGAGGAGAAGTCCTCGCGCGGCAGCGCACCCGGACCGGCTGATACCCCCCGCACCTCACTACGCCTCGGCCCCTCGCCGGCGGTCGCCATCGCCTTCCTTCTCCCGGCAGCGGTGCTGCTGGGCGTCTGGGTGGTCTATCCCATCGTCTACTCGCTGTTCCGCAGCCTCTTCGACGCCTCGGGCACGGGGTTCGTGGGCCTGGGGAACTACGCCACCATCTTCAGCGACCAGGGGATGCTCACGACGATCAGGAACAACCTGATCTGGGTCGTCGTGGCGCCGATCGTCGTCACCACCCTGGGCCTGATCTTCGCGGTGCTCACCGAGCGGATCAGATGGTCGACGGCGTTCAAGCTGATCGTGTTCATGCCGATGGCCGTCTCGCTGATGGCCGCCGGCGTGATCTTCCGCCTCGTGTACGACGAGGACCCGGGCAAGGGCGTGGCCAACGCCATCCTCACCACCGTGCACGACACGTTCTCCTCCTCGCAGGGCTACCCGGAGGCGCGGGCCCGCGAGGGCGGCGAGTCGCCGGTGGCCACGAAGGACGGCGCGGTCGTCACCACGCAGCCCGTTCAGGCGGGCCAGCCGGTGCTGATCCCGATCGTGGGCGTCAAGCCGGCGGTCATGCCGGAGAACGCCCTGGCCGCCAAGGCGCCCACGGGTGGCAGCGGCCTGACCGGCACCGTGTGGTTCGACTTCACCCCCGGAGGGGGCGGCGCCCCCAACCAGGTGGACTCGGGCGAGAAGGGCCTGCCCGGCATGACCGTGGAGGCGGTCAAGGACGGCAAGGTGGCCGGAACCGCCACGACGGCCGAGGACGGCTCGTTCCGCTTCGACGGCCTGCCCGCCGGCTCCTACGTCGTACGGCTGCCACAGGACAACTTCAAGGCCGCCTACAACGGCCTGACCTGGCTCGGCCCGACGCTCATCACGCCGGCGATCATCGGCGCGTTCGTCTGGGTGTGGGCCGGGTTCGCGATGGTGCTGATCGCGGCGGGCCTGGCGGCCATCCCGCGTGACGCGCTGGAGGCGGCCCGCATCGACGGGGCCACGGAGTGGCAGGTGTTCCGCCGGATCACGGTGCCGCTGCTCTCGCCGGTGCTGCTGGTCGTCTTCGTCACCATGATCATCAATACCCTGAAGGTCTTCGACCTCGTCTTCATCATCGCGCCGTCCTCGGTACAGCCACAGGCGAACGTGGTCGCACTGGAGATGTGGCGGGTGGCCTTCGGCGGCGGCAACAACCAGGGGCTCGGCAGCGCGCTGGCGATCTTCCTGCTCATTCTGGTCCTGCCGTTCATGATCATGAATGTCCGCAGGTTCAAGAGGGAGAACGCATGACGACCGCGACAGCCACGGCCGCTCCCGCCGGACTGGAGGCCGGCGCTCCCCGCAGGGGCCTCGCCAGCCGCATCGTCGACCGCCTCGGCAGCGGCGCGGTGCAGGTCATCATGGTGCTGCTCGGCCTGTTCTGGCTGGTACCCACGCTCGGCCTGTTCGTCGTCTCGCTGCGCACGGTGGACGTCAACAACGCCGAGGGCTGGTGGACGATCTTCACCAAGCCCGCCGAGCTGACCTTCAAGAGCTACAGCAGCCTGCTGGCCAGCGGCTTCACCACCTCGTTCTGGAACACCGTGGCGATCACGGTGCCGACCACGATCCTCGTGATCGGCATCGCCGCCATGGCCGCCTACGCCTTCGCGTGGATGGAGTTCAAGGGCCGCGACACGCTGTTCCTCGTCGTGGTGGGCCTGCTCATCGTGCCGATCCAGATCGCGCTGATCCCGGTCGCCGCCATGTACGGCGGCATGGGGATCTTCGGCACGATCCCCGGCGTGGTCCTGTTCCACACGGCGTTCGGCCTGCCGTTCGCCATCTTCCTGCTGCGCAACTTCTTCGTCGGCATCCCGGCCTCGCTGCTGGAGGCCGCGCGGATGGACGGCGCGCCGGAGTGGAAGATCTTCGTCTCGGTGGTGTTCCCGCTGGGCAAGCCGGCGATCGCCTCGCTGGGCATCTTCCAGTTCCTGTGGGTGTGGAACGACATGCTCATCGCGCTGGTCTTCGCCAACACCGAAAGCCAGCCGATGACCAAGGCACTCCAGTCGCAGATGCGGCAGTTCGGGTCGAACGTGGACATCCTTTCCTCGGGCGCGTTCCTCTCGCTGATCATCCCGCTGGTGCTGTTCTTCTCCTTCCAGCGTTACTTCGTCCAGGGCATGATGGCCGGCTCCGTCAAGTAGCCGCCACCGGGCGCCCGCTCCCCCACGCCGGGGGGCGGGCGCCGCTCTGTGATCATTCCGGTACGGCCGGAACACCCGAATCGGGCACGGGGCCGTCCCGGACCTCGATAGGCTGATCGGCCATGGCCGGTCGTCCCCTGAACGAAGTCGTCGAAGCCGGATGGGCCCAGGCACTGGAGCCCGTTTCCGAGCGGATCGCCCACATGGGCGAGTTCCTGCGCAACGAGATCGCCGAAGGCAGGCAGTACCTCCCCGCCGGGGCCCACGTACTGCGCGCCTTCAGCCAGCCCTTCGACGAGGTCAAGGTGCTGATCGTCGGGCAGGACCCCTACCCCACGCCCGGGCACCCCATCGGGCTGTCCTTCTCCGTCGCCGCCGACGTGCGGCCCATCCCCGGCAGTCTCCTCAACATCTACAAGGAGATGGAGTCCGACCTCGGGCTCCCGCGCCCCGCCAACGGCGACCTGACCCCGTGGGCGGACCAGGGCGTGCTGCTGCTCAACAGGGTGCTCACCGTGATGCCGGGCAAGCCGGCCTCCCACCGCGGCAAGGGCTGGGAGGAGGTCACCGAGCAGGCCATCCGCGCACTCGTGGCCCGCGACAAGCCGCTCGTCGCCATCCTGTGGGGCCGCGACGCCCGCAACCTCGCGCCCATGCTCGGCGGGGTGCCGCGCATCGAGTCCGCCCACCCCTCGCCGCTGTCGGCGCGCAACGGCTTCTTCGGGTCGCGGCCGTTCAGCCGGGCCAATGAGCTGCTCATCCAGCAAGGCGCGACCCCGGTCGAGTGGAAGCTGCCCTAGCATCGTCGCCATGAGCGATAACGAGAAATTCCTGCGCCTGACGGTCGAGCTGACCGTCGAGGTGCTCGACGTCAACGCGTTGCAGGCCGCCGCGCTTGCCGAGATCCGGCATCCCGACGCCGACCTGTCCGACGAGGAGCGGGCCGAGCAGGCCGAGCTGGTCTCCTCCGACGAGACCGGCGCCTCGGCGTTGCAGTGGCTCATCGAGCCCGACCACGTGCTCCAGCTCGTGGACCACATCGACGAGATCGAGCCGCGCGAGGCCATGCTGGGCGTCGAGCCGTCGGAGGCGCCCGATGACGAAGAGGGCGACGAGGAGCATGCGCACGCCTGACGTGCGGCGGGGGGCCCGGGGCGGGCACGACCCCGGGGCCCCCGCCGCCAGTCCAGCCGAGACCGTGCACGAGGGGGCACAGCGTGATCGTCGCATTCTCCATCACCCCGCTGGGCGTCGGCGAAGGGGTCGCCGAGCCGGTGGCCCGCGCCGTCCGGGTGGTCAGGGAGAGCGGGCTGCCCAACCGCACGGACGCCATGTTCACCACGGTCGAGGGCGAGTGGGACGAGGTGATGGCCGTGATCAAGCGGGCCGTCGACGCGGTGGCGGAGGTCGCGCCCCGGGTCAGCCTCGTCCTCAAGGCCGACCTGCGCGAGGGCGTCACGGACGGGATGACCAGCAAACTCGAGTCCCTGGAACGCCACCTCCCCTGACGGGCCCGCCCCCGGAAACCCCGGGGGCATCAGGCACACAAACGCGATATGTCTTGACCTGTTCGCAGACGCGACATATCGTGTCGGTCGAACGCGATATTACGCGTGCCCTGATCCTTCTGAGAGGTGGACATGAAGCACGAGCGAGTGCCCGTCCTGGTGGTCGGCGGCGGCTACGCCGGGCTCAGCGCGGCCCTGCTGCTCGCCTGGCGCGGCATCCCAGTCATGCTCGTCGAGCGGCATCCCAGCACCTCGATCCAGCCCAAGGCGTTCGGCGTCATGCCCCGCGCCGTCGAGCTGCTGCGCCCCGTACCCGGCGTCGAGCACCTCCTCGGCCAGATCTCCCAGGGCATCGGCGACGGCATGCGCATGGCCATCGCCCCCAGCCTCAGCGCGCCCGACCCCCACATGATCATGGACAGCGAGGACGAGTCGCTCGGCTTCCTCCACGAGCTCACCCCGGCCATCAGGGTCGGCGCCCCGCAGGCCGAGGTGGAGCGCCTGCTCCGGGCCAAGGCCGAGGAGCTCGGCGCCGATCTGCGCTTCTCCACCGAGCTGGTCAAGCTCGACCAGGACGGCGACGGCGTGACGGCGGTCATCCGGACCCACGGCGCGGAGAGCGTGGTCCGGGCCGACTACGTGGTGGCCGCCGACGGCTACCGCAGCCCGCTGCGCGAGGCGCTCGGCATCCCGACCATGGGCAAGGGCGAGCTCGGGCGGATGTACTCGATCATGTTCGACGCCGACCTCACCGGGCTCGTGCGCGAGCGCGAGGTCACGCTGTGGTACCTGCGGAACGACGTCTTCACCGGCGTGATCATCACCGGCACCGGCGTCGGCGCGCACGTGGTCGGCGTCAACTACGACCCCGCCAAGGGCGAGAGCGACGCCGACTTCACCCCCGAGCGCTGCGTGGAGCTGGTACGCCTGGCCACCGGCGTACCGGACCTGGACGTGCGGCTCCTCGACACGACCTCGTTCACCATGGCGCACGTCCTGGCCGAGCGGTACCGCCACGGGCGGGTGTTCCTGGCCGGCGACGCGGCCCACACCATGCCGCCCACGGGCGGGCAGGGCGGCAGCACGGCGCTCCAGGACGGCTGCGACATCGCCTGGCGGCTCTGGCTCGTCCTCACCGGCCAGGCCGGGCCCGGCTTCCTCGACACGTACGACGCCGAGCGCCGCCCCATCGGCGCCCTGACCGCCGACGCGCAGCTCGCCAACCTGGGGGTGCGGATGCCGCCCGCCCAGCGCGTCGACTACCCCGAGCCGCTGGAGGACCCGGCCGCGGTCCTCATCGGCTACCGCTACCACTCGACGGCCATCCTGGACGAGCCGGGCGACGACGGCTCGCTGCTGGAGGACCCCCGCGTGCCCAGCGGCCGTCCCGGCAGCAGGGCCCCGCACGTGGTCCTCGACTGGGACGGCCGGCACATCTCGACCATCGACCTGTTCGCGACGGGGTTCGTGCTGATGACCGGGCCGAAGGGCAGGGCGTGGACGGACGCCGGGCGCCGGGTGCAGGACCTGCTGGGGATCCAGCTCACGCGCGTCATAGTGGGCGACGAGCTGAAGGACGTGGACGGGGTCTTCGAGGAGCGGTACGGCGTGGGCGGGGGCGGCGCCGTGCTGGTACGGCCCGACGGATACGTCGCCTGGCGCTCACCGGGACCGGACCCGGCACCGGCGGCCACGCTGGAGCGCGCCCTGCGCCGTCTCCTCAGCCGCTGAGCCGCCGCACCAGTTCGAGGGCGTCTCGGGCGACGGGCGCTCGTGGAGGCCGGCGCCCGGAGACAGGACGAGGCCAGCCCCATCGTGGCGTGGACGCCCATCGCGCGCCGCGTCATGACTTCCGTACCTGCCCCCCGCGACTGCCCGCCAGGTAGTCCCTGGCCCGCGCCGGCCGCGCCGCCGATCGGGCTGGACCTGGTGGCGGGAGGTCCGAGATGGCGCAGGCCACGCCCGGAGCTGAGCTCTCCACTCGGGACCGAGGCGGGCAGGGGCTGCGTGGTCCTGCGGTTTGCCCCTCTGCGCTCGGCAACCACCCGGTCTCGGTGGTAGTCCAACCCCGTGTGAGGAGTGCACTGATCGACGGGGACCCGCAGCGGCTGGGCGCGTACTGGCTGGCCGGGCGGCTGGGGGCGGGCGGCCAGGGCGTCGTGTACGAGGCGTACGACCAGGCCGGCACGCGGGTGGCGGTCAAGCTGCTGCGGGGCGATTTGGCCGGCGTGACCGAGGTGCGGGGGCGGATGGCCAAGGAGGTCGTCGCGGCGCAGCGGGTGGCGTCGTTCTGCACCGCCCGGGTTCTCGGCGCGGATCTCGACGGGCCCAGGCCGTACATCGTCAGCGAGTACGTCGAGGGCCCGAGCCTGCGGGCGGCCGTGGCAGGCGGGCGGCGCTTCACCGGGGACGACCTGCACCGGCTGGCCACGGCGATCGCCACCGCGCTGACCGCCGTCCACGACGCGGGCGTCGTCCACCGCGACCTCAAACCCGACAACGTGCTGCTCGGGCCCGACGGCCCCCGGGTGATCGACTTCGGCGTGGCCAGGACACAGGAGATGTCGCTCACCACGACCGGGGTGGTGGCGGGCACGCCCGGCTACATGGCGCCCGAGGTGTTCTCGGGGGAGCGGGCGGGGCCGGCTGCGGACGTGTTCGCGTGGGGCGCCGTGGTGCTGTTCGCCGCCACCGGCAAGGCCCCGTTCTCGGGCGAGTCGCTGGGCGCGGTCATGCACCGCGTGCTCTCGCACGAGCCTGACCTCGCCGTGCTGCCCGGCTCGCTGCGCAGCCTGGTCCGCGCGGCGCTGGCCAAGGACGGCGCGCGCCGCCCGCGCTCGCGCGAGCTGCTGCTGGGGCTCCTCAGCGCGGACGGGCTCGTCGGACCGGCGGTCGGCCTGCTCGGCACCGACGGGCTCACCGGACAGCCGGACGGCCTTCTCCGCACCGACGGGCTCGCCGGACAGGTGGACGGGCTCAACGAGGCGGACGGGGCCGTGGACACGGCCCGGCTGCTGGCGCGCGGCGCGAGCGACGGCAAGCGGATCGGCGTGGCCGGCAGCGACCCGGCGCTCGGCGTCATCGCCGAGGACGCCTACGCCGCGCTCTCCCCCGCCGACAGGGAACTGGTTCCGGACATCTTCCTGCGCCTGGTCACGGTCACCGAGGACGGCACCCTCGTGCCGCGCGAGGCGCGCAGGTCCGAGCTGCCCCCCGACGCCGACCGCGTGCTGGCCGCCTTCGCCTACCTCGTCTCGGCCGTGGACGGCGGGGACAGGCTCCGGCTGCTGCGGCCCGCCCTGCCGTTGGCCTGGCCCCGGCTGCGGGCCTGGATCGCGGCCAACCGGGACGGGCTGCCCATCCACCGGCAGATCCTCACGGCCGCCGAACGCTGGAAGGAGCGCGGGCGCAAGGACGCCGACCTCCTGCATGGCAGCTCCCTCGACGACGCGCTGCGCTGGGCCGCCGCCGAACGCCGCAACATCACCCTCACGCCCGCCGAGCGGGACTTCCTGGAGGCCGGCGCCGCGCTCACCAGGCGTCGTTCGCGGCGTACCAGGGCGCTGGCCGCCGGCCTCGGTGTCCTGCTGGTGGTGTCGCTGGTCGTGGGCGGTTTCGCGGTACGGCAGAGCGCCACCCTGGCCGAGCAGGGGGACACGCTCGTCCGGCAGCGCGACACGGCCGAGTCCGCCAGGCTGGCGGGCGTCGCGGAGTCGGTGCGCGGCCGCGACCCCGTGCTCGCCATGCTGCTCAGCGCGGCCGCCGGACGGCTCTCGCCCACGGCCGAGGCGCGATCGAGCCTGCTCGCCTCGATCGCCGATCCGGCCACCGGCTCCTTCCACGATCCCGCGACGGGCCCGGACGTGGCCCGCGCGCTCAGCGCCGACGGCCGCACGCTGGTCAGCGTCAGCCCCGGCGAGGTGCGGATGTGGGACGTGGCGACCGGCCGCCGCACGGGCGGCTTCACCGGCAGCCTCACCGCCCCGGGCAAGCCCGCCGCGCGGCTGCGGCAGGTCGCGGTCAGCGAGGACGGCCGGCTGCTGGCCGTGGCCGACACCAGGGGCGTGGCGCTGTGGAACCTCGCCACCGGCACGCGGGTGGGCCCGCGCGTGCCCGCCAGCGAGGAGCTCGACCTGGAGGTCTCCTTCAACGGCGGCCTCCTCGTCATCGACTACGGGCAGGGAAGGGACATCCGCGACCCGCGTACCGGACGGACCACCATGGTTCCCACGCTCGACAAGGTGGCGGTCCACCCCGGCGGCGACTACGCCGTGGGAGGCGGAAAGCGCTGGGCACTGCCCTCCGGCAACGCCCTGCCGGGCTTCCCCGGCATCTGTTCGAACTGCGCCGCCTGGGCGGCCTTCAGCCGCGACGGGCAACGGCTCGCCATCGCCGACGACAAAGGGCTCACCGTCTTCGACGCCCGGACCCGCAAGGAGATCGCCTTCATCGGGGACTGGGACCGCATGGCGACACCGGTCTTCGGCCCGGACGGCCGGCTGCTCGCGGGGCTGGGCACGACGCTGCGACTCTACGACGTGGACGCCGACGATCCCCTGGTGTACGAACGGGAGCTACCCGACCTGGCGTCCGCGGTCGGGTTCGGGCCGGACGGCCTGCGGTACCTGAGCGAGGACACGGTCGTCACGCTCCCGCCGCAGGCGGTCTCGGCGGAGCCCGTGGACGAGGTCGAGCTCGACCCGCACGGCCGGTGGCTCGCCTCCCACGCGCTGGACGCGCCGGAGGTGCGGCTGGCCGACCCTCGCACGTGGGAGGCGTCCCGGGTACGGACGGCCGGCAGGGCGCTGGCCGCTGGTCCGTCGGACCCGTACGACAGCGAGCTCACCTTCAGCCGCGACGGCGGCCGGCTCGCGCTGCGGCGCAACGACAACGTCGTCGTCTGGGACACCGCCACCGGAGGCGAACTGGCCAGGGTGCCGCTCGCCGGCATCGCCGACGGCGCGCTCCCCGGCCCAGCCGGGCTGTGGACGGCCGAGGAGAAGACGTTCACCCTCTGGGCGCTGCCTGGCGGGCGGCGGGTCAAGCAGGTGTCCAGGCCGCGCCTGTTCGGGTGGACGGTGAGCGCGGAAGGCCGGCTCGTCGGCCTCGACGCGGACCGGCTGCGCATGGTCGACCTGGAGAGCGGGCAGCCTTACGGGCCGCGGTTGCCGTTCCCGGGCGCGACGGAGGAGGTCTGGTTCGACGCGGACCTGAGGTTGGTCGCCGCGAACTTCGCCGGCAAGGTCGGCATCTGGGACACCCGCACAGGAGCCCAGGTGGGCGACTGGCTGCGGGCGGGGGCGCCGTCATGGGCGGCCGCGTTCTCGGCCGACGGCGGGCTGTTCGCGTTCGCGGCGCAGGACAACACGCTGACCGTCTGGGACGTGCGGCGAGGGCAGCAGGTCGGGCCCGTGGTGCAGTTGACGGACAGCGCGCGGTCGGTCGCCTTCACCGACGACGCGGAAGTGGTGGCGATCGGCAGGAAGGCACGGCTGACACGGCTGCCCGTGGCGGTCGGGCCGCTGCTCAAGGCGGTGTGCGCCCGGGCCGGGCGGACCCTCACCGCGGCGGAGTGGGCGCGCCACCTCCCCGGCCGGCCGTACCGGGCTGGGTGCTGACGGGAGCCTCGTCAGCCGCGGAGCGGGTCGCCGCCGAGGATGCCCCGGACGAACTGTGGCCTCGTGACGGGCGCGGCGAACGGGCAGTCGCCCCGTGCCTGTCGGACCACGAGCCGGGCGCAGGTTGCCGCTCATGCTGCGAGGGGGTAGGGCGAAGGGGTGCGTCGGAACGGGTGCGCCTCCTGGGTGGCGCAGAGCCAGTCGTTGAGGGAGCCGGTGAAGCCGGAGGGCGGACCGACCTTGAGGCATGTCGCCTGGCCCGTGCCGGGGGCCGGGGCGACCTTGAGGCGGCGGACGCTGCCGGGCCGGCCCGCGCCCGGGGCCTGCGGCTCGCAGGGGGTCAGGCGTACGCCGAAGGTGAGACCGTCGAACGCGGTAGCGGCTGACGACGTGGCGCGCCGGGCCTGAACGGCGGCCGGGACCGACGTGGCACGCGGGGCCGGAACGGCCGCCGGGAGCGTGGCTCGCCGGGCCTTAACGGCGGCCCGGACGGACGTGGCAGGTGGGGCCTGAACGGCCGCCGGGACGGACGTGGCGCCGCCGGGTGGGCGCGGCCGCTCGGCCGGGATGCCGGGCAGCGGCTCGGCCGGTAGGGCGATGTGGAGGTGGTCGTCGATCACGCGGACGTCGGCCTCCGGGTGCGCGGCCAGGAACGTCAGGTGGTCCGCCACCAGCCGGTGGGCCACCGCGCGGAGCAGGTTGGTCGCGCACAGCCTGTGCGCGCAGGCCGCACCGTCGATGGTGATCTCCGGCAGCGCGAAGCGGCGCAGGCCGCGGGAGGTCACCCGCAGGCAGTCGCACGCCGCCGTGTCGGCCGGGTCCCACGGCGGGCACGTCGCGTCGTCGTGGACCTGGATGTCCCAGCCCAGCCAGTCGTCGGCCGGCCGGAACTCGGCGGGCTCGTCGGGGCACCGGTCGCAGGGGGGCACCGTCGTGCCTGTCAGCGGGTCGATGACCAGGCCGCCGCACTGGCGGGCCAGGGCCCGGGCCGTGGCGCGGGCGACCTGCGCGTTGCCGGGGAGTGCGTGCGGTGGCGCCGTCGAGGAGACGACGAGGTGGTGTCTTGCCCGGCGTAGTAGCTGCCGCTCGTCGGGGTGCAGCGTGGCGGCCGTCGGTCTCCAGGGGGTGGGGTGGGGATCTTCCCATGGCGGGAGGGGCGCCTGAGGGGCTACTTCGAGGCGGGGTGTGCCGTAGGCGGTCATCGCGGCCTTGCGGAACGGGCGGCCGACGCGCCAGGGCACCAGCTCCGGGACCGGGCGTGGCAGGCGCTCGACGGCGACGACGAACCGGCACGTCAGGGACGCGGGGACGGGCAGGGTGATCTTCATGTGGGCCTCCGGGACGGGGTGAGGCCCTCAGGGTGGCGAAGAGGGTGGGTGGGCGGTGCGGCCGAATGCGGTTCTGTGGATGGTGGGGCCGGGCACAGGGCGGCTGTGGATGACGGGGCCCGGGCAGGCTGACGTACCCGTTCCGTGGATGGCAGGGGCGGGGCACGATTCGTGGCATCCAGCCGGATCAGGACGGTGCGCCCTCGCCGGTACGCAGTGACGAGGGCGCACCGGCAGGGCGTCTGGTAGCAGGGCCCCTGGTAGCAGGGCCTCTGGTAGCAGGGCCTCTGGTAGCAGGGCCTCTGGTAGCAGGGCCTCTGGTGACAGGCCTCTGGTGACAGGCCTCTGGTGGCAGGGCCTCTGGTGACAGGGCCTCTGGTGACAGGGCCTCTGGTGGCAGGGCGCGTCAGGTGGGCGGGGACTGGGTCGTGCGGCAGATGGCGAGGCTCTGGGAGGGGAGTCGGAGGCCGTCCTCGCCCCCCGTCACGTTGTCGTCCGCCGCCAGCAGCACAGACGCCACCCGCACCGGCAGTGTCACCGCGTCCGCGCCGAAGTTCACCGCCACGCACACCGACTCGCCGCGCCACATGACCAGCCAGTCGCCCCCCGGGTCGTGCTCGACGCGGACCCGGTCGAAGCGCGGGTCCGACAGCTCCGGCAGCGCCTTGCGCAGGGCGATCAGGTCGCGGTACCAGCACAGCAGCGACCAGTGCGCCTCCTCCTTCAGCTCCCCCCAGTCGAGCTTGGCGTTGAGGAACGTCTGCTCGTCCGACGGGTGCGGCGCCTCCCACGCGTAGCCGAAGCCCTCGAACTCCTGCTCGCGGCGGTCGTCCTCCGACTCGCGCAGCTCCGGCTCGACGTGGTCGGAGAAGAACGGGAACGGCGTGCGCGCCCCCCACTCCTCCCCCATGAACAGCATGGGCGTGAACGGCGACGTCAGCAGCAGCCCGGCGCCCAGCCTGAGCGCGGGGATGGGCAGCCGGTCGCCCGCCGGGCGGTTGCCGATCTGGTCGTGGTTCTGGAGGCAGGCGACGAGCCGGTGGCCGGGCACCCCCGTGTACGGGCTGCCGTGCGTGCGGCCCCGGAACGTGGAGTAGCCGCCGTCGTGGACGACGCCCGAGGTCAGCACCTTGGCCAGGGCGTCCAGGCCGGCGAAGTCCTCGTAGTAGCCGTGGGTCTCGCCGATGACCGCGGTGTGCAGGGCGTGGTGGACGTCGTCGTTCCACTGCGCGGTCATGCCGAGGCCGCCGGCGTCCAGCGAGCGCACCATGCGCGGGTCGTTCAGGTCCGACTCGGCGATGAGCGACAGCGGCCGGCCGACGGCGCAGGCCAGCGCGTCCACCTCGGCCGACAGCTCGGCCAGCAGGTGCGTGGCGCGCTTGTCGTGCAGCGCGTGGACGGCGTCGAGCCGCAGCCCGTCGATGTGGTAGTCGCGCAGCCACTGCACCGCGTTCTCGATGAAGTAGCGGCGCACCTCGTCGGAGCCGGGCCCGTCGAGGTTGACCGCCTCGCCCCAGTAGCTCCCGGCGAAGCCGGAGAAGTACGGGCCGAACGGGTGCAGGAAGTTGCCCGACGGGCCGAGGTGGTTGTAGACCACGTCGAGGATGACGCCGATGCCCTTGCGGTGGCAGGCGTCCACGAAGGACTTGAGCCCGTCGGGCCCCCCGTACGTCTCGTTGACCGCGTACAGGTCCACCCCGTCGTAGCCCCAGTTGCGCCCGCCCGGCACGGGCGCCACCGGCATGACCTCCACGAAGTCGACGCACAGCTCCGACAGGTGGTCGAGCCGCTCGACGGCCGCCTCGAACGTCCCGTCCTGGGTGAACGTGCCGACGTGCATCTCGTAGATGACGGACCCGCGCAGGTCGCGGCCGGTCCACCCGTCGTCGGACCAGGTGAAGCGGCCGTGGTCGTAGACGGCGCTCGGGCCGAAGATGCCGTCGGGCTGCCGCCGCGAGCGCGGGTCGGGGTACGGCCCGCCGCCGTCCACCACGTACGCGTACCGCGTCCCGTGGGTGGCCTCCGGCACGTCGGCCGTCCACCAGCCGTCCGGCCGCTGCCGCATGGGCCGCCTGCCGCCGAGGACGTCGATCTCGACAGCCGTGGCCTTCGGTGCCCAGACCTCGAAGGTCTTGTCGCTAAAGGTCATGTCTCTCCAGAAGTGCGACGGGATGCCGGTTGAGCAGGTGTGCGAGCGGGACTCGGCCCGTGTGGACGGCACCGGTGAGCAGGTCACGCCAGGAGCCGGGCGGCAGCGTGAGCGTGGTGGCGCCCCAGCCGCCACGGCGGTACAGGCGCACCGGGAGGCGGGTGGCGACGGCGACGGCCCGTGCCCGCCCCTCGTCGCCCGGGGTGCCGGTGCCGCCCGCGGCCGCCGGGCCGCCGGTGGTGAGCGCGCCGTCCGTGACGGAGCCGGCGAACGCGCCGCCGCCCCGCGCGAAGGCGATCACGTGCTCGGCGGCCTCGCCGTCCGCCGCCAGCGGCGTGTACGCGGCGTCGGCGCCCAGGCGGCGGCGCAGCCGGAGCGCCTGGGTGGTGACCAGCAGCTTGGCCGCGTCCCACTCCGACGCGGGGGTGCGCGGGTAGCTGACGGGCCGCCGGTTGTCCGGGTCCACCAGGGAGAAGTCGGTCGTCTCGTTGCCCTGGTAGACGTCCGGGACGCCCGGCATCATGAGCTGCACCAGCTTGGCGCCCAGCGAGTTCGACATGGCGTAGCGGTCGATCCGCGAGGTGAACTCCCCGACGGGCAGCTTGACGGCGGCCTCGGCGAAGTCGCGCAGCCGCTGCTCGTAGCCGGGGTCGGGATCGACCCAGGAGATGGCGGTCTTGGCCTCCCGCGCCGCCTTGAGCAGGTAGCCGGCGAACCGGTCGGCGGAGATCGGCCAGGCCGCCATGAGGTTCTGCCAGGCCAGGTAGTCGAGGTGGGGGTCGTGGGAGACCGCCGACGACCAGGCGGTGACGGCCTCCTCCCACTCCTCGGGCAGCTCCGACAGCACCGACAGCCGGGCGCGCACGTCCTCCGACCGCTTGGTGTCGTGCGTGGACAGCGTGGTCATCGAGTGGGGCCGCATCTGCGCGCAGAACGCGTGGAACTCCTCGACCGGGATCCCGAACACATCTGGCTCGCCGCCCACCTCGTTGAGGCAGGACAGCGGGAACCACCGGTACAGCGCCGTGTCCTCGACGCCCTTGGCCATGACGGGCCCGCACGCCTGCTGGAAGCGGGTGACGACCTCCGGCGGGCCGTACAGGACCTGCTGGGCGAGCCGCTGCGCGGCCGGGGAGCAGGCCGCCGCGGCCTGCTCGACGATCTCGACCGACTCGGGCGGCGGCGGCTCCCCCGGCACGATGTACGCCCGGTACACCGGCATCGCGGCCAGCAGCTCGGCCACCGTCTCCGGCTCGGCGCCGGTCGCCTGGGCCAGGCGCCGGACCTCGGCGCCGAAGAACAGGTCCAGGACCTCGCTCTTCGAGCGCGCCACCACCTCCCGGTAGTCGGCGGGCTGCCCGGTCAGGCGGGTGAACAGCTCCACCAGCGGCGGCGCGCCCGCCGGGTCGACGAACAGGCCGTTGACGCGGTTGAGCACCTCGTAGCCGGTGGTGCCGTCGCACGGCCAGTCCTCCGGCAGCCGCTCGCCTCCGATGAGGATCTTCTCCACGACGGTCCACGTGTCGCCGGTCCTGGCGCGCAGCCGTTCGAGGTAGCCACGCGGCTCGGCGAGGCCGTCGGGGTGGTCGATCCGCAGCCCGTCGACGAGCCCCTCGTCGAGCAGCCAGAAGATCACCTCGTGGGTGGCGAAGAGCACCTCGGGGTCCTCGACCCGCAGCCCGATCAGCGTGGAGACGTCGAAGAAGCGCCGGTAGCCGGGCCCCTCGCGCCAGTCCACGAGCCGGTAGTGCCCCGGGTGGGGGAACTCGTGCTCGTGGTAGCGCAGCACGTCGCCGTCCACGACGGGCTCGGTGTCGTCGCCCAGCACGGGCAGCGCCACCTTCCCGTCCTCCCACTCGATGTCGAACCAGCGGGCGTACGGCGAGGCGGTCCCGTCGCGCAGCACCGACCAGAACTGGGCGTTGGTGGTGTTCATGTGGTTCGGCACGATGTCGACCACGATGCCGAGATCGTGGGCGGCGAGCTGCTCGGCCATCTCCCTGAAGCCCTTGGCGCCGCCGAACTCCTCGCGGATGCGCGAGTGGTCGGTGACGTCGTAGCCGTGCAGCGAGCCGGGGGTCGCCTGGAGGATCGGCGACAGGTAGACGTGGGTGACCCCCAGGTCGCGCAGGTGGCCGGCGATCTGCGCCACCTGCGCGAAGCCGAAGTCGGGGGTGAGCTGGACGCGGTAGGTCGACAGGGGCCTAGACACGACGCAGCACTCTCACACTGCGGCCGGGGACGCCCACCTTCTCACCGGCCCGGCAGACCCGGATGTCCAGGCTGATCGGCATCGCCGTGTCGATCTCGGTCTGCCACATCTCTCCGTAGTCCTTGGGGATCGTGAACTTGATGGTGTCGTGGTGGGCGTTGAACAGCAGCAGGAACGAGTCGTCGCGGATGGGCCGGCCGCGCCGGTCCGGCTCGGTGATGGCGTCGCCGTTCAGGAACACGGCCAGCGACCTGGCGTATCCGACGTTCCAGTCGGCGTCGGTCATCTCATCCCCGGCCGGGGTGAGCCACGCGATGTCGCTCAGGCCGCGCACCGGCCGGCCGTAGAAGAATCGCCTGCGCCGGAACACCGGGTGCTTCTTGCGCAGCGCGGCCAGGCTCTGCGTGAACTCCAGCAGCAGCCAGTTCTCGCGCACGTCCGACCAGTCGACCCAGGTCAGCTCGTTGTCCTGGCAGTAGCCGTTGTTGTTGCCGCGCTGGGTGCGGCCCAGCTCGTCGCCGTGCGAGAGCATCGGCACGCCCTGCGACAGGAACAGCGTGGTCAGGAAGTTGCGCTTCTGCTGCTCGCGCAGCGACTCGACGGCCAGGTCGGCCGGGCCCTCGGCGCCGCAGTTCCAGGACCGGTTGTCGTCGCTGCCGTCGCGGTTGCCCTCCTTGTTGGCCTCGTTGTGCTTGTGGTCGTACGAGACGAGGTCCTGCAGGGTGAAGCCGTCGTGGCAGGTGACGAAGTTGATCGAGGCGGCGGGGCGGCGGCTGTCGTCCTGGTAGAGGTCGCTGGAGCCGGTGAGCCGGGAGCCGAACTCCGGCAGCGTCGCCGCCTGCCCCCGCCACAGGTCGCGGATGGTGTCGCGGTAGCGGCCGTTCCACTCGGTCCAGCGCGAGGGGAAGTTGCCCACCTGGTAGCCGCCCGGGCCGACGTCCCACGGCTCGGCGATGAGCTTGACCTGCGACAGCACCGGGTCCTGCTGCACCAGGTCGAAGAAGGCGCTCAGCCGGTCCACCTCGTGCAGCTCGCGCGCCAGGGTGGAGGCGAGGTCGAAGCGGAAGCCGTCGACGTGCATCTCCGTCACCCAGTACCGCAGCGAGTCCATGATGAGCTGGAGCACGTGCGGCGAGCGCATCAGCAGGCTGTTGCCGGTGCCCGTGGTGTCCATGTAGTAGCGCGGGTCGCCGTCGACCAGCCGGTAGTAGTTGGCGTTGTCGATGCCCTTGAACCCGAGCGTGGGCCCCAGGTGGTTGCCCTCGGCCGTGTGGTTGTAGACGACGTCCAGGATGACCTCGATGCCCGCCTCGTGCAGGGCGCGCACCATGGCCTTGAACTCCGGCACCTGCCCGCCGCGCTGCCCCTGGCTGGAGTAGCGGTTGTGCGGGGCGAAGAAGCCGATCGAGTTGTAGCCCCAGTAGTTCGCCAGCCCCCGCTCCTCCAGGATGTGGTCGGTGACGAACTGGTGCACCGGCATCAGCTCGATGGCGGTCACCCCGAGCTTGGTCAGGTGGTCGAGGATCTCCGGGTGGCCCAGCGCCGCGTAGGTGCCGCGCAGGTGCTCGGGGATCTTCGGGTGCGCGATGGTGAGCCCGCGCACGTGCGCCTCGTAGATCACGGTGTCGTGGTACGGCGTGGCCGGCGGCCGGTCGTGGCCCCATCCGAAGAACGGGTTGATCACGATGGACCGCGGCATGTACGGGGCGGAGTCCATGTCGTTGCGCGAGTCGGGCTGGCCGAACCGGTAGCCGTACACCGCCTCGTCCCACTTGACGTCACCCTCGATCGCCGTCGCATACGGGTCGAGCAACAGCTTGTTCGGATTGCACCGCATGCCCTGCGCCGGGTCGTACGGCCCGTGGACGCGGTAACCGTAACGCTGGCCGGGGTTCACGCCGGGCAGGTAGCCGTGCCAGATGAACCCGTCCACCTCGGTCAGAGCCACCCGCGTCTCTTTGTTCTTCTCGTCGAACAGGCACAGCTCCACCTTGTCGGCGGCCTCGGTGTACAGCGCGAAGTTGGTGCCCGCGCCGTCATAGGTGGCCCCGAGCGGATAGGGGTCTCCCGGCCACACTTCGATCATCAAGGCTCCCTTACGGCTCTTCCCCATGTTCCGTTCCCCCGCTCCACCGGACAAGGCCGGCTCCCCGTAGACGGATCAGGTCCTTCCCACAGAACGGCCCCTTAGCCTGTCTCCGCGTCGCGTTTGACCGCCCGTCCCCCGGTCACGTAGGCGTTCCATGAGTGGATTCAAGAAGTTCCTCTTACGGGGCAACATCGTGGAGCTGGCCGTCGCGGTGATCGTGGGCGCGACGTTCAGCGGGCTTGTGCAGGCGCTCGTCGCCGATCTCATCACCCCGCTGATCGGCGCCGTGACCGGCGGGCGGAAGCCGGACTTCGCTCAGTACTCCTTCACCGTCAACGGCAGCCAGTTCAGGTACGGCGACTTCCTCAACCATCTCATCACCTTCCTCATCATCGCGGCCGTCGTGTACTGGCTGGTCGTCCTGCCGATGACGCGGCTGGTCAGCCTGTTCGACCGGGACCAGGAGGTCACGACCCGGCAGTGCCCGGAGTGCCTGAGCGACGTCCCGACGGAGGCGCGCCGGTGCGCCCACTGCACCTCGCCGCTGGTCCCCGACTCCGAGAAGCCGGCCGTGACCGAGCCCCGGTAGAAGCTTGGGGTGGACCGGGCGGGGACGGGCGGAAGCCGCAGAGGTTCCCAGTACGCATGGGGTGTGGGGTTTTGGCAGGTTGTGGGCTTCAAAGGGGCCGGGGGTTGGGCAGGATGGGCGGGTGAGCGTTGAGTTGATGGTCTGGGACGAGCCCGTGCCGATCTCCAGGGATCAGGCGCGGGCCGGGTACCTGGCCGCGAAGAAGGGCAGGCCGGTCCAGGGCGCGCTGCCGGAGGTCGCCAAGGAGCTGCCGGGGCTCGTCACGGTGTTCCCCGGGCACGTGCTGGTGACGATGGACCTGGAGTCGATGGACGAGATGTCCGGCCAGGTGTTCACCGTCGCGCGGGCACACGGGCTGGTCTGCTACGACCCGCAGCGCGACCTCGTCCACAACGTCGGCCCGCTCGGCGTCCACCAGGGCATGCAGCTCCACACGGGCGACGGCATGGTGGTGCACGACCCGGACCTGGGGCTGATCCACGACGTGCTGGCCACTCTGTCGGCGCAGAACCCGTTCGCGGCCCTGGTGACCTTCGGGCACCACTTCATCCAGGTGTCCCCCGCCGAGCAGGGCGAGCCCGCGTACGAGGTGGAGTACAAGGAAGGGCACATGGTGCGGACGCTGATGCCGCGCCTCGACGAGGTCCGGCAGGCGTTCCACGAGTACGCCACCGGCGACCGGTCCTTCCTGAGCCGGCACGAGTGGTCCTGAGGGTGGCAGGATCGGCGGGATGAGAACCCATTACCCGCCCGTCGAGCCCTACGACTCCGGCTTCCTGGATGTGGGGGACGGCAACGAGATCTACTGGGAGCTGTGCGGCAACCCCGCCGGCAAGCCGGCCGTGATGCTGCACGGCGGCCCGGGCGGTGGGTGCACGGCCAAGCACCGCCGGCAGTGGAATCCCGACCTGTACAAGGTGGTGCTGTTCGACCAGCGCAACTGCGGGCGCAGCCGCCCTCACGCGAGCGACCCCGCCACGTCGCTGGAGCACAACACCACCTGGCACCTCGTCGCCGACATGGAGCGCCTGCGCGAGCATCTCGGCATCGAGGCGTGGCAGGTGTTCGGCGGGTCGTGGGGCAGCGCGCTCGCCCTGGCGTACGCGCAGGCCCACCCGGAGCGCACGACCGAGCTGGTGCTGCGGGGGATCTTCACGCTGCGGCCCCAGGAGCTGCGCTGGTTCTACCAGGAGGGCGCCTCGTACCTGTTCCCCGACCGGTGGGAGGCGTACGTGGCGCCGATCCCCGAGGAGGAGCGGGGCGACCTGATCGCCGCCTTCCGCCGCCGGCTGGAGGGCGAGGACCCCGAGGCGCGGCTGGCGGCGGCGCGGGCGTGGGCGCAGTGGGAGGGCTCCACGGTCACGCTGCTGCCGGACGAGGAGCTGGTCGCGGACTTCGGCCAGGAGCGCATGGCGGTGGCCTTCGCCCGGATCGAGAACCACTACTTCACCCACCTGGGCTGGTTCGAGCCGGAGCAGCTCATCCGCGACGTCGGCAAGGTCCGCCACATCCCGGCCGTCATCGTGCAGGGCCGCTACGACGCCTGCACGCCCATGGTCACGGCCTGGGACCTGCACCGCGCCTGGCCCGAGGCGGAGTTCCACGTGGTGGCCGACGCGGGGCACTCCGCCACCGAGCCGGGCATCGTGGACCGGCTCATCGCGGCGACAGACGGCTTCGCGCCAGCCGCACCACCGGCGTGACCGCGCCGACCAGCAGCAACGTGCACAGCGGCGCCAGCGTCACGCCGATGAGGAAGCCCGCCGCCACGTCGTGCGGGTAGTGGACGCCGACGAACACCCGCGAGAACGCCATGACCGCCGCCAGCGGTAGCACCAGCCAGGCCAGCGCGCGCCAGGCCAGCACCAGCGCGCCCGCCGCGCCGGCGGCGATCACGGCGTGGTTGCTGGGGAACGACCAGTCGTCCGGCGGCGGGCACGCGGTGATCGTCGCCACGCCGCCCCGGCACGGCCGGTCCTCCCTGACGACGGTCTTGACGACCTCGCTGACGACGTACGCGCACACCACTCCGGCCGGGCCGGCGATCGCGATCGCCAGGTCGCGCGCGGGCCCGTTGCGGGTCCGCCACCAGCACAGCACGAACAACGCCGCGAACAGGAACAGGCCGGCGTCGGTGCCCACCTCCGCGAGGGTGTGGAGCCATGCGGGCGTGCCGAGGGCGAAGTCGACGATGTCGCGGTACACACGTGTCCAATCGGTGAACGAGCAGTGACACGACTTTACGGAAGATCACCCGCTTTCGCGTCCGACTCCCGGCCGATCCCGGAGTGTCGCCGATCGGCCGATCGGCCGAGGGCCGGGCTGGACGAAGGTCAGGGCGCGGCACGCCGGATCGGCGGCGTAGGCGGAGTTCCGGCCGGGTAGAGAGGCATGCGTGATCGGAGAGCACGTGATCGTCGGCTACACCGCCGACGCGGGTGGACGTGACGCTCTCGCCCTCGGCGCCGCCATCACGCGCGTCACCGGCGGCGAGCTGACCGTGGCGACGGTCTACCCGCCCGGCAGTCCCGGCGAGGCCGTGGAGGCGCAGGCCAACCTGGCGCACGCCGCCGAGGAGCTGGGCGGCATGCCCGCCGAGTACATCACCTACGAGAGCCGGGGCGTGGGACGCGGGCTGTCCGTCCTGGCCAGCCGGATCCGGGCCGACCTGGTCGTGGCAGGCTCGGCGGACGGCGGTCAGCGGGGGCGCATCGCGATCGGGTCCACCACGGACCACCTGCTGCACCTGTCGCCGGAGGCGGTGATGCTGGCGCCCGCCGGGTACCGCCCGCCCGAGGAGGCGGGGCGGCTCACGCTCGCCTACGTCCACCGGCCCCAGTGCGACGCCGCCGTGGAGCGGGTGGCGCAGACGGCCCTGCGGCTGGGCGTGCCGCTGCGGCTCATCACGCTCGACCTCCGGACGGAGGACCCGGGCCGGCTGGGCGACGACCTGGCCCTCGCCGTACGGCTGGCGTGGGAGTCGACCGGCATCGAGGCCGAGGCGGAGATCGCCGAGGGGCACGACGTGGCCTCGGCCCTGGAGACGCTGGAGTGGACGCCCGGCGAGCTGCTGGTGTGCGCGGCCAGCGAGGACGCGCAGCCGCACCGGGTCTTCCTCGGGGAGCTGGCCATGAAGGTGCTGCGGGCCGCGCCGTGCCCGGTCACGGTGCTGCCGCGCGGGTTCGGCTGAGCCGGATTCGATCGGCGCGCCGCCCCTCCTAGGCTGGTGCCCTCACGGGTCACAGGGGGGCAAGGGTGCGTCAGGCGCGGCTGATCGTGGTCGTGGTGCTGGCCGGATTCGCCGGCGTGTACGTGATCGCGGGTTTCCCCGGGGCGGTGGCGGTCTTCGGCGTCCAGGTCGCGTACATGCTGTGGCGCCGCTGCGGGTGGCTGCTCGCCGCGCAGGCCGCGCTGGTGGCCGGGCTGTCGGCCGGGCTCGGGTCGTCCGTGGCGGTGATCGGGTTCCTGGGCGGGGCGCTGCTGCTGTCGCGGTGGTGGGCGCTGACGCCCTTGGCGGTGCTGGGCGCGGCGGTGATCGAGCACGCGCGGCACGGCGAGGTGCGGGCCACCCTGGACGCCACGATCACGACGGCGCTGCTGTCGCTGCTCATCTACGGCATGGGGCGGCTGGTGGACCGGGCCGGCGAGCTGCACGCGAACCGCGCGGCGCTGGCGGCGGGCGCGGCGGCCGACGAGCGGCTGCGGATCGCGGCGGAGCTGAACGACGGCCTGGGCCGGAGCCTGGCGGTGATCGTCGAGGGTGTGCGGCGCGCCCTCGCGGGCGCCGACATGCCGGCCGAGGTGGTGCGGACGGCGCGGGAGTCGCTGGCCATGGCCCGGGAGGCGGCCGCCGGCTACCGGGCCATGTCCCTCGGCCCCGAGCTGACGACCGCCCGCGCTCTGCTGGCCGCCGCCGGGATCGGGGCCGAGGTGCGCGAGGGGCACGCCGAGCCGCTGGGCCCCGCGGGCGCCGTGCTCGCCGCCGTGCTGCGGGAGGCGGTGACGGACGTCGTCCGGCTCGGCGCCGCCCGGACATGCCTGATCGAGACCCTGGACACGGACGGGACGGTGCGGCTGCGCATCACGGACGACGGCCGGCGGACCGCCGAGGACGGCCGGCCGGGCGCGACGGCCGCGCAGGTGGAGGCGGCGGGCGGCGTCCTGTCCGCGGGCCTCGCCCCGGACGGCCGCTACGTCGTCGAGGCCGCGCTGCCCCACCGGGCCGCCGGCGAGGACGAGGCGGAGACGGGCCGGGCGACGTACGGCGAGTCGTACGGCGTGGTCCTCGGGCTGCTCGCGGCCGTGCTGGTGGGGTTCAGCGTGAAGGCCCTGCTGGCGCTGCCCGCGGGCATGGTGGCGCCCGCGGCGGCGGTCCTGGCCGTGGTCGTCGCGATGCAGCTGCGGTCCGTCAACGGGCGGCACATGGTGGCGCTGGGCGTGATGACCGTGCTGGCGGTCGCGCCCGTGCCGGTGTTCGGGCCGGTGTGGCTGGGCGTGGCCGGGTTCGTGGCGGGGCCGGTGCTGCTGGCGTTCCGGTGGCGGGTGGCGTGGCCGCTCGTGGCGGCCGTGCTGGCCGCGGTGGCCGTCGCGGGGACGGCCTTCGGGCTGCCCTCCGCCGCCACGGCGAACTTCACGGTCAGCGCCCTGGTCACCGGTCTCGTCGTGTACGGCCTGGTGCGGCTGGCCCGGCAGGTGAAGGAGCTCCAGGCCGCCCGCGAGGAGCTGGCCCGCGCGGCCGTCGTCGAGGAGCGCCTGCGGGCCGCCCGCGACCTGCACGACCTCCTCGGCCACAGCCTGGCCGCCATCCTGCTGAAGTGCGAGCTGGCCCGGCGGCTCGACCCCGCGCGGGCCCGTGCGGAGCTGACGGGCGTCATCGCCCTGGCCGAGCAGGCGGAGGCGGACCTGCGCTCGGTCTCCGGCGAGCACCGCGACCTGTCGCTGGCCTCCGAGGCGGCCTCGGCGCGCTCGGTGCTGTCGGCCGCGGGGGTGGAGGTCACCGTGGACCTCGCCCACCCGCCGCTGCCCGCCGAGGCCGAGACCGTGCTGAGCGCCGTCCTGCGGGAGGCCGTGACGAACGTGTTGCGCCACAGCTCCGCACGCCACTGCGCCGTCTCCACGGCGCTGGAGGACGGCGTGGTACGGCTGCGCGTCCGCAACGACGGCGCCCGGGGCGCGCGGGCCCGGCACGGCTCGTCCGGCATCGGCAACCTGACGACCCGGCTGGCCGCCCTCGACGGCCGCCTGACCACCGCCGCGGGGGACGGCTGGTTCGAGCTGGAGGCCGTGACACCCCTCCTCGCCTCACCCTGCCCGATCCCGGCGGCGTGAGCGGGCGTCAGATCCAGCCGGCCTCCGTGGCGATCCGGACCGCGTCGGTGCGGTTGCGGGCGTTGAGCTTGGCCACGATGCCCGTCAGGTAGTTGCGGACCGTGCCCGCCGTCAGGTGCAGCTGGGCGGCGATGTCCGTGGCGTCGGCGCCGCCGGCGGCCAGGCGCAGCACGTCCGCCTCGCGGCCGGTCAGCGGGTTCTCCGCCAGTCCCCAGGCCGCCACCGCGAGCGAGGGGTCCAGCACCCGCTCCCCCGCCGCGACCTTGCGGATGGCCGCCACCAGGTCCTCCGGCGGCGCCGTCTTCAGCAGGAAGCCGTCCACCTGGGCCGCGAGCGCCCGGCGCAGGTGCCCCGGCTTGCCGTACCCGGTGAGCATGAGCATGCGGCACGACGGGACGCGGGCGCGGATCTCGCTCGCCGCGTCGAGGCCGTCGAGCCGGCCCGGCATGTCGATGTCCATGACGGCCACGTCCGGCCGGTGGGCCGGCGCGGCGGCGACGGCGGCGTCGCCCGAGTCCACGGCCGCCACGACCTCCAGGTCGGCCTCCAGGCCCAGCAGCGCCGCCAGCGCGCCCCTGACCACGTGCTGATCTTCTGCCAGCAGTACGCGAATCACGGGGACATGTCTATCAGTGTCCGGTTCATGATGGCGTCATGGTCGACCGGTGATCGCGTCTCTGGTCCGGGGGCGGCCCGCTGAGCAGGCTTGAGGGCATGACGGACGTGGTGCGGCTCGACGCCGTGAGCAAGGTGTACGGGAAGGGGCAGGGGGCCGTGGCCGCCCTGCGCGAGGTGTCCGTGGCGATCCCGCGCGGGAGCTTCACGGCGGTGATGGGGCCGTCGGGATCGGGCAAGAGCACGTTCCTGCACTGCGCGGCCGGGCTGGACGTCCCGACCTCGGGCTCGGTACGGCTGGGCGGCACGGAGCTGGCCGGCATGGACGAGACCCGGCTGACCGAGCTGCGCAGGCGGCGGGTCGGGTTCGTGTTCCAGTCGTTCAACCTGGTGCCGTCGCTGACGGTGACGGAGAACGTGACGCTGCCCCTGCGGCTGGCCGGGGCCCGCGTGGACGCGTTCTGGGCGGCGGAGCTGCTGCGCCGGGTCGGCATGGACGGGCGGGCCGGGCGGCGGCCGGCGGAGCTGTCGGGCGGCCAGCAGCAGCGGGCGGCGATCGCCCGGGCGCTGGTGACGAAGCCGGAGGTGGTCTTCGGCGACGAGCCGACCGGGGCGCTGGACACGATGACGGCCCGGGGCGTGCTGACGCTGCTGCGCGAGGTGGTGGAGGGCATGGGCCAGACCGTGGTGATGGTCACCCACGACCCGGTGGCCGCCTCGTACGCCGACACCGTGCTGTTCCTGGCCGACGGGCGGATCGTGGACGCGATGGGCGCGCCGTCGGCCGACAAGGTGGCCGAGCGCATGACGCGGCTGGGGGCGTGGACGTGATGGCGAGGTCCCAGGGGATGACGGGGTTCGCGGTCCGCTCGCTGCGGCATCGCAAGGCGGGGGTGGCGGGGGCGTTCGTGGCGCTGCTCTGCGCCGCGGCGCTGGTGTGCGCCTGCCTGATGCTGCTGGACACGGGGCTGCGCGGCACGGTCGCGCCGCAGCGCTACGCGGGGGCGCCGCTGGTCGTGGCCGGTGACCGCTTCGTGCGCCAGACGGTCACCTCGGGTGACAAGGTGAAGACCAAGGCCAAGCCGCTGGCGGAGCGGGCGTGGATCCCCGCCGGGCTGGCGGACGAGCTGCGCGCGGCGCCCGGGGTGTCGCGGGTGGTCCCGGAGGTGACGTTCCCGTTCGGCACGGCGCTGGGGCACGGGTGGGAGTCGGCCGCGCTCACGCCGTTCACGATCGCGTCGGGACGGGAGCCGCGGACGGCGGGCGAGGTGGTGGTCGACGCCCGCGCCGGGCTGGCCGTCGGCGCGCGGCTGGGCCGTCATCGGGTCGTCGGCGTGACCGCGCAGGCGCTGCCGGGGCAGGACACGGTGTTCCTCTCCACGGCGGAGGCGCGCCGGCTGGCCGGCCGCGCGGGGCTGGTGAGCGCGATCGGGGTGTTCCCCCGGGTGGACGTCTCCGCCGTGCTGGCCGCGCACGCGGGCGACAAGCGGAACGCCGCTCCTGTCGCCTACACCGGGGACGAGCGCGGGGCGGTCGAGTTCCTGGACGCCGAGAAGGCGCGGACCCGGCTGGTGAGCCTGGGCGGCGCGCTCGGCGGCACCTCGCTGCTGGTGGCGATCCTCGTCGTGGCCGGCACGTTCGCCCTGTCGGTGCAGCAGCGGCAGCGGGAGATCGCGCTGCTGCGGGCCGTGGCCGCCACGCCCCGGCAGGTGCGCCGGCTGCTGGGCGGCGAGGCGGTGCTGCTCGGGCTGGCCGCCGGGACGCTCGGCTCGGCGGCGGGGATGGGACTGGGGTTCTGGCTGCGGTCGAGATTCGTGGCGCTCGGCGCGATGCCGGAGAACCTGGAGCTGGTCGTGAGCCCGTTCCCGGCGCTGGCCGCGCTCGTCGCGACCGTGGCGGCGGCCTGGGTGGCGGCCCTGGTGTCGGCGCGGCGGGCCACCCGGATCAGGCCGGTGGAGGCCCTGGGCGAGGCGGCGCTGGAGAGCGGCCGTCCGGCGACAGGCCGGATCGTCGCCGGAGCGGTGCTGGCCGCCGGCGGCGCGGCGCTCGCGCTGGTGCTGTCCGGGCTGGAGACGGAGGCGGCGGCGAGCCCGGTGACGATGCTCACCGCGCTGGTGTGGGCGGCGGCCGTGGCGCTGCTCGGTCCGGTGCTGGCGCGGGCGGCGGTCGCGGCGCTCGGGACGCCGCTGGGCGCCCTCGGCGCCGCCGGCCACCTCGCGGCGCGCAACCTGCGCTCCCGCGCCGGCCGGACGGCTTCGGTCATGGCACCGCTCACTCTCATGGTCGCCATGACGTGCACGATCCTGTTCGTCCCCGTCACCCTCGGCCAGGCGGCCGGCGAGCAGGCAGACGCCGGCATCCGCGCCGGGTTCGTCCTGTCCGGCCGCGAACGGACCGCCGCGACGGGCCCGGCGCTCCGGGAGGGCACGCCCGCCGCCCAAGTACGCCGGGTGGCCGGGGTGGAGGCCGTCACCGAGGTGGTGCGCACCTCCGTCAGGGCCGGGCTCGACCGGTACGGCGCGCAGGGCCTCACGCCGGACGCCCGGACCGTGGACCTGGGCGTCGTGGCCGGGTCCCTGGACGGGTTCGGCCCCGGCTCGGTCGCGCTGAGCCGGACCGCGGCCTCCCGGCTCGGCGTGGGGGTGGGCGACCGGCTGGAGCTGACGCTCGGCGACGGCACGCCGGTCGCGCCGCGGGTCGCCGCCCTCTACTCCCGCGGTCTCGGGTTCGGCGACGTGACGCTGGACCACGCGCTCGTCGCCGCGCACGTGGACGACCCGTCGGGCACGCTGCTGGTGTCGGCTCCCGCGCTGACCCGGGACCGGCTCGCCGCGGCCCTGCCCGGACTACGGGTGCTCGACCGCGCCGAGGCCGCCGAGGTGAGCGCCCCGGACGCCGGGGTGAACTACGTGGCCATGGGACTGGTCATCGCCTTCACCGCGATCGCCGTGGTCAACACGCTGGCCATGTCCACCTCGGACCGCGCCGGCGAGCTGGCGCTGCTGCGACTGGTGGGCACGACCAGGCGGCAGGTGCTGCGCGTGCTGCGGCTGGAGACGCTGGCCGCGGTGCTCGTGTCGGTCGGGGCGGGCACGCTGATCGCGCTGGTGACGCTGACGGCGTTCGCCGCGGGCATGACGGGCTCGGCGGCGCCGTCCGTGCCCGTGCCGGGATACCTGGCCGTGGCCGGCGCGGCGGCGGCGCTCGCGCTCGCCGCCACCGCCCTGCCGGCCCGGCTGGTGCTCGGGCGGCGCCCCGCGGTCCACTGAGTACGCCGCCCGAGCATGGAGGCCACGATCAGGCGCCGGCTCGGCGCCGCCTGATCGTGGCCTCGTACAGCTCCAGGTAGCGGTCCGCCATGACGCCCGGCGAGAAGCGGCGGGTGGCCTCCGCCCGGCACTCCTCGGGGTCGATCTCGTCGACCCGCAGGACGTACTCGGCCAGCTCCTCCTCGGTGTCGGCCAGCCATCCGGTGCGGCCGTGGTCGATCAGCTCCGGCAGGCAGCCCCGGCGCAGCCCCACGGCCGGCACGCCGAGGGCGAGCGCCTCGACCACCGCGGTGCCGCCCGGCTCGTCCCACTGGACGGGGAACAGGGCGGCCCGCGCCGAGCCGTACAGCTCGTCGCGCCGCCGCCCCGCGACGGCCCCCTCCCAGCGGACCAGGTCGCCGTCGAGGTAAGGGCCGACCGCCTCCAGGTGGTAGCGGACGTCCGGGTGGCCGTGCAACGGGTGGTAAGGGTCCTGGACGACGGCCTCCAGCTCGGCCGGCGTGCCGAGGCCGCTGACCGGCCCGGCGAGCGCCAGCGGCTGCCCCAGCTTCTGGCAGATGCGGGCCGCGACGTGCTGACCCTTGAGCCGGCAGATCCGCCCCATGACCACCAGGTGCTCACCGCGTTCCACCCGGGGCGCGGCGCCGGCGAGCGGGGTGGCCAGGTGGACCGCGCCGAGCGCCGCCTCGCGCAGGGCGGCCGGCGCGGTGCGGAGCTGCGACTCCGACACGCCGTTGGCGGCGACCGACTCGGGGAAGGCGCCGTAGAACGCGGCGTGCTTGCGCAGGTCCCAGTGCAGGGTGTGCAGCACGGGCGGCCCGTCGAGGGCGGAGAGCACGGCCGGACCGACCACCTCCAGATGGTCGTGGACGAGGTCCACGTCGTCGCGGCGGCGCAGCTCGCGCGCCACCATCGCCTGGTGGGCGTGCGCCAGCCCCATGACCTGGTTGTACGGTTTCTGCAGCTCCGCGAACTGGCCGGAGTCGTAGACGCTGACCAGCTCGTCCACCTCCAGCGTGCTCGACCCGACGGAGGCGAGGACGACCCGCACCCCGCGCTCCCGCAGCGGGGGCACGAGCGTGGCCACGACGTTCTCGATGCCGCCGTACCCGGAGGGCGGGACCTGGAGCCAGGGTCCCGTGTTGATCAGCACGTTCATGCGACGTCCTCCTCGGCGAGCAGTAAGGCGAGCGGAGGACGCTCGGCCACGACCACGTTCATGAGCGAGGCCTGCCCGTCGAGCCCGAACTGCAGGAGCGTGCGGGCGGGCGGCTGGGCGGCCATGACCCGCCCCTGGCGTTCGAGACGGGTCCAGGCGGTGTGCAGGATCTGCCCGGCCATCCGGCCGAGTGCCGCGGTGGACTGGTGGGAGTGCACCCGGACACCCAGGTCCACCTGGGCCATGGCGTCGAGGCCGACCAGCTCCAGCAGGTCGACGAGGAGCCCGAGCTCGACGCCGTACTCGGTGACGAACGGCACCTGCTCCAGCGTCTCGCGCCGGCCGGCGTACTCGCCGCCGAGCGGCTGCTGGAACCCGGCCAGCTCGGGCCAGAACATGTTGATGAGCGGGCGTGCCACCAGCTCGGTGACCCGCCCGCCGCCTCCTCGCCGCCGCACCCCGTCGGCGCCGGTGAACGGCCGCTCGCAGGCGCCCTTGACGAACTGGATGCCGGGGTCGGTCAGCAACGGCCCGAGGAGGCCGATGACGAAGTGCGCGCCGAAGTCGCGCAGGTCGGCGTCGACGAAGACGACGATGTCCCCGCTGGAGGCCGCCAAGCCCTTCCACAGGGCCTCACCCTTGCCGGTGAGGGGCGGCAGGTGGGAGAGCACCGCGTTCTGTGCCACGACGCGTGCTCCCGCGGCGGCGGCCCGCTCGGCCGTCGCGTCGGTCGAGTTGGAGTCGACGACGAGGACCTCGTCCACGAGCGGAACCCGCTCGACGAGCTCGCGGCGGATCACGGTGACGATGTCGCCGACCGTCGACTCCTCGTTGCGAGCCGGCAGGACGACGCTCACCGTGGTCGTTCCCTTGGCGAGGAGCAGGGCCTCGGGGACCCACTCGGTCGCGGTGCTCGAGTGGGGACCGTACCATTCCCGAGCCCTGGCCAAGGCCCGCAGTTCTGTCTCCATGCACTCAGCCCCGTTCTGTTTTAGGGGTTCACGGTCGCGCATATGTTCCCTATAGCCGCACGTTTGAACGTGTTGTTTGATTTTGCGTAAAAGTGGGATATGCGAGATGTGTCCTCAACCACCCGTGTAGGCATCATCGGTGCCGGAAATGTCGCCGCGCGTCACGCGGACGTGCTGTCAGGTTTTCCCGATGTGGTGATCGCCGGAATCGCCGACGTCGATCCCCTCAAGGCCGAGGCGCTCGCCGCGCGTCACGGAGTCCCGGCTTTTGACGGCCATGCCGGGCTCCTGGAGGCGGGCAGACTCGACGCAGTATACGTCTGTGTGCCCCCATTCGCGCACGGTAAGCCAGAGCATGATGTTCTGTCATGTAATCTCCCGATTTTCGTGGAAAAGCCGCTCGCACTCGACCTGAAGACCGCGGAAAACATCGCGTCCGAAATCCAGCGGCGTGGACTGCCCTCGGCGGTCGGGCATCACTGGCGCTACCTGGACGTTCTCGACCGGGCCCGTGACCTGCTGGCCGACCGTCCGGTACGGCTGGCGCTCGGCCACTGGCTCGACAAGGTCCCCCCGGTCGGCTGGTGGCTGGACCCGGCCCGGTCCGGCGGCCAGGTCGTCGAGCAGGCGGTCCACGTCCTGGACCTGGCCCGGGTCCTGGTCGGCGAGGTCACCATGGTCCACGCGGTGCCCGCAGCGTTGGGCGGCGACGGCGCCGCCGGGGAGGTGGACCGGGCCGTGGCCGCCGTGCTGAGCTTCGCGGGCGGCGCCACCGGCACCCTGGCCACCACGAGCCTGCTGCGGCACAAGCACCGGGCGGGACTGGAGGTCTACGCCGACGGTGTCGCCCTGGAGCTGACCGAGACCTCGCTGACCGTCAACGGCGGCGAGGTCGTCGAGGACGCCGGACGGGCGAAGACGCTGGTGGACCGGGCGTTCGTCGACGCCGTGCGGGGCGCGGACGGCGACGTGCGGGTGCCGTACGCGGAGGCGCTGCGCACCCACCGGGTGGCGCTCGCGCTGGCCAGGTCGGCGGCCGAGGGAAGGCCGGTGACCCTGGATGACTGACCACGGCGCCGGAGTGACGGGCGGCGCGACGGTGCGCAGCCGCGTGCTGTGCGTCGAGGCCCCCGGCAAGATCACCCTGGCCGAGGAGGAGCTGCCCGAGGTGCCCGAGGGCGGGTTCCGGGTGGCGACCGCCTACAGCGGGATCTCCGCGGGCACCGAGCTGACCTACGTCAAGGGCACCAACCCCTACCTCGCCGCCTCCTGGGACCGGACGCTCGGCCTGTTCCGGCCGGGCGCGCCGGCGGTCCGCTATCCCGTGCGCGGCATCGGGTACATGCAGGTCGGCCGGGTGGTCGAGGCCCGTACCGCGGCCGTGCGCGAGGGCTCGCTGGTCGCGATGGCGTACGGCCACCGCACCGGGTACGTGGCCGACCCGCTGACGGACCGGTTCGTGGAGCTGCCGGCCGGCCTCGACCCGGTGCTCGGCGTCTACGTCGCGCACATGGGGCCGATCTGCGCCAACGGGCTGCTGCACGCCGCCGCCGACCTGCACGGACCCGCGGTGCGGGACCTCGGCGACGGCGTGCGCGGGCGGCGCGTGGCCGTCGTCGGGGCGGGCGTGGTGGGACTGCTCACGGCCTCGTTCGCGCTGGCGCACGGGGCGGCGGAGGTGGTCGTGGCGGACGAGACGCCCGCCCGGCTGCGGATCGCCGAGGCCCTGGGCGCCCGAGCCCTGAAAGCCGGGGCCCTCGCCACGGAGGAGGACCCGGCGGTGGAGCTCAAGCGCCGCTGGCGGCACGGCCCGGACGACCGGGGCGCCGACGTGGTGTTCCAGTGCCGTGGGCAGGCCTGGGCGCTCGCGCTGGCCCTGCGGATGCTGCGGCCCCAGGGCACGGTCGTGGACCTGGCCTTCTACACCGGCGGCGCGGACGAGGTGCGGCTCGGCGAGGAGTTCCACCACAACGGGCTGTCGCTGCGGTGCGCGCAGATCGGCCGGGTGCCGCGCGGGCTCGCGCACGCCTGGGACAGGGAGCGGCTCTCGTACGAGACGATCGCCCTGCTCGGGCGGCGCGGCGCGGTGCTACGCGAGCACCTCGTCACCGAGGTCGCCGATTTCGCCGAGGCGCCGGGCCTCCTCGCGGATCTGGCCGCCCGCCGGCGTCACGCCGTCCAGGCCGTCCTCCGCTGCGACGTCGAGGACGAGGGCGGCTGACCAGCTGAAGTCGTGGCAGCCGTGCCCCTCCAGCGTGAACGGGTCGAAGTACTCGCGGAACCCGGACTCGGCGACGGCGCGGACCATGCCCTCGGCGAGCGGCGCCGCCAGGTCGGGCCGGCGCCGCCGCAGGCCCCGCCAGATCAGCCAGGTGAGGTTGATCCAGGCGGGGCCGCGCCAGTAGCGGACCGGGTCGAACTCGGGCGCGGCCGGCGCGAAGCTCGGCAGGATCCCGTCCTTGAGCCCGAAACGGTCGAGCCCGGTGCCGATCAGCTCGTTGACCAGCTCGCGCGGCAGGCCGGGCAGCATGAGCGGGGTCAGCCCGGCGGCGCTGTTGGAGCGCACCAGGCAGCCGGTGAGCATGTCGCGGGCGTGGAAGAGGCCGTCGTCGTAGAGGTGCTCGGCCATCGCGGAGGTGTGCGCGGCGGCCTCACGCAGGTGCGGCTCGGGGTCGTGCCCGACGGCCCGCGCGATCCGGGCCAGCGCCACCTCGGCCACGCCGTACGCGGTGTTGAACAGCGGGTCCTCGACCCGGAAGGCGTCGGAGCGACGGTAACCGGTGTCGCGGTAGGCGCGGGCAAGGGTCGTGTAACGCGCGTAGTCGCGGTCGGTGGGCCGCTCGTCCACGCTGACGTAGGTGGTGTCGCGGCGCACGAACGCGGACGGCTCGGGCTCGACGGCGGCCAGCGGCGCGTCCCAGGCCGGGCTGTTGTCCATGCCCGACTCCCACGGGTGGACGATCGAGATGAGCCCCTCGGGCGAGCGCCTGGCGGTGCGCAGGTACTCCTGCTGGGCGACCAGGCGGGGATAGATCCGCCGCAGGAACGCCGTGTCGGGGTCGGCCAGGTGGACGCGCCAGGCGGCCAGCGCGTGGACGGGCGGCTGCACGATGCCGGAGGTCCGCGCCCCGGAGGGCGCGCTGACCTGCCAGAACTCCGGTCCGGGGAAGTAGGCGCCCTCCGGCACCGCCGGGTTGAACACGATGTGCGGCACCCGGCCGTCGCGCCACTGCGCCCCGAACAACGTCAGCAGCTCCGACCTGGCCCGGCGCGGCGACCACTGGGCGTTGCCGATGGCGATGAAGGCGGAGTCCCAGCTCCACTGGTGGGGGTAGAGGGTGCGGGAGGGGACCGTGTAGCTGCCGTCCCAGTTGGCGACGAGCACGCGGACGGCATCGCGGAGGATCATAGGAATTTCCTGATGAAGGAGGCGGTCTGGGGAAGGACGATCTCCGGCTCGCCACGCAGGCGGCACTCCAGCGCCAGGTAGCCGTCGTAGCCGGCGGCGTCGAGGGCGGCGAGCTGGGCGCCCCAGTCGAGGTGGCCGGTGCCGGGCTGGTTGCGGTTGGACTCGCTGACCTGCATATGAGCAAGGTAGGGGGCGGCCCGCAGGATCGAGCGGCAGGGGTCGTCCTCCTCGATGTTCATGTGGTAGGTGTCGCCGGCCACCCGGATCGCCTCCATCGAGCAGTACGACACGGCCTCGGCCAGCGTGTTCACCATGTGATTCTCGTACCTGTTGAGAGGCTCCAGCATGATGAGCACGCCGTTGCGCTGGGCGTGCTCGCCGAGCGTGGTGAGCGCCTCGGCCAGCACCTCGCGGTCCTCGTCCGGACCGCGGGGCGGCTCGAACGGCGGCAGCCGGCGCGAGAACTGGCCCCAGGAGGCCGGCGTCATCACGCCGATGCCGCCCAGCTCGGCGATCACGGTGAGCTGCGACCTGAGCTGCTGGATGGCGTCCTTGCGCCGGACCGGGTCGAAGTCGCCGATGAAGTGCGGCATGTCCACGCACACGGTCGGCATGACGACGCCGTCGGCCAGGGCGCGCTTGAGCTCGGTCAGGCGGGTGGCGAAGTGGAAGTCGCCCTTGCCGCGCAGCTCGATGGCGTCGAAGCCGGCGTCGACCGCGAAGGCGAACTTCTCCTGCAGCGTGCGGCCGGGCAGAAGCTGCTCCTGGACGGAAAGCTTCACTTGTCTCACTCCTCGAATCGGAAGACGAGCTGGAGGACGTCCGACGGCCGGTGGTCGAGCAGCTCGTAGGCCGTGGCCGCCTCCCCTGCGGGGACCACGTGGCTGACCAGGCCGAGGACGCTCACCTCGGCCCGGTGGACGAGCTCCATGAAGGTGCGCTGGAGCCGCTCGACGTCCCAGCGGTGGGACAGCCATGAGGCGACGCCGCCGATCTGGGAGGAGACGAGCTGCACCTGGTTGTGGTGGAACTCCTCGCCCAGCCGCAGGCCGGTCGCGTCGCCCTGGTAGAAGCCGGCGGCCACGACCCGGCCGCCCCGGCGCACGGTCCTGATGGCCTCGTGCAGGCCCTGGTGGCTGCCGCTCAGCTCGATGGCACTGTCGGCGCCCTCGACGCGCTTGCGCACGATCTCGGCGACCGAGCCGGAGCGCACGTCGAACGTCTCCGCGGCCCCGAAGGCCCGGGCCAGCTCCAGCCGGGCCGGGATGGCGTCGGCCGCGAGGACCCGGGCGCCGCTGAGCACGGCCATCCGGGTGGCGAGCAGGCCGATGACGCCCTGGCCGAAGACGGCGACCTGGTCGCCGAGGCGCAGGTCGGCCGCGTGGACGGCGTTGAGCGCGATGGCGCCGACGCGGGCGAACACGCCGGTCAGCGGGTCGGCGCCGGGCGGCAGCACGTGGCCGGCCAGCCGCTCGGCGGGCACGACGGCCTCCGCCCGGTGGCCCCAGATGCCCCACACGAGGCTGCCGACGGGCGGGTCGGCGACCTCGGGCGCGGCCTCGACGACCTCGCCGACCTCCTGGTAGCCCCATCCGGTGAGCGGATAGGCGTGGGTGCGGCCGTCGACGAAGAGCCGGCGCTCGGCGTCCCACCTGCGGGTGAGGTACGGATTGGTGCCGCGGTAGGCGGTGAGTTCGGTGCCCGCCGAAACCCCGGAATACAGGGTGCGGACCCGGACGGAGCCCGGACCGAGGGCGGCGGGCGGCTCGACGCCGACACGGACGCGGCCTGGTCCTTCAAAGGTGATGACGCGCATTCCCCCACGCTTACGATTATTGATCAAACGAAAGTCAAGGAATTAGTACGTGCACGCAGACCATAGTTGAGCGGATAACACTCTTAAGTCCAGGACTTCGACGGAGGTAACAATGAAATTGGGTTTCCTGACCGCCTGTCTCCCCGAGCTCGATCTCGTGGATGTCGCCCGCTGGGCCGCCGCGCATGGTTTCGAGGCGCTCGAAGTCGCCGGATGGCCGTCGACGGATACCCGAAATCACATCAGAGTGGACCGTTTCGACGAAGCCGAAAGAGAGCGGGTCGGGAGAATCTTCGCAGAGACCGGACTCACCCTTTCCTCGATCGCCTATTACGAGAACAATCTGCACCCTCGCGCTGGGGCGGAGGTGAACGCGCACGTGCGCCGGTGCGTGGAGGCCGCGGCGGCGCTCGGCTGCCCCACCGTCGGCACGTTCGTCGGCCGTGACCCCGGCCTGTCGGTCCGCGACAACCTCGAACGCGCCGAGGGCGTCTTCCGCCCCCTCGTCGCCCACGCCCGGGACCACGGCGTCGACCTCGTCATCGAGAACTGCCTGATGAAGAGCTGGCACCCCGACGGCTACCCGGGCAACCTGGCCTACTCCCCCGAGCTGTGGGAGTGGATGTTCACGCTCGGGCTGCGGCTCAACTACGACCCCTCGCACCTCGTCGCGCTCGGCATCGACCCGGTCGCGGCCGCCATGCCGTACATGTCGCAGATCTCCCACGTGCAGGCCAAGGACACCGAGCTGCTGCCGGGCACCATCAACCGCTTCGGCTTCTACGGCCCGATCAGCGGCGAGAAGGGGTGGTACCGGTTCCGGGTGCCCGGGCTGGGTCAGGTCGACTGGACCATGGTGATCGGCGCGCTGCGCCGAGGCGGGTACGACGGGGTGGTCTCCGTCGAGCACGAGGACCCCGAGTGGACCGGCAGCACGGACAGGGTACAGACCGGTCTCGGTATCGCGTACCGGACGTTGCGCCATCTCGTGCGGGGGTAAGTGCGGCATATCCCCGCAACGGAGGAGCGCGCCATGCCGAAGAGGACAACCGCCGTGCTCTGTGTCGCCCTGATGGCCACGGCCACATTGGCCGCCTGCGGCGACGAGGAGAAGGCGAGCAACCAGATCACCGTCTGGACCGAGGAGAACCTGCCTGACCGGATGGCCGTGCAGCAGCGGATCGCCGCCGACTTCACCAAGAAGACCGGGATCAAGGTGAACCTGGTCGGAGTGGCCGAGGACCAGTTCAGCCAGATCGTCACCTCGGCGGCCGCCGCCGGCAAGCTGCCCGACGTCATCGGGGCCCTCCCGCTGTCGTCGGTGCGCGAGCTGGAGGCCAACGACCTGCTCGACACCGAGACGCCGGCCAAGGTCGTCGACCAGCTGGGCCGTGGCACGTTCTCCCAGCGCGCCCTCGACCTCGACAGCTCCGGCGGCAAGCTGCTGGCCGTGCCCAGCGACGCCTGGGCCCAGCTCGTCCTGTACCGCAAGGACCTGTTCGACAAGGCCGGGCTGGCGCCACCCGACACGTACGAGGCGCTGGAGGCGGCGGCGCGCAAGCTCAACACCGGCGGCGTCGCCGGCATCACGCTGGCCATCGCCCCCAAGGACTCCTTCACCGCGCAGAGCTTCGAGCACGTGGCCCTGGCCAACGGCTGTCAGCTCGTGGACGGCTCCGGCAACGTCACGCTCGACTCGCCGCAGTGCGTGAAGGCGTTCGGCTTCTACGCCGGCCTCGTCAGGAACTACTCGGTCAAGGGCAAGCAGGACGTCGACTCCACCCGCGCCACCTACTTCTCCGGCAAGGCCGCCATGGTCATCTGGTCGTCGTTCATCCTCGACGAGCTGGCGGGGCTGCGCAAGGACGCGTTGCCGAGCTGTGAGCAGTGCAAGAAGGACCCGGGCTGGCTGGCCAGGAACACCGGCGTCGTCACCGCGCTCAAGGGGCCCGACGGGAGCGCGCCCGCCCAGTACGGGGAGATCGTCTCGTGGGTCGTCACCCGCGACGCGGCCAAGGACCCCGCCGCCAAGTTCGTCGCGTACGCGATGAACGAGGGCTACGAGCGGTGGATCGGGATGGCCCCGGAGGGCAAGTTCCCCACCCGCAAGACCTACGCCGCCGCCTGGAACAAGCTGCCGGCCGGCGTCGACACCAAGAAGCCGCTCGCCGACGTCTACCCGGTCTCCGTGCTCGACGCGCTGCGCGCCGGCCCCGACCACTTCGGCCGCTGGGGCATCACGCAGGGCCAGGGCAAGCTGGTGGGCGCCACGATGGGCGAGCTGCCGGTGCCGAAGGCGCTCAGCCAGGTCGCGGACGGCTCGCTGACACCCCAGGCCGCCGCCGCCCAGGCCAAGAAGGACGTCGAGACCATCAAGCGCGGGATCCGCCAGTGAGCCCGCGCCCCCGCACTCTCAGGCAGCAGGAGGGGCGGGCCGGGCTCGCGCTGATCTCACCCACTCTGGTCATCACGGTCGTCGTGGTCGTGCTGCCGCTCCTGTGGGCGATCATGCTGGCCTTCCAGGACGTGCGGCTCATCAACATCCGGAGCAAGGGCCTGTTCGGCGGCTACACGCTGGAGAACTTCCGGTACGTGATCTCCGAGCCGGGCTTCTGGACCGCGCTGGTCAACACGCTCGTCTACACCGTGGCCGGCACGGCGCTGTCCATCGCCGTCGGGCTGGTCACCGCGCTGGCGCTGCGCGACCGGTTCAGGGGGCGCACGCTGGTGCGGGCCTCCATCCTCGTGCCGTACGTGGCTCCGGTCGTGGCCGTCGCGTTCCTGTGGGAGACGATGCTCAACCCCCAGTACGGCATCGTGAACACCTGGCTCAGCCAGCCGATCGCCTTCCTCAGCCAGGCCAAGGGCACCTTCCTCGGGGTGGAGGTGCCGGTGGCGCTGCTGACGGTCATCGCGTTCGAGGCGTGGCGGTACTTCCCGTTCGCGTTCCTGTTCATCCTGGCCCGGCTCCAGGCGCTGCCCGCCGATCTGGAGGAGGCGGCCCTGGTGGACGGGGCGACGCCCACGCAGCGCTTCCGGCACGTGGTCCTGCCGCAGCTCGCGCGGGTCATCGCGCTGCTGGCCGTGCTGCGTTTCGTGTTCACCTTCACCAAGTTCGACGACGTGTACCTGCTCACCGGCGGCGGAGCCGGGACCGAGGTGGTCAGCGTGCGCGTCTACAACTTCCTGACCGCGCGCGACGACATCGGGGCCTCCGCCGCCCAGGCCATCGTGCTCGCCGTCGTGCTGGTCGTCTTCCTGGTCCTCTACCTCAGGTTCTTCGCGGGAGGCGAACGTGAGCGCAACGGCTGAGCGGACGAGCGCCAGGCCGATGAGCAGGGACCGGGTGGAGCGGGCGGTCCTGCGCGTGCTCAAGCCGCTGGTGATCGCGGCGCTGGTCGCCGTCACCGCGTTCCCGTTCCTCTACATGATCACGCTGTCGGTCCGCGACATCCAGGAGCTCATCCTGGACCCGGGCTCCCTCTGGCCCCGGAACCTCACGCTGTCCACCTACGCGGACGTGCTGGACCGGCAGGGGTTCCTGACCTTCATGCGCAACAGCGCGATCGTCGCCGTGGCGTCCGTGGTGGTCACGCTGCTGATCTCCATCCCCGGCGCGTACGCGGTGGCCCGGCTGCGCTTCTTCGGGCACCGGCAGGTCCACTTCCTGTTCCTGTCGGTCTACCTCTTCCCGGCGATCGTGCTGGCCATCCCGCTCTTCGTGCTGTTCACGATGATGGGGCTGCGCGGGTCGCTGCTCGGCCTCATCCTCGTCTACATCGCGCAGACCGTGCCGGTCACGGTATACATGCTCCGCAACTACTTCGAGACCGTGCCGCGTAGCGTGGAGGAGGCCGCCGCGATCGACGGCTGCTCGCGCCTGTCGACCATCTGGCGGGTGGTGCTGCCGCTGTCCAAGCCCGCGCTCATGGCGACCGGTCTGTACGTGTTCATGATCGCCTGGAACGAGTTCCTGTTCGCCCTGCTCTTCCTCGTCGAGAGGCGGGAGAGCTGGACGGTTTCCCTGGGACTGTCCCAGCTCGCGGGTAGCATCGAGATCCCGACCACGGTGCTCATGGCCGGATCCGTGGTCCTCACGCTGCCCATCGTGATCGTGTTCTTCGCCGGCGAGCGTCTGCTGACCGAGGGCCTCACGGCAGGAGCGGAGAAGGGGTAGACCATGCTGACGGCGGGGCACATCCTCCAGCTCATCCGCGATGGCTCCTGCCGCACCCGTAAGGAACTCATCGAGTACACCGGTCTGTCCCGCTCCACGATCACCGACCGGGTGGACCGGCTGATCGAGGCCGGCTACATCCACGAGTCCGGCGTCGCCAGCTCAGGGGGCGGCCGGCCGCCCTCGGTGCTCGACCTGGACGCCGGCAAGCGCCTGGTGCTCGTGGCCGACCTCGGCGCCGGCCACGCCCATGTCGCGCTCACCGATCTCGCCGCCCGGCCGCTGGCCGAGGAGCACAGCGAGATGCGCATCGACCGGGGGCCCGACGCCGTGCTGACGTGGGTGCGGCAGGCCTTCCAGCGGCTGCTCGACCGGACCGGCATGCCGCGCGAGCGGGTGTGCGGCATCGGCGTCGACCTGCCCGGCTCGGTGGACCACGGCACCGGCAGGCTGATCAGGTCGTTCCTCATGCCCGGCTGGGACGACCACCCCATCGGGGAGAGCCTCAGCGCGGCGTTCGGCGTGCCGGTGCTCGTGGAGAACGACGCGAACGCGATGGCGCTCGGCGAGTGGTGGTGCTCCTGGCGGAGCACCCGGGCGCTGCTCCTCGTCAAGGTCTCCACCGGCATCGGCACCGGCGTGGTGCTCGACGGCACTGTCTACCGGGGCGTCGAGGACGCCGCCGGCAACCTCGGTCACGTACGGCTGCGCGAGAGCGACGACCGGGTCTGCACGTGCGGCTCGCGCGGCTGCGTCGCCTCGCTGGCCAGCGGCCAGGCCCTGGCCACCGACCTCGGCATGGAGTCCAGCCGCGACGTGGTGCGTCTCGTCCAGGCCGGCGACCCGGCCGCCATCGCCCGCGCCCAGGAGGCGGGCCGGACGCTCGGGGTGCTGCTGGCGACCGCGGTCAGCCTGCTCAACCCGGGCGTCCTGGTGCTGGCCGGCGACATGGCCGAGACCGGCGAGCACTACCTGACCGGCATCCGGGAGAGCGTCTACCGGCGCAGCCTGCCGTACACCACGCGCAACCTGAAGATCGTGACCAGCTCGCTGGGGCGGCTGGCCGGGATCGTGGGCACGGCGGTCATCGTCATGGAGCACGTGCTGAGCCCGGAGGCCGTGGACGCCGCCCTCGCCGCCCCGTCCGGGCGCTCCAGGACCGGCACCTGACCCCCCTCTCCCCCGGGTGTCACGCCAGCGCGCCGGCGAGGCGGTCGCGGGCCGTCACGAGGGAGGGGCCGTACCAGGTGAGGTCGCGCCCGCTGACCAGCGCGCACCGCAGTCCGGGAAAGCACTCCGGGCCGTCGCCGGCGCTGAAGGCGTACGGCTCGTCGGGCAGCACCACCAGGTCGGGCGCCTGCGCGGCCAGCTCGGGCAGCGGCACCCTGGGGTAGCGCTCGGGGTGACCCGCGTACAGGTTGTCCACGCCGAGCCGGCGCAGCACGTCGCCGGTGAACGTGTCGCGCCCCACCACCATCCACGGCCGCCGCCAGATCGGAATGACCGCCGTGCGCCGCGGCCCCCGCGCCGGCTCGCGCCACACCTCGCGGGCCTCCTCCAGCCACGCGGGCGGCCGGGCGCGGCAGGCGTGCCGGAACATCCGCTCCAGCGAGACGAACGCCTGGTCCAGGGTCTCGATCCTGGTCACCCAGACGGCCACTCCGGTCGCGCGCAGGGCGGCGAGGTCCGGCTCCCGGTTCTCCTCGGCGTTGGCCAGGACGACGTCGGGACGCAGGTCCCGGATCGCGTCGAGGTCGGGGTTCTTGGTGCCGCGCACGCGCGTGACGTGCAGGTCCGCGGGGTGCGAGCACCAGTCGGTGGCTCCGACGAGCGCGTCGGGAACGGTCGCCGCCACCGACTCGGTCAGCGACGGCACCAGTGACACGATCCTGGTCACGACCTCGGGCACCCGCACGGTTGTCCCGGTGTCGTCGTCCGCGTCCTGTTCCGTCACAGATGTCCCCTTACCTGGTCTCCTACGATCTCTTCCCGGAGAGCCTGACCGAAAAAGAGTGAAATCAAGTGAATTTTGAGCCGAATGTGCGCAGCTTCTCCACAAGGGACATAACGAATCCGTAGAATCCCCCATAAAGATCGTTACATCTTGATCGGGGGATCTCCGGTTGGAGCGAGAATCGCTGGGCTTCGATCCGAACACGCCCAACGTCGCCCGGCTCTACGACTACTACCTCGGGGGCAAGGACCACTTCCCGGCCGACCGTGAGGCCGCCGAGAAGATCCTGGCCGTCGCACCCGAGGTACGCCTCGCCGCGCGGGCCAACCGGGCGTTCCTCGGGCGGGCCGTGCGGCATCTGGCCGCGGCCGGGGTCACCCAGTTCCTGGACATCGGCACCGGGCTGCCCACGCAGGGGAACGTGCACGAGGTCGCCAGGGAGGTCGCGCCGGGGGCGCGCGTCGTCTACGTGGACCGTGATCCCGTCGTGCTCGTCCACGCCCGCGCGTTGCTGGCCGACGACGAGAACACCACCGTCGTCGAGGGCGACGCCCGCGATCCCGGCAGCATCCTGAAAAATCCGGATGTGTTGAAGTTAATCGACTTCAGCCGGCCGGTCGCGGTGCTGCTCGTCGCGGTCATGCACTTCGTGAGCGAGGACGACGGCCCCGAACAGATCATCGGGACGCTGCGCGAGGCGATGGCCCCCGGCAGCTACCTGGTCATGTCGCACGGCACCAGCGACGCCCGGCCCGATGCCGTGGACAAGGGCGTCGAGGTCTACCGGAGCGCGACCTCTCCCCTGGTCCTGCGCAGCCGTGACCGTGTCAGGGAGCTGTTCGCCGGGTTCGACCTGGTCGAGCCGGGCATGGTGTGGCTGCCGCAGTGGCGGCCCGACGAGACGGACATGATCGACTTCGCCGACGACCCCCAGTCGTCCCTCATCGTGTGCGGGGTCGGCCGCAAGAGCTGAGGCCCGTGCGGCCCGTACGGCCGGGGCGGCGACCATCGCGCGACGCCCCGGCACGGACAGGCGGTTACTTCAGGGCGGCGAGAGCGGCGTCGTAGTCCGGCTCCTGGGTGATCTCCGGCACCAGCTCGGAGTGGACCACCCGGTTGTCGCCGTCGAGCACGACCACCGCGCGGGCGGCGAGCCCCGCCAGCGGCCCGGACTCCTGCGCGACGCCGTACTCGCCCAGGAACTCCCGCCCCCGCATGAGCGACAGCATGGTCACGCCGTCGAGCCCCTCGGCGCCGCAGAAGCGCTGCTGCGCGAACGGCAGGTCGGCCGACACGCACAGCACCACGGCCTCCGGGTGCTCGGCGGCGACCTGGTTGAAGCGGCGCACCGAGGCCGCGCAGACGCCGGTGTCGACGCTCGGGAAGATGTTGAGCACCTTCACCGAGGAGCCGAACGACCCGAGCGTGACGTCGGCGAGGTCCTTGCCCACCAGCCTGAACTCGGGCGCCGTGTCACCGGGCTCCGGGAACGTGCCCCCGACCGTGACCGGGTTGCCCTTGAACGTGATCTCGGACATGAGAAAACCTCCTGTTAGCTGTGGTCCCCGGTGGCGATCCTATCCGCGCGTGGATCGATCACCGTGCCGACGTCCGGGGCGGCATTCAGGAGCGTCGTCTCACACGTTGCGCCGGTACTGGCCTCCCGCCTCGAACAGGGCGTCGGTGATCTGGCCGAGCGAGCAGACCCGCGCGGCGTCCATCAGCACCTCGAACGCGTTGGCCTCCGACATGGCGGCCTCCCGCAGCCGGGCCAGCGCCGCCGGCGCCTCGGACCGGTTCCGCTCGTGGAAGGAGCTCAGCCGGTCGAGCTGTGACCGCTTCTCCTCCTCGGTGCCGCGGGCCAGCTCCAGCTTCCGCTCGTGCGGCTCGTCGCCGCGCGGGTTGCGGAACGTGTTGACGCCGATGATCGGCAGCGAGCCGTCGTGCTTGCGCGTCTCGTACAGCATCGACTCGTCCTGGATGCGCCCGCGCTGGTAGCCCGTCTCCATCGCGCCCAGCACGCCGCCCCGGTCCGAGAGCCGCTCGAACTCGCTCAGCACGGCCTCCTCCACCAGGTCCGTCAGCTCCTCGATGACGAACGAGCCCTGGAGCGGGTTCTCGTTGCGGGCCAGGCCCCACTCGCGGTTGATGATGAGCTGGATGGCCATGGCGCGGCGCACCGAGTCGGCCGACGGGGTGGTGACCGCCTCGTCGAAGGCGTTGGTGTGCAGGCTGTTGCAGTTGTCGTAGACGGCGATCAGCGCCTGCAGGGTGGTGCGGATGTCGTTGAAGTCCATCTCCTGGGCGTGGAGGGACCGGCCCGACGTCTGGATGTGGTACTTCAGCTTCTGCGAGCGCTCCCCGGCGCCGTACCTCTCGCGCATCGCGACGGCCCAGACGCGCCGGGCCACCCGTCCGAGCACGCTGTACTCGGGGTCCATGCCGTTGGAGAAGAAGAACGACAGGTTCGGGGCGAAGTCATCGACGTTCATGCCGCGCGCCAGGTACGCCTCGACGTAGGTGAAGCCGTTGGCCAGCGTGAACGCGAGCTGGCTGATCGGGTTGGCCCCGGCCTCGGCGATGTGGTAGCCGGAGATCGACACCGAGTAGAAGTTGCGCACGCCGTTGGCGATGAACCACTCCTGGATGTCGGCCATCATCCGCAGCGAGAACTCCGTGGAGAAGATGCAGGTGTTCTGCCCCTGGTCCTCCTTGAGAATGTCGGCCTGGACCGTGCCCCTGACGGTGGCGAGGGTGCGGGCGCGCAGGTCGCGCGCCTCCTCCTCCGACGGCTCCCGCCCCTGCTCGGCGCGGAACCGGTCGAGGGCCTGGTCGACGGCGGCGTTGAGGTAGAAGGCCAGGATGGTGGGCGCCGGGCCGTTGATGGTCATCGACACGGACGTGTTGGGCGCCGACAGGTCGAAGCCGTCGTAGAGCGCCTTCATGTCGTCGAGCGTCGCGATCGACACCCCCGAAGTACCGACTTTTCCGTAGATGTCGGGGCGGGGGGCGGGGTCGTTGCCGTACAACGTCACCGAGTCGAACGCGGTGGACAGCCGGGTGGCGGGCTGCCCCTCCGAGAGCAGCTTGAAGCGCCGGTTGGTGCGGAACGGGTCGCCCTCGCCCGCGAACATCCGGGTGGGGTCCTCGTCGTCGCGCTTGAACGGGAACACCCCGGCGGTGAACGGGAAACGGCCCGGCAGGTTCTCCGAGCGCAGGAACCGGAGCAGGTCGCCGTGGTCGGTGTAGCGGGGCAGGGCCACCCGGGGGATGCGGCTGCCGGACAGCGTCTCGCGCCACAGCGGGGTGTGGATCTCCCGGTCGCGGACGCGGACGACCAGCTCGTCGGCGGTGTACTGCTCGCGGGTGGCGGGCCAGGAGTCGAGCAGCGCCCGGCTCTCGCCGGTCAGCTCCCGCCCGGCCCGCACCTCCAGCTCGGCCAGCCGCTCGTCCTCGCCCTCCAGCATGGACCGCACGGCGGTGAGCTGCTGACGCCGCCGGGCCACCTCCGCCTGGGCGAGCGTCTCGGCGTGGTACGCGCGGACGGTCTCGGCGATCTCGGCCAGGTAGCGGACGCGGGCGGGCGGGACGATCGCGGCGGAGGTCTCGGAGGTACGGCCGCGCACGGGCGCGAGCAGCCCCGGCCCGGCCGGCAGGCCACGGTCCACGAGCAGGCCCTTGAGGTGGTGGTAGAGGGCCGTCACCCCCGCGTCGTTGTACCGGGCGGCGATCGTGCCGAACACCGGCATGTCGTCGGGCGAGACGCCGAACGCCTCCCGGTTGCGCACGAGCTGGCGGCGCACGTCGCGCAGGGCGTCCTCGGCCCCGCGCCGCTCGTACTTGTTGATCACCACGGCCTCGGCGAAGTCGAGCATGTCGATCTTCTCCAGCTGGGACGCCGCGCCGAACTCGGGGGTCATGACGTAGATCGGCACGTCCACGTGCGGCACGATGCCGGCGTCGCCCTGGCCGATTCCGGGCGTCTCCACGATCACCAGGTCGTACCCGGCGGCGCGGCAGGCGGCGACCACGTCGTCCAGGCAGGCGGGCACCTCGTTGGCGGCGCCCCGGGTGGCCAGCGAGCGGAAGTAGGTCTGCGGGCCGAGACTGTTCATGCGGATGCGGTCGCCGAGCAGCGCGCCGCCGCCGCGCCTGCGGGTGGGGTCGATGGCGACGATCGCGATGCGCAGCTTGTCGTCGTTGTCCACGCGCAGCCGCCGTACCAGCTCGTCGGTGAGCGAGGACTTGCCCGAGCCGCCGGTGCCGGTGATGCCGAGCACGGGCGCGCGCCGCCCCGCCGGCCCGTCGGCGCTCCCCGCCGTGCGCAGCCCGTCGAGCAGCTCGGCCGGGGCGCGACCGGACTCCACCAGGGTGATCGCCCGGGCCAGGGCGGCCTGGTCGCCCGAGACCACGGCGTCCACCGAGGGCGGGTCGCCGAGCTCGACGTCGCACTCTTCGACGAGCTTGTTGATCATCCCGGGCAGGCCGTAACGCTGGCCGTCCTCGGGCGAGAAGATCCGGCTGACGCCCCGGGAGTGCAGCAGCTCGATCTCCTCCGGCACGATGACGCCGCCGCCTCCGCCGTACACCCTGACGTGTCCCGCGCCGCGCTCGCGCAGCAGCTCGACGAGGTAGGTGAAGAACTCGACGTGGCCGCCCTGGTAGGAGCTGATCGCGACGCCCTGGACGTCCTCCTGGATGGCGGCGGTGACGATGTCGTCCACCGACCGGTTGTGGCCGAGGTGGACGACCTCGGCGCCCTGCGACTGGAGGATGCGCCGCATGATGTTGATCGCGGCATCATGGCCGTCGAACAGGGCGGCTGCCGTCACGAAGCGGACGGGATGGACCGGAACGTGCACGCCTGATCACTCCTCTTTGAGCGGCCTACTCCCAAGATACTAGGACGTCCTACTATTTCCTGTCGCCCGCCGGGTACAGGTACGGCATGCGTGCGATCACCTTCCAGCCGGGAGCTCCGGGGACGCTGCGCGTCGAAGAGGTGCCCGACCCGGAGCCCGGACCGGGCGAACTGCTCGTCCAGGGGCTGGCGCTGGGCATCTGCGGCACGGACCGGGAGCTGGCCTCCGGCGAGTACGGCTTCGAGCAGGACGGCAAGAAGACCATGATCATCGGGCACGAGTCGCTCGGCAGGGTGATCCGGGCTCCCGAGGGGTCCTCCTTCTCCCCCGGCGACCTCGTCGTGGGCGTCGTGCGCCGGCCCGACCCGGAGCCGTGCCCGGCCTGCGCCAGAGGCGAGTTCGACATGTGCCGCAACGGCCGCTACACCGAGCGCGGCATCAAGGCGCTCGACGGCTACGGCAGCGAGCGGTGGACCGTGGAGGAGGACTACGCGGTGCGGCTCCACCCCGGGCTGGAGCGGGTCGGGGTGCTGATGGAGCCGGCCTCGGTCCTGGCCAAGGCGTGGGAGCAGATCGAGGCCGTGGGCTCGCGGGCGTGGTTCGGGCCGCGTACGGCGCTCGTCGTCGGGGCGGGGCCGATCGGCCTGCTGGCCGCGCTGCTCGGCAAGCAGCGAGGGCTGGAGGTCCACGTCATCGACCGGGTCACCGAGGGGATCAAGCCCGACCTGGTGCGCTCGCTCGGCGCCGTCTTCCACTCCGGGAGCACGCTGGAGCCGGTGCGCGACCTGCGCCCGGACATCATCGTCGAGGCCACGGGGGCGGGTCCGATGGTGCTCGACGCCTTGGTGGCGAGCGGGGCCGCCGGCGTCGTCTGCCTGACCGGCGTGTCGGCGGCGGGCAAGGTGCTGGACGCGGACGTGGGGCGGATCAACCGGGAGATCGTGCTGGAGAACGACGTGGTGTTCGGCTCGGTCAACGCCAACCAGCGCCACTTCCGGGCCGCGGCGGAGGCGCTGGCGGCGGCGGATCGCGCCTGGCTGGAGCGCATGATCACCAGGCGGCTGCCGCTGGAGGAGGCGCCGCAGGCCATAGAGGGCCACAGCGACGACGTGAAGCTGGTCATCGACCTCGGCGGCTGATCCCGGCCGCGCCGCTCCGTGCCGGCGTCAGGGTTTCGGCTCGTACGGGCGGCGACGGGAGGGGGCGGCGCCGCCGCGCGCGGGGCCTCCGGAGCCGTGGCCCGCGACGACGGGGACACGGTCGCCGTCGTGGTCGTCCACGTCCAGCCAGGAGGGGTCCGCCTCGGTCCAGGACACGACGGTGGGGCGGGGGCCGGACGGCGCGTTCCAGGGCCAGGTGAAGCGGCGGTGGGTGCCGCGGCGGCGTCCGGCGAAGCGTAAGGAGAGCACGATCGTCGTCAGCACCATGACGGCGAGCAGCGCGTGCGGCGTGCCCAGCACGTCGAACACCGACCCCTGCGGCTCCCGCGCCCTGGGCAGCGGCGCGAGCGGATGCTCGGTGGCCCGGATCTCGCTCAGCGTGGCGTTGGCCTTGACCACGCGCGGCAGGCCGTAGCCGACGACCTTGTCGGTCTCGCGGACCTTGCGCTTGAGCCAGACGCCGTCGACGTTCGCCTCGATGGTGTGGATCTTTCCACCGGAGACGCTCTCGACGATGCCGACGTGGTCGATGCCCTGGTAGCTCTTGCCGCCCTTCCAGTCGAAGAAGACCAGCGCCCCCGGCTCGGGCCGGGACGACCAGGCGCCCTGCTTGATGAACCACGCCGCGTGGGACGGCGTCCAGGCGAACCGGCCGACGTAGTCGGCGATGCCGGCCCGGTCCGCCGCCCAGGCGATGAACATGTCGCACCAGGGCGCGTCCCGGTACTGGGCGTCCTGGACGCGCTCGGCGTACCAGTGGCCGAACTTGGTGTTCTGGCCGCTCTTCTCCCGGTAGCCGACTTCCGGACGGACTTGCCGCAGCAGAGCTTCCGCGATGGGGTCCAGTGCGACTCCTCCCAGAAAATCCGGCAGATCACGATGTACGGTAATCGCCGCGCGGCGAGCGCGGGCCGCCCACCGCGAAAGTGGCTAGCTCTGAGGAGAAAAGGCACTTCTGTGACCGAAGGGATCGAAGGGGCGGGCCTAGGCGCCCGCGCCGACGCGGTAGACCTGCTCGTCGCCCGTGCCCGGCGCCACCACGTCGGCCACGATCACGGTCACGTTGTCGGGCGAGCCGCCCTCGTTGGCCAGGTCGATGAGGCGCTGCACGGCCAGCGCCGGGTCGGGGTGCGTGGTCAGCACCTCGTGCAGCGCCTCCGGGCCCAGCACGGCCGTGAGCCCGTCGGAGCACAGCAGGTAGCGGTCGTCGGGCTCGGCCTCGCGCAGCGCCATGTCGGGCTCGGCCCGGCCCTCGCTGCCGAGCACCCGCAGCACCATGGAGCGACGGGGATGAACGGCGGCCTGATCCTCCGTTATCCGCCCTTCGTCCACCATCGACTGCACAAGTGTGTGATCCTTGGTCATCTGGTAAAGAGCACCATCGCGAAGCAGGTATCCGCGGGAGTCACCGAGATGAGCCAGGGCGAACCGGTAACCGTCCCAGAGCATGGCGGTCACCGTGGTTCCCATTCCCCTGCGCGCCGGGTCGATCTCCGCCAGCTCGACCAGCCGGCGCGCCGCCTCGTGCACGGCGCCCTCAAGGGCCGCCTCCAGGTCGGAGCCCGTCTCCGGAAGCGTGGCATCCAGCTCGCGCATGACGGCGATCGCCGCCGAGCTCGCGAGCTCGCCGGCCGCGTGGCCGCCCATCCCGTCAGCCACCACGAGCAACCGGCCGCTCGCGTAGCCGGAATCCTCGTTCTGCTCCCTGCGGCGCCCCACATCTGATCCGGCGGCATAGCGGATGTTGTGCTTCATACCTAGCAGTAAATCATTGGTTGAAAGACTTCACAAGCAGATGCGCTGAAGACTCTTGTGAACTACTCTGGTCCGCATGAGCCACGACCCGACCGTGAACGCCGGGGACATCGCCCGGCTCGCGGGGGTCGGGCGGGCCGCGGTGAGCAACTGGCGACGCCGCCACGACGACTTCCCCCGTCCCGTCGGCGGAACCGCGAATCAGCCATTGTTCTCGCTGCGACAGGTGGAGGCGTGGCTGCGCCGCTATGGGAAGTCCTACCAGGTATCCCTCGGAGATCGTGTGTGGCAGCGCCTGAAAGCCGCCGGAGATCTACGCCTGGGTGAACTTGTCGCCGCGGCGGGCACGTTTCTTTCCACCGGCCTTTCCACCGGCCTTTCCACGGACCTGTCCACGGACCTGTCCACCGGCGGCGACGGCGAGCTGGAGCCCGAGCTGGCGGGGCTGCTGACCGAGCTGGCCGAGCGCGACGGCCCTCTCAGGGCGTACGAGTTCCTGTGCGAGCGCTACCTGGAGGCCCACTCGCGGCAGCTCTCGGTGACCCGGGAGGACGTCGCCGCGCTGATGGTCCGCCTGGTGAGCACCGTCCCGGCGGACGCCCACCCCGCGACGGACGGCCGGCCCACGACCTCCCTGGCGGACGGCCGCTCCCCGACCTCCCTGATCGACGGCCGGTTCGTGACGGACCCTTCGGCGCCGGGCACGATCCTGGACCCCGCGTGCGGCGTCGGCACGCTGCTGCTCGCGCCCGAGGCGGCCCGCGTGCTCGGGCAGGACCTCAGCGACACCTCCGCCCGCATCGCCGCCGCCCGGCTGCGGCTGCGCGGCGCCGAGGCGCGGGTCGTCGCGGGCGACGCCATCCGCCACGACGCCTTCGCCGGGGAGAAGGCCGACGCCGTCCTGTGCGACCCGCCGTTCAACGAGCGCGCCTGGGGCTACGAGGAGCTGACCGGCGACCCGCGCTGGGAGTACGGCCTGCCGCCGCGGGGAGAGCCGGAGCTGGCCTGGGTGCAGCACTGCCTGACCCACGTCAAGCCCGGCGGCCTGGTCGCGATCCTCATGCCGCCCGCGGCCGCGAGCCGCAAGGCGGGCCGCCGCATCCGGGCCAACCTGCTGCGGGCCGGCGCCCTGCGCGGCGTCGTCGCGCTGCCCGGCTCCGACCTGTGGCTGCTGCGCCGGCCGCGCGCGGGCGAGCGCCCGCCGTCCGACGTGCTCATCCTCGACGCGACGGCCGACCTGTCCGCCGTCGAGCCGGCCTGGCGCGACTACCTCGACGACCGCTCCGACCGTACGGTGCGCATCATCGACCTGCTGGCCGACGAGGTGGACATGACGCCGGCCCGTCACCAGCGCCGCGACGACGTCGGGCGGGCCTTCACCGAGGCGCGCGACCGCTTCCTGGCCGCCTCCACGACACCGCCCGACCTGAAAGTCCTGGACCAGCCGCTCGACCAGCCCGCCACCACCGTCGGCGACCTCATCAAGGAGGGCCTCGTGACGGTGCTCCAGGCGCCGCCCAAGATGGCCGCCGACGGCGGCGACCTGGCGGTGCTCACGGCCGACGACGTGGCCGGCGGCGCGCCGCCCTCCGGCCACGCGGGCGGGCAGCAGGGCCTGGTGCAGGTGCGCCCCGGTGACGTGGTGGCGTCCTACTCCAGCGTCCGGGTCATGGCCGAGGGCGGCTGCGTGCTCGGGCCGCACCTCACGCTCTACCGGGTGGACCAGCGTCGCCTCGACCCCGACTTCCTGGCCGGCTTCCTGCGGGCCGCCGGGGGCCGCGCGACCACCGGCTCCAGCCGCTTCGACGTGCGCCGCACCCGCCTGCCGCGCCTGTCGCTGGAGGAGCAGCGCGCGTACGGCGAGGCGTTCCGGCAGCTCGCGGTGCTGGAGGACGCGCTGCGCGAGACCTCGGCGCTGGGCCAGACGCTCATCCGGCTGGGCCTCGACGGGCTGGCCGACGGTCACCTGCACCCGCCCGCTCCTGGCCTCACCCCGTGAGGCGGGGGAGGTTGACGGTGTAGTTTCTTCCGGAAAGGCGGTATGGAGGGGCGAATGGTCATCGGCGACCGCTACGTGCTCGGTGATTTCCCCCTCGGGCAGGGCGGCATGGGGGCCGTCTACGCGGGCCACGACCGCCATCTCGACCGCCGGGTCGCGGTGAAGCTGCTGCGGCTGCCGAGCGGGCCGGACGGCGAGCTGGAGCGCCGCTTCATCCGGGAGGCCCGCATCCTGGCCCGGCTGGAGCACCCGGGCGCGCCGGTGCTCTACGACTTCGGCACCCACGAGCAGCGGCTGTTCCAGGTGATGCAGTTCATCGAGGGCGTCACGGTGGCCGACGTGGTCAGCGAGCACGGGCCGCTGCCGGTGCCGTGGGCCGCCGCGATCGCCGCGCAGGCGTGCGCGGTGCTGTCGGCCGCCCACGCCCTGTCGATCTGCCACCGCGACCTCAAGCCGACCAACCTCATGCTGTGCCCCGACGGCAGCGTGAAGGTGCTCGACTTCGGCCTCGCCATGCTGCGCGACGCCGACGTCACGACGTTCACCCGGATCGGGCAGATCCTCGGCACACCCGCCTACATGGCGCCCGAGCAGATCCAGCGGGGCGTCGCCGAGCCCCGCAGCGACCTGTACGCGCTGGGCTGCGTCATGCACGAGATGCTGACCGGCCGGCAGCTCTTCACGGGGCCGACGGACTACGTGGTGTTCGAGAAGCAGGTCAAGGAGCGACCCCCGGCCATCCCGGGCCTGCCCGCCGGGCTCGGCGAGCTGCTGGCCGAGCTGCTGGAGAAGCGGCCCGACGACCGACCGGCGGGGGCGGACGAGCTGTACGAGCGGCTGGAGCCGTACGCGGTGGGGCTGCCCATGCTGCCCGGCTTCCTGGCCAAGGCGCCGAGCCCGGGCCGCATGTACGCCCGGATGGTCGGCCGCGTGCTCACCGCCTGAGACCGGATCGCCCTAGGCGTGAACGCGCTCTCTCAGCCTTTCTGATCGTTATCTCACAGCAATTGACAGCCTTGGGTGAGGCCCGCGACTCTGTCGAGAGAGCGCTCTCTCGCATCGACCGACACCCCCCGCTCCGACCCAGGAGGGTCCCATGCCCCCTCGTCTCCAGCGCCTCGCCGTCCCCCTGCTCGCCGCGTCCCTCCTGGCCCTGGCCACGGCGTGCGGCGGCGGAGGTGACAGCGACGGGACCGCCGCCAAGCCCGGCGAGAAGGTCAAGCTCAGCATCGGCCTGTTCGGCGACTTCGGCTTCAAGCCGCTCTACGAGGAGTACAAGAAGACCCACCCGAACATCGAGATCACCGAGCACGTCACCCAGTTCAACGACCACCACAACAACCTGGTCAAGCGCCTGGCCACCAACGCCGGCGCGGACGACATCGAGGCCGTCGAGGTCGGCTACATCAGCACGTTCACCGCCCAGCCCGCCAAGTTCCAGGACCTCAAGCAGTACGGCCTGGACAAGCGGCAGGGCGAGTACCTCGACTGGAAGTGGCAGCAGGGGCTGAGCAAGCAGGGCGGCCAGCTCCTCGGCCTCGGCACCGACGTGGGCGGCCTGGCCATGTGCTACCGCAAGGACCTGTTCGCCAAGGCCGGCCTGCCCACCGACCGGGCCGAGGTGGCGGCTCTCTGGCCGACCTGGGAGAAGTACATCGAGACCGGCCGGAAGTTCGCCGCCGCGAACGTGGCCGGCGCCAAGTTCGTCGACAGCCCCGGCGAGATCTTCCGCGCCATGGTCAACCAGGCGCCGACCGGCCTGTACGACGACCAGGACACGATCATCGTGGGCTCCAACCCGGCCGTGAAGCAGGCATGGGACCTGTCCAACCAGCTCACCTCCGACAAGCTGACCGCCAAGCTGGCCGCCTTCTCGCCGCCGTGGAACACCGGCTTCGCCAAGGGCTCGTTCGCCACGATCATCTGCCCCGCCTGGATGACCGGCTTCATCCAGGAGCAGGCCAAGGACGCGACGGGCAAGTGGGACATCGCGACCGTGCCGGGCGGCTCCGGCAACAGCGGCGGCTCCCACCTGATGATCCCCAAGCAGAGCAAGCACCCGAAGGAGGCGGCGGAGCTGATCGACTTCCTCACCTCCAAGGAGAACCAGGCCAAGGTCTTCAAGGAGGAGGGCACGTTCCCGTCGATCCCCGCCCTGTACGACGACCCGTCGATCCAGAGCTTCACCAAGCCGTTCTTCGGCGACGCCCCCATCGGCAAGATCTACTCCGAGGCCGCCAAGGCGCTCAAGCCGCAGCACCTGGGGCCCAAGGAGGCCGAGGTCCGCGTCGTCATCGGTGACGGGCTCGGCCGGGTCGAGCAGGGCAAGCAGACCCCCGACCAGGCGTGGGCGCAGGTCCTCGAGGACGTCAAGAAGATCAAATGAGCTCTCTCCCCCTCGCCGTGGCCCGGCGGCGGCACCGGCGGGGCGTGCGGCACACCCTCGACGTGAGGGTGTCGCCGTACGCCTACGTCGCGCCGTTCCTGCTGCTCTTCTGCGCCTTCGGGCTGTTCCCGCTGGCCTACACCGCCTGGGTGAGCCTGCACGACTGGACGCTGCTGTCGGACGAGCACGCGTTCGTGGGCGTCGCCAACTACGGCACGCTGCTCGCCGACGGCTACTTCTGGAACGCCGTGGCCAACACGCTGTCCATCGGCGTCCTGTCCACGGTGCCGCAGCTCGTCCTGGCGATCTGGCTCGCGCACCTGCTCAACCGGCCGCTGCGTTTCCAGACGCTGTTCCGGGTGTCGCTGCTGCTGCCGAACGTCACCAGCGTGGTGGCCGTCGTGGTCATCTTCAGCCAGCTCTTCGGCCGGGACTTCGGGCTGATCAACTGGGTGCTGTCCTGGTTCGGCGCCGGCGCGGTCGACTGGGCGGCGGGCACGGCCACCTCGCACGTCGCCCTGTCCACGATGATCATGTGGCGCTGGACGGGCTACAACGCGCTGATCTTCCTGGCCGCCATGCAGGCCGTCCCCCGTGAGCTGTACGAGGCGGCGACCCTCGACGGCGCCGGCGGGTTCACCCAGCTGCGCAGGATCACGATCCCCATGATCCGGCCGACGATCGTCTTCGTGGTCGTGGTCTCCACGATCGGCGCCATGCAGATCATCGCCGAGCCGCTGCTGTTCAGCGCGAGCAGCGGCGCCGGGGGCGTCGGCGCGAGCGGCGGGCCCGACCGGCAGTACCAGACGCTGGCGCTGTTCGTCTACGAGCAGGGCTTCACCAAGTTCGACTTCGGCTACGCGGCGGCGGCGTCCTGGCTCATGTTCCTCGCCGTCGCGCTGGTCGCCGGGGTCAACTACCTGCTCACGCGCCGGCTGAAGGGCGGTGTGGCATGAGGCTGCGCTACCTCACCCTGATCGCGGTCGTCTTCTTCTCCGCCTTCCCGCTCTACTACAGCGTGGTGGTGGCCTCCCGGCACAACTCGGCGCTGGCCCAGGTGCCGCCGCCGCTCTGGCCGGGCGGCAACTTCTTCGCCAACGTCGCCCGCGTCTTCGACACCGTGCCGTTCGGCCTGGCCCTGGTCAACTCGGTGCTGGTCGCGGGGTCGATCTCGGTCGCGGTCATGTTCCTGTCCACGCTGGCCGGGTTCGCGTTCGCCAAGCTCCGCTTCCGCGGACGCAACGCCCTGCTGCTCGTCACGGTCGCCACCATGACCGTCCCGGCGCAGCTCGGCATCATCCCGCTCTACCTGCTCATGGTGAAGCTGGAGTGGACCGGCACCATGTACGCGCTGGTGGTGCCCGCGCTGGTCAACGCCTTCGGGGTGTTCTTCATGACCCAGTTCCTGTCGCGCGCCCTGCCGGGCGAGCTGCTGGAGGCGGGGCGGGTGGACGGGTGCACGACGTGGGGACTGTTCTGGCACGTCGTGCTGCCGGTCGCGCGGCCCGCGGCGGCGGTGCTCGGCATGCTGACGTTCATGTCGGCCTGGAACGACTACTTCTGGCCGCTGGTCGTGCTCACCCCGGACAACCCGACCGTGCAGGTGGCCCTGTCCACGCTGGCCAGCGGCTACGTCAACGACTACGTGCTCGGCCTGGCCGGCACGGCGGTCGGCACCCTCCCCCTCGTCCTGATCTTCGCCGTGTTCGGCAGGCAGATCATCGGCGGAATCATGCAAGGAGCAGTCAAAGGATGATTTTTCCGGAAGGTTTCGTCTGGGGTGCCGCCACGGCCTCGTACCAGATCGAGGGGGCGGTCAAGGAGGACGGGCGCGGCCAGTCGATCTGGGACGCCTTCTCCCACGCCCCCGGCAACGTGGCCGGCGGCGACACCGGCGACGTCGCCTGCGACCACTACCACCGCTACGCCGACGACGTCGCGCTCATGCGGGAGCTGCGGCTGGCCGCCTACCGGTTCTCCGTGGCCTGGCCCCGCGTCCAGCCGGACGGCACGGGCCCCGCCAACTCCCGGGGCCTCGCCTTCTACGACCGGCTCGTGGACGAGCTGCTGGCCGCCGGCGTCACGCCGTACGCCACGCTCTACCACTGGGACCTGCCCCAGGCGCTGGAGGACCGCGGCGGCTGGACGGCCCGCGACACCGCGTACCGCTTCGCCGGGTACGCCGAGGCCGTGCACGCCCGGCTGGGCGACCGGGTCCGCCACTGGACCACGCTCAACGAGCCGTGGGTCGCGGCGTACCTCGGCTACGGCAACGGCGTGCACGCGCCCGGCCGCCGCGACCCGGCGGCGGCGATGCGCGCCGCGCACCACCTGATGCTCGGCCACGGCCTGGCGGCGGCCCGGCTGCGGGAGCTGGGGGCGGAGAGCCTCATGCTCGTCGTCAACTCGGCGCCCGTGCTCACCCCCGCCCAGGTGGGCGACCCGTCCGCGGTGCCCGGGGAGGCGGACGCGGCGGCGGTGGAGCGCGTCCACGCCCTGCTGACCGGGCAGTTCCTCGACCCCGCCGTCCACGGCCGCTACCCGGAGGCGGTGCTGGAGGCGGCGCGGCGCAACGGCGGCACCGGCCACATCCTGGACGGCGATCTGGAGCTGATCTCCGCGCCGATCGACCAGATCGGCGTGAACTACTACAACCCCTGCGTGGTGGAGGCCAGCCCCGGCGAGCCGGCCGACGCCGCCTGGCCGGGCACGGAGGACGTCGGCTTCCGGGGCGCCGACGCCCCGGCCACGGCCATGGGCTGGCCCATCGTGCCGGACGGCCTGTCACGGCTGCTCCTTCGGCTGTCGCGGGACTATCCGGGCACGCCCCTCATGGTGACCGAGAACGGCGCGGCCTTCGAGGACGTCGTCGTGGACGGCCGGGTCCACGACGCCGACCGGGTCTCCTACCTCGACGGGCACCTGCGCGAGGCGCACCGCGCCATCGAGGCGGGCGCCGACCTGCGCGGCTACCTCGTGTGGTCGCTGCTGGACAACTTCGAGTGGGCCGAGGGCTACCGCCGCCGGTTCGGCATCGTCCACGTCGACTACGCCACGCAGGCCCGTACACCGAAGGACAGCGCGCTGTGGTTCAGGGACGTGATCGTCAGGAACGGGCTGTAGATTTTGCCCGTGCTCACCCTCTCGCCGGCGCAGCCATGAGGCGTCCGACCCTGGAGGCGGTCGCCGCCCGTGCCGGGGTCTCCCGGGCCACCGCCTCCCGGGTCGTCAACGGGCAGACGACCGTGGCGGCGCACATCCGCGACGCCGTGCTGCACGCGATCGACGAGCTGGGCTACGTGCCCAACCCGGCCGCGCGCAGCCTCGTCACCCAGCGCACCGACTCGGTGGCGCTCGTCGTGTCGGAGCCGCCGACCCGGGTGTTCTCCGAGGACCCGCTGTTCTCGACGGTGATCCGCTCGGCCAGCGTCGAGCTGGAGACGGTCAACAAGCAGGTCGTGCTCATGCTGGCCTCCTCGGCCAGCAGCCACGCGCGGGTCGAGCGGTACATCACGGGCGGCCACGTGGACGGGGTCATGCTCATCTCCATGCACGGCGCCGACCCGCTACCGGCCGCGCTGTCCCGGCTGCGCGTCCCGGTCGTCTCGTACGGCCGGCCCGCGGTCCCCGTCGACATCCCGTACGTGGACAACGACAACGTGGGCGGGGCCGAGCTGGCGGTCCGCCACCTGGTGGGCCTCGGGCGGCGGCGGATCGCCACGATCGCCGGCCCGCAGGACATGATCGGCGGCCAGGACCGGCTGAGCGGGTACCGCACCGTGCTGCGCGACTCCGACCGCCGCTCGATCGTCGCGGTGGGCGACTTCACGCGCGAGTCGGGCGCGGTCGCGATGCGCCAGCTCCTCCGCGACGACCCGGGCCTCGACGCGGTGTTCGTGGCCAACGACCTGATGGCGGTGGGCGCGCTCCAGTCGCTGCGGCAGGCGGGCCGCAGGGTGCCGGACGACGTGGCGGTGGTGGGCTTCGACGACATCGAGGCCGCCCAGTACACCGAGCCGCCGCTGACGACGGTCCGCCACCCGGTGGTGGAGCAGGCGACGGCGATGGTGCGGCTGCTGCTCGGGCTGTTCGAGGGCGAACCGGCCGACCCGGTCATCCTGCCCACGGAGCTGGTGGTGCGCGAGTCCGCCTGACCTCAGCGGGACGGCTCGCTCGGCGGCACGGCCCGCTGCCAGGGCAGCCGGCCCTCCAGCTCCACCTGGAGCGAGAAGCTGAGGAACGTCCGCACCGCCACGATGACGGCCAGCACGCCCACGCTCTGGAACGTGGGCGAGACGGCCACGGTCCTGATGATGTCGGCCGCCACCAGCAGCTCCAGGCCGAGCAGGATCGCCCGGCCCACCCCCTGCCGGAACACCGGGTAGAGGCCGGTCACCTCACGCGTCCGGACGTACCTGAGGCCGAAGGCCACGCTCGCGACCAGCGTGCCCACGGCGATGACGAGCACGCCGGCGAAGTCCATGAGCTCGCCGATGACCTCGATGACGTGCCTCACGCGACCGCCTCCTCGCCCTGTTCATGCCCATCCGTCCCCCTCGCGGATCTCAATCTGCCCGTGATCAACGAGTGGAATGCTGGGGTCCCAGTCGAACCGCGGCCGTTGGGAGCGTCATGCCGGTGCTTGGGTCCATGGCTCGCATCCGCCTCGCCGCCTCGGCGGTGGCGCTGGCGGCGGCCCTCCTGCCGCTCGGCTCGCCGCCCGCGGCGGGAGCGAGCGCGGAGGTGGTCGAGTACTCCTGCTCCGGCGAGTCCGTACCGGCCCAGACGGTGCGCGTCCGGGTGACGCTGACCATGCCGGCCTCGGCCGTGGTGGGGCAGCCGTTCGCCATCGGCTGGCGCGCCGAGTACGAGGCGGGCGCCGAGCTGAAGGCGCCGAGCAGCGGGTTGTCCGCGGGGGCGAACCTCTACGCGCACGCCGGGATCTCGGGCCTGCCGCAGCTCACCTCCGCCACCGGGACCGCCCCACTGGGCGCCATCACCCCCGGTCAGGCCATCCCCCTGCCGGCCTCCGTCGCGATGACGACCACGGCGCGGAACGCGGGCACCGGCGCCGTCCGGCCCGGCGCCATCAACATCGGGACGATGGAGAACGATCCCCTGATCGAGTGCGAGGTACGCACCCCCGGGGCGCTGTCGGCGTACACCCTGACGGTCGCCGCGGGCCCCGGCACGGACCCGGACACCTCCCCCTCGTCCGACGTCTCCTCCTCGGAGAGCTCGTCCCCGAACGCTTCCTCCTCCGAGACCTCCTCGGAGACCTCCTCCGAGGCCGACGAGAGCTCCGAACCGGAGAGCACGCGCAAAAGATCGTCCGCCGTCCCCAAGGCGGGCGCGGACACGGGCGGCGGCGGGGAGGCGGGGCCGGACGGGCGGGCCCTCGTCCTGGGCGGGTCGGTGCTGATCATGGGGGCCGGTCTCGGCGGCCTCCTGGCCCGCCGCCCCCGCCCGGCCGGAGCCCCGGCCCGCGACCGCGCGTGACCGGCCGCCACCCGCTACGGGCAACGTAGGCGTCAGCGGTCCGCCAAGCCTGCCCCGCCCGCCCGCGCCTCCGTGCTCGCGGGACCCGCCGCCATGACCATGGAGCCGTGCGTAGAACCCTCGCTCTCCTCGGCGTCCTCGCCCTGCTGCTCACCGGATGCAGCTCCTCCCCTCCCGGCCGCCCGGCCCCGTCCCCGCCCCTGGCGCAGACGGCGTCGCCCGCCCGGCCGAGCGCCCCGCCGCCGGGCCGGCCGGCGAAGTGGCGCATCACCCATCGGGGCGGCGAGCACGAGATCGAGGGGTACGCCGACCACACCAGCGTGCTGCCCGGCGAGCGGTTCCGGCTGCACGTCTCCACCACCGCGCCGCGCTTCACCGCGCGGGCGTTCCGGATGGGCGCCCAGGCGGAGGAGGTGTGGCGCTCCGAGCGGGTCCCCGGGCAGCGGCAGCCGCCGGCGCGGACCGTCGAGGGCACGGTGACGGCCGCGCACTGGAAGCCCTCCCTCACCGTCGACACCACGGGCTGGCGGGAGGGCGCCTACCTGATGCGCCTCGACGCCTCCACGGGCGGCCAGCGCTACGTCCCCATCACCGTGCGCTCGGCCTCCACCCGCGGCCGGGTCGTGCTGCTGAACGCCGTCACCACCTGGCAGGCGTACAACTTCTGGGGCGGCCGGAGCCTCTACCTGGGGCCCGGCGGGTTCGCCGACCGGTCCCGCGAGGTGACCTTCGACCGCCCCTACGACACCACGGGGGCCAGGCTGTTCCTCGCCTTCGAGCTGGACGCCATCGAGGTGGCCGAGCGGAGCGGCGTGCCGCTGGCCTACCTCACCAGCCTGGACCTGCGGCCCGGGGTGCTGGACGGGGCGCGGGCCGTGGTGTCGATGGGGCACGACGAGTACTGGTCGCCCGGCATGCGGGCCGCCGTCACCCGCGCCCGCGACCAGGGCACCAACCTGGCCTTCCTGGGGGCGAACGCCGTCTACTGGCGGATCGGGCTGCACGACCGGACGGTGGCCTGCGACAAGGAGAGCACCTGCACGCTGTGGCGGGCGTCGAAGCCGGAGAGCGCGCTGGTCGGGCAGATGTACGACTGCTTCCCGGCCGAGGCCGCCTACGTGGTGACCCGGCCGGACCACTGGATCTACGAGGGCACCCACGGCACCCGCTTCCCGGGGATGACCGGGGTGGAGACCGACCGGGTGGGGACGGGGTCACCACGTGACGTCCAGGTGCTGGCGGAGTCGCCGGTGAACTGCGGCGGCCGGTCCACCGTCAGCACCAGCACGTACTACGTCGCGCCCAGCGGGGCGAGGGTGTTCGCGTCGGGGACGATGCGCTGGGTGTGCGCGATGCGGGGCCGGCGGTGCGGGCACGGCGTGACCGACGCCGCCGCGGTCTTCACCCGCCGCGCGACCCGCAACCTGCTGACCCGGTTCGCCCAGGGGCCCGTGGACGGCCACTGACGCCGCGGCCCGGCCGGGCCGTCCTTGACGCCGTGGCCCGGCCGGCCGGGCCACGGCAAGCCTTAGGCTGGGTGATCGTGACCACCGAACGATGGGCGCTGGGCGGCGATCTGAGCGTCGCGAGGATCGGGTACGGCGCGATGAAGCTGACCGGTTGGCCGAGGGGCGAGCGACCCGGCCGGGAGACCGCCCTGGCCGTCCTGCGCCGCGCCGTGGAGCTCGGGGTGAACCACATCGACACCTCGCACTACTACGCGCGCGACGGGGTGGCGGCCAACGAGCTGATCCGGGAGGCGCTGCACCCCTACCCGGACGACCTGGTGATCGTGACCAAGGTGGGAGCGCTGGTCGAGGGCTCCGACATCGCGCTCCCGGCGGAGCGGAAGAACGGTCTCACCCCCGACGGTCTGCGCCGCGGCGTCGAGGCGAACCTGCGCTCGCTCGGCGTGGACCGCCTGGACGTGGTCAACCTGCGGATGGGCGACCTCGACCGCGCCGGGACCCCGCTCGCCGCGCCCCTGGAGACGCTGCTCGCGCTGCGTGAGGAGGGCCTGATCCGCCATCTCGGCGTCTCCAACGTCACCGCCGCCGAGTTGGCCGAGGCCCGCGCGATCGCGCCCATCGCCTGCGTGCAGAATCTCTACAACCTGTCCCAGCGCGACGACGACCCGCTCGTCGACGCCTGCGCTGATGCGGGCATCGCCTACGTCCCCTTCTTCCCGGTCGGCGGTTTCCAGCCGATCACGGCGGAGCGCCTGGACGCCGTCGCGGCCCGCCACCGCGCGACCGTGCCGCAGGTGGCGCTGGCCTGGCTGCTGGCCCGGTCCCCGAACGTCCTGCCGATCCCCGGGACCGGCTCGCTGGAGCACCTGGAGGAGAACGTGGCCGCCGGCGCGCTGAAGCTCGGCGCGGACGACCTCGCGGAGCTCGCGGGGCGGCCGGGGTGACCGCCTAGAGGTCCGCGCGGGTGGGGAGGCCCTGCCAGTCGCTGGCGCTGCTCACGGCTGCTGCGCTCAGCACCGTGCCGCGGTGCAGCCGCTCCTGCGGCGTCAGCCCCTCCAGCGCCGCGCTGATGTACCCGGCCACGAACGCGTCGCCCGAGCCCGCCGGGTCCACGATCGGCACCTGGAGCCCCGCCGCGTCGTACCGCATCCGGTGGGCCCGCACGCTGGCGCCCTTCATGCCCCGGTCCACCACGACCTCGCGCTCGGGCGTGAGCGCGGGCTTGACCAGGTCCAGCTCGTCCTGGGCGAGGAACAGCAGATGCGACTCGCAGGCCAGCTCGCTCAGCACCTCCTCCGCCTCCCGCACCGAGGGCCACAGCTCCGGGACGTAGTGGACGGCGAACGAGATCACCACCTCGGCGGTGCGCGCGGCGCTCACGGCGGCGCGGACCGCTTCGAGCGCGTCCCGGCCGAGCCCCGCCGTCAGGCCGGTGACGTGCAGCATCTTGGAGGCGGCGATCCGGTCGATCGGCACGTTCCCCGGTGTGAGGGCCGAGCCGGCGGAACCCACCCGGTAGTGCGTCACCAGTGGCTCCCGGCCCACGCGCGACTCCCTGAGGAGCATCCCGGTGCGGACGCCCTCGCTGACCCGTACGTCGGCCACGTCGACGCCCTCACCCCTGAGCACCGTGAGGACTCTCGCCCCCAGCTCGTCCCCACCGACCTTGCCGAGGAAGCACGCCCGGTGGCCGAGCCTGGCCAGGGCGACGGCCAGCGTGAACTCCGGCCCGCAGACGTCGAGCCGGGCCTCTGTCTCGTGGCGGACCCGGCCGCTGGAGACGACTCCCAGCGCCTCGCCAAGGGTGTAGACGTCCGTCATGGGCGAGACTGTAGCCGGTCTGCCTATCCCAAAAGGATTTTCGGGTGATTGCCCTGGTAGCGCCTGTGATCAAATTTTTGCACGAACTTTAGACAACCTTTTCCCCATACAGTGGCTCTAAGTAGTAAAGGAGTCGGCTTCCCGGGCCGACTCCAGCGATACGGGGAGAGGAATCAGCACCCTCATGAGAAAGATCGCTGTAGGTATCGTCTCCACCCTCGTCGGTGGGGCCATGCTCGTGTCGGGTGGCAGCGCCGCCATGGCGAAGACCAAGGCCGCCACCATCGACATCAGGGACATCACGCCCAACCCGGTCGTCGTCAAGGACGGCGGCGAGACGGAGGCGTTCTTCAAGGTCGACGCCAGCAGCGACGTGGACAACGTCAAGCTGAGCGTCTCGCCCCTCGGCGTGCGCACGCTGCGCGCCCAGGAGGCCAAGCAGATCGAGTCGTGGCGCTTCAGCGTCCCGTTCAACTCCGACGACGCCGAGGGCAAGTGGCGCGCCACCGCCCAGGCGTTCAAGGACGGCAAGGTCGTCGCGACTGACGAGGCCGTCTTCAGCGTCGAGATCGAAGAGGGCAAGGCCGAGACGCGGGTCTCCCGCTTCAGCGCCGACCCGTACAAGGTTCGCAAGGGCAAGTCGATCTGGTTCTCCGGCCGTCTCCAGGTGGATGACGACGGCTGGGAGGGCGTCCGCGGCGAGAAGGTGAACGTCTACTACCGCGCCAACGGCTCCAGCGGCTGGAAGTGGGTCGCCTCCGGCACCACCAAGTGGGGCGGCAAGTTCACCGCCAAGACGCGCGCCTGGAAGAGCGGCACGTTCAAGGCCGTGTACGACGGTAACGACGAGCTCGACGGCAGCACCAGCCGCACGGACTACGTCCGCGTGTACACCTGGCGCCGCTAGCACGACCGGTCCTCACGACCGCTGAGCACGTCTGAGCGAGAGCCCGGCCCCTTCGTCAGGGGCCGGGCTCCCGTGTTTCCCGGGCCCCCACAGGGGGTGGCCGTGAGAGGCGGCGTCCTGCGGGTAGCGTCGGAATATGGCTGAGGACCTGCTGAAAGAGTTCGATCCGTTCGCCATCTTCGACGCCGAGGCGGCCAGGCTCGACCGGTTCTTCTCGGGGTTGGACGACGAGGCGTGGGAGCGGCCGTCGCAGTGCGAGGGGTGGTCGGTCAGGGACGTCCTGGGGCATCTGGCGGGCGAGGAGCTGTACAACCACGCCTGCCTCGACGGCAACGTCCAGAACCTGCTGACCCGCCTCGCCCGCGAGGGGGTGAACGGTTTCCACGACTTCAACGAGTGGTCCGTACGGCAGCGCCGGGCGACGCCCGTACGGGACGTCCTGGCGGAGTGGCGCGAGCAGAACGGCGACACCCGGCGGCGCATGCGCGAGCTGGGAGCCGAGCACCTGATCGACACCATGGCCGGGCCGTACCCGGTGGGGCTGCAGACCTTCCACTACGACTCGGAGTACGCCACGCACGCCGACGACGTCGGGGCGCCCGTCTCCGAGGAGGAGGCCGACGGCCGGACGCTGTGGCGGGTGGCGGTGGGCCGGTTCGCGCTGGCGGAGCAGAGCGCGGACGTCCAGGTGGAGCAGACGGCGGACCAGATCTGGGCGCACGCCGACGGGGTGAGCGCGACGCTGTCGTACCCCGAGTTCGTGCACGCGACCGTGGGACGGCTGCCGGCCGGGCACGGGCTCGACCCGCGGCTCGCCGCGAAGCTGCGCTGCCTGGCCTGACCAGGCGATCTCCCGGGGGGAAGGGGAGGAACGATGTGGTTGCGTGACCGCGCGGGGTACGAGCCGGCGAACGCGCGCAGCCCGCTGGGCGCCCGGCGGGGACTGTCCAGGGTGGCGCTGGTGATCGGCATCGCGGCGGCCGTGTTCTTCGCCGTCCGCGCGATGCGGACGGGCGACGAGGTGTGGGTCTGGGAGGCGGCGATCGCCGCCGCGGTGGCGGTCATCGCGGCGATCGATCTCGTGGTCCTGAAGCGGCACCGCCGATCGCCGGACCGCTGAGCCCTTCCTGTGGCCGCCCCGTGGGTCTTGGCGGGGCGCTGCCGCCTCCTGGGCCCACGAGGCCCAGGAGTGCCGGACGGGCGGTCAGGCGAGGAGTACGGCCAGGGTGAGCAGCGCCACCACGAGCACCACGGCCCCCACGATGAGCCATACGTGCCGTGTCACCCAGACCCGCGCCCGATCCCCGTACGGCCGCATGTACCCTTCGCCGCCTGATTCGATGCTGTTGATCGCCGCGACGCGCCTGGCCAGGTCCGGGTCCTCCAAGGCCAGGGCGTACTCGATTTCCGCGAGGATGCGGCGTTCCTTTCCTGAGAGACTCATCGCGATCACCCTGCTCCCACGCCGGTGAAGGCTTTGTACCCACTGGTAATGGGGGCATGCGACCCGGTCTGTCCGAAGGCGATTCGTCAGTGTGTTCGATTCAGCGCTTGCCGTACCGCTGCTGGAAACGCTCGACGCGTCCGGCGCTGTCGACGATCCGCCCGCGCCCGGTGTAGAAGGGGTGGCTCGCGGAGGAGACGTCCACGTCGACGACCGGGTACGTGCGGCCGTCCTCCCACTCGACGGTCTTCGCGCTGGTCACGGTGGACCGGGTGAGGAAGGCGACCCCCGCGCTCGGGTCGCGGAAGACGACGGGGCGGTACGACGGGTGCAGGTTCTTCTTCATGCCCCCTCCAACCCGATGACAACGGTTTTCATTCCCACAGTGTGGACGGGTCTCAGCCCTGCCCTTCGGGGTCGAGCCCGAGCACCGACCGGCCGCCGTCCACGGGCAGCGTCACGCCGCTGACGAACCCCGAGTCCTCCCCCAGCAGGTACGCCACGGCGGCGGCTATCTCGGCCGGCGAGGCCACCCTGCCGAGCGGGTGCAACCGCGCCATCTCCTGTTCGATGCCGGCCGCCCCCTCGGGCCCGAGCGAGGCGAGGAACTCCTCGTACCTCTCCGTCGCCACCGAACCGGGCGCCACGGCGTTGACCCGGATGCCACGCTTGCCGTACTCGACGGCGAGCGCCCTGGTCAGCCCCTCGATGGCGGCCTTGGCCGTGGAGTACGGCAGGCTCCCGGGGACCGCCCGCCGGGCCTGGTGGGAGGTGACGTTGACGATCGCGCCGGCCGTACCGGCGACCAGGAAGCGGCGCACGGCGACGGCGCAGCCGGTGACGGCCAGATCGAGGTTGGCCGCGATCAGCGCGCGGATCTCGGCGGTGGACGAGGTGTGGACGGAGGCGTCGCGGAAGACGGCGGCGTTGTTCACCCAGCCGGCGAGCGCGCCGGCCTCCTGGGCCAGGTCGGCCGCCCGCTCGACGACGGCCTCGTCGGAGGCGTCGCCGACGACGGGGACCACTCCGCCACCCGCCCAGGCGAGGGCCTCGGCGTCGCGCTCGACGGCCACCACACTCACCTTCACGCCCGGTCCGCCGGAGCGGAGCAGCCGCTCCACGACCGCCCTGCCGATGCCACGCCCTCCACCGGTCACCACATACGAAACACTCATGATCTGCACACTTTCCCGCTCCCGCCGGGTCACAACAGGATTCGCCTAGGATCGCCGTGGGCGAACACGGCGCCGGAGGCTCGGCGAACACGTAAGGTAGCCGCATGGATACCCCCATCGACGTCCTCAACCGGGTGTTCGGCTACGACTCCTTCCGCGAAGGCCAGCAGGAGATCATCGAGCACGTCGTGAAGGGCGGCGACGCGCTCGTCCTCATGCCGACCGGCGGCGGCAAGTCGCTGTGCTACCAGATCCCGGCGCTCGTGCGGCCCGGGGTCGGCGTGGTGATCTCGCCGCTGATCGCGCTCATGCAGGACCAGGTCGACGCGCTGAGAGCGCTCGGCGTGCGCGCGGGGTTCCTCAACTCGACGCAGGGCTTCGACGAGCGGCAGGCGGTCGAGGCCGCGTTCCTGGCCGGCGAGCTCGACCTGCTCTACCTCGCGCCCGAGCGGCTGCGGACCGACTCCACCCTGCGACTGCTGGGCAAGGGCGACATCTCGCTGTTCGCCATCGACGAGGCGCACTGCGTGTCCCAGTGGGGCCACGACTTCCGGCCCGACTATCTCGCGCTGTCCGGGCTGCACGAGCGCTGGCCCGACGTGCCGCGCATCGCGCTGACCGCGACCGCCACCCCGGCCACGCACGCCGAGATCTCCTCCCGGCTGGGCCTCGACCAGGCCAGGCACTTCGTGGCCGGGTTCGACCGCCCCAACATCCAGTACCGCATCACGGCCAAGAGCGAGCCGAAGCGGCAACTGCTGGAGTTCCTGCGCGCCGAGCACCCGGGCGACGCGGGCATCGTCTACTGCCTGTCGCGCTCCTCGGTGGAGAAGACCGCCGAGTTCCTGGCCGACAACGGCATCCCCGCCGTGCCGTACCACGCGGGCCTCGACGCCCCCACCCGCGCCGCCCACCAGGCCCGCTTCCTGCGGGAGGACGGGCTCATCGTGGTGGCCACGATCGCGTTCGGCATGGGCATCGACAAGCCCGACGTGCGGTTCGTCGCCCACCTCGACCTGCCCAAGTCCGTCGAGGGCTACTACCAGGAGACCGGCCGCGCCGGGCGCGACGGCCTGCCCGCCACCGCCTGGATGGCCTACGGCCTGCAGGACGTCGTCCAGCACCGGCGGCTGGCGCTGGAGGGCGACGAGGCGCACCGGCGGCGCCAGGTCCTCCACCTCGACGCCATGCTCGCCCTGTGCGAGACCGCCGGCTGCCGCCGCGCCATGCTCCTCGACTACTTCGGCCAGCGCCTCGACGAGCCCTGCGGCAACTGCGACACCTGCCAGGCCCCGCCGGAGTCCTGGGACGCCACGGTCCCCGCCCAGAAGGTGCTGTCCACGGTCCTGCGGCTGGACCGGGAGCGACGGCAGAGGTTCGGGGTGGGGCAGATCGTCGACATCCTGCTCGGCAAGAAGACGGCCAAGGTGCTGCAGCACGGCCACGACTCGCTGACGGTGTTCGGCGTGGGGGCCGAGCTGGGCAACACCGAGTGGCACGGAGTGGTGCGCCAGCTCCTGGCGCAGGGGCTGCTGGCCGTGGAGCCGGCCCATGGCACGCTGGTGCTCACCGACGCCAGCGCCGACGTGCTGCGCGGCCGGCGGCAGGTCGACCTGCGCCGCGACGCCCAGCGCCCCGCCCGCTCCAGGACCTCCGGCGGCGGCTCCTCGCGTCCGGTGGTGGAGCTGCCGGCGGAGGTGGCCCCGGTCTTCGAACGCCTCCGCGCCTGGCGCGCCGCCACGGCCAAGGAGCAGGGCGTCCCGGCCTACGTCATCTTCCACGACGCCACCCTGCGCGAGATCGCCACCCGGGGGCCGTCCTCGCTGGCGGAGCTCGGGACGGTCAGCGGGGTCGGCGAGAACAAACTCGCCAAGTACGGCGAACAGGTCCTGGAAGCCTTGGCCTCCTGACCGGAGGCCGGCGCTTCTGGAGGGACCTGGGCACGGACGGTGACGGTCCGAAGCACAGCCAGTCGCGCGAGGCGGTGGCGACGGCCCCACGAAGAACGGTCGTCGCCACCGCGCTGCCACCCAAAATCGGGCGGTCAGCTTCACTGCCACATTAGCCGGACAATCGGCGTGGCGCTCTCGGCAACCCTTTCGGCCGCTACATACAGTGATCACGCATCGTCACTTCGTGGTAACAGGGGGAACCATGAGAAGCCTCATCGCCGCCGGCGGGCCGTTGATCGCCGCCTTCGCACTGGCCGGAGCGGTGGCGGGTCCGGCCGCCGCCGCCACGCACGGGGACGACGGCATCGGGATCGAGTGCAGCGCGTCCTCACGCACCACGTCCACCTGGGTGTACTCCGTCAACGACGAAGTGGTGTCCGGGTCCTACTCCTCGGAAAGGTGCAAGGACCCCGCGATCGGCTGGCGCCCGTACTGGTGGGAGAACATCCAGACCGAGACCGACAACGCCGCCGCATTCGACGACGCGGACGGCGCCGCACTGTACGAGAACGACAACGCCGACGAGCTGCAGGACTAGCCTCGCGCTCTCACCGGGAGCCGTGGCCAGCACAGCCACCTACCCGAGAAAAGGGCCTTTGAGCTGGAGGACCGGGCTTGTCCAGAGTCCGAGTCCGGTCCACCCCAGCCCAAGGGACCCGTGATTCACAGTCCCTACGGGTACGCGCCAGGCGGGTTCAGGCGAGCTTGGGGAGAGCCAGCCATTCCTTCCACGACAGGTCGCGTCCGATGAGGCGCGGGCGCTCGAACGGCCAGGACTCCGCGATCCACTGCGGGACCAGCGCGTCCATCGCGCGTTCCAGGTCGGTGCCGACGCGATCGTCCACCACCCACCAGGACACCTCGGCGTCGGCGTCCTGGCGCTCCGGCGGGTCGATGTAGACGCAGCCGAGGAGTGCGGTCTCCGCGTCGTCGAACAGCGCGTAGTTGAAGGACTCGTGCGCCTCGATCTCTCTCGCATGCCGTTCGAGGTCCTTCAGGTCATCCTCGTAGGTCATGTCGGCCCTGGGCCAGCCGTACGCCTCACCGTAGATCGACCAGAGCCGTGCCTGCGAACCCATCACGGCGGGGTGGTCGAGGTCGGTGTCCGCGCCGGTGATCGGGCGTAGGTGACAGCCGCCACCGGGGAGCTCGACATGGGTGGGATGGACGAAATCAGCGGGCAACCATGTCATGGCGGCAGCCAACCGAGCGGGCAGCCGCCTCCTGATCCCTGCACCACGGCACCTCCAGCGGTCACATCCCAGACGGTGGTGATCCTCACCGCTTCCCGATCGACCCCCTCCCCCGGCCCCACGGGGACCCCTCAAGAGCATTCATCCGTGGAACCATTCGGCACCGCGACGGAATTACCGCCGACAATCACGGGAATTGGCACCACGATGGTAAAAGCTGCAGGCGTAGCCTCTTGCCATGGACCCGGATCACGGTCGCCAGGAATGGGGCGACCGAGGAAGAAAACGCACCGTGGTGGCCGGATGCCTGGTCATCGGGGCGATCGGAGCAATTATCTGGCTCATTGCTCTCGGTGTGATCCTTTATTTCCTTTTACGATCATAAATCATGACGGGAACCTTCTGCCGCCTCCCGGTGTATGGGACGTGAGCGAGTGAGGAGGCCTCATGAGATGGACGGCGATGGGAGCGGCGCTCCTGCTGCTGGCCGCCGGCTGCACGGCCGGCGGAGCCGAGAAGGCGGGCGGTTCAGGGCGAGACCCGGATACGCCGGCGACCGCCCCGGCGACGACTCCCGGTTCGAGCGAGGAGGCGAAGCCCAGCGGCGATGACGGCGCCACGGCGACCCCAACGGCGAGTGACGAGGCGGCGACTCCTGGGACGAGTGACGGGACCAGCCCGGCCGTCACGGGGGCGGGGAAGGGGTGCCATGGGATGCCGGTGCTGACGTCCGGCGGCGGGTTTCCGGAGGTGCGGGGTGAGGGCCGGGGCGCGGAGGTGTGGGGATTGCTGTTCGCCCCGGTGCCGTTCCGGAAGGGTCGCGAGGTGAAGATCGTGTGGCGGATGACCGGTGAAGGGCCGTTGACGGTCACCGCCACGCTGCCGGACGGCACGCGGGCCCGCCGGACGTTCGGACCTGAGCAGCATGGCGGGTCCAACTGGAAACGACCGGGCGAGGAGTGGGGAACGGGCTTCGTGTTCCCGAAGCCGGGGTGCTGGAAGGTGGAGCTGTCGCGGACACGCGGCTCCGGCCAGGTGTGGTTACCCGTGCGCTAGCGCTTTGACCGGAAATGATCACCGGGTTGGCGCGTAGGGCGTCCCTGCCGGTTGGATGGTGCTGATCACGTTCGATCGGCACGTGGGAGGCCGAGGGACGCAACCGGTCAAGGTCCGCAGGCTCACGGACCAAGAAGGCCAGAAGCTGCAGCGGATCGTGCGACGCGGCACGACCAGCACGGTCCGCTGTCGGCGGGCGATGATCGTGCCGACCTCGGCGGTGGCAATGCCGTGCCGGTCATCGCCCGCTTGGTTTCGACGAGTTCGGACCGCTCGGCATCCGCCCCACCGCCGGGGCGGGCCGGGCACCGCAGGGCGAGCCGGACCAACTGTCGTCAGCGATTCGGCGTCGTGAAGCCCTCCCTCCAGGTAAAGGATTTGCCACACTTCTGGGTGCGGAGGAGTGGGAGATCCGCGCCACCAAAGAGATCCTGGCCTGGATCAACGCCCTGGACGAACGATCCCGGGTGCAGGTCGTCGATGCCATCGACCGACTGGCCGAAGCCGGCCCGAGCCTGGGCCGCCCGCTGGTCGACAAGTTACAAGGCTCCCAGGTCCACAACCTGAAGGAACTACGTCCCGGCCCGGCGGGTAGCTCCGAGATCCGGATCTTGTTTGTGTTCGATCCGTGGCGGTCGGCCATCTTGCTGGTCGGCGGGGATGAGTCCGGTGACTGGTCGGGCTGGTATCGGCGGACCATCCCCCGCGCCGAAGAGCTGTATGCGGAGTACTTGACCGAACGCGAGGCGGAAGAGAAGGACCGATTTTCCCAAGTGGAGCGACGTCCGCGCCGACATCGTGGCCACCTCCGGCGGCGAGGAGGCCGTGGCTGAGGCCCGGCGACGCAATCAGGCCTACATCGATGGCTATCGGCTAGCCGAACGGCGCAAGAGCTTGGGCATGTCACAGACCGAGGTCGCTGACCTGATGGGAGTGACCAAGAGCCGGATCTCCCAGATCGAACGTGGTGAGGTGTCCACCGTGGAGGCCATCGCCCGGTACGTGCAGGCCCTCGGCGGGCAACTCCAGATCTCGGCGGTGTTCGGCGATGACCTGTACATCCTGCGTGGCACCGACACCCACGCCGCATAACTCGAACGCCATCTCCACGGCCCGATCACGCGACTCTTGGGGATACTTTCTCTGCGCGGGCACGGCTCCCAGCCTTGCGGGCTTCCGATCAGCTCGGGGCGTCTCAAGCATGTGGCCGTCATTTCGCTGGCGCTGCCATATCGGATGCGTTGGGAAGTAGAGGCGTAGGCAGGCGGGGTGACGACGGCTGGACCCCGGGTGTCCGGCCCGGCATGGTGGAGCCTGCCCGAGCAGGAGATGACCACCCAGGACGAGAACTGCTGGTGGAAGGCGAAAACCTGGGCGGCCGACGGCGGATCCATGACCCGGACCCGGCTGTCCAGCGCCGGACGAAGCTCCACCCCGTCTGGGCCAGTGACACGGTCCCTGACTCGCGCGGCTCGAAGCATGTTGCCAAACGGAAAAAGCGCAACTTTCGCCGTTAATGGTCAAACGATCCAATTAAGTCATACAAAGATCACGGACGGTGGCTTACCATTCCTGATCCCCTCACCGGCCGATGGCCGCGTCCGCGCAACGGTTCGGATGAGAGTGCCGAACGGGCTTCTGGTCCCGGCACGTCCGGGACTACCTTCTGATCCATGACCGCACTGGAGCCACCGAGAGCCCCCTACCGCCCGCGCCGGACCCGGTCCCTGGGCGTGACGATGGTGGGCGGATGGAGTGTGAAGGTCATCGGGATCACCGCCGGAGGGGAGCTGCCGGACGACTTCGAGGTGGAGGCCGCGCTGCGGGCCGTCGAGGAGGAGCTGCCCGAGGGGGGCGGGGTGGCGTTCGTGATCGTGGACCGGGGCACCGACGCGCTGTGGGCGAACGTGTGCTGGTGGCAGTCCGACATCCTGTTCCAGCGCCTGTGGCGGGCCGAGCCGGGCACGACCGACCTGCGCAGGCTGCCGCTCGACGCCCCCATCGGCTGCGTCTGGCACCTGGTGGCCATCGAGCATGAACGGCGGGCCTGGGTGGAGCACGTGCTGGCCCGGCCGCAGGCCCCGGACGTCACCGGCTATCTGGCCGCCGACCCCATGGTGGAAGCCGGCTGAACGGGTCTTAAGAGCACCTGAAGGAGACCGTAAGGCCGCTCCGGCATCGTGGAACTCGTCAAGCCGACGACCACCGGAGAAAGGCACCCCGATGACCACGCAGACCGCGCAGTACGAGATCACCCGAGTCCTCGACGCCCCCCGCGAGACGGTGTTCGCCGCCTGGACCGAGCCGGAGCGCCTGTCCCGGTGGTTCGGGCCGCGTTCCTTCACCGCCCCCGTTGAGCGGATCGTCGTCGACCTGCGGCCCGGCGGCGTGTGGCAGGTGGTCCTGGTCGGCGAGGGCGGCTTCGAGGCCCCGCTCGGCGGCACCTACCGTGAGGTGGACGGCCCCGGCAGGCTGGTGTTCACCACCGGTGACCCGGACAACCCCGGCGACGGCCCCGCCTCCGTGGCCACGCTGGAGCTGACCGGGAAGGACGGCGGGACCGAGATGCGCTTCCACCAGTTCGGCGTCAACACCGACGAGGAGCACGCCCAGCAGGCCAAGGCCGGCTGGATCCAGTTCTTCGACCGTCTGGCCGAGTACGTGGCCACCCAGGCGTGAAGGTCAGAGGGCGAGGCCTGGTGCGTCGTCGAGCTTCAGGCGGCTGCCCTCCTCGTACAGGGCCGCGAACCGCTCCTCACCCAGCGCCTCCCGGACCCGCTCGGTGACCCGGTCGATCTCCTCCGTCTGCGACGGCGTCGCCGGGGTCCGGCCGGCCTCGTGGGCGGCGGCGGCCAGGCCCAGCAGGCGCGCGGCCCGGTCCGGCGAGCCGGATGCGGCCAGCGCGGCGGCGAGCGCCTCGACGGCGAACGTGACGCTGCTCGGGTCGCCGATCCTCTGGGCCGCGGCCAGCGCCTCCAGGTGCAGCTTCCGGGCCTCCTCGGCGTCGCCCTGCCGTTCGCGCAGGTATCCGAGCTCGACGAGCGTGGTGGGCAGGTGCAGCGCGGGCTCGGCGCCGGGGTGGCGGGGCACTCCTTCGAGCAGGTGGAGCAGGTGCCGCTCGGCCAGGTCGAACCGCTCGGCCCGGCGCGCGGCGAAGGCGAGGCCCATCTCGGCCATCACCTTGCCCTCCCGGAACCCTTGCTCGACCGACAGCCGCAGTGCCCGGCCGCACAGCTCCATCGCCCGCTCGTAGGCTCCGGCCTGCAGCGCCCCCCAGCCCAGCCAGGCCGTACGGCGGGCGGCCTCGTTCCACAGCCCGAGCTCCTCGGCCACCCGCAGCCCGTCCTCGAACAGCAGCCTGGCCCCTTCGCCGTCGCCCCGCATCTCGGCCAGGCCGCCCAGCCACTCCAGGGCCTGGAGGCGTCCCCACTGGTCGCCGAGCTTGTCGAACAGCCGGACGCTCTCCTCGCTGTCGCGTTCGAGGGCGACCACGTCGCGCTGCGTGAAGGCGTCACGGGCCCGTTTGCTGAGCACTGTCGCGATGCCCCATTCGTCGCCGATGGCGCGGAACGTGGTCAGAGCGCCGCCCATCAGCGCCTGCGCCGTCGGAACGTCGGCCACGGCCATGCCGAGGAACAGCTCGGCCCTGGCCCGGTCGCGGGCGTCCTCGATGGCGGCGGTGTCCCAGGTCGCCTGGTCACCCAGCATGAGGGCGAACCCCGCCCGCCAGGCCGCCGCCCTGGCCCGGCCGGGGGCATCGCCGTGGAGGGCGAGCGCCGTCTCCAGGGAGCGCCGGGCCTCGCCGGGCCTGCCACGCAGGTACCAGTACCAGCTCAGCGCGTTGACGAGGCGGATCGCGGTGCCGGCGTCGTCGCCGCGGGCCGCCGTCTCCAGCGCCGCGCGCAGGTTGGCGGCCTCCGCGTCGAGCCGTTGCAGCCATTCCCGCTGGTCGTGGCCGTACAGGGCTGGCTCGGCCTGCTCGGCCAGCGCCAGGTGGTGGCGGGCGTGCGCCCGCCGTACGGACTCCAGCTCGCCGGCGTCGGCCAGCCGGTCCAGGCAGTACTCGGCGACGGACTCCAGCAGCCGGTACCGGACGCCGGCGGCCCCCTCCACGACCACCACCAGCGACCGGTCGACCAGCCGGGCGAGCAGGTCGAGGACGTCGAGCTCCGCGAGCTCCGCGAGCTCCGCGAGCTCCGCGAGCTCCGCGAGCTCCGCGGGCTCGTCGATCCGGTCCCGGCCTGTCCTGTCGCCGGCGCAGACCTCCTGGGCCGCCTCCAGCGTGCAGCCGTCGGCGTGGACGGCCAGGCGGCGCAGCACCACCCGCTCGGGCGGGGTCAGCAGCTCCCAGCTCCAGTCGATGACCGCGGTCAGCGTCTGCTGGCGGGGCGGGGCGCCGCGGTGCCCGGAGGCGAGCAGCCGGAACCGGTCGTCCAGCCGCGCCACCACCCCCCGCAGACCGAGCGCCCGTACGCGGGTGGCGGCCAGCTCCAGCGCCAGCGGGATGCCGTCGAGCCGGCGGCAGAGCCGTACGACGGCCTCGGCGTTGCCCGCGTCGAGCGTGAAGCCGCGCGTGGAGGCGGCGGCGCGGGCGACGAAAAGGCGGACGGCGTCGGACCCCTCGGCGGCGGCGAGGGCGGCGCCGGGCGAGGCGCCGAGGACGGCGTCGAAGGCGGTGAGGTCGGGCACGTCGAGCGGCGGCACGCTCCACAGCACCTCGCCGGGCAGGGACAGCGGCTCGCGGCTGGTGGCCAGCACGCGCAGCCCGGGCACGGCCCGCAGCAGCGCGCCGGCCACGTCGGCGATCCGATCGACGACGTGCTCGCAGTTGTCCAGCACCAGCAGCGTCTCGCGGGTGCGCAGCACCTCGGCGAGCCGGGCGGCGGGCGTCGCGCCGTCGGTGCCCTCGCGGATGCCGAGCGCCTCCATGACGGCCTCGGCGGGCGAGCCCGTGGCGCGGTCGAGCGAGGCCAGCTCCACCAGCCAGGCCCCGTCGGTGTAGGCGCCGGACAGGCTGTGGGCCACCTCCAGCGCGAGCCGGGTCTTGCCGACGCCGCCGCTGCCGGTCAGCGTGACGAGCCTGTGGTCCGCCAGCAGCGCGGCGACCTCGGTGATCGCGTCGTCGCGGCCGATGAGCCTGCTGACGGGGGCGGGCAGGTTGGTGGGCGGGCGCTCGGTCACGGCGCTGAGCGCGGGGTCCTGCCCGAGGATCGCCTGGTGCAGCTCGGCCAGCTCGGGGCCGGGGTCGAGGCCGAGCTCCTCGGCCAGCCGCTCGCGCAGCTCGGCGTAACTGGCCAGTGCCTCGCTCTGCCGCCCCGCGCGGTACAGGGCGCGCATGTGGACGGCGCGCAGCCGCTCCCTCAGCGGGTGGAGGGCGACGTGCTCACCCAGCTCGCCCGCGAGCAGGCCGTGCTCGCCCAGTTCCAGCCGCGCCTCGGCGTGCCGCTCCAGCGCGGCGAGCCGCTGCTCCTCCAGGCGGACGATCGCCGACCTGGTGAACTCCTCGTCGGCGAAGTCGGCGTACGCCGGTCCGCGCCAGAGCCCGAGAGCCTCCGACAGCAGCGCGGCCGTGGCGCGCGGCCCGTCGGCCGCCTCGGCCCGCGCGAGCAGGCCGGTGAAGCGGGCGGCGTCCACGGCTCCGGGCTCGGCGCTCAGGAGGTAGCCGGGAGCGCGGGAGACGACGAGGTTCTTGGCGCCGGGCTCGGCGTCCTCCAGCGCCCGCCGGAGCTGGGAGACCCGGACCTGGAGCGCCCCGGCGGGGTTGCCCGGCGGCTCGCCGCTCCACAGGTCGTCGACCAGCCGGTCGGCCGACACCACGTGCCCCTCGCTGACGAGGAGATCGGCGAGGAGCGCCCGCACCTTCAGGCCGGGGATCGCCACGCTCTCCCCGGCGTCGGTCCAGACGGCCAGCGGGCCGAGCACGCCGAATCGCATGCCCGTCACCTTAGGGGGGACCTTGAGCCGGCGAGAAGAGCATCCGGAGCCCTGTTGGGTTCGGCTCAGGAGGACAGCGGGGGCGCCTTCCTGGCCGAGCCGCGGTAGCGGCCGGGGTCGTAGCGGCGCTCGTTCTCGTCCAGCTTGGCGCCCGCCGCCTCCACCAGGTCGATCCCGAGGACGTCGGCCAGGCGCACCAGGTAGGCGGTCACGTCGCCCAGCTCGGAGCGGACCCGGTCGAGGGTGGCCGGGTCGGGGCTCGCCGACTCTGCCGGGGTGAGCCACTGGAACTCGGCCACCAGCTCGCCCACCTCGCCGGCCAGCGCCATCGCGAGGTTCTTGGGGGTGTGGAACTGCTCCCAGTCCCGGGCCTCGGCGAACGCGCGCAGCCGTGCGGTCAGCCGCTCCAACTCGGTGCTCACGTGCGCCGACCCTACCCGCCCCCACCTGCCCCGGCCACCGGCGGCCGTCAGGCCGCGCCGATGCTGTGATCGGTGCTGTGATGGGTGCGGTGGTCGAGGCGGTTGAGGGCCTTGGCCAGGGCCACGCCGTACACGACGTGCCCGGCGGCCATCACCGCCTGGCGGCCCGGCCGGTCACGGTGCAGCGGCGGCATCGTGCCCAGCTTGGGCACCCATCCGGCGTAGCTGGCCACCCAGATCGCCAGGCCGTACGCGATGCCGAGCGGCACCCGGGCGCGACGGCCGCGGGCGAGCGCGCCGAACAGCGCCCCGGACCCCACCCCGAACCCGAAGTGGGCCACGGCGCCGAGCACGCCCTCCCCCGGCTTGCTCCTGTGCCGGTGGCCGGGCAGGATCGCGCGGACGATGCGCTTGGGCGGCTGATCCCCCATCAGACCGGCGCGCTCGCCCGCCACCATGACCGTGCTCATCGCCGCCGTGGCCAGGGCTCCCCCGACGGCTCCGTTCACCAGGTTTCGCAGCATGTCGTACCGGCTGCCCCGGTAGCCGACCAGAAAACTCGGACGCCTGGCCGCACGCGCTACGCTTCCGCGCGTGTCGGAATTATCCGTCCCCGGGTACGAGATCCGGGGCGTGCTGGGGCAGGGCGGCTTCGGCGTCGTCTACCGGGCCCTGCAGTCGGCCGTGGGCAGGGAGGTCGCCCTCAAGGTCGACAACCGGGTCCTGCTCTCCGACCGGGACCGGCGCCGCTTCATGCGCGAGGTCACCGCCGCCGGCGCGCTGTCCGGCCATCCGCACGTGGTGCCCGTCTATGACGCCGGTCTGCTGCCCGACGCCCGGCCGTACATGGTGCTGGAGCTGTGCCCCGGCGGGTCGCTCAAGGGGCGGCGGCTCACCCCGGCGGACGCCCGCGACGTCGGCGTCCGCATCGCCGGCGCGCTGGCCGCCGCGCACGCGCAGGGCGTGCTGCACCGCGACGTCAAGCCCGCCAACATCCTGCTCAACCGGTACGGCCAGGTCGCGCTGTCCGACTTCGGGCTGGCCACGATGCCGGCAGCCGGGTCCGCGCCGGGCCTGGACGCCTCGGTCACCCGCGAGTCGCTGACGCCCGCCTACGCCCCGCCGGAGGCGTTCGAGCTGGCCGGGCCCACCCCGGCCGGTGACGTCTACTCGCTCGCCGCGACCGTCTACGCGCTCATGTCGGGCCGCCCGCCGCGCTTCCCGGAGAGCGGCGTGCCGCACCTGGCGGTGATCCTGGCGCTGCACCGTCTGCCGGTGCCGGACCTGCCGGGGGTGCCGCCGGAGCTGACGGCGGTGCTGAGACGGGCGCTGGCGTCGGACCCGCGCGAGCGCACCCCGGACGCGGCCACCTTCCGCGACGAGCTCGCCGCCGTCCCCCTCGGCTCGCATCCTTTCAGCTCGCGTCCCCTCGGCTCTGTCCCCATCGGCACCGGTTCCCCGGGGCCCGTGCGCGTCCCGGCCGCTCCTCATGGCCCGGCGTACAGGACGGACGACCCCGCGTACGGGCCCCGCGATCCCGCGCCCCACGGGCCCGGTCCAGATCCGGCGCACGCGGCGGACGACGGAACGGGCCCCGGGGGGCGCGGCGGCCAGGAGGTCGACACCGAGGCGCCCGCCCGGCTCGGCGCCTCCAAACTGCTCCTGACGCTCGTGACCGTCCTCGCGGTCGTCTCCGCGACCGCCGTCGGCGTCGTGGTCCACGACCGCATCACCGGCGAGCCATCCGACCGGCAGGCCACCGCCCCGGCCGACCCGTCCGAAACCGATCCGACCGGGGCAGATCCGTCCAGGACCGGGCCCACCGGGACGGCCCCAGCGACCGGACGCCCCGCCAAGGGCCCGCTCAGCGGCCTGGACACCTACACCGAGGGCTGCCCGGCGGCGGCAGCGGCGGCCGGCGCGGCATGCGTGAAGGAGGCCGAGTGCTGGGGCGGCCTCGTCATCATCGCGGGCGACACCACGGCCCGGCGGGTGGGCTGCGAGGAGACGCACTCCTGGGAGACGTACGCGGTGGCGCCGATACCGGACGACTCCATGACGTACGACCAGCACGACCTGGCCAGGCACCCGACGGTGAAGCGGGTGTGCTCCCCGCGGGTGATGCTGGCCACGCGCAACGCCGCGGCCGAGCGCGCCGGGCGGAAGCTGGAGTCGGAGGTGATGCCGCCGTCGGCGGCCCAGTTCGCGGCCGGGGCGCGCTTCTACCGGTGCGTGGGCAGCGTGGTGGGCACGGAGACGAGGCGTGCCCTGTTCTTCCGGCCCTGACCGATCCCGCCGGGTCAGCGGCGAAGAGGCGCGGTGCTCTCGCGGACGACCAGCTCCGTGGCCAGCTCCACGCGCCGCGACTCCGGCACCTCGCCGCGTCCCATCGCGAGCACCGTACGGGCGGCCAGCGCGGCCATCTCCTGCAACGGCTGCCGGACGGTGGTGAGCGGCGGCCAGGCCGAGCGGGCGAGCGGCAGGTCGTCGAAGCCGACCACGCTCAGGTCCTCCGGCACCCGCAGCCCGCGCTGCCGGGCGGCCTCGAAGACGCCGAACGCCTGCAGGTCGCTGCCCGCGAAGATGGCCGTGGGCGGGTCGTCGAGGGACAGCAGGGCGTGGCCGTTGTCGTGGCCGGAGTCGACGAGGAAGGTGCCGCGCCGGATCAGCTCAGGCGCGACCGGCATGCCGGCGGTCTCCAGGGCGGCGCGGTAGCCGTCGATGCGGGCCTGGCTGCACAGCATGTCGGCGGGACCGCTGATCACGCCGATGCGGCGGTGGCCCAGCTCGACCAGGTGGCGGGTGGCGGCGAGCCCGCCGTTCCAGTTGGTGGCGCCGACGGAGACGACGCCGGGCGCGGGCTCGCCCTCGGGGTCGACGACGACGAACGGCAGCGAGCGGGCGCGGAGCTGGTCCTGCACGCCGGCCGACAGGCGTGAGGCGACGATGACGACGCCGTCGGTGCGGCGGCCGGCCAGGCGCTCCATCCAGTCGCGTCCAGGTCCGGCGTGGGTGTGCAGGACGGAGATGACGACGCTGGACCCGGCCTCGTGGGCGGCGCTCTCGGCGCCACGGACGATCTCCATGGCCCACGGTGACTCGATCTCGGCGAAGACGAGGTCCACCAGCCCGGCGTGGGTGTCGCCGGCGCTGGCGCGCCGCTGGTAGCCGTGCTGCTGGAGCAGCCGCTCGACGCGGGAGCGGGTCGCGGGCGCGACCTCGGGACGGCCGTTGATGACCTTGGAGACCGTGGGGATGGACACCCCGGCCTCCTCGGCTATCACGGCGATCGTCACCCGTCTCTTCGCTGACATGCTCGAAAGTGTACCGAAACTTTCGGCACCGCGATGCTCCCGTTCCTGCTATTGACGCGTAACACGCCGTTTACCTATGCTCCGGGCAACGAAATTATCGGGGGGTTTCACGAAACTTTCGGCCTGAAGGAGAGAACCCCTATGAAACGTGGTTTCCTGCTGATCGCGACGGCCGTTCTCGTCACCGGCTGCAGTGGCGGCGGTGGCGGCGCCGCCGAGCCGCAGAAGAGCACGGCGGGCTCCCCCGCCAAGGTGACGCTCGAGCTGTGGCACCTGTCCACCACCGAACCGATGAAGACGATCATGGTCCAGCGGGCCAAGGAGTTCGAGGCCGCGCACCCCAACGTCACCATCAAGGCCACCGTCCTGGAGAACGAGGCGTACAAGTCCAAGATCACTACGCTCACCCAGTCGGGCAAGGCACCCGACGTGTTCGCCTCGTGGGGCGGCGGGGTCCTTCAGCAGCAGATCGACGCGGGCCTGGTCAAGGACATCTCCGCCGACGTCGCCCCCATCCTCGGCACCTTCACCAAGGCGTCGCTGACCGCCTACCAGTTCGACGGCAAGACGTACGGGCTGCCGACCGACATCGGCATGGTCGGCTTCTGGTACAACAAGAAGCTCTTCGCCAAGGCCGGCATCCAGCAGCCGCCCGCCACCTGGGCCGAGCTCCTCGACGACGTCAAGAAGCTCAAGGCGGCCGGCACCACCCCGATCGCGCTGGCCGGCAAGGAGAAGTGGCCTGGCCACTACTACTGGGCCTACCTCGCCATGCGCATCGGCGGCGTGCCGGCCATGCACCAGGCCGCGGTCGACAAGAACTTCAACACCCCCGACTTCGTGGCCGCCGGCCAGCAGCTCAAGGCGCTGGCCGACCTGCAGCCGTTCCAGAAGGGCTTCCTCGGGGCCGGCTACTCCACGCCCGACGGCCAGTCCGCGTCCGTCTCCAACGGCAAGGCCGCCATGGAGCTGATGGGCCAGTGGGCGCCGGCCGTGCAGAAGTCGTCCGGCAAGGGCCTCGGCGACGACCTCGGCTTCTTCCCCTTCCCCGCGGTCGACGGCGGCAAGGGGACGGTCACCGAGGCGTTCGGCGGCGGTGGCGGCCTGGCCGTCGGCGCCGACGCGCCGCCCGAGGCCGTCGAGTTCGTCAAGTTCTTCACCGCCATGGCCAACCACAGCAGGGCGGTCGAGGCGGGCGGGGTGCTGCCCGTCCTCCAGGGCGAGGAGAGCTCCGTCAAGGACCCGAACCTCAAGATCGTGGCGGAGTCGCTGGCCGGCGCGACCGGGTTCCAGCTCTACCTGGACCAGGCGTACCCGCCCGCGGTGGGCGCGGAGGTGAACGACAGCGTGGCCCAGCTCATCGGCGGCACCAAGACGCCGCAGCAGGTCGTCGAGGCCATCACGGAAGTGGCCAAGAGCGAATGACGACGCTGACGCGAGGGCCGCAGGCGCCCGCGCTCCCGGCCCGCGCCCGGCCGCCCGGGCGCCCGCGCCGGCCCTGGGTGACGATGACGTTGTTCGTCCTGCCCGCCCTGGTGCTGTTCCTGCTGCTGGTGGTGGCGCCGATCGCGGTCGCGCTGTACGCGAGCGTGTTCAAGTGGAACGGCTTCGGCGGCCTGCCCACGGACTTCGTCGGCCTGGACAACTTCACCCGACTGATCGGCACCGAGGTCTTCCGGCAGGACGTGTGGCACCTGGTCCTGCTGATCCTCCTGTCGTTGTGCGTGCAGCTGCCGTTCTCGCTGGCCATCGCCATGCTGCTGCACCAGCGCGTCCGCGGCAGGGCCGTCTACCGGCTGGTCTTCTTCGCGCCGTACGTGCTGTCCGAGGTCATCACGGGCGTGCTGTTCTCGCTCCTGCTCTCGCCCGACGCGGGCCTGGCCAACCAGATCCTCGGCGTGGTCGGGCTGGACTCGGAGTGGCTGGCCGACACGGGCACCGTCATGCCGTCGCTGTTCCTCGTGATGACGTGGAAGTACTTCGGCTTCCACATGATGATCTACCTGGCCGGGCGGCAGAACATCCCGGACGAGCTGATCGAGGCCGCGCAGATCGACGGCGCCACGCCGTGGAAGGTGTTCCGCCACGTCACCCTGCCGCTGCTCGGCCCGACGATCCGGATCAGCGTGTTCCTGTCGGTCATCTACACGATCCAGCTCTTCGACCTCGTCTGGATCCTCACCGAGGGCGGCCCCTCCCACGCCTCGGAGACCATGGCGGTCACGATGATGGAGTTCGGCTTCGGCCGCAACCAGGTGGGCTACGCCAGCGCGATCAGCGTGGTGATGTTCGGCCTGAGCCTCGTCTTCGCGCTGTTCTACCAGCGGTTCGTGATGCGGCGCGACCTGGAGGGCGCGACGACGTCGATGGGAGACCACCGGTGAGACGCAACACCCTTCCCCTGCACGCCGTCGCCTGGATCGTGGGCGCGTTCATCCTCGTGCCGGTCGTGTACGCGGTGCTCGGCGGATTCAAGAGCACCGACCAGCTCTCCACCAACGCCTTCGGCCTGCCCGACCCGTGGGTGATCGGCAACTACACCGACGTGCTCGGCTCGGGGTCGTTCTGGCGGCAGCTCTGGAACAGCACGTTCATCGCGGTGGCGACGACCGTGATCGTGGTGCTGCTGTCGGCGATGGCGGCCTACGTCTTCGCCCGCTTCGCCTTCCGGGGCCGGGAGCTGCTGTTCACGGTCTTCACGGTGGGGCTGATGTTCCCCTTCGCCGTGGCCATCCTGCCCATCTTCGTGCTGCTGCGCACGTTCGGGCTGATCGACAACCCGCTCGGGGTGATCCTCACCCAGGCCGCCTTCGGGCTGCCACTGACGATCATCATCCTGCGCGGCTTCTTCCGCAGCATCCCCGGCGAGGTCGAGGAGGCCGCCACCATCGACGGCTGCACGCCGTTCGGGTTCTTCTGGCGCATCCTGCTGCCGATGGCGCGCCCCGCGCTCGCCACCGTCTCGGTCCTGGCCATCGTCGGGAGCTGGAACAGCTTCATGCTGCCGCTGGTGGTCTTCAGCGACGAGTCGGCGTGGACGCTGCCGCTGGGCGTGCAGCAGTTCCAGGGCCAGTACGCCTCGGACACCGCGCGGGTGCTCGCCTACCTGGTGCTGGCCATGCTGCCGGCGCTGGGCTTCTACGCCGTCGCCGAGCGGCACCTCATCGGCGGACTGACCGCGGGCGCGACGAAAGGGTGACCATGCTGCATGTGTCCGGAACACGGCTCCTGACCTCCGACGGCACGCCGGTGCGGCTGCGCGGCGTGGGCCTCGGGGGCTGGCTCAACATGGAGAACTTCATCACCGGCTACCCCGCCAACGAGTCGTCGATGCGGCTGGCCGTGCGCGAGGTGCTGGGCGAGGATCGGGCGGCGCTGTTCTTCGAGCGGCTGCTCGGCTCGTTCTTCACCGAGGACGACGCGGCGCTGCTGGCGGGGCTGGGCATGAACTGCGTGCGCATCCCGGTCAACTACCGGCACTTCGAGTCCGACGACCGGCCGTTCGAGATCATCGAGGACGGCTTCCGGCACCTGGACCGGGTGATCGACGCGCTCGGCGCGCACGGCCTGTACAGCGTGATCGACCTGCACGCCCTGCCCGGCTCGCAGAACCAGCACTGGCACTCCGACAACCCCACACACGTCGCGGCGCTGTGGCAGCACCGGCACTTCCAGGACCGGGTCGTGCACCTGTGGGAGGCGATCGCCGACCACTACCGCGACCATCCGTGGGTGGCGGGCTACAACCCGGTCAACGAGCCGGGCGACCCGTCGGGCAAGGTCGTCGGGCCGTTCTACGACCGGCTGGTGAAGGCGCTGCGCGCCGCCGACCCGCGCCACGTGCTGTTCCTCGACGGCAACACCTACGCCACGGACTTCACGGTCTTCCGTGAGATGTACGAGAACACGGTGTTCGTCTGCCACGACTACGCCCTGGCCGGGTTCGCCCACGGCGGGCCGTACCCGGGGTACACGCGCGGCGAGTGGTGCGACCGGGGCGAGCTGGAGCGGGCCTTCGAGCGGCGCTCGCGGTTCCAGCGGGAGACGGGGACGCCGCTGTGGGTGGGCGAGTTCGGGCCCGTCTACACCGGCGACCCCGACACGGACCGGCAGCGCTACCAGATCCTGCGGGACCAGCTGGAGATCTACGACGGGTACGACGCCGGCTGGTCGCTGTGGACGTACAAGGACGTGGGCCTGCAGGGTCTGGTCTGCGCCCGGGGGCCGTACCTGGAGCGGTTCGGCCCGTTCATCGAGAAGAAGCGGCGGCTGGGCGCCGACCGGTGGGGCTCGACCATGGAGGAGACGGCGAGCGAGCTGGCGCCGCTGCACCGGCTGGTCGAGACCGAGGCCCCCGGCTGGAACCCCTACCCGTGGGGCGCCCGGTACCAGACCGACGACCTCGTCAGGCACATCCTCATCGCGCAGGCCCTGCTGCCGGAGTACGCCGAGTTGTTCAGGGGCCTCGGCGACGACGAGCTGGTGGCGCTGGCCGACTCGTTCCTGCTGGAGCGGTGCGACCGGCGCGAGCCGCTGCTCGGCCTGCTGGCGGACAGCCTCCGCTAGGGGCCGCCGCAGTAGTCGCCGAGCCCCTTCTCCAGCAGGTCGAAGGCCCGCTCGGCGTCGGCCGACGCGTCGGGGTGGACCGCGTCGGCCGGCTCGCCGGCGAACAGGCGGCGCAGGTTCTCGGTGACGAGGGCGGCGCGCGTGTAGATGATCTGCGCCGCCGCCACGCGGGCCGTCACGTCGTCGCGCCCGGATTGCGCGGCCAGCTCGCGCTCCAGCAGCTCCTGAGCGTGCCGGTGGAAGGCGAACGCCCTGACCTGCAACGCGGGGGTGCTCTGGATGAGCCGCATGACGCTCAGGACCTCCGGCGTGTCGTTGAGCCCCGTCGAGGCATCGCGCTCGGCGAGCATGGCGAGGAAGTGACGGCGCAGCGCCGCCACGGCCGTCTCGCCGGGCGCGCGCTCCCGCACGATGCGGGCGGCGTCGTCCACGTGCGCCTCCATCGGGGAGAGGACCAGGTCCTCCTTCGTCGCGTAGTAGTTGAAGACCGTCTTCTTCGACACCTGGACCGCCGCGGCGATCTCCGCCACCGACACGTTGTCGAAGCCGCGCTCCAGGAACAGCTCGATCGCCGTCCGCCACAACGAGCGCTGGGTCTGCTGCTTCTTCAACTCACGCAAGCCTAGTTCCATGGCGCAAGAATACACCAAGTTAAAAAGTTGTCTTGGTGTAAATTTCGTCCTAGAGTACCGCCATGACCAAGACCCAGCGCCGCGTGGCGCAGGTACTCTGCCTTCTCACCATCGTCGTCGCCGTCCTCGACCAGAACATCGTCTCCTCGGCCATCGTCCCGATCGTCCGCGAGCTCGACCCCGCGGGCGGCCTCGACCACGTCGCCTGGCTCGTCACCGCCTTCGCCCTCGGCGCCACCTCGGTGCTCCCCCTGTACGGCCGGCTGTGCGACGCGCTCGGCGCCAAGCAGGTCTTCATCGGCGCGGTGGGCACGTTCGCCGCCGGCTCGCTGCTGTGCGGCCTGGCGCAGAGCATGTCTCAGCTCATCGCCTTCCGCGCGGTGCAGGGCATCGGCGCGGGCGGCCTGATGAGCGTGACCATGGTGGTGATAGCGCAGTTGCGCGAGCCCGGCGACGACGGCCGTCCCAGTGCGCTCGCCGGCCTCGTGGGGGGCATCGGCTTCGCCGTCGGTCCGCTCGTGGGCGGTCTGTTCGCCGACCACGGGAACTGGCGGATGGCCTTCCTCGTCAACCTCCCGATCACCGTGCTGATCATCGGCGGGTCCCTGTGGGCCGTCCGCATCCCCCGGCACGCCGCCAGGGGCTCCATCGACGTCGCCGGCGCCGTGCTCGCCGCCGCCTTCGCCGGCTCGCTGCTGCTGGTCTGCGACTGGGGCGGCACCGAGTACGCCTGGAGCTCGCCGATGATCCTCGGCCTCGGCGCCACCGCGGTCGTGTCACTCGCGCTGTTCGTCCGGCGGCAGGCCACGGCGGCGCACCCGATCCTGCCCCTGAGCCTCTTCCGCGTCGGCGGCCTGCGCGGCGCCTACCTCGTGCAGATCCTGTGCAGCGTCGCCATGGTCGGCACCATGATCTACCTGATGCTCTACCTCCAGGTGGCGCGCGGGGTCAGCGCCACCGGGGCCGCCGGCTACCTCGTCTTCATGGCGATCGGGCTGACCGCGTCCGGCTTCGTCGGGCGTAACGCCTCCGTCCGCGCCTCGCTCGTGGCCGGCACGTCCGCCACGGCGCTCGCCCTCATCTGGCTTGCGTTCCTGCGCGAGGACACCTCCCTGTGGCTGGTGCGGGCCGCGCTCCTGCTGGTCGGTCTCGGCTTCGGCCAGCTCCTCGGCAAGCTCATCACGTTCGTCCAGCAGCAGGCGCCGGCCGCGCACCTCGGCGTGGCGACCACCGGCATCCGCTGGTTCCAGAACCTCGGCATGGCCCTCGGGTCCGCCGCCTTCGGCTCACTGCTGGCCCGCGTGCTCGCCGAGAAGACGGGCGGGCTCGATCTCGCGGACCTCGCCACGCACCCGGCCGCCGTCGGGGCGTTCGTCTCCTCGCTCGACGTGGTGTTCGCGGTGGCCGCGGCCGTCATGACCGCCGCCCTGCTCTGCGCGGCGCTGCTGCGCGCGGCCGGCCGGGCGCGGACCGCCCCGCAGGAGGAGCTCGTCCCCGCCGCCTGACCATGCCCGGCGCCCCCATCATGGGAGGAGCCATGGAAGGACCACTCGTGAATCTCGTCTTCCCCCGGCATCCCGGGGCCCGCCCCGTCCTCACCTGGGCCGTCTTCGGCGTCACCGCCGTGACCACGGCGGCCGGATACCTCGTCCCCGGCTTCGCCCAGGCCCTCGCCCGCACCAACGCCTTCCACCACGGCGAGTGGTGGCGTCTGATCTCCCCGGTGCTCGTCAACCCCGAAGGCTGGCACCAGGTCGTCTTCAACGGGGTGCTGCTGCTCCTCGCCGGCGTCGCCGCCGAGCGCACGTTCGGCCGGGCCCGCTGGGCGGCCCTGTACCTGGCCGGTGGACTGGCCGGCAACGCCGTCGGCTACGTGACCGACCACTACAGCGCGGGCAGCTCCGTGGCCGTCGCGGGGCTGGCCGGCGGCCTGGCCGCGTGGGCGCTGAGCGGCCGCGCCGGCTTCGCGGCTCCCCCGCGGATCGCGGCCGGCGCGTTGCTCGCGGGCGGCGCCGCGCTCGCGTTCCTGGGCGACAACCACGGCGCCCCCCTGCTGGCCGGGGCCCTGCTCGGGACGGTGTTCGTGCGCACGATGCGCGACGTGCCGTCCCGGGCGGACGTCAGCCTGAGACGTTCAGCGCGTACTCCGTGACCCGCCTGCCGTGCACCCCGTAGGAAGGGGCGTCCGCCGGGTCCGGCAGGGCCTCCTCCAGCACCACGTTCCCGTCCTTGCCGGCCGCCGAGCGGGCCATCGCCAGCAGCAGGAAGTGGTCGGTGACGTCCACGTAGAACGGCCTGCGGGCCGCGCGCCGCCCCGAGCCGAAGCGGACGAAGAACCGCCGGGGGATACCGTGCCGCTCCAGCCAGCGCGCCGTCCTCAGCACGAACGCCGCGTCGCTCTCCCCCTCGTACGGCACGGGCAGCTCGGCGACCGGCATCCGCCAGCCGGCCCGCACCAGCACCACCCGGCCGAGCTGGAGCCGCGGCCTGGCCTGTACCTCGTCGACGGCCGCGGCCGAACGCCACGGCACCGGCGCCAGCCCCATCGGCTCGCCGAACACCCGGACCAGGAACGACCAGGCCGGCGGCAGCGCGCGCGGCGCCGACATGCCGAGGTGGGCGGGCCGCACCGGCTCGCCGTCGGCGCCGGTCAGCACCAGGAGCAGCGTGCCGGGATCGTACGAGACGCGCAGGTCCGTCAGCGACAGCTCCGCGCCGTCCGTGACGGTGAACGGGTAGTCGACGCCCACGGCCGAGGCGGGCCGCAGGTTCAGGTGGTTGCCGAAGCTGCCCAGGCACTCGGCCACCGGCTGCCGCGTCCCGTCGGGCACGCTCACGCCCGCGCGGGCGAGCAGGTGGCGGGTCCTGCCGGCGCCCCGGCCGTAGCCGGTGGTGACCGTGCTCAGCACGAACTCCGGGCCCGCCGTCAGGTGGCCGTAGCAGGTGATGGAGCCGGGCGGCCGGACGTAGGCGGGCCAGGACACCGCCATCTTCTCCACGATGTCCGGGTCGGCGACCAGCACGCCCCGCTCGTCGGGCGGCGAGGCGTACAGGGCGTTCCAGGTCTCGCGCCGCAGCCGGGCCACCCGGCGCCCCGGCGAGCCACCGGTCGGGCCGGTCCGGTCCAGCAGCTCCCGCAGGTCCGCGCAGGCGGCGGGGGCGTCGCGGTAGAAGGCCAGGAACGGCACCGACGCCTCCGCCCCGTGGCGCTCCACGAAGTGCTCGGCGGCGGTGAGCTTGACCGGAAGGTCCGGGTCGAACACGGCGGCCAGGCGGCGCACGGCGTCCAGGTCGCGCAGCACCGGCTGCCAGGCGGCCCGCCCGCACACGGCCGGCGGGGCCGTAGACACGGCCGTCTCCAGGCGGACGCCGCGCTCGCCGAGCCCCACCGTGTCGCCGAGCCGGGCGAGCAGCCAGCCGGCCACGGGCCTGATGCGCTCGCCGTACGTCGCCTCGACGGCCTCGCGCAGCGCGTTGGGCAGCCACGGCCGGTCCGGCGAGTCGCCGGGCAGGACCTCCTCCACCCAGGCGGCGAGGTCGGCGAGCGGGTCCAGCGCCTGGTCGGCGAACGGCCGCAGCCGCTCCACGAGCCCCAGGTCGAGGAGCCGCTTCACCACGCCCGGCTCGGCGACGGCGCGCTCCAGCGCCCCGACGGTCGGCTCGGGCGTGGCGCGCACCCAGGCCAGCGCTCCGGCGACGGCCGGCTCGGCCAGGACCGCGGTGGGCGCCGGGGCCTCGACCGGCTCGCGGAACGGACCGCCGGCCGACCGGCCGCCGCCGCTGCCCCCACTCCTGCCCGCGTCCCCGTCTCCGGCGCGCGGCCCGGCTCCGAGGAACCACAGCCGGCCGTCCTCCTGCCACAGGCTGGGATTGACCCGCACCCGCACGGCCTCGCGCAGCGCCGGCCGCTCGGCCAGCGCCGCCCAGACGCGGCGCACCGTCGCGAGGTCCACCTCGGGCACGGCGCTCCAGCGCAGCTCGCCGGCCGGGGTCAGAGCCGGTCCCGTGTCCGCCCACCGGCCCAGCCCGCTGATCGTGAACGCGGCGTGCGGGCCGGCCGTGGAAGCGGCGCGGGCGACGTTCCTGGCCAGGCGTGCCAGCCTGGGCCGTCTCGGCACCGCGCCGGGCCTGGCCAGCCAGCTCTCCATCGTGGCCGACAGGCCGGGGCTGGCGCAGGCCAGCGCGCGCAGGAACGCGTCGTCGCCGCCCAGGGAGCGCAGCGCGTCGGCCCGGTCGGCCAGCTCGGCCGCCAGCGCCTCGGCCAGCGCGCCCGGCGCCTCGTCGGCCCAGCCGTCGCCGTCGTCGCCCTCCTCGACCGGCGCGCCGTACGGGTCGCGGCCGAACCTGTGTCCCCCCACGCCGTACGGGCCGCCGTCCGGCTCGTCGTCCTGGTCCTCGTCGTCCGGCTCGTCGCCGGGCTCGCCGTGGTGACCGCGTCCGGCCTCGGCGTGGTCCTCCGCGAGGATCTCGTCCACCAGCGCCCACGTGCGCGTGAACCGCAACTCCTCCAGCCCGTCGGCCGGCAGTCCCGCCACCCGCACGCCGAAGGCGTCACCCATCTGATCGTCCATCGCGATCCCCCTGTACGGACTCCTGGGGCCACCTTCCTCGGCCCGGCCGGTCCAGCGGCAACGCGCGCCGTGGCTTTACCGGTTGGACGCGGTGAAATAGGCCGCCGTAGACGTTCCCCTTTTTGACCTGCGATGGGGCACGAAGAGGAGGGGCGTGTCAGTCGACCCGCTTGCATTGGGTAGGCTCCACCTGCCCTAATTTAGGTAAGCCTTTCCTACGCCGCTGCGGGAGTGACCGTGTTCGCCAGTTACCTGATCGGACTGCGCGAGGGACTGGAAGCGACGCTCGTCGTCTCGGTCCTCATCGCGTTCCTCGTCAAGAGCGACCGCAGGGACCGGCTCCCGCACGTGTGGGCGGGCGTCGGCTGCGCCGTCGCGCTGTCCGTGGGCTTCGGGGCGCTGCTCACCTTCACCGCCGCCAACCTCGGCCACACCGGCCAGGAGCTCTTCGACGCGATCACGTCCCTGCTGGCCGTGGTGTTCGTCACCTGGATGATCTTCTGGATGCGCCGCACCGCCCGCGCGCTCTCCGGCGAGCTGCGGGGCAAGCTCACCGACGCCCTGCAGATGGGCTCCCTGGCCGTCGTCGTCATGGCGTTCCTCGCCGTCGCCCGCGAGGGCCTGGAGACGGCGCTGCTGTTCTTCGCCTCCGTCCAGGGCGCCACCGCCACCGCAGCGCCGCTGACCGGCATCAGCCTGGGCCTGCTCACCTCCGTGCTGATCGGCTGGGGGCTCTACCGCAGCGCCCTGCGGATCAACCTCACCAAGTTCTTCACCTGGACCGGGCTGCTGCTCATCCTCGTCGCCGCCGGCATCTTCAAGTACGGTGTGCACGACCTGCAGGAGGCGGCCATCCTGCCGGGGCTCAACACCTACGCCTTCGACGTCAGCGCGGTCGTCCCCGCCGACTCCTGGTACGGTGCGCTGCTGGCCGGGACGCTCAACCTGACGCCGCAGCCCAGCGTGCTGGAAGCCCTCGCCTGGCTGCTGTACCTCGTGCCCACGCTCTTCCTCTTCCTGCGCCCGCAGCGCACCAGGACGACGCCGACCACGACGTCCACGACCCCGGCCGCCCGGCCGTCCGCCTGACCGTTGAGGAGCATCATGCGCATCAGCACCCCCCTCGCCCGGCACGGCCTGATCCCGGCCGCCGGCGCGCTGGCCCTGCTCTGCCTGGCCGCCTGCGGCTCCGGCGAGCAGCCGGCCACCGGCTCGGCGGCCGCCGGCAAGCCCGGGAAGATCACCGTGGCCGCGTCCGACACCGAGTGCAAGGTGGCCGCCTCCGAGGTGACGGCCGGCACCAGCACGTTCGCGATCACCAACGGCGGCAGCAAGGTCACCGAGTTCTACGTGTACGCGCCGGGCGACCGCGTCATGGCCGAGGTGGAGAACATCGTGCCCGGCCTGACCCGCGAAGTGGTCGCCGAGCTGCCGGCCGGCACGTACGAGGCGACCTGCAAGCCCGGCATGGTCGGCAAGGGCATCCGCAACCCGCTGAAGGTGACGGGCGAGCACAAGCCGCTCACCAAGGACGCCAAGCTGGCCGCCGCGACCGCCGAGTACAAGAGGTACGTCAAGTCGCAGAGCGACACGCTGCTGGTCAAGACGCAGGAGTTCGTGGACGCGGTCAAGGCCGGCGACGTCGCCAAGGCCAAGGAGCTCTACCCGGTCTCCCGTACGTACTGGGAGCGGATCGAGCCGGTGGCGGAGATCTTCGGCGACCTCGACCCCGCCATCGACGCCCGCGAGGCCGACCTCGCCGAGGGCGAGGAGTGGACCGGCTTCCACCGCATCGAGAAGGACCTGTGGGTGACCAAGGACGTCGGCAAGGACGGCCCCGTCGCCGACAAGCTGATCGCCGACGTCAAGACCATCGTCGCCAAGGCCAACGCGACGGAGCTGACCCCGCTCAACCTCGCCAACGGCGCCAAGGAGCTGCTCGACGAGGTCGCCACCGGCAAGATCACCGGCGAGGAGGACATCTGGTCGCACACCGACCTGTGGGACTTCGACGCCAACGTCGAGGGCTCCAAGGCGGCCGTGCAGGCGCTCCGGCCGGTGCTGGAGGAGCGGGCGCCGGACCTGGTCAAGACGCTCGACGAGAGGTTCGCGGCGGCTGAGGCGGCGCTGGCCGTCCACCAGAAGGGCGACGGCTGGGAGCTGCACGACAAGCTGTCCAAGGCCGACCTGAAGAAGCTGTCGGACGCGATCAACGCCCTCGGGGAGCCGATCAGCCAGATCGCCCCCATCGTGGCGAAGTGAACAGCGGGCAAGGAGGGGTGACGGTGGACGAGCACGGCGACCAGGCGGGCGGCAACGGAAGCGGGCTGAGCCGCAGGAAGCTGTTCGGACTCGGCGCGGCGGGGGTGGCGGTCGTGGGCGCGGGCGCCGTCGCCACACGCTCGCTGCTCGACGAGCCGGTGGCCCGGGCGGCCTCCGCCTCCGACCCCGTCCCGTTCTACGGCGAGCACCAGGCCGGCATCGTCACCCCGGCCCAGGACCGGCTGCACTTCGTCGCCTTCGACGTGATCACCGACAAGCGGGCCGAGCTGGTCGAGCTGCTCCAGGAGTGGACCGCCGCGGCGGCCCGCCTGACGCAGGGCAAGGACGCGGGCACGTTCGGCGCCGTCGGCGGCTCCCCGGAGGCCGCGCCGGACGACACCGGCGAGGCGCTCGGCCTGCCCGCCTCCGGGCTGACGCTGACGATCGGGTTCGGGCCGTCACTGTTCGACGACCGGTTCGGGCTGGCGGCCAAGCGGCCCGCGGCGCTGGCCGACCTGCCCAAGTTCCCCGGCGAGCACCTCAACCCGGACATCTCCGGCGGCGACATCTGCGTGCAGGCGTGCGCCCACGACCCGCAGGTCGCGGTCCACGCCATCCGCAACCTGGCCCGGATCGGGTTCGGCAAGGTGTCGGTGAAGTGGTCGCAGCTCGGCTTCGGCCGTACGTCGTCCACCTCCCGGGCCCAGGCCACGCCGCGCAACCTCATGGGCTTCAAGGACGGCACCAACAACATGAAGCTGGAGGACGCCCAGCTCCTGCGCGACCACCTGTGGGCGTCGGGCTCCGACTGGATGGCCGGCGGCACGTACATGGTGACGCGCAAGATCCGCATGACCGTCGAGACGTGGGACCGCACCTCGCTGACCGAGCAGGAGGCCGTCTTCGGGCGTGACAAGGGGGCGGGGGCGCCGCTGGGTCGGAAGGCCGAGTTCGACACGCCCGACTTCAACGCCACGGGGCCGGACGGCCAGCCGTACATCAAGGCGGACGCCCACGTACGACTCGCCCACCCCAGCCACAACGCCAACGCCCACCTGCTGCGGCGCGGCTACAACTACGTGGACGGCTCCGACGGCCTGGGGCGGCTCGACGCCGGTCTGTTCTTCATCGCCTACCAGCGCGACCCGCGCACCCAGTTCGTGCCTGTGCAGATGAACCTGGCCAGGCACGACGCGCTGAACGAGTACATCAAGCACGTGTCGAGCGGGCTGTTCGCCTGCCCGCCGGGAGTCCGGGACGCCGGCGACTACTGGGGCCGCGCCCTGTTCGCCTGACCGTCCCCCTGCACCCCCGAGCGTTGTCCACGTCCTGAAAGACCTCTTCACCGACCAGGGCCCCAGTCTTCCTTCGGAGGACCTGGGCCTACAAGCCCGGCCACCATGACCCGTAATAACCCATGAGCGGCGTACAGGACCCGCGTGGCGCTGATCGCCGGGTTTATACGGAGTGAACACATCGCTGGATGCAATACCTCCCATGATTCGACCCCGAACATCCTCGTCCGCGCCGAGCACCCCTGAGAACGTCGATCGACGTAAGTTCCTGCGGCGAGCGGGCCTGGCCGCGGGAGCTGCCGCGCTGGCTCCGCACCTGGGCCCCCCGGAAAGCGCGCCCCTCTCGATGACCCTGAGCTCCTCGTCATCGACCATCGACCCCGACCAGCTGTTCAAAGCCGGCAGCTTCAAGGAAGCCGATCGGGGCTACGCGCATCTCTTGCGGCAGGACCCCGGCAACGCCCACGGCGTGGCGCAGCGCGGACGCATCGCGCTGCTGTCCAACAAGTTCGAGGATGCCGAGAGGTTCCTGAGCAAGGCCGTCCGCCTGGCGCCCGACGACACCTTTTCGAGGCGGCAGCTCGCGCAATGCTACGTCCGGCAGGACAGGCTCGCCCGCGCGGTGCCGCTGCTGAGGAGCACCGGCGACCAGAGCGACTCGGCGTTCGCCACCCAGTACGCCGGCGTGACCGGCACGCCGTACGAGATGCGCGGCGCTCAGAGGACGCGGGTTCCCCTGGTGTGCGTCGATCCTCTGCCCTGCGTCGAGGCCGCCGCGAACGGGTCGAAGCCGAAGCGGTTCCTCATCGACACCGGGGCGACGCTCGCCTTCTCCACGGAGATGGCGGAGCAGGCCGGTCTGCGCGCGCTGTCCACGAGCACGAGCCATCCCGCCGGGCAGACCCTCACGACCTACCACGGCGTCATGGAGTCGTTCCAGCTGGGTGACATCGTGCTGCGCAACGTTCCCGTCGTCTGGTACGACCTGAGAATGCCGGACCTGCCGGACGGCTCTCGCCCGTCGGGTGTCATCGGGACCACGCTGCTCTACCACTTCCTGGCCACGATGGACTACGCGAACCAGGCGCTCGTCCTACGGCGGAAGACGGGAGCACAGCTGCGCGACCTCCGGGCGGAGGCCGGGCGCGCAGGGGCCGACCGCCTGCCGTTGTGGCTGGCCGGCGACCACGTGCCCTGCACGCTGGGGAGCCTCAACGACTACGGGCCACGGGTGGCCTCCCTCGACACGGGAGGCATGGGCATGGGTGTCATGACGACCGAGGAGAACGCCAAGAAGGCGGGCATCGAGATCGACTACGCCCATCCGGACACGGGTGGCGGGATGACGGTCTACCCGATCACTCCCGCCAGGATGAGCCTCGGCAAGACCGTCGGCCGGAACGTCCCCGGTGTCGTCGGCGGGTGGCCCTGGCTCCAGCTCTTCGGGTTCGAGACGATCGCCAACTTCACGCACGAGTTCTTCAAGCCCCACGCCATCACCTTCGACTACGCAGGCATGAACGTCTACATCGCCTGAGTGGCCCAAACAGGTGTCAGGGGCGGTGGCGGGCGCGGGAGGCGGCGGCGTGGGCGCGGTTGGCGCAGCGGGTGGAGCAGAACTGGCGACGGCCCGGGCGGCTGCGGTCCACGAAGGTGTCCCGGCACGGGGCGGCGGCGCACGTCCGGACGCGGTCCCAGTCGCCCTCCGCCGCGAGGTCGAGCAGTTCCTGGACGGCGCGTACGGCCAGGCGGTCGGCGAGCGGGGCGCCGGGCGCCGGGGCCAGGCGGAGCCGGGGGACGCCGTTCGCGTCCTCGACGGCCGGGCGCAGCGGGAGGCCGGCCGTCCAGCGGGCGAGGGCGTGCGCCCGGTCCTGAGGCTCGGCGGAGAGCACGGCGCGCAGCTGGTCACGCGTCGATCGGACCGCCTCCAGGTCCTCCGGCCCGTTCGCGCCCCCGTCCACCTGCAGCGCCGCGCAGAAGCGGCGCAGCGCGTCCACGTCCGGCAGGCGTTCCGGGTCGTCCAGGTACGGGTCCCAGGTGTTGGCCAGGTCGAGGGCCACCAGGCCCGTTTCCGCGTAGTCCCGCATTCCGCCATCCCATCATCCCGTGCTACCGTCAGGAGTATGAGCAGTATAACCACTGACAGAAGCCTCGTCGTGCTCGACGCCCCGTCCAACCTCGGCCTGCGGCCGCCCGCGTCCGGCACGGTCCCCGGCTGCTACAAGGCCCCGTGGGCGTTGCGCGACGCCGGGCTGCTCCAGCGGCTCGGCGCGAGCGACGCCGGCGCCGTGGTGCCTCCCCGGTACGTGGCCACCTGGCAGCCCGGCGACGGTGTTCGCAACGGCCAGGCCATCGCCGCCTACACGGAGAAGCTGGCCGGGCGCATCGCCGGGCTGCGCGGCGAGGGGCGGTTCCCCGTGGTGCTGGGCGGCGACTGCTCGATCGTGCTCGGGTCCGCGCTGGCGCTGCGGCGCGAGGGCCGGTACGGGCTGGCCTACCTCGACGCGCACGCCGACTTCCGCCACCAGGGCAACTCATCCGACGCCGGCGTCGCGGCGGCCGGGGAGGACCTGGCGCTGGTGACCGGGCGCGGCGACGGCCGTCTGACCGACATCGACGGCCTGCGGCCGTACGTGCGCGACGAGGACGTGATCGTGCTCGGGGTGCGGGACGACGAGGATCTGCCGGACATCGCGGACGTCGGCCTCGCGTACGTGCTCGCCGGCGAGGTGGCGTCCAGGGGCGAGGAGGCGGCGGCGGGGGTGCTGGCCCGCGAGGAGCTCGACGGGTTCTGGATCCACCTGGACGCCGATGTGCTCGACGCGTCCGTGATGTCCGCCGTCGACTGCCCCAGCCCCGGCGGGCTCTCCCCCGACGAGCTCGTACGACTGCTGCGCGGCCTGCTGCGGCTGCCGGGCGCGGCGGGCCTCCAGGTGACGATCCTCGACCCCGACCTGGACGAGGACGGGTCGCAGGCGGCCCTGCTCGCCGACGTCCTCGCCCGGGCACTGACGGCCTGAAGGAGGTCAGAGGGCGAGGGCGCCCGCCGGGTCCGCGATCACCCGCTGCATCGCCAGGCCCGCCGCACCCAGGATCGCCGCGTCCGCGCCGATCGCCGAGACCGCGAGCCGCGGCGCGGTGCGCCGCATCTGCCGGAGCCGGGCCGACAGGACGTCCGACACGGGCCGTTCGAGCCAGGGGAACAGCCGCGCGAACGCCCCGCCCAGCACGATCGTCCCCGGGTCGAGCAGATGGACCGCCGAGGTGAGCGCCAGCCCGAGCGCCTCGCCCGCCTGGCCGGCCGCGGCGAGGGCCGACCGGTCGCCCGCCTCCAGCAGCGACACGAGCCCCTCGATGGAGGCGGCGGCCGCGGGCAGGGCCGCCGCCGCGCCGGGCAGCGCCGCGACGCGCCCGCGCATCGGCACCACGGCTCCGAGCAGCGCGTCCTGCCCCGCGTACACCTCCAGGCAGCCGCGGCCGCCGCAGCGGCAGGCGGGGCCGTCGGGCACGACGACGACGTGCCCCAGCTCGCCGGCCAGCCCGTACGTGCCGCGGAACAGCGATCCGTCCACCACCAGCCCCGCGCCGATGCCGATCTCGCCCGAGACGTAGAGGAAGTCGGTCTCCCCGGAGCCGAACCACAGCTCGCCGAGCGCCGCCAGGTTGGCCTCGTTGTCCACCTCGCACGCCAGGTCGTGCAGGCCGAGCTGGCCCGCCACGCCGAGGTCGCGCCAGCCGAGGTGGGGCGCGTTGCGCAGCAGGCCGTCCTGGACGGGGCCGGGCACGGCCAGGGCGGCGCCGGTGATGCGCAGCCCGGCGCGCTCGGCCTCGGCGACGGCCTGGACGGCCAGCTCGCGCAGGTCGGCGAGGATGGCCTCGGGACGGGAGCCGCGGTTGTCGGCGGGCCGGGTACGGCGCACGCGGACGACGCGAGTGAGGTCCACCACACAGGCCGCGAGGTAGTCGACGTTGACCTCCAGGCCGAGCGTGGCGACCCGGTGGCCGCTCAGGCTCACGGCGACGCCCGGCCGGCCGCGCTCGCCGTCGCGGACGGCTCCGTTCTCCACGACCACACCGGCGTCGAGCAGGTCGGAGACCAGCTTGGACACGGTGGTCTTGGTCAGCCCGGTCAGCTCGGCGAGGGCGGCCCGCGTGAGCGGGCCCGCCGCGCGGATCTCACCGAGCACGACGGCGAGATTGCGGGCGCGCATGGAATCGTGCCGCACGCCTCTTGACGATGCCACATCTGCCTCCGAGGATTATGTGCAGATTGTGGACTTAATCCTAGACCGGCGAGAGGGCACCATGAGCTCGTTCAATCCAACCCCCGATGATCGCTTCACCTTCGGCCTGTGGACGGTCGGATGGCAGGCTCGTGACCCGTTCGGTGACGCCAGCCGGCCCGCTCTCGACCCCGTGGAGACCGTACACCGCCTGGCGGAGCTCGGCGCCTACGGCGTCACCTTCCACGACGACGACCTGCTGGCCGTCGAGCCCGACCGGGACAGGGCCATCGAGGCGTTCCGCAAGGCGCTGGGCGAGACCGGGATGAAGGTCCCCATGGCCACCACGAACCTCTTCACCCACCCGGTGTTCCGCGACGGCGCGTTCACCAGCAACGACCGCGACGTCCGCCGCTACGCCCTCCGCAAGGTCATGCGCAACATCGACCTCGCCGCCTCGCTGGGCGCGACGACGTACGTGTGCTGGGGCGGGCGCGAGGGCGCCGAGTCCGACGCGGCCAAGGACATCCGCGCGGCGCTGGCCCGCTACAAGGAGGCCCTCGACCTGCTCAGCCAGTACGTCATCGAGCAGGGCTACGACATGCGCTTCGCCATCGAGCCCAAGCCGAACGAGCCCCGCGGCGACATCCTGCTGCCGACCATCGGGCACGCGCTCGCGTTCATCAACGAGCTGGAGCACCCCGAGATGGTCGGCCTCAACCCCGAGGTCGGGCACGAGCAGATGGCCGGCCTGAACTTCGTCCACGGCATCGCACAGGCCCTCTGGCAGGGCAAGCTGTTCCACATCGACCTGAACGGCCAGCACGGGCCGAAGTACGACCAGGACCTGGTGTTCGGCCACGGCGACGTCAAGAGCGCGTTCTTCCTGGTGGACCTGCTGGAGCACGGCGGCTACGACGGACCGCGCCACTTCGACTACAAGCCGCTGCGCACCGAGGACCCCGAGGACGTGTGGGTCTCGGCCGCGGCCAACATGCGGACGTACCTCATCCTGCGCGAGAAGGCCCGCGCCTTCCGCGCCGACCCGGAGGTCCAGAAGGCGCTGGCGGCCTCCCGCGTGGACCAGCTCGCCGTGCCCACGCTCGCACCCGGCGAGACGCTCGCCGACCTGGCCGCCGACGAGTTCGACCCGGAGGTGGCGGCCGAGCGCGGCTACCACTTCACCCACCTCAACCAGCTCGCGCTGGAGCACCTGCTCGGCGTGCGCGGCGGGGTGGCCGGATGACGAACGCCCTCGCCTTACAGCTCTACACCGTCCGCGACGCGATCTCCGCCGACCGCGACGGCGTCCTGCGCCGCGTCGCCGAGCTCGGGTACGGCGCCGTCGAGCCGTTCGACCCGACCACCGACCCGAAGGGGTTCCGCCGGGTGGCGGACGACCTCGGGCTGTCCGTGCCGATCACGCACGCGTACGCGCTGCTGAGCGAGGAGCCAGCGGCGGTGTTCGACGCGATCGCGACGATCGGCGCGGAGCTGGTGGTCATCCCGGGCGGCATCGCGCACGAGGAGTTCACCACCCGCGACGGCCTGGCCCGCACCGCCGACCTGCTGAACGGGCTGGCCGAGCAGGCCGCCGCCCACGGGATGCGGCTCGGCTACCACAACCACTGGTGGGAGATCGAGCCGCTGGTCGGCGAGCGGCACGCGCTGGAGGAGCTGGCCGGCCTGCTGGCGCCGGAGGTGTTCCTGGAGGTGGACACGTACTGGGCGGCGGTCGGCGGCGCGGACGTGCCCGCGCTGCTGCGCCGCCTCGGCGACCGGGTCAGCGCGCTGCACGTCAAGGACGGGCCGGGCGGCAAGGAGGCGCCCCACACCGCGGTCGGCGCGGGCGTCATGCCGGTGCCGGACATCCTGGCGGCGGCGCCCGCCGGGGCGTGGCGGATCGTGGAGCTCGACCACTGCGCGGGTGACGTGTTCGAGGCGCTGGCGGCCAGCCGCTCCTACCTGAGCTCCCTGGAGGCCGCGTGAGCGGCGGGCCGGTCGGAGTCGCCCTGGTCGGCGCGGGTGTGATCAGCGGTCAGTACCTGAGCAACCTCACGGCGTTCCCCGACGTGCGGGTGCTCGGCGTCGCCGACCTCGACGAGGGCCGCGCGGCGGAGGTCGCCGGGCGGTACGGCGTGCCGGTCTCGGGCGGCATCGACACGGTGCTCGCGCTGCCCGAGGTGGAGATCGTCGTCAACCTCACCGTCCCGGTCGCGCACGCCGCGGTGGCGCTGGCCTGCTTACGGGCGGGCAAGCACGTGTACGGCGAGAAGCCGCTGGCGCTGGACGCCGAGGAGGCGGCCAAGGTGCTGGCCGTGGCCGCCGACCTCGGGCTGCGCGTGGGCAACGCCCCGGACACGTTCCTCGGCGCCGGCATCCAGTCGGCGCTGCGGGCGCTGCGCTCGGGCCTCATCGGCGAGCCGGTCGCGGTCACCGCGGCCACCCAGGGGCTCGGGCCGGAGTCGTGGCATCCGAGTCCCGAGTTCTTCTACCAGCGGGGCGGCGGGCCGCTGTTCGACCTCGGCCCGTACTACCTGACCACGCTGGCCGCCCTGCTCGGCCCGGCGGCGCGGGTCTCGGCGCTCACCCGCCGGGCCCGGGACGTGCGGGTCGTCGGGTCGGGGCCGAAGGCGGGCACGATGATCCCGGTGGAGGTGCCGACGCACGTCGACGCCCTCATCGACTTCGCGGGCGGCGGCGGGGCGGCGGCGACGTTCAGCTTCGACTCGCCGATCCCCAAGCGGCTCATCGAGATCGTCGGCACCGAGGGCGCGCTGTCGCTTCCGGACCCCAACACCTTCGAGGGGCCGCTGCTGGCCCGCGGGCTCCGCGACGCCGACTGGCGGGAGCTGCCGGTGGAGGGGACGGTCGCGGGGCGCGGAATCGGCGTCCTCGACCTCGCCCGGTCGATCCGGGCGGGCACGCCGCACCGCGCGTCGGGCGAGCTGGCGCTGCACGTCCTGGAGATCATGACGGCTGTCACGGAGTCCGGGGAACGGGGTGAGTTCCGGCGGGTCCGCTCGGCCCCGCCGGTGCCGGAGCCGCTCCCGGCGGACTGGGATCCCCACGCCGCGACCCTGCTCTGACCGGCCGGCCCGCGGGTCGTCCCGTCACTCCTCCTGGCGGTCGTCCAGGCGGAAGGTGAAGCCGCCGGTGCTCTTGCGGCCGGCGGCGTTCACGGCCGTGACCGTGAGCCACGGCCGGCCCGGGGCGATCCCGGCCGGGTCGAACGGCGCCCAGACCGTCTCCCGCGCCACTCCCCCGGCCGGCCGCTCCGGGCCGGGGGCGGCCTCCGGGGCGACGGTCACGGTCCTCGCCCCTCCCCCGGCCTCCGGGTAGGTCACCTGCAGCGTGCCGCCCCCCACGTCGAGCCCCCGGACCTCGATCCCGTTCCTGCCGCCGGAGGCGCGCCGGCCCGCGTACACGATGAGGGGGTCGTTCCAGGCCGCCATGACGGCGTCGGCGAGCGACGGTGCGTCCGGGGTGTCCCGGCAGGTCAGGAACGGGTCCCAGCCGTAGGAGATGATCTTCGCGGCGTACCGGCCGACGGCCATGACCTGCCGGTCCACCCGGCTCTTCGCGGCCCGCCCGCGCAGCGGCAGCGGGTCGGTCCTGGCGCACTCGCCCTCCACCGGGGTGGGCTCGAAGACCTCGACGTTCACCCACAGCTCGACGCCGTGCCCGGCGCGGCGGGCCGCGGCCGCGACGTAGTCGGCGGTCGAGCCGTAGTATGCCTGCCGATACGGCATGGCGCCCACCACGGGAACGAGCCGGGCGTCGACCGGATCGCCCTCCCGGCCCGCGTCGTACACCGGGACCTTGCCGACGCCCCGGCCGTCCTGGATGGCGATGACCATCGGCAGGCCGGCCCGGGTGGCCGCGATGTCCGCGAACCCCGCGCCCACCGCGCTCGGCGGGAAGCCCCGCGACCGGCGCGCGTCCCAGTACGGGCTGACCGCGATCGTCCGGCCCGGCAGCACGGAGGCGACCACGGCGTGCTGCGCCCGGTAGAGCGCGAGCACCGGGTCCCGGGGCCCCCGGTCCCGCATGGCCAGCTCGAACGACTGGTAGACCCCGGCCAGCGCCGGCGACGTCCCGAACCGCTGCCGGTAGCCGGTCAGCACCCGCTCGGTGAAGGCGTTCAGCGCGCCGGTCAGGGCGGGGTCCGGCTGCCACGGCTTGGCCGGGTCCTGCGGCGCGGCGGGCAGCCCGGGGAAGACCCGCATCCCGTACGCGGCGGCCTCCTCCAGCAGGTTGCCCACGCCGTCGCCGTCGGTCGCGACCAGCACCAGGTCGTAGGGCCCGCTCCGGCATGACGGGCCCAGCAGCAGCCGGTAGTAGACGCGCTCGCCGCCGTCGATCCGCCGGTCGAGCGCGGGGCAGCGCAGCGCGCCCGGCCCGAGGCTCTCGCTGGTCACGTACGTGAAGACGCGGCGGATCTGCTGACCCCGGGCGGCGTCCCGGGCGGCGAGGTAGCACGGCCGCCCCTGCTCGACGCAGCCGGCGAACACGGGATCGGGCCGCCACCCGGGCCCGTCCGCGACCAGGCCGGGCTCCTCCCCCGTGCTGTCGGCGACCGGGGCCCGCGCCGCGCCGGCCCGCGCCGCGGCCAGCACCCGTCCTTCGCCGTCCACCCGTGCGGCGCTGAAGCGCGGCCCGAACGTGATGATCGTGTCGCCGCCGGCCGCGTGGATCGCCTGGAGGGTGCGCCGCGTGTCGCACCGGTCGGCGCGCGGCTCCATCCAGTAGCCGCTGATCGCGTACGGCGCCGTCACGCGGGTGTCGCGGGCCGGGCAGGCGGGCGCCGGAGCCTCGCGGCCGGCGCCGAGACCCCAGGCCAGGCCGGCCACCGCCACCGCCGCCACGGCCGCGCAGGCCACCACCGACTGGAGGACGAACCGAGCCCGGTGCCGCACAGCCACCCCGCATCCCGCCGCGCCCCTCCGCGTTGCTCACCGCGCCGAGGTCGCTCGTCAGCCTATCCATCGGCCTCGCCGAATTGTCGGCGCGCTCTGCCACGATCGCGATCACCTCAGACCCAAGGAGAGTCGTGCGAGCGAACGACGCCGCCTGGCCGGCGGTGCGCGACCTCATCGTCGCCGGCGACCTGGCCAGGCTGGTGGACACCCTCAAGGCGCTGGACGAGCCGGCGCGGCGGGAGGTGGCGCGCGAGCTGCCCGGCCACGTCGCCGCGGTCCGGCAGATCGTCGCGGACGAGGTGGGCGCCTACGAGGAGCGGCTCGACCGCGCCCGGGAGGAGCGGCAGGCCGAGCTGGCGCGCCGGTACGAGGCGGGTGAGCTGAGCGAGTACCAGTACAACGCGGCCTACGCCATGACCTGGGACGACGACGACTGGGAGACCAGGCCCCGGGCCGACCGCTGGATCGAGCCGATGCGGGTGGCGGGGGCGGCGACGCTCGGTGGCGCGGCGGCGGTGGCCGCCTGGGTGACCCGGCGCGACTTCGACCGCTGGGTGTCCTCCCCCGACGCCCTGGAGCGGGAGCTGGAGCCGGTGCTGGAGATGGTCGCCGCCCGCCCGGCCGCGTGGCAGGCCGACCTGGCGGTACGGCTGGCCCTGCGGGTACGCGCCCGGCGGCGGACCCGGTGGGACGATCGGCCGCTGGCCCTGGCGCTGACGCTGCTCCGGCGCACCGGGGCCACCCCGCCCGAGCACGACCCGCTGGTGGCGGGCTGGGCCTGGCGGGGGCCCGTGCCGGGCGACCCGCTGACCCGGCACCTGGTGCCCCGGCTGTTCGAGGCCGAGGGGGTCGGGCGGGTGCTGCGCGACGACCGGACGTGGCAGGGAAGCCTGGCGAGGCTCGCGGCGCGTGACGCGGCGATGCGGGCGCTGCTGCTCGACGGCTGCCGGCGCCGGTTCCTGCGCGGCGGGGAGGGCCCCGACCTGAGGTTCTTCGTCCGGCTGCACGAGCTGCTGGAGCCGCGGCCGGCCGAGGTCGCCCCGCACTCGCGCGACTACCTGCGCCTGCTGCCGGCCGCGCCGGGCCCGGTGGCGGAGCTGTCGCTGCGGCACGTGCGCGTGCTGGACGGCCTCGGCCGCGCCGATGTCGTGGAGGCGCTGGAGGGGCTGGCGTTCCGGGCGGAGGGCGGGCTGGTCCGGGCCGGGCTGAGCTGGTTGGAGGAGGAGGTCAAACGGTCACCCGGTCAGGCCGGCGACTTCGCCCCCGCCCTGGTCACGGCACTGACGCACGAGGCGCGGGCCGTACGGGAGCGGGCGGTGCGGATCGCCGTACGGCATGCGGCGCGCTTCACGGCCGATGCGGCCGAGGCTCTGCGGGAGAGCGCGACGTCGCTGCCGCCGGACCTGCGCAACCGGATGGCCACGGCCTTCGGCGGCGAGACGGTTCCGGAGCCGGAGTCCGCCCCCGGGGTCCACGCGGAGGAGCCCGTCCCCGGGACGCTGCCCGTGCCGCCCGGCCCCGTGCCGGCCGCGGCCCCGCCCGGCGACGCCCGGAGCCTGGCCGCGATGATGCTCGACGACGGCCGGTCGGCGGCCGAGCGGACGCTCGCGGCGTTCGTGCGGCTCGCCGCGGGCGACCGGGACGCGCTGCGGGCGGCGCTCACCCCGCTGACGCGGCAGGAGGACTGGCGGCTGGGCGAGAACGAATGGTGCGCGCACGACACCTGGATGCGCGCCCTCGCCGTCGAGCTGGTGGACCCGGGCCGGCCGCACCGGCGCACCGGGATGAGGCCGCTGAGGGTGGCGGCGCGCCTGAACGGGATGTCACCGGAGCAGGAGCATCCCGACCGGGTGCCTGAGCCCCGGCGCGCGTCGCCGTTCCACCGCTTCATCCTGCGGCGGTACGCGGAGATCCACGCCGCGCTGGCGACCGGCACGCTGCCGCCGCTGCTCCTGGCCACGCCAAGCCTCTCGACGGGCCACGTGGACCCCATGGACCTGGTGGCCCGGCTGGCGGAGCTGGAGGCCGCCGGGTGCGAGCCGCTGCCCGCCGACTTCCAGCAGGCGCTGCTCCGGCTGCCCCGCGCCGTGGACCCCGCCGTGGTCGAGCGGGCCGGGACGCTCACCTCGGCGGCGGGCCGCCGCGCGGCCCGCTGGATGCGTGAGGGCGGCCTGCCCGACCCCGTCGTGCGGATCACCCGGTCCGGGCAGGACGACGGGCTCGGGTCCGTGGTGTGGATGACGACGACCGTCGAGGCCGCACCCACCGGGCTCCCGTTCATCGACGAGCTGCTGGCCGACCAGCCCCGGCACGTCAACTACGTCTGCGACGGGCACCTGGGCGGCATGCTGGAGCGCTGGCCCGCGGTCATGCCGTCCCACCGGGAGACGGTCGCCGCTCACATGGTCGGCCACCAGCCGCTGGAGATGACGCACATGCCGTCGTCCACGCTGCAGCTCCTGGCCGAGGCCTCCGGCCCGGCCGGGCGGGCCGTCGCCCTGCTGCTCGCGTACCGGATCTTCCCCCGGCCCTGGGGCGAGCACGCCACGGAGGCGGCGCTGCGGGCGCTGCGGCGGTTCGCGGCCACCGGCGGGCTGCCGGCGGAGGAGCTGGGCGGGTGGCTCGCCGAGCGGGTGCTGCGCGGTGAGATCACGACGAAGGCCCTGGCCGGCCTGCTGGAGGCCGAGGCGCTGAACGGCATGCACCACGACGTGTGGCGCGTGCTCACCACGGCCCTGCCACCGCTGCTGCCCGCTCCCGGCGCGCGGCCGGTCAAGGCCGACACCGACCTGATGTCCCTGGCCGAGCGGACGGCCCGCTGGTCCGGCGCGCGGGGGCGGCATCCGGAGCTGGCGGCGTTCGCGGCGCGCAAGGGCACCGCCCGCGCGCTGCGCCTGGCCCGCGCCCTGGACGACCACCTCGGCCGTCCCTAGCGTTCCGGGGCGGACCGGCCTCCGGGCACCGGCGGACGAGCTACCGCCCGGCCTGCGCGAGCGGATGGCCGCGGCCTTCGGCGGCGAGACGGCTCCGGAGCCGGACTCTGGGTGCGGCCCGTTCCGATCCTAGTTACTTTCTGTCAATACACCAATACATAGAGTAGCAATCGAGGGATCCATGGGACTTCCCAGAGGACGGTTCTCCATCTACCGGGGCACGGAGCTGCACGCTCAGAGCCGGCTGGACTTCACGTACTGCACACATGCCACGACCAGCCGCCCCGGGCACTTGGTGGACACCAAGTGGCTGTGCTGGGGCGCCCTCGAGTCCGCCCAGGCGCGCTTCAGCGTGGTGGACGGCCAGGAAGAGGACGGCGGCTGGAGCTGCCGCATGAGAATCGACGACGGCCCCTACGCCGGCCAGTGGCTGGACTCCAGCGACGGCTGGGTCTGCGCCGTGGGCTCCACCAGCCAGCGGTGGAGGTTCCTGGGCGGCGGCGACCAGGTCGAATGGTGGCAAGGAGACCTCCGGAAGGTAGTGGTCACCGACAGAAAGCCCTCCTCGGACGCGGCCAGCGGCCAGCAGCTGCGCGCCCTCATCGACGACGACCCCCCGCAGACGTTCGCCATCAGCCGGATCGACGGCTGAGCGCCGGGCGACGCGGGCGGCCACGACCTCGCCGCGCTGGTGCGCCGCGGGGACGCCGTCGAGCCGCGTGAGCCGCCCCGCCCGGACGTCCCTTGATCGCGGGGGCGGGACATCCCGACCGCCGCGCTGGTAGCTTCTTACCCCTGCCTGTTCACGCGGTTCGGGAGGCCCGGGGTGATCCAGCCGTTGGTGGAGGACGATCCGCGTCGGCTGGGCCCGTACGAGATGGCCGGACGTCTCGGGCAGGGCGGCCAGGGCGTCGTCTACCTGGGGCGGACGGCGTCCGGCGAGCAGGTCGCCGTCAAGCTGCTGCACCACGGCCTGCTGGCCGAGCCCGACGCGAGAAGCAGGTTCCTTCGCGAAGTGGAGATCGCCCGGCGGGTGGCCAGGTTCTCCACCGCCCCCGTGCTCCACGCCGACCTCGCCGGGCAGCGGCCGTACATCGTCAGCGAGTACGCCCCTGGCCCCTCGCTGCGCGACCTCGTCACCGTCGAGGGGCCACGGCGTGGCGCCGCGCTCGACCGGCTGGCGATCAGCACCGCCACCGCGCTGGCCGCCATCCACCGCGCCGGGATCCTGCACCGCGACTTCAAGCCCGCCAACATCCTGATGGGACCGGAGGGTCCCGTCGTGATCGACTTCGGCATCGCCCGCGCGCTCGACGCGCCGGGCACCAGCACCTCGGCCGGCTCCCTCATGGGGACGCCCTCCTACCTCGCGCCGGAGCAGCTCGGCGGGGAGACGGTGACGGAGGCGGCCGACGTCTTCGCGTGGGGCGTGACCATGGTGTTCGCCGCCTCGGGCCGGCCCGCGTTCGGCGCGGACTCCACCCCCGCCGTGATCAACCGAATCCTCAACCAGGAGCCGGCGCTCTCCGGGCTGGACGGGCCGCTGCTCGGCCTCGTCACCGCGAGCCTGTCCAAGGACCCGGCCGAGCGGCCGAGCGCCGACGACCTGGTCGCCACGCTGACCTCACAGCCCTTACAGCCCTCGCAGCCCGCGCGTCCCCCGGCGCACCCGCCCGAGGATCCGCCGGCGCGCGGGCGCCGCCGTTCGGTGGTCCTCACGATCGCCGGCTGCGCGGCGGCGGCGCTGCTCGTCACGGGCGGCGTGCTGATCAACGTGGGCGGCCACCCGGCGGTGTCACCCGCCGAGGGCGACTCGACGTCCCAGCCGGCCGTGCGCCCCACTGCCGCTCCTACCGGGTCTCCCTCCGGGTCTCCCACCACGGTCCCCGCCCTCGCCACGGCTCTCGACACGTCACGCACCACGTCCCGCGCCGCCGCGCCGTCGCCGAGCAGGGGAGCCGGGCGGCGGACGTCGCCCCCGGCCGACGAGCCGACGTCCCGCCGCAGGACGTCGGCGCCGACCACCGAGCAGGTCCGCGCCGGCGACCCGGCGGGCACGCCGGTCAGCCAGGAGTCCGGGAAGGAGCCGGTCCCCGACCCGGGCGATGAGTCCACCCCGGAATCGGCAGCCGAGACGACCTCCCTGCCCTACCCGACCCCTCCCCCGAACCCTTTCACCTGCATTCCCTCGACGTGCTGACCCTGAGGGCGGCCGGCGGAACGGCCGCCCGGGGTGTTCACACCTTGGTGATGCGGACCGCGTCGGCGATGACGTAGCCCGTCGTCGTGGTCCAGCGGCTGACGCCGACCACGTTGTACGTGCCCGCGTTCAGCGTGTACGTACCGAGCGTGCGCCACGCCCCGCCGCCCGTGCGCTGGTCCACGGCCACCGTCTGGTTGCCGCCGCTCGCGGCCACGATGTACGGCGTCGCGCTGTTGTACCCCGCGTTCGAGGGGTACCAGACCTCCACCTTGTAGCTGCCCGCACTCGGGATCGCGGCCTGGAACCAGGCGGGGTCGCTGGCGGAGACCGGGTCGGCGAAGCGGTAGTCGGTGCCGTGGAGCTGCGAAGAGTACGTGGAGGTGCCCCAGGACGAGCCGGCCGTGAAGCCGGCGTCCGCGTTGTCCACCGTCACGGTGAACGACGTGCCGCTCCCGGCCACCGCCTTGCCGGCGCTCGGGGCGCTCTCCTGGTGGGTGCGGGTGAGGGCGGTCACGTAGTAGGTGTAGGCGGCCGTGGCCGAGGCCGTGGCGTCGGTGAACGTGGTCCCGCGGGTCGTGGTGAGCAGGTTGCGGGCGTCGGCGAAGGCGCACGGGTCGGCGGAGGCGGGCGAGCCGTCCACGCGGTAGACGGCGTACGCGGTGCCCGAGCCCTGCCAGGTGAGGGCGACGCCGCCCGAGCCGCGCGTGGCCGCGCTGATCGCCGGCGCTGAGGGGGCCGCGGCCGTGCCGCGCGCCGTGAGCAGCGCGGGCCTGGTGTAGTGGGTGGAGACGACCTTGGTGAAGCTGCCGATCCGGTCGGCCTTGACGTCCTTGGCCGAGAAGTAGACGTCGCCGACCACCTCGGGCCGGGTGCGGTTGTAGGTGAGGTGGTCGCTGAGCTCGGCGGCGTCCTGCCAGGCCGCGTCCTGGCCGGAGGCGCCCGCCCGGTAGGCGGCCTGGCCGATGACGAGCTGCACGTCCGTGCCGCGCACCACGTCCGCCCACCAGGCGGTGAGCACCTTGTAGTCGGCCGCGCTGTTGCCGATGTGCCAGTAGATCTGCGGCGCCAGGTAGTCGACCCAGCCCTGCTTCACCCACTGCCGGCTGTCGGCGTAGATCGAGTCGTACGCCTGGAGGCCGGAGGTGGCCGAGCCGAGCGGGTCGGTCGAGGAGTTGCGCCAGATGCCGAACGGGCTGATGCCGAACGTCACCCAGGACTTGGCGGCGTGGATGCGCTGGTCCATCTCGCGGACGAGCTTGTTGACGTTGTCGCGCCGCCAGTCGGCGATGCCGGCGTACCCGCCGCCGTACTCCGCGTACGTGGCCGAGTCGGGGATCGTCTGGCCGCTGACCGGATACGGGTAGAAGTAGTCGTCCAGGTGGACGCCGTCGAGGTCGTAGCGGGTGACGGCGTCCATGACGGCGTCCTCGATGAAGGCGCGCACGGCCGGGATGCCGGGGTTGTAGTACAGCTTGCCGCCGTACGCGAAGCGCCAGCTCGGGTTCTGGCGGGCGGGGTGGGTGGAGACTAGCTTGGTGGGATCGTCGTGGTTGGCGATCCGGTACGGGTTGAACCACGCGTGGAACTCCAGGTTGCGCGCGTGTGCCTCGGCGACCATGAACGCGAGCGGGTCATAGCCGGGGTTCTTGCCCTGGGTGCCGGTCAGCCACTGCGACCACGGCTCGTACGACGAGGGCCAGAACGCGTCGGCCGTGGGCCGGACCTGCACGACCACGGCGTTCATCCGCTTCTGCACGGCGAGGTCGAGCCAGGCGCGGAACTCCGCCTGCTGCGTCGCGACGCTCAGGCCGGGCGCGCTGGGCCAGTCGATGTTGGCCACCGTGGAGATCCACATGGCGCGGAGCTGCCGCTTCGGCCGGGCCGGGTCGGTGGTGCAGGCGGCGGTGACGGCCGGGCCCGCCGCGGCGGCGGAAGCCGGCACCACGGGTACCAGCAGCGCGGCGACGGCGACGAGGACGGCCACGGCGGCGCGTAACGAGCGGGGGGCGGGGGGCGACGCGGTGAGCCGGCTTGACAGGCTCCCGTGGTGCGTGGTCACGAAGAGAAGTTTCAGCGACCGCATCTCAGAGCGCAATAGTCTTCACCGATCCGAGGGGGCCCAACTTCGGGCCGCCGCTGGCGCGGACAAGATGCCCCAAACCCTGACAAGACCATCTCAGGGGCGAAAAGTTTCTTCTAACCGACAAGCAATGTCAATTATCGACATTGGACATGGAATGCGCTTACTGTGCGACCGTTACCCCCCAACGAGGGAGCTCTCCCATGACGTTCGCCCGCACGCGATTAGTCGCTCTCGTCACCTCTGTCCTCCTCGTGACCCTCACCCTCGGCGCCGGCCCCGCACTGGCCGCCAAGGACACGCCCCTCCAGGCGGCCTTCGCCAAGGCCGCCGCCCAGCACGACGTCCCCCGCGACCTGCTCGTCGCCCTCGGTTACGCCGAGACGCACCTCGACAACCACAGGGGCGAGCCCAGCGCCAGCGGCGGCTACGGCGTCATGCACCTGGTCAGCAACCCGACGAACCACAGCCTGGAGAAGGCCGCCGAGCTCACCAAGCTGCCGGTCGAGAAGCTGCGCGCCGACGACGAGGCCAACATCCTGGGCGGCGCCGCCGTCCTGCGCTCCCTCGCCGACGAGCAGGGCCTCGACGAGGCCGCCCGTAAGGACGCCGGCCGCTGGTACAAGGCCGTGGCGGCGTACGGCAACGCCTCCTCCCCCGAGCTGGCCCGCCTCTACGCCGACTCCGTGTACGAGCTGCTCGGCCTCGGCGTCCAGGCCAAGGGCGTGAGCGTGCGGCCGCAGGAGGTCACCGCCGACCGCGGAGACCTGGCCAAGGCCCGCGACCTCAGCGCCAAGGCCGACGGCTCCCCGAGCCTCCAGGCCGAGGCGGCCGCTGCCGACTACCCGAACGCGACCTGGGTCCCCGCCAACTCCGGCAACTACACCGCCTCCAGCCGGGAGTCCTCCTACGCCATCGACCGGGTGATCATCCACGTCACCCAGGGGTCGTACGCGGGCACCATCTCCTGGTTCCAGAACGCCAGCGCCAACGTCTCGGCCCACTACGTGGTCAAGTCCTCCAACGGCGCCATCACCCAGATGGTGCGGGACAAGGACATCGCCTGGCACGCGGGCAACTGGGACTACAACACCCGCTCCATCGGCATCGAGCACGAGGGCTACGTCAGCGAGGCCTCGTGGTTCACCGACGCCATGTACCGGTCCTCGGCCGCGCTGACCCGCTACATCTGCGACAAGTACGGCATCCCGAAGGACCGCACCCACATCATCGGCCACAACCAGGTGCCCGGCGCCGACCACACCGACCCGGGCCAGTACTGGAACTGGACCACGTACATGAACTACGTGACCGGTGGCACCGGCACGCCGTCGTGGACGACCACCGTCGACAACTCGACCTCCGGCCAGTTCACCGCCAGCGCCAACTGGGGCACCTCCACCTACTCCAGCCAGCGTTACGGCGCCGACTACCGCTTCGCCGACCCCGTCTCCTCCAGTGACGTCGCCTGGTACCAGGCGAACATCCCGAGCGCGGGCAGCTACAAGGTCGAGGTCTACTACCCGGCCGACGCCGGCTACAACAGCTCGGCGCCGTACATCGTGGCGACGTCGAGCGGCAACCAGACCGTGTACGTCGACCAGCGCTCAGGCGGCGGAGCCTGGCGCAGCATCGGGACGTTCTCGCTCAACGCGGGCACGGCCAACGTGGTCGGGGTGAGCCGGTGGACCTCCGGCACCGGCTACGTCATCGCGGACGCGGTTCGCATCAGCCGGTCCTGACGACGGCTCCAGCGGTCCGGGCCGGGCACCGCGCCCGGCCCGGACCGGCTCGCGTCCCACGGCACGATCTGTCGGTCCCGTCTCCTAAGCTGCCAAGCGGTACAGGATGATTGGATCTTTGCCGTGGAAGCCTCGGTCGAGCAGCTCGTCTACGTCCGCGACGACGGCTACACCGTCGCCCGGATGAGCTCCGACACCGGGCCGGGCCCCGTCGCGGCGACCTTCGTCGCGTCCGGCCGGGCGCTCGCCGGCGTGCAGCCGGGCGAGACGCTGCGGCTGGCCGGCGAGTGGGGCGAGCACCCGCGCCACGGCGGCCGGTTCCAGGTCAAGGAGTGCGAGCGGATCGTCCCGTCCACCGTGCGGGCGATCCAGCTCTACCTCGGCTCGGGCCTGATCCGCGGCATCGGCCCGCGCCTGGCCCACGCCATCGTCAGCCACTTCGGCGAGCAGACCCTGACCGTCGTCGACACCGCTCCCGAGCGGCTGACCGAGGTGGTCAACATCGGCAGGACCCGCCAGGCGCAGATCGTCGAGGCGTGGCGGGAGCAGAAGGCGATCGCCGGGCTGATGGTCGTCCTGCAGGGCTACGGCGTGAGCCCGCTGCTCGCCACCAAGATCTACCAGGTGTACGGCGCCGACTCGGCCGGGGTCCTGGCCTCCGACCCGTACCAGCTCATCGGCCGGGTGCGGGGCGTCGCGTTCCACACGGCAGACCGCATCGCGCTCCAGTCCGGGGTGCCGCGCGAGAGCCCGCAACGGATCAAGGCGGCGCTGCTCGACCGGCTGGAGAACGCCGCCGCCGGCGGCGGCCACTGCTACCTGTCCATGACCGCTCTCGTCACCCAGGCCGCCGAGCTGGTCGAGCAGGACCCCGACCTGGTCCGCGCGATGGTCGACGCGCTCACGGCCGAGCGGCGGGTGGTCGTCGAGGCCGGTTCCGACCAGATCGTCGTCTACGCCAAGGAGCTGCACGCCCGCGAGGTCAAGCTGGCCGGCGAGCTGGCCCGGCTCTGGCGGGCCCGCTCGACGCTGCCCATGCGGCACTTCACCGAGGACCCGGGGCTGCACGACGACCAGCGGGCGGCCGTCACGATGGCGTTGACCAGCACCGTGTCCGTCCTGACGGGCGGCCCGGGGTGCGGCAAGAGCCACACCGTGCGGGTGATCGCGGCGACCGTGCGCGCGATGGGCGGCACGGTCACGCTGGCCGCGCCCACGGGCAAGGCCGCCAAGCGGCTGTCGGAGCTCACCGGCCTGCCCGCGATGACCGTCCACCGGATGCTGGCCCACCAGCCCGACCCCGACGCGCTGTTCGACCAGGCGCCGGCGCAGGCCGACCTCGTCGTGGTGGACGAGGCGTCCATGCTCGACCTGCACCTGGCGACCCGGCTGTGCTCGGCGATCCCCTCGGGCGGCCACCTCCTGCTCGTCGGCGACAGCGACCAGCTCCCCAGCATCGGGCCGGGCAACGTGCTGGCCGACGTGCTGCGCGTGGAGGACATCCCGCGCGTCCGGCTCACCCACGTCTTCCGGCAGGCGGAGGACAGCGGCATCATCCGCAGCGCCCACCGCATCCGCGCGGGCGAGCTGCCCCCGCTGCCCGGGGGCGGCGGCTTCTGGTTCGAGGAGCTCGACGACCCGGCGGCCGTGGCCGAGCGCGTCGTCCACCTCGCGACGGTCGCCATCCCCCGCAAGCAGGGCGTCGAGCCGGGCCAGGTGCAGGTGCTGTGCCCGATGCGCAAGGGCGTCGCCGGCACCGCCGAGCTGGGCCGCCTCATCCAGGAGCGGCTCAACCCGGCCCGCGACGGCGCACCGGAGCACTGGTCGGGCTCGTCGGTCTACCGGGTCGGCGACCGCGTCATGCCGATCCGCAACAACTACGACAAGGGCGTCTTCAACGGCGAGACAGGCACCGTCACCCGCATCGTCCCCGAGGAGCGCCTGCTGGAGGTCCGCATCGACGACGGCGACACGGTCACGTACGGCTTCGACGAGCTCGACGACCTGACCCACGCCTACGCGATCAGCGTCCACCGGTCGCAGGGCAGCGAATACCCGTTCGTGGTGGCGCCGATCGTGGTGGAGGCGGGGGGCGTCATGCTCCGCCGCCGGCTGCTCTACACGCTGGTGACGCGGGCCCGGTCGTGGGTGGTGCTCGTGGGGGAGCGCAAGGCACTGGAGCTCGCCGTCCACCGCCTGGGCCACCGGCGCAACACCGCCCTCCCCCGGCGCCTGTCCTTCGCGATCGCCTGACCTCGTTCCGGTCCCCCAAGGGCTAATTGATTCAACTTCGATCACTTTCGATCGCTACTATGGGGGCGGCGAGGAGGACTATGACCAACACCGTGACCGGTACGGCGGGCTCCGACCGGAAGGCCGGGCCGCTGCTGGCGGCCTGGGGCGCGGCGGCGACGCCGGGCGCGCTGGCCGGGACACTGCTGCCCCCCGACGCGGCCCTGCCCGTCCCAGGCGGTGGAGGCTCCGCGGGCTTCGGGGGGCTTCTCGGAGCGTACGGCGCGCGGGCGCTGCGGGCCGTACGGGAGCGGGCGGAGGCCGAGGCGGGCACGCCGTGGCCGCAGCCGCTGGCCTCGCAGTACACGCGCTACTTCCGGGACGGCAACCGGACGGCGTACGAGACGGAGGTGTTCGAGCGCCAGGACCGGCTCACCCGCGCGGTGCTCATGACCCTGGCCACGCCCGGCGCCCCGGCGACGGACTCCGAGCGGTGGCTGGACGAGGTGGCCGACGGCATGTCGCTGCTGTGCGAGCAGACCTCGTGGTGCTGGCCCGCGCACGAGGACACGTGCCGGCCGCGCGGCACGGTGCTGCCGGACCCGGCCGCGCCGTGCCTCGACCTCGGCGCTGCCGACGTCGCCGCGCAGCTCGCCTGGGCCGACCACGTGCTCGGCGACCGGCTGGACGCCCGCTACCCCGGCCTGCGCGAGCGGGTCCGCCAGGAGGCGCGGGCGCGGGTGCTGCGGCCGTTCGTCGAGCGGCGCGACTGGCACTGGCTGGGGCTCGACGGCGACGTCCACAACTGGTGCCCGTGGATCTGCGGCAACGTCCTCGTCGCCGCGCTGCGGTTCGGCGAGCCGGACGAGGAGCGGGCGTCCCAGGTGGCGTGGGCGGTGCGGGGCCTCGACCGCTACCTGGCGGCCCTGCCGGAGGACGGCTCGATCGACGAGGGGTACGAGTACTGGTGGAACGGGGCGTGCCGGGCGCTGGAAGCCCTGGACGTCCTGGAGCACGCCACCTCCGGCGCCCTCGCGGCGTCCGGCGTGCCGGTGGTGCGCGCGACGCTGCGCTTCCCGCACCTCATGCGGCTCGGTGGCCCCTGGTACCTGAACCTCGCCGACGCGCGGGCCCGCCCGCCCGCCGACCAGCCCTGGCACGTGCCGTACCGGTGGGGGGTGCGGCTGGGCGAGGACGACGCGGTGCGGCACGCCCGGTCGCGGCGCTCCGGCGAGATCGCGGCCACGACGGAGCTGGGCCGCGCCCTGCTGGAGCTCGCCGACCCGGAATGGCACACCCCGGCCCCGAGCGACCCTGACCTGACCGACCCTGACCTGAGCGACCCGGGGCCGGGCGCCCCGGAGCCGGGCGGGGGGTCGCTGGTGGCGGCCGTGTGGTTGCCCGGCACGCAGGTGGGGCTCGCCCGCGAGGTCGCCGGCAGCGCACGCGGGCTCACGCTCGCCGTCAAGGGCGGCCACAACGCCGAGCACCACAACCACAACGACGTCGGCTCCGTCGTCGTCGCCGTGGACGGCGTGCCGGTGCTCGTGGACGCCGGGCGGCCGACGTACACGGCGCAGACCTTCGGGCCCGACCGCTACGCGATCTGGACGATGCAGAGCTCCTGGCACAACGTCCCCGAGGTCCGGGGCACGCCCCAGGGCCAGGGCCCCGGGTTTCGCGCCCGCGCCGTCGAGGTCGCCGACGGGTCCGCGCGGTTCGAGACCCGCATGGACCTGGCCGCCGCCTACCCCGTTCCCGGGCTGGAGCACTGGTGGCGCACCGCCCGCCTCGACCGCCGGGCGTCGTTCGTGACCGTCGAGGACGCCTGGGCCTTCACCGCCGGGGCGGAGCCGAGCGTGCTCCACTACCTGCTGGCGGGACAGGTCGAACGGCACGAGGACGGGCAGGTCGTCGTACGGCCGCCGGACGGCGCGCGGGCCGCCCTCCTCACGTGGGACCCGGCGGTCGCCACGTCCACCCTGACCGTCCGCGCGCTGGACGACCCGATGCTCTCGGAGGTGTGGGGCGAGCGCCTGACCCGGCTGGAGCTGCGCCTCCCCGGCACGGCGCGCGGCTCCTTCGAGCTCCGGGTGGAGGCACACCCATGACCGTCCACGACGACCCGGCACTCGATGCCCCCGGCGACACCTCAGCCGGTCCGCCCCGCGCGCAGACCGTCGAGCTGCTGCCCGACGAGCGGCGCGCCCAGGTGGTGGAGCTGCTGCGGCGGCGCGGCGTCGTGCGCGTGAACGAGCTGGCGGCCGAGCTGGACGTCTCGGTCATCACCGTGCGCCGCGACATCGCGCTGCTGTCCTCCCAGGGCCTGGTACGCCGGGTGCGCGGCGGCGCCGTGCTGCACGACGGCCCCGTGGCCGACGCCCTGGCCGGCCGCGCCCCCGCCCCGGCAACGGGCGCCCTCGCGGCCCCGGGCGTCGTTCAGGCAGCGGTACCCGCGCTCGCCCCGGCCCCCCGCGGCGGACCCGAATCCGAGGCGGCGGCCGGCGCCGCGCCGGCGGGAACGCCGTGGAGCTCGGGTGCGCGGCCGGGCGTGGAGGAGGCGCGGGTCACGTTCGGCATGGTGGTGCCCTCGCTCGACTACTACTGGCCCGACGTGATCCGCGGCGCTCGTGAGGCCGCGGCCGCGTCCGGGGCGCGGCTCGTGCTGCGCGGCGCCAGCTACCAGGCGGCCGACGAGCGTCACCAGCTCGCCCGGCTGGTCGAGACGGCCGGGGTGGACGGCCTGCTGGTGGCGCCGACCACGACCGGCGACGAGGGCGAGGAGCTGGTGCGCTGGCTCCAGGGCGCCGGTGTGCCGGTGGTGCTCGTGGAACGGGCGGCCACCGTCGGCCCGCACCAGGAGGCGATGGAGTCGGTGGTCAGCGACCACGTGTTCGGCGCGGCGATGGCCGTGCGGCACCTGGCCACGCTCGGTCACCGGCGGGTCGGGGTGGTGACCACGACGCAGAGCCCGACGGCCCCGCACGTGCGGCGCGGCTGGCGGCAGGCGTGCGTGGAGCTGGGCCTGCCCCTCGGCGACACCCTTGACCTGACGACCGTGGACCAGCGCGATCCCGGCTGGCCGGAGGCGCTCGACGCCGTCCTGGACGTGTGCGCCGCCTCGGGCACGACCGCGCTGCTCGTCCACTCCGACCCGGAGGCGATCCGGCTGGTGGAGCGCTGCCAGGAGCGCGGCATCCGGGTTCCGGGCGATCTGTCGGTGGTGACGTACGACGACGAGGTGGCGGAGCTGTGCGACCCGCCGCTGACGGCGGTCCGGCCGCCGAAGGCGGCGATCGGGCGGGCCGCGTACCGGCTGCTCGCGGAGCGGCTGGCCGACGAGGACCCGCAGCGTCCGACGCACCGCGTCGTCATCGAGCCACGGCTGATCGTCCGCGCCTCCTCGACTCCCCCTGCGAGCGCATGACCCGACCGTTCGTCTCGCCAATACCGCACAGGAACGATCAATATCGATCAGATAAACGTGATCGTCCTGATTAACAAAGTATTGACGTGATCGTAACGATCGGACAGGATCGGCGGCACTGGTAAGCGCTTGCCGCCGAAAGGGACGCCGAGTGAGACGGCCACACGCCCTGCTGGTCATGGACCCCACCACGTTCAGCACAATGTTCGAGGAGCCACAGCTCCACCGGTTGCGACAGCTCGCCGAGCTCGGCGAGCCCGTCGTCACCGACGACCTCGACACCCCGCGAGTACGGCGGCGGCTGCGCGAGGTCGAGGTGCTGGTGACCTCCTGGGGCTGCCCGCGGCTGACGGCGGAGCGGCTGGCCGACGCGCCGGGGCTGCGGGCGATCTTCCACTGCGCCGGCACCGTCCGCACGTTCGTCACCGACGAGGTGTGGCGGCGCGGGATCCTGGTGACCAACGCCGCCGACGAGAACGCGGTCCCGGTCGCCGAGTTCACGCTGGCCGCGATCATCTTCGCCGGGAAGAAGGTCCCGTTCCTCGCCCAGGACGCGCGGCGGCACCGCGCCGACTGGTCGTACGCGACGAGCCGCGGCGAGCTGAGCAACCGGGGCCGCACGATCGGCGTCGTCGGCTACTCCCGCGTGGGCCGCCGGGTCGTCGACCGGCTGCGGGACCTGGAGGTCGACGTCCTCGTCGCCGACCCGTACGCCGACCCGGACGAGGTGGCCGCGGCCGGCGCCCGCCTCGTCGAGCTGCCCGACCTGCTGCGGCGCAGCGACGTGCTCACCCTGCACGTCCCCGCGCTCCCCTCCACCCGGCACCTGATCGGTGCCGCGGAGCTGGCGCTGCTGCGCGACGGCGCGACGGTCATCAACACCGCGCGCGGCGCCGTCCTCGACACGGCCGCGCTGGAGCGCGAGTGCGTCAGCGGCCGGCTCGACGCGATGCTCGACGTCAGCGACCCCGAGCCGCTGCCCGCCGACTCGCCCCTGTACGACCTGCCCAACGTCATGATCACCCCCCACGTCGCCGGGTCCCTCGGATCGGAGACCCGGCGAATGAGTGAGAGCGCGCTCGACGAGCTCGAACGCTACCTGGACGGCCGGCCGCCCCGCGCGGCCGTCACAGCCGATGAGTTCAAGGTCAGCGCCTGAGCCCCCGACCGGCTCGACAGGAAAGGAGACCGGATCACATGATCTCTTCTGACACCTCGGCGAGGGCCAGAGGGCGACGCCACCTCGTGAAGTCCCTGGCGGCCGTCGCGGCACTGTCGCTGGCGGCGGCGGCCTGCGGCTCGGGCGGCGACTCCGCGCAGGAGGCGGCCGACGGGAACGTCACCCTCAGCGTCACCGTCTGGAACATGGCCAAGACGCCCGAGTTCAAGGCCATGTTCGACGCCTTCGAGCAGGCCAACCCCGGCATCAAGATCAAGCCGGTGGACATCCTCGCCGACGACTACCCCGACAAGATCACCACGATGCTGGCCGGCGGCGACCACACCGACGTCATCACCATGAAGAACGTCACCGACTACTCCCGCTACTCCAGCCGCGGCCAGCTCACCGAGGTCACCGACCTGGCCAAGTCGCCCGACGCGGCGACGCTCGCGGGCCTGGACGCGTTCGACGTCGGCGGCAAGTACTACGCGCTGCCGTACCGGCAGGACTTCTGGCTGCTCTACTACAACAAGAAGCTGTTCGACCAGGCGGGCGTCAAGTACCCCGGCACGCTGACCTGGGACGAGTACGCCAAGCTGGCGCAGCAGCTCACCAAGGAGGAGGGCGGCAAGAAGGTCTACGGCACCTACCACCACACCTGGCGGTCGGTGGTGCAGGCCATCGCGGCGGCTCAGACGGGCGGCGACCAGCTCGGCGGCGACTACTCCTTCTTCGCCGACCAGTACGCCACGGCGCTCAGCCTGCAGAAGGCCGGCGCGACGCTCGACTTCGGCACCGCGAGCGCCCAGAAGTCGGACTACAAGACGCTGTTCGAGACCGGCGCGACCGCCATGCTCCCCATGGGCACCTGGTACATCGCGGCCATCCTGGACGCCAAGGCCGCCGGGAAGACCGACGTCGACTGGGCCATCGCCCCGATGCCGCAGCGTCCCGGCGCCACGGGCGTGACGACGTTCGGCTCGCCGACCGCGTTCGCCGTCAACAAGAAGGCCGAGCACGCCGACGCGGCGAAGAAGTTCGTGCAGTTCGCGGCCGGCAAGGGCGGGGCCGAGGCGATCAGCAAGGTGGGCGTGGTCCCGGCGCTGCAGAGCCCCGAGATCACCGAGGCGTACTTCAAGCTCAAGGGCATGCCCACGGACGAGACGTCGAAGAAGGCGTTCCAGCCCGACAAGGTCACGCTGGAGATGCCGGTCAGCGACAAGACCGCCGACGTGGACACCATCCTCAAGGAGGAGCACGAGCTGATCATGGTCGGCGAGAAGTCCGCCGCCGACGGCATCCGCGAGATGAACGAGCGGGTCAAGAGCGAGGTCCTGAACTAGCGGCCCGAGCGGCGGGCCCGGAGCGGTCCAGGCCCGCCGCATCCCGCGTTCCGCCCTGCGCTCGCGGTCCGCCATAGCCTCACATTTCGCCATATTCTCGCGTTTCACGATGAACACACCAAACGCCCCGAAGGCTCGCAAAGGACGCCCATGGCTCAGGTGATCACAAAACCGGCGCCGACCGCGCCGCGGGCTCGGCCCCGTGGGCGGCGCGCCTGGCGCGACATCCTCGTCGGCTGGAGCTTCATCCTCCCGAACTTCGCCGGCTTCCTGCTGTTCACGATCATCCCGATGCTGGCGGCGTTCGCGCTGGCGTTCCTCGACTGGGACTCCTACAGCGACCCGGAGTGGGTGGGGCTGGACAACTTCGCACGCCTGCTGACCGACCAGAACTTCCACGTCGCTCTGCGCAACACCCTCTTCTACGCGGCCGGCCACATCCCGCTCACGCTGGCCGCCGCGCTCGGCCTGGCCATCGCGCTGAACCGCAAGCTGCGCGGCGTGCCGTTCTTCCGCACCGCGGCGTTCTTCCCGTACATCACCTCACTGGTCGCGGTGGCGGTCGTGTGGAACATGCTGTTCAACCCGACCGCCGGGCCGATCAACCAGGTGCTGGAGGCGATCGGCGTCTCCGACCCACCGCGGTGGGTGGCCAGCACCGACTGGGCGATGCCCGCTGTGATCATCACCAGCGTGTGGCGGGACATGGGCTACTACATGGTGCTCTATCTGGCCGGGCTGCAGACGATCCCCAAGGAGTACTACGAGGCGGCCCGCGTGGACGGCGCCAACGCCTGGCAGCGCTTCTGGGGCATCACGCTGCCGTCGCTGCGGCCCACGACGTTCTTCGTCGTGGTCATGCTGACCATCCAGAGCTTCAAGGTGCTCGACCTGATCCTGGTCATGACCGACGGCGGGCCCGGCCGCAGCACGCTCGTGCTGGCCCAGCTCATCTACCGGGAAGGCATCACCGAGGGCAAGTTCGGCTACTCGTCGGCGATCGCTCTCGTGCTCTTCGTGATCGTGCTGACCGTGACGGTCGTCCAGTTCCGCATCAACGAACGGAGGAGCGCCTCATGACCGCCCTGCGCGATGCGCCCCTGGCCGAGCCGGCCACCCGGCCGGGCAAGGCGCCGCGTCCCTCCGGCGACCGCTCCGCCGCCGCCGTCACCCGGCGGGTGCTGGCGTACGTGGCGCTGACCGTGGTGGCGGCGCTGGTGCTGGTGCCGTTCGCGTGGATGCTGTCGGCGTCGCTGAAGCGCGACAACGAGGTGTTCACCGTGCCGATCGAGTGGATCCCGCACGAGCTGCGCTGGTCCAACTTCGTCGACATCTGGGACCGCATCCCGCTGCTCACCTACCTGGGCAACTCGGCGTTCCTGTCGGTGTCGGTCACGCTGCTGCAGCTCCTCAGCGGCAGCTTCGCGGCGTACGGCTTCGCCAAGGTGCGCTTCCCCGGCCGTGACGCGCTCTTCATGGCCTACATCGCGACCATCGCCGTGCCCTGGCAGGCGTACATGGTGCCGCAGTACATCATGATGCAGAAGGCCGACCTGACGAACACGCACCTGGCGATCATCCTGCTCCAGGCGTTCGGCGCGTTCGGCGTGTTCCTCATGCGGCAGTACTACATGTCGATCCCGGACGAGCTGTGCGAGGCGGCGCGGATCGACGGGCTGAGCGAGTACGGCATCTACTGGCGGATCATGCTGCCGCTGTCCAAGCCGGCGCTGGCCAGCCTGGCGCTGCTCACGTTCGTCAACACGTGGAACGACTACATGGGGCCGTTCATCTACCTGACGGACAACGACCTGTGGACGGTCCAGCTCGGCCTGCGCTCGTTCGTCGGCCAGTACGACGCCGAGTACGCGATGATCATGACGGGTGCGGTGCTCTCGGTGCTGCCGATCCTCGCGGTGTTCCTGCTGGGGCAGCGCTACTTCATCCAGGGCATCGCGACGAGCGGGCTCAAGGGATGAGCGGGCAGCCGCCGGCCCCCGGCGTGCGGAGCCTGCTGAGGCCGGCCCGGCAGGCCACGTACGAGAAGGTGTTCGCCGCCGCCTACACCGGCCTGGCGGTGAACGCGCTGCTCGCCGTCGCGTGCGCGCCGCTGCTGGCGGCTCTCGCGCTCGTGCGCGACCCGCTGGGCTCGTGGCCGTTCTTCGCGGTGCTGTCGCTGGTGTGCGCGCCGGCGCTGGCGGGCGCGTTCCGGTGCTTCGCCGCGCTCGGCTCCGGCTCCACCTCCGTGGTCCGTACGTTCTGGAACGGCTACCGGCGCGGGGCCGGCCGCGCGCTGGCCGTGTGGGCGGCGGGCGCGGCGGCCGTGAGCGTGCTGGTCCTGGACGCGACCGTGGTGGCGCGGACGGCGTGGAGGCCGGCGCTCGTCCCGTTCTTCGCCACGGCCGTGGTGCTGGTGGTGGCCACGGTCGTCGCCCTGATCACGCTGATCGCCGAGCCGTCCGAAGGGCCGTCCGAAGGACCGTCCGAGAAGCCGGTGCGGCTGCGCGCGCTGGTCCGCCCGTGCCTCTACCTGGTGGTGCGGCGGTGGTACCTGGCCGCGGCGAACACCGTGGTCCTCGGCCTGGCGGTGACGGTCGTGCTGGCCAGGCCGGTGCCGGGCCTGCTGCTGGCGTGCGCGCCGCTGCTGTACGCGGTGTGGGCCACCACCCGGTTCGTCCTCGCCCCGATGCTGCCACGCGAGGCAGCCTGAGAATCCCTTCCCCCTGGACCGAGCCCCCGGATGTCCCGCCTCCGGGGGCTCTCTCGTGTCTCGGGCATGCAGTACGGGGGTATGGTGTCCCTTAACTCGTACATAAGTGTTCAAGTTAAGGAGATCTCGTGAGCCACGGACACGTCACGCCCGCGCACCCCGACACCGGGCGCGCCTCCGGCGGGTGGGCCGCGCTGACCCTGCTCTGCCTCGCGCAGTTCATGCTCATCGTGGACATCACGGTCGTGCAGGTCGCCCTGCCCAGCATCGGGGCCGACCTCGGCCTCGGCCGCGAGGCGCTGACCTGGGTCGTCACGACGTACACGCTCTGCTTCGGCGGCCTCATGGTGCTGGGCGGGCGGCTGGCGGACACACTCGGCGCGCGGCGCACGCTGCTGGCCGGGCTGGCGGTGTTCACGCTGTCCTCGCTGGTCGCGGGGCTGGCGACGAACGGCGCCATGCTCATCGCCGGCCGCGGGCTCCAGGGCGTGGGGGCGGCGCTGATGTCCCCGGCGGCGCTCGCTGTCATCACGGGCGCCTTCCACGGCGAGCGGCGCAACCGGGCGCTCGGGGTGTGGGCGGCCATCGGCGGCTCCGGCGCCGCGGCCGGCGTGCTCCTCGGCGGGCTGCTGACCGCGGGGCCCGGCTGGACCTGGGTGTTCTACGTGAACGTCCCGATCGGCGTGCTGGTGTTCGCCGCCCTCCCGGCCGTCGTGCCCGGCCGGGCGAGCGGCTCGGCCGGCGCGCGGCCCGGGATCGACGTGCCCGGGGCCGCGGCGGTGACCCTGGCCACCGCGCTGCTCATCTACGGGCTCGTCGGCGCGGGCGACGCCGGCTGGGCCTCCGTCCGCACCCTGCTGCCCCTGGCCGCGTCCGCCGCCCTCTACGCCGTGTTCGTGCTGGTCGAGCGGACCGCGCGGACGCCGCTGATGCGCGTCGAGACGCTGGGCCGCCGCCCGGTGCTCTCCGGCGTGTTCGTCATGCTCATGGCGACCGGGCTCATGCTGGGCCTGTTCTTCCTCAGCTCGCTCTACCTCCAGCACGTCCTGCGCATGAGCGCGCTGGAGACGGGCCTGCTGTTCCTGCCCGTGGCCGTGGCCATCACGGCCGGCGCGCAGCTCGGGGCGCACCTGATCGGCAGGGTCGGCGGGCGGCCGGTCGCCGTGGCGGCGTTCGCGGTGACGGCGCTCGGGGCGTGGCTGATGACGCGGATCGAGCCCGGCGCGAGCGCGTACACGACGCTGCTGCCGGGCTTCGTGGTGGCGGCGTTCGGCATCGGGCCCGCGTTCGTCACGGCCACGACGACGACCATGGCGAACGTTCCGCACGGCGAGGCCGGCGTGGCGTCGGGCGTGGTCAACACCTTCCACGAGCTGGGCGGCTCGATCGGCGTCGCGGTTGTGTCGTCGCTCGCCGCGGCGAGCCTGGCGCCGGGGGCCGCGGGTGCGAGCGGCTTCACGACCGCGCTGACGGCGTGCGCGGTCGCCGCGGGGGCGGCGGCCCTGGTGTCGCTCGGGCTGGTGCCGGGCGGGAGGCCGTCGGGGGCGTTCGTCGGTCACGGTCACGGTCACTGACGGGTCGGCGTGGCCTCATCATACCCCCTGCCGGTATGATGAGCCGACCCCGCGAAAGGCGACAATCATGGAAGACCACACCGGGCACCATCCGGCCGCGCCCGCGGCGACGTGGAAGGCCGCGTCCCAGGCGACCCTGCACTGCCTGACCGGCTGCGCCATCGGCGAGGTACTGGGCATGGTGATCGGCACCGCCGCCGGCCTGCACAACTCCGGCACCGTGGTGCTGTCGGTGGCGCTGGCCTTCGTCTTCGGCTACGGGCTGACCATGCGCGGCGTGCTGCGCGCGGGCGTCGGGTTCCGCTCGGCGCTCAAGGTGGCGCTGGCGGCCGACACGATCTCCATCATGGTCATGGAGCTGCTGGACAACGCGGTGATCGTGCTGGTGCCCGGCGCGATGGACGCCGGCCTGACGAGCGCGCTGTTCTGGGGGTCGCTGGCCGGCTCGCTGGTGGTGGCGTTCGTGGTGACCACGCCGGTCAACCGCTGGCTGATCGCCCGGGGCAAGGGGCATGCCGTGGTCCACCAGTACCACCACCCGGGCCACTGACCACCCTCACGACCGCTCGACGCCTGGCATCCGCCCAGCTAGGCTCGGTTATATGAACAGTTCTTCACAGGAACAGGTGACCGCCCTGGAGGGCTGCGCCACCCGGGTGGTCGACGCCGACCGGGTGGCGAGCGTCAGCTCCCGCATGCCCGCCGAGGGCGACCTCGTCGACACGGCCGACATCTTCGGGCTGCTCTCCGACCCCGGGCGGTTGCGGCTCCTGCTGGCGCTCCTCGACGGAGAGCTGTGCGTGTGCGACCTGTCGGTGGTGACCGGGCTGAGCGAGTCGGCCACCTCCCACGCGCTGCGCCTGCTGCGCGCGCACCGCGTCGTCGCCGTACGACGAGCGGGCCGCATGGCCTACTACCGCCTGGACGACGCCCACGTCCGCATGCTGCTGGACCTGGCCGTGGCGCACACCGAGCACACCCAGGCCATCCACCTCGAACGCAGGCAGCCGTAGCCGCGCGGCTTGACAGGCGCGCGCATCTCGTCCATAAACTCCACATATGAACAGTCATTCAGATGTCAAGGAGGCGGCGACCCCATGACGGACCGCGAGCGGGGGCACGGGCACGGACACGGGCATGCCGTGGGAGTGGCGGGTGACCGCCGGTACCTGACCGGCGCCCTGGCGCTGATCGTCGGGTTCATGGCGGTCGAGGTGGTCATCGGGTTCGTCGCCGGGTCGCTGGCGCTGATCTCCGACGCCGGTCACATGCTCACCGACGCCATCGCCATCGTCTTCGCCCTGGTCGCGATGCGGATCGCGGCCCGGCCGCCGCAGGGCGGGTTCACGTACGGGCTCAAGCGCGCCGAGATCATCTCGGCGCAGGTCAACGGCGTGACGCTGCTGCTGCTGAGCGTCTACTTCATCGTCGAGAGCGTGCGCCGCTTCGCGAACCCGCCCGAGGTCGAGGGCCTGTACGTGGTGGTGACCGGCCTGGCCGGCATCGCGGTCAACCTCCTGGCCACCTGGCTGCTGACCCGGGCCAACCGGACGAGCCTCAACGTCGAGGGCGCCTACCAGCACATCCTGAACGACCTGTTCGCGTTCATCGCCACGACCATCGCCGGCGCCGTGGTGTGGCTCACCGGCTGGACCAGGGCCGACGCGGTGGCGGCCCTGGTCGTGGCCGCGCTCATGCTCAAGGCCGGGTGGGGGCTGGTGCGCGACTCCGCGCGGGTGTTCATGGAGGCCGCCCCCGTCGGCATGAACCCCGCCGAGATCGGCCGCGAGCTGGCGTCCCTGGACAAGGTGGTCGAGGTGCACGACCTGCACATCTGGGAGGTGACCTCCAACTACCCGGCGATGTCGGCGCACGTGCTGGTCACGCCGGGCGACGACTGCCACGCCGTACGGCTGGCGGCCGAGCGGCTCGTCCACGACCGGTACGGGATCGAGCACACGACGCTGCAGGTGGACCACGCGCCGGCGGACGTGCTGACCATCGGCGAGCCCGACCGCCACTGCGCGGACGCTCACGGCCCGTCACACCGCCCCGGCCCCGGCGTGACTCAGCGGTAGCCGGTCGCGTCGGCGGGCCGGCCCGCGTCCGTCACCTCCACGAGGTAACGCCAGCAGTCGGGCCGCGACCCGTCCACGTCCGTGAACCCGTACTCCTTCGCCAGCTCCCCGCTCGACAGCGACCGCCCGCTCCACCGCATGACCTCCGGGTCGGCGGCCAGCGCCGCCACCGCCCGGCCGGTGAAGCGGGGCGACTCGGAGATGACGAAGTGCGGCTGGTCGGCGGTGGCGTCCCGCCAGTTCTCCTCCGTCACGCCGAAGGTGTCCAGCATCATCTCCGAGCGCATCCACCCCGGTGTCAGGGCGACGGCGGCGCAGCCGAACGGCTTGAGCTCGTGCGCCTGCGCGTACGCGAGCCGGATCACGGCGGTCTTGGCGAGGTCGTAGAAGACCGAAATGCGGTAGTTGCCGTCGTTGTACTCCTTGGTGCCGTCGGTCATCTCGACGACCAGCCCGCCCGGGGTCCTGGTGAGCAGCGGCAGCGCGTAGTGGCTGGTGATGATGTGCGTGTCGACGGCCAGGCGCAGCAGCCGCAGCCCGCGGTCGAGGTCGTGCTCCCAGAGCGGCGTCTCCCACTGGGCCAGCCGCTCGCCGCCCCACACGTCGTTCACCAGCACGTCGAGCCGCCCCTGCTCGCGGTCGATCCGCTCGACCAGCTCGCGGACCCGGGCGTGATCGAGGTGGTCGACCTGCACGGCGATGCCGTGGCCGCCGGCCTCGCTCACCAGCTCCGCGGTCTCCTCGATCGTCTCCGGCCGGTCGTACTCGGACCGCTCGCTCCGCGTCGTGCGGCCCGTCACGTACACGGTCGCGCCGGCCGCCCCCAGCTCCACCGCGATGCCCCGGCCCGCGCCCCTGGTGCCGCCGGCGACCAGCGCGACCTTCCCTTTCAACGTGTCTGTCATGGCACAAAGGCTGACACCGAAACCCGACAGGGCATGTCATCTTTTCCCTGCGTGTCCGTCCGCGGCGAGGCGTCGGATTCGCGTATCCGTCGCGGCGAGGCGTCCGATTCCGACAAGACCCGGACCCTCCTCCCTGGGCACGATGAAGGCATGAGCATCGACCTCTCCGCGGCCGCGGCCTTCATGGCCACCCACGCGCGCGTCCTGGACCGCCGCCGCTTCCATCTGCTGACCGAGCTCCTGTCCGGGGCGTCCGGAGGCTCGGCGCCGGACACGACGCCGGTGCTGTCGGCCCTCGACGGCTACCGCAATGCCGACGGCGGTTACGGCTGGGGCCTGGAGCCCGACCTGCGCTCCCCGGAGAGCCAGCCGGGCACCGCCCTGCACGCGTTCACGGTGTTCGAGGAGGCGGGCCCCCTCACCAGCCCGCGGGCGGCCGAGCTGTGCGACTGGCTCCAGGCGGTCTCGCTGCCGGACGGCGGACTGCCCTTCGCGCTGCCCACCACGCTCGCCGCCGGCACCGCACCCTGGTGGGCCGGCGCGGACCCGGCGACCTCCTCGCTGCAGATCACCGCGATCTCGGCGGCGGTCGCCCACCGCGTCGCCGCCCACGACCCGGCCGTGGCCGCCCACCCGTGGCTGGAGCGCTCCACCGCGTACTGCCTGGCCGCCATCGAGGCGATCGACCGGACGCCGCACGCGTACGAGCTGGCCTTCGCGGTGCGCTTCCTGGACGCGGCGCACGCCGCGCACCCGCGACGCGTCGAGGAGCTGGTGGAGCACCTGCGCCCGCACGTCCCGCCGGACGGCACGATGCCGGTCGAGGGCGGCAAGGAGGACGAACGGCTGAGCCCGCTGGACTTCTCCCCGCTCCCGGGCGGCCCCTCACGCACGCTGCTCGCCAAGGAGGCGATCGACGCGGACCTGGACCGGCTGGCGGGCGGCCAGAAGGAGGACGGCGGCTGGACGGTCGACTACGCCCACTTCTCGGCGGCGAGCCCGCTGGAGTGGCGCGGCCACGCCACCGTCGGCGCCCTACGCCTCCTCCACCACAACACCCGCCTCTGACCCGCCCCCGGCCCATCGAGGATCACGCCGGTGTCGATGCCGTGGACAGCTCGTAGGTGACGCCTGTCAGGCGTTCGGAGAGCTGCCACAGGCGAGCGGCCGTGTCGGTGTCGCGGATGGCGCGCTCGCGCGTGCGAGGTGTCGGCTCACCACGCAGTTGCAGCGGCCCGTCGGGAACGATGTAGCTGCCCCCGGGCAGGTCGGGGACCGTCGCGGCGTACAGGGAGGTCTTCGCCCCTTCCGGAGTGGGGCGGAAGGCCGCGTGCACGAGCAGGCGCGTGGCGGTGGCGTACAGTCGTCCTCTGCCGCTGTTGGCGCCGCCGGTGAGCACGTTGGTACGGGTGAGTCCAGGCGCGACGGCCATGCTGCGCAGCTTCAGCCCGGCGGTGTCGGCCCAGCGCTGCAACTGCATCGCGAAGTAGAGGTTGGCCCGTTTGGACTGCACGTAGGCGAAGGCCGTCCGGTAGCCGCGTTCGGCGTTGAGGTTGCCCAGGTCGAAGCGGGCGAAGCGCTGGCCCTCGCTGCTGACGGTGACCACCCGCGGATCGGGCGCGGCCAGCAGGTGAGGCATGAGCAGCCCGGTCAGGGCGAAGGTGCCCAGATGGTTGACACCGAACTGCGACTCGAACCCGTCGGCGGTTCTGGCGTAGGGCACCATCGCCACCCCGGCGTTGTTGATCAACAGGTCGAGGGGGCCGCGGTCCCAGCCGGCGGCGAACGCTCGGACGGAGGCCAGGCTGCCCAGGTCGACCTGGCGAAGTTCCAGGCGAGCGCCGGGCACCTCGCCCCGCATGCGGGCGAGCGCGGCCCCGCCGCGCCCGGGGTCGCGGCAGGCCAGCACGACGTGCGCGCCATGGCGGGCCAGTTCGCGGGCGGTGACGTAGCCGATGCCACTGTTGGCCCCGGTGACCACCGCGACCCGTCCGGACTGGTCGGGGACGGCATGGAGGGTCCAAGCGGGCGGGTTCCGCATGATGTGCCACCTCAGGGGATGCAGGATCGATGTAACGCAACTTGAAGTCGCGATACAGTGATCGTGCCACTCGCCCCGCTGATATCGCAACTCGGAGTTGCAATGCACTCTGATCCGTCCCCCGTCAGGCCGGTCGGCCGCGGCGCCAAAGTACGAGCCGCCGTCCACGCCGCCACACTCGCCGAGCTGCTGGACAAGGGCTACGCGGCATTGACCGTCGAGAACGTCGCCCAGCGTGCCGGAGTCCACAAAACGACGGTGTACCGGCGGTGGAAGGACCGGGAAAGCCTGCTCACCGACGCCTTGGCCGAGCACATGGCGATGGACATCCCCGTCCCCGACACCGGGGGGATCGAGACCGACCTGCGGGCGCTGGCGCGCTCGCTCGTCCAGTCGTTCACCAGCCCGACCGGGCAGGCCGTCCTCGCCGCCATGTTCACCGGGGCGGCCCACCTTCCGGAGATCGCCGCGGCCCGGCGTCACGTGTTCGACGACCGCCTCGCCAGGGCCGAACCGGTGGTGACGCGCGCTGTCGAGCGCGGTGAGCTCGCCGGGGACACCGACCCCGCCGAGCTCTTCAAGACCCTCGTCGCGCCGATCTACCTGCGCTTGCTCATGACCGCCGATCCGGTCGACGAGACGACCGCCGACCAGGCGGTGCGAGTGACGTTGGCCGCCGCGCGAGCGGGCGCCCTGCGACGGGCGCGCGACGGCGACCCGGCTTCCGGGTGAGGACGCTGATCAGACATGAGGCGGCGCGGGCGGGCGACGCCCACCTGGGATCCGTTCCCGAGCCTCCGCCGTGAAGTGCCGGAGGGTCATGTCGTTCATGTCGCGAAAATGTATGACAGCGGTGTCCCGGCAGGAGAGAGGGCAGTGTCGTCCCGGATAGTGACGGGGAGCCGAGTGCGCTGGTCACTCTGGTAGACGTGACCTGGCAACCGAGCGCTTGCTGACCATGGGTGACGCTCGCGCGGTGACCGAGCGGCACCTCGGCCTCTTCCGGAACGTACCGGCCGCGCGGCCCGGCCTCTGCCGCGTCTGCCACTCCGCCCCGGCGGAACCGCACGCGCCCGCGTGCCTGTGCGCGGGCTGCCACCGCGCCACGGCCGGGGTCCACCGGCACACGCCGCACGTGGTGCCCGTCTCGCTGTGCGCGCGGACGGGTGACGACCGGCGGCTGTACGACCTGGTGACCCGCCGCCGCTCCCCGCCGGGCGACCTGACCGGGGCGGCGTTGCTGGCCGCCACCGTGGCGCGCTTCCACCGCGCTCACCTGCCCTGCCTGACGAGGCCGGCCGGAGGGCCGTTCACGCTGGTCGCCACGGTGCCCGGGGCCGGCGCCGAGCGGCCCGTCGAGGCGTTCGACCTCATGCCCCGGGTCGTCCAGTGGGTCGCCGGGCTGCGCGACCTGCACCGGCCCGTGCTCATGCCCGGCGGCGACCGCGCCGCCGAGGAGGCGCTCGCCCGGCACGTGCCGGACGAGCGGGCGTTCCAGGTGCTGGGCCGGCTCGACGGCGAGCGGGTGCTGCTGCTCGACGAGTTGTTCGCCTCCGGGGCCCGCGTGCAGAGCGCCGCCTCGGTCCTGTACCGGGCGGGCGCGGAGGCGGTGGTGGCGCTGGTCGTCGCCCGGCTGGTGGACCCGTGGGCCGACACGCGCGTCGCGGACGCGTGGGCCCGGCCCTACGACTTCGGGCGCTGCTGCCTCTGCGACCCCGCGGCGCGGTTGTCCTCGGACGCCGGGCGGGCCCTGCTGGGTTAACCTCGTGTCGACCACCAGCCGACGTCCCAGAGGACATCATGATCTTCATCACCGCGAAGTTCCGCGTCCTGCCGGAGCACGCCGACCGCTGGCCCGAGATCACCGCGGACTTCACCCGGGCGACGCGCGCCGAGCCGGGCTGCCTGTGGTTCGACTGGTCGCGCAGCGTCGACGACCCGAACGAGTACGTGCTGGTGGAGGCGTTCCGCGACGACGAGGCGGGCGCCGCGCACGTGCGCTCCGAGCACTTCCGCGCGGCTCAGCGCACGCTCCCGCCGCACCTGGCGGAGACGCCGCGCATCGTCAACGCCAGTGTCCCGCAGGAGGACTGGTCCGAGCTGGGCGAGATGGCCGTCTCCTGACACTGCCCCGGTCCGCCCCGCCCCTGCCGCGCGTTCAGCCCCGGTCGCGGGCCGCTCCGCTGAGCACCTGGTCGATCCGGGCGGCGAGCTCCACGTCCTTCGCCGTCACCCCGCCCGAGCTGTGCGTCCACAGCCGGAACCGGACGCCGTCGCCGGTGCGCTCGATCTCGGGATGGTGGTCGAGCGCGTTGGCCTCGTTCATCACCGCCTCGCTCAGCCAGCCGTAACTGTCGGGCGTGATCGGCACGTCCTTGAGCAGCGCCTCCTCCTCATACCGCCACCCCTGCAGGGCCGCAAGCGCGGTGTCGATCTCGTCAACGGTCAGCCGCTCGGCCATATCGTCCCCTTACATCCGGTTTATCGCTTCGTTGATGGCTTACCACCGGAGCGCGCCCTCACACCCCCGGTTCCGTCGGCGAAGATTCCCGGCGCCAGGACCGACGAATCCGGCCCGGCGGCGGAGTCCTACCTCTGCAAGCACCATCACCCCAGGGAAGGACCACCCGCCATGAGCACCACCCACACCCTCCGCGTCCCCGGCGCGCGCCTGCGCTACGAGGTGCGCGGCGCCGGCCCCCTGCTGCTCGTCTTCGGCGCCCCCATGTCCGCCGCCGCCTTCGCGCCGCTGGCGGAGGCCCTGGCGGGCGACCACACCGTCGTCACCCACGACCCGCGCGGCATCTCGGGCAGCGTCCTCGACGACCCCGCGCAGGAATCGACCCCCGACCTGCGCGCCGACGACGTCGCCGCCCTGCTGGACCACCTCGGCGCCGACACGGCCGACCTGTTCGGCAGCAGCGGCGGCGCGGTGACGGGGCTGGCGGTGGCCGCCCGGCATCCCGGACGTGTGCGGACGCTCGTGGCGCACGAGCCTCCCCTGCTGGAGCTGCTGCCGGACGCGGCCGAGCGGCGCGCCGTGGTGGACGACATCGTGGAGACGTTCCGGCGGGACGGGCACGGGGCGGCGTGGATGAAGTTCATGACCACCTCCGGGTTCGACCTGGACGGCTCGGCCCCGCCGCAGGGCGAGTTCTCGGAGCAGGACCTCGCCGACAGTGCCCGCTTCTTCCTGCACGAGCTGCGGGGCACCACCCGGTACGTCCCGGACGTGGCCGCCCTGAAGGCCGGGCCCGGCCGGGTCGTGGTCGGCATCGGCGCGGAGTCGCGCAAGCTGCTCACGTACCCGACCTCCACGGCGCTGGCGGAGCTGCTCGGCACGCCGCCGGTGGAGTTCCCGGGCGAGCACGGCGGCTTCGTCACCCACCCGGAGCCGTTCGCGGAGGTCCTGAGGAAGACGCTGGCGGGCTGACGGCGGGCCGTCAGGACGTGCCCTTGCGCTTCTGCCGCAGGCCGTCGAGCAGCCGGAGGTATTCCGCCTGGGAGCCGATGAACCTGGTCTCGCCCGTCGCCGGATCGACCGCCACGTAGTACAGCCACGGGCCGGTGGCCGGGTGCAGCGCCGCCTCGATGGCGGCCCGGCCCGGGTTGCCGATGGGGCCGGGCGGCAGGCCGGGGAAGCGATAGGTGTTGTACCTCGACCGGCTCCTGAGCTCCTCGTTCGTGGCCTGGACAGCGTACTTGCCCAGGGCGTACAGGAGAGGGCTGTCCATCTGGAGCCTCATCGGCGGCTTGTGGCCCAGGCGGTTGTAGATCACCCGTGCGATCTTCGGCATGTCGGCCGTGCGGGCCGCCTCCGCCTGCACGATGCTGGCGATGATCATGATCTCCCGGGGGGTACGGCCGGCGCGGCGGGCGGCGTCCTCCAGGTGGACCTCGTCGGCGGTCCGGCGGAAGCGCTTCACCATCGAGGCGAGGACCTCCTCGGCACTCGTCCCCGGCGAGATCCGGTAGGTGTCGGGGAAGGCGAATCCCTCCAGCCGTCCCTTCGCGTAGGCGGGCAGGCCGAGCGCCGCGCCGTTCCGTGACGCCCGCTCGAACTCGGCCAACGGCCTGCCGGTGGCGCGCGCGAGCCGCGGCAGGACGTCGACGAGCCGGAGCCCGTCCTGCACGGGCACCAGGACCTCCGGCCGGTCGGGCTCCGGGCTCGTGGACGCCCGCCCGGAGCCCCGCTCGGCGGGAACCGCGCCAGGGACCGCCTCCCCGCCGGCCAGCCCCCGGACCGCGACCGTCGAGCCGGCGGCCAGCACCGCGACGGCGGCCGCGGCCGCCAGCGCCACTCCACGGGACCCGCGCCGGCGACCGCCCACCGCCTGGAGGAAGCGCGCCGGCGGGGGCGGCGGCTGCTCGTGCGCCATGTCAGCCAGGGTGTCGCGCAGCACATCCTCGATCTTCATCCGAACTCCCTCACAGCACTCAGTTCGGGCGCCGCCTGCTTCAGGCGCTCCAGTGACCGGTAGATCTGGCTGCGCACCGACCCGACCCTGACCCCGAGCAACCGGGCGATCTCGGTCTCCGACAGGTCCTCGAAGTAGCGCAGCACGAGCATGGTGCGCTGGCGGGGCGTGAGCCGGGCCAGCGCCGCGCGCATCACCAAACGCAGGTCCACGACGTCGGCGTGCTCACCGCCGGCCTGGTCGGGCAGCCACTCCGTGGAGACCTCCGTGACCCGGGAACGGCGCCGCCACCGGCTCACCTGCTCGTGGTACATGGCGCGCCGGACGTACCCCTCGATGGCCCCGCGGTCCCGCAGTCCCCTCCACCGCGCGGCCGTCTTGGCCAGGGCCGACTGCACCAGGTCCTCGGCCGCGTGCCGGTCGCCGGTCAGCAGGTACGCGGTACGGAACAACGCCGCTGACCGCTCGACGACGAACTGCCGGAAGTCCGCCTCAAATCCTGGATCCACCCGTCCTCCTCACCATGTCACCAAGCAAGGACGCACCCGGGACGCCGATCTATGCCTCCGTGCCCCGGGTCAGGTTAGGGTGGCCCGCGGAGGCCCTGTCCGGCGTGGACGCGTGGCTCACCATGCTGGACGGGCGCGTCGCCCACCGCTCCACCGGGAACCGACCCGCGTGCCCATAACCGGCGGCTATCGCCCCAGCTATTGGACATCCGAAATCCACTGCCACAGGATGATCACGTCCGGCACGAGGCCGGGCCGCAGGTCATCGAGGGGAGCCGGTGATGATCGCACTGGTCACGGGCGCGAACCGGGGCATCGGGCGGGAGGTGTGCCGCCAGCTCGCCGCCGCCGGCCACACCGTCGTGCTCACCGCCCGTTCTCTTCAGCCGGCCGCCGCCGCGGCCGCCGAGCTCGGCCCCGACGTGCACCCTCTGCTGCTGGACGTCACCTCCGAGGAGAGCGTCGCACGGGCGGCCGAGGCGGTCGCCGAGCGGTTCGGGCGCCTGGACGCGCTGGTCAACAACGCCGCCATCACCTACGACACCTGGCAGCGCGCCGAGAACGCCGACCTGGACGTGGTGCGGGAGACGGCCGAGACCAACCTGTACGGGCCGTGGCGGATGGTGCAGGCGTTCCTGCCGCTGCTGCGCGCCGGCGGGCACGCGCGGGTGGTCAACGTCTCCAGCGAGGCCGCCTCGCTGACCGGCATGGGCGGCGGCACGCCCGCGTACACCACCACCAAGGTGGCGCTCAACGCCCTGACCCGCATGCTCGCCGCCGAGCTGCGCGGCGACGGCATCCTCGTCAACGCGGTCTGCCCGGGCTGGGTGGCCACCGACATGGGTGGCGCCGGCGGGCGTCCGGTCGCCGACGGCGCGGCCGGAGTGGTGTGGGCCGCCACCCTGCCCGACAACGACCCGACCGGCGGCTTCTTCCGCGACGGCCGTCCCCTGCCCTGGTGATCCCGCACTCCGGAGGAACGGGAAACGATCCTGGTATCGGGCGCCACGGGCAGGCCCGCGAGGAGATGCTCGCGGCCATGCCGCGGCAGTACCTCGACGCCTTCTTCGACTTCTACGTCAAGGGGACCCTGGACGAGTCGGTGGTGCGCCCGACCGTCCAGGAGGTCACCGGCCGGCCGCCCCGCACGTTCGAGCAGTGGGCCCGCACCCACGACCGCGACCGCGTGATCGCGAACATCGGCGCGCTGGTCGACAAAGCCAGGGCGGAGGACGTGCCCGTGGTCTGGGTGCAGCACTCCGACGACAACATCAAGCGGGACAGCGAGAGCTGGCAGTACGTGCCGGAGCTGGTCCGCCTCGACCCGGAGCCGCTGGTCCACAAGAGCTACGCGGACGCGTTCGAGGGCACGGAGCTGGAGGCGGTGCTGGCCGGGCGGCGGGTGGGCCGGCTCGTCGTCACGGGCGCCCAGACCGACGAGTGCATCCGCTCCACCATCCACGGGGCCTTCGTCCGCGGGTACGACGTGACGCTGGTCGGCGACGCGCACACGACCGAGGATCTCAGCGAGTACGGCGCGCCGACCCCGGACAAGGTGATCGCGCACACCAACCTCTACTGGCAGTGGCAGCGGGTGCCGGGCCGCCGCGGCGAGACGGTCGGCACGGCCGAGGTGACCTTCGCGGCGCCCGGCACGGACTGACCTCGGGCGGCGGACCGGCGAGCTGATGCGCCCACAGGCTGGTCACGCGCACGACAGCTCCCCCACCACCTGGGACATCGGGGCCCGCCCCTCCTTCGGCCGTGGCCGCTCCTACCCGCGCCCCCTGCCAGGCAAGCGATTGACCAGGAAAATCCCCCCAAAGGGACCCGGCGTCAGGGACGCGCCTGCGCCTGCCGGCGGCGGAACTCGTCGAACGGCGTGCGGTCGAACACGAACCGGTTATAGACGATCTTCCCATCGCGAACCGTGACGCACTCGGCCGCCGGTGCGCTCTTGGCCGGGATGGTCTCGGCGTCGTACATGAGCAAGGCCGTGTCCTCGTCCCCGAACGCGGCGATCAGCTCCGCCCTGATGAGGAACCGCTCCGCGAAGGGCGCCAGGAACTCCCGGTACGCCTGGATGCCGGCGATCCGTCCCGCCGGAGCGTCCAGCACCACGTCGTCGGCGATGTACCTCATCGCCCCGTCGAGGTCCTTGCCGGTCCAGGCGCGGTGGTGGGCCAGTGCGACCTGCAATGCCGTGCTCGTCACGACGGCCCGCCGGAGCCGTAGGGACGGGTGATGATCTCCAGGCTGTGGCCGTCGGGGTCGGACCAGTACAGGCCGCGGCCGCCGTCGTTGGTGTTGATCCGTCCCGGCTCGCGATGGAACGGGTCGGCCCAGAACTGCAGCCCGCGCTCCTTGATCCGGCTCCAGATCTCGTCGAACTCCTCCTCGGTCACGAGGAACGCGTAGTGCTGCGGATGAACGGTTTCGGCCTGGGCGACATCGAGGGAGATGCCGTTGGCCATGTCCACGACGCGGAAGGGGCCGAAGAGGGACGCGGGCGGCAGCCCCAGGAGGTCGGTGAGGAACCGGGCGGTCTCCTCCCGGTCCCGTGCGTGAACGATGGTGTGGTTCAGCTGCACCGGCATGTCGTTCTCCTTACGCGGCCCGATCTGGTCCGCCTTGGTTGTCCTGCCCGTTGGAGGCAGCGGACTCACCGCGCTCGCGCCGAGGAAGCCGGGGAGCCTGCCAGACGCCGGACGCTCCACCCGCACAGGCTCCCGACGGCGGCCCCGGCCACGACGTCGGAGAGGTGGTGCACGCCTGTGTGCACCCGTGAATAGGCGACGGCCACGGCCGCCACCCGCACCGGGACCCGGACGGCCGGCTCGGCCACCCCAAGGGCGGAGGCGAAGGCGAACGCGGACGCGGCATGCCCCGAGGGAAACGACGTCGAGGTCGGACGCCGTACCCATCGCGAGAGCAGCGCCGGACCGTGATCCGCCGGAGCCGGCCGCCGGCGGCCGGCCAGCGGCTTGAGACACAGATTCGTCAACGCCGACGCCACCCCGATCGCCAGCACCCCCTGACGGGCCGCCCGCCGGCCCCGCCTGCCTCCCAGGACCGCCATCACGGCCGCGGTCAGCAGCCAGAGCCGTGAGTGGTTGGCCGCGTTGGACGCACCCACCAGCAGCCGGTCGAGGCCGGGTGTCGGCGTCCCCGCGACGGCGTCGAACACCGCCCGGTCCACGGCGCCCACCTTCGTCCACATTTCCGTCGTCCACCGCGCCCGACCTGCGCCGCCGCGCCTTTTCCGCATCGCCGCCTCCCTTCGCCCGCGCACCAGCGAACTCTTCATGAACGACTGCTTACCGTAGGCATGCCTGCGAAAACCGCACCCCGGCACCGACTGCTCCCCTGTCCCCGCTGAGCCCGGCGATTCCGCGTCGAGGCGTGTCCGCCTCCACGCGGTCCGGTGCCGGCTCAGGACTTGAGGGGCTGGGCGTCCGGCTGGGCGTCCGGCTGGGCGTCCGGCTGGACGTCCGCCACGACGGCCGGCTTGGGCCGGCGCATGAGGACGAGGACGAGCAGGCCGCCGGCGACCGCCACCACGGCGGCCCCGACGAAGGCGGTCTGGAAGCCGTCGGTGAGCCTGGGCAGGTTCCCCAGCTCGGCGGCGCCCTGGGAGGTGGCGACGGCGGTCATGACCGCCAGGCCGAGCGCCGATCCCACGTTGTAGGTGGTGTTGACGATGCCCGAGGCCAGCCCGCTCTCCTCCGGGCGCACCCCCGACATGGCCGCCATCATCGCCGGGATGTAGGCCAGGGACACGCCCACGGCGGCGACCAGCGAGGCCGGCAGCACGTCGACGGCGAAGGCGCCGTCCGGCCGGACCAGCGAGAGCGCACCGACACCCGCCGCCAGCACGAGCAGGCCGAGCACGATGAGCGGCTTGGCCCCGAGGCGGTGGTTCTTTCGCCGCTGAGCCAGGTCCGGCGTCGTTCGTCTTCGGCGTCGGCTTTCGCGTCCCGGCCGTCGTCCAGCAGGCCGTGAAGGTGGTCAGCGGAAGTCGGCGGCGTGGTCTTGCGCCCATTCCGCGAAGGTCTGGGCGGGTCGTCCGGTGAGCCTTTCGATGATGACGGAGGTCTCGGGGACGGTCTCGACGCCCGCCGCCCACCCGCGCATGACCGCCTCCACTCCCATCGCGGGCATCGTCCTGCCCAGGTCGGCCCGCGCCTGTTCGGGTGTGACCACCTCGATCGGGATCTTCCTGCCGATGGCCGCGCCGATGTGTCCGACCTGCTCGCGCAGGGTGAGCGCCTGCGGCCCGTACAACGTGTACGCCTGTCGCCCGTGCCCCCGCTCGGTCAGCGCCGTCACCGCGAGGGCGGCCATGTCCCGCTCGCTGACGGGAGCCGTCATCGCCTCCGGGTACGGCAGTCGCACAGCCTCCCCATCCTTGATAGCCCGCGTCCACCACCACCGGGTGTTGGTCGCGAACATCCCCGCACGGATGAAGGTCCAGGACAGCCCTGACTCCTCCAGGGCCGACTCCACGATGCGATGGTCCCGGGCGATCGGATTACGGGCGGCGCCGGGCTGCACGACCGCCCCGGACGACAGCAACACCACATGCCGCACCCCGGCCGAACGGGCAGCCGTCACGAACCCCTCGATGCCCGCGGGCTTGGCATAGAGAAAGACCTGCGAGGCGCCCTCCAGCGCGGCGGGCAACGTTTCCGGCATATCCAGATCCGCCACCACATGGGTGGCGTCCGGCGTCCTGCTCGTCAGCCGGACCGGCACACCGGAAGCGGTCAGACCGGCGGCGACATGGCGGCCGACGTTCCCCCGGGCGCCGAAGACAACAGTGATCATAGGGTGGGCCTCTCCTGATCCTCGGTGAGCAGTTGGACGAGCTGGGTGCGCAGGACCTGCCGGGTCTCGGGTGACAGCGGGTCGCCGCCGAGGATGTCCCGGACCAGGTGTGGCATCGTGATGGGCGCGAAGATGATCGCGTAGGCGGCGAGGAGCGCGAACGCGGGGTCGAGCCCGGCGCGGATCTCGCCGTCCTCCTGGCGCCGGCGGGTCTTGTCCACCGACGCCGCCATCGCCTCGCGCTGCCGCTCCGCCTGCCGCCTGCCGTCCTCGGCGTCGGCGAACGGGCAGTCGCCCAGTGCCTGCCAGACCACAAGCCTGGCCCAGTCGGGCCGATCGAGTGTCGCGTCGAGATGCGCGCCAAGGGACTCGGCGAACGACGCCCCAGGCGGGACGATCTCCGCCTGCACCTCCTGCCACCGGCGCCGGAGCTCGTCGAGCAGCCCCTGCTTGCCGCCGAAGTAGTAGGAGATGAGCTGCTGGTTGACGCCGGCCCGCGCGGCGATGCCTGCCGTCCGGGCCCCGGAGTAGCCCTTGGCCCCGAACTCGGCGACGGCCGCGGCGAGGATGCGCTCCCGCGTCCCGTTCGCCGCCCGCTCGCGCTCGTCCGGCCGCGACTCCTCTGATGAAGGCATGCGGCACATACTACTCAATCAACTAGTTGAATGAACCCTGGGGGATGCGCGCTCGGCAGCCATGGTGGCCACGTCGCCGATGGAGAGGGTCCGAACCCGGGGCCCGGGGACCGGTGCGGCAACTGGGGGCAGCGCGCAGCGTCCCGCTCGAAGAGCACAAGAAGATCACAGCAAGGCCGCCTTCAGCGGTACGTTCTGAACCACGCCCGCCGGTAGCGGACCTTCAGCCGGCCGTACGCCATGCTGCCCGTGACGCGGACGTGCAGTCTCCCCGGACGCCTGCGCCCCGGCACCCTGGTGACCGCCTCACCCCATTCGAGTTCCACCCCGTCGATGTCCGCGGTAGCGCCGGCCGGCAGGAGGATCGTGGCGGAGCCGTACTGGAGCCGGAGGTCGATGTCGAGCTCCGGATGCTCGATGACGGCCTGGGACAGGTCGAGCGACACGCCGCCGTACTCGGACTCGATCCGCAGCTCACGTGGCACCCGCCAGTCACCTGTGCGCCTGACGCGCCCTTTGGTGGACTTGAGCCGGAGCACCTCGCCCGGGACATCGCCGGGCAGGTCGGCGACCGCCGCCGCCAGGTCGCTGTGGGAGCCGGCGGTGAGAGCGCGTTCGAGTCGCTCCTCCATCTCGCCGGAGCTGATCCGCCCGTCGGCGAACGCCTGCTGAACTCGCTGAACGATCGTGTCGCGTTCGTGCTCGGAGACACGTACCTGCGGCTGCGAGGGGAAGGAGGGCGTGGTCATCGGCTGACCGCTCTCTTGTACAGGCGCGTGGCCAGCGGCACGAACACCACCAGGAGCAGCACCGACCACAGCAGCGACGCCGTCACCGCGTGCTGAAGCGGCCACGCCCCGGACACGGGCAGCGCCGGGCTGGTGTTGCCGAAGAGCTCGCGTGTGGCCTGGATGATCGCGGAGACGGGGTTCCACTCGGCGACGGCACGCAGCGGACCCGGCAGCCGGGCGCTGTCCACGAACGCGTTGGAGAGGAAGACCAGCGGCATCGACACGACGGTGGCGATGTTGTTGAAGACCTCGGGCGTGCGCAGGGCCAGCGCCACCGTCGCCGTGACCCAGGAGAACGCGTAGGCGAACAGCAGCAGCAGGAGGAAGCCCAGGACGGCCTCGTGCGGCGCCGAGTGGATGCGCCACCCGACGATCAGTCCCATCACGGTCATCGCGATGATGCTGCTCACGTTCATCAGCACGTCGGACAGGGTCTGGCCGGTCAGCACCGCCGACGGCGCCATCGGCAGTGTGCGGAACCGGTCGAAGATGCCCTTCTGCAGGTCCAGGACCAGGGTGTAGCCGGTGACCTGCGCGCTCATGACGACCGTCTGGACGAAGATCCCGGGGATCATGTACTCCTGGTAGGACATCCCCGGCACGTCGATCATGCTGCCGAAGACGTAGGCGAACAGCAGGACGAACACGATCGGAAGGATGATCACGCCGCCCAGCAGGTCCGGCGCCCGTTTGATCTTGAGAGCGTTGCGCCTGGTGACCGTCAGGCCGTCGGCGATCGCGATCTGGAGGGTGTTCATCGGCTGCGCTCCTTGGGGGTGTCGGTGGCCTGGTGTCCGGTCAGCGTCAGGAACACGTCGTCCAGCGTCGGTCGTCGCAGGCCGGCGTCGCGCACGGTGACACGCTCGGCGGCCAGCCCGGCCAGGGCGTCGGTGAGCGATGCGGCGCCGTGGGTCACCGGGACGGTCACCTGTAAGGCGATGGCGTCGATCTGAAGGTCTCCGACCGCCAGGGGCACGAGCACCCGGCGGGCGGTGTCGAGGTCCGCCGGGTTCGTCACCGCCAGCTCGATGCGATCTCCGCCGACCTGATTCTTGAGCTCGTCGGCGGTGCCGAGCGCGATCACGCGGCCGTGGTCGACCACGGCGATCCGGTCGGCGAGCCGATCGGCCTCCTCCATGTACTGGGTGGTGAGGAGCAGCGTCGTACCGCCGGCGACGAGCTCGGCGATGACGTCCCAGAGCCCGGCGCGGGCTCGCGGGTCCAGGCCGGTCGTGGGCTCGTCGAGGAACAGCACCCGCGGGTCGGCGACCAGAGCCCCGGCCAGGTCGAGCCGGCGGCGCATGCCTCCGGAGTAGCCCTGGACGGGGCGGTCGCCCGCCTCGGTCAGGTCGAAGCGTTCCAGCAGCTCGCGCGCTCGCTGCTTGCTGCGCTTGGTGCCCAGGTGGTAGAGCCGCCCCACCATCTCCAGGTTCTCCGCGCCGGTGAGGTGGTCGTCGACGGCGGCGTACTGCCCGGACGCACCGATGTGGGAGCGCAGCCGCTGGGCGTCACGGACGACGTCGAAGCCCGCGACGGTGGCGCGGCCGGCATCCGGCGTCACCAGCGTGGTCAGGATCCGCACCGTCGTCGTCTTGCCGGCGCCGTTCGGCCCGAGCAGGCCCAACACCGTTCCCTCCGGGACCGACAGATCCAGCCCGTCCAGGGCCGTCACGTTGCCGTACCTCTTGACCAGGCCTTCGGCCACTATCGCGAGGGACATGATCATTCTCCTCTGCTGGGGTAGCCGGTCCGCGGCCGGCTACGGCGGATCACGATGTCGCCGTAGGACGTTCGAGCGCGCACCTCGACCGTCTCGTCGGTCCGGTCAGGGCCGTCGGAGGCGGCCAGGGAGACGTGCACGCTGCCGTACTCCGTCCTGGCGTCCAGGTAGGCGGCGGTGCCCTCGCGGATGCCCGCCTCGATCTCGCCGGAGGAGGTCTCCAGCACAGCCGTACCGCGCGCCACCTCGCCGATCCGGACGTCGCCGGTCGCCGTCCTGGCGGCGACGCTCGCCTGCGCGCGGTCGACGGTGATGTCGCCGTACGCCGTCTTCATGCGCAGGTCTCCGGTGACGTCGCCGAGCGTGATGTCACCGTTGGCGGTCTTGATCACCGCCGAGCCGTCGATCTCGCGCACGCGGATTCCGCCGTTGGCCGTGGTGATGTCGGTGTGCCCGGTCGACCTGACCACGGTGATGTCGCCGTTGGCGGTGTTCAGCTGCAGATTGCCCGTCTCGTCGAGCCAGATGTCGCCGTCGGCGGTGTCGAACCTCGACTCGCCGAGACGGCCCTCGGCGCGGATGTCACCCGTCGTTCTCGCGTCCACGCGGGAGCCCGCCGGCAGCTCGACCGTGACGTCCATGGAGCCGCCCTGCCAGAACCACGAGCGGATCGTGGGCTTGGGCGACTTCACCAGCAACCGGCCCTGGGCGTATTCCACCTGGGTCTGTGCCGCGCTCTGCACGGCGGCGTCGTCGGACGCGTCCTGCGGGCGTATCCCCACGACCGTGTCGGCGCGGTCGCCAGCGCGGATGCGGACGTCGGCGGCCATGAGGTCGATGGTGACGAAGATGGGTTCCGGGGTGTCGAAAGCCGGCATGGCGGTGCCTCACGATGGGATGGCGAATGGATCATGGCGGGGTGGGACCGGCCGGGGCTAGCGCACCCAGCCGGTGTAGTGCCGCCCGGTTCCCGGAAGGTCCTGCGAGACCCCGGGCCGATCGGAGCGGGCGCCCGCGTCGCCGGTCTCCAGCGCCGCGGACACCGCCCGGACCAGCCAGGCGTTGACGGAGAGCCCGGCCCGGCTTGCCGCCTCCTCGATGCGCGGCTTGAGGTGGTCGGGAACGCGGAGCGAGATCCGCGACGTGCCGCCGTCATCGCTCTCCGGCGGCGCCTCCGCGACGGGCGCCCGGACGCCCATCGCAACCTCGACCGCTCCGGCCAGCGCGGTCCTCAGGCTGGTCCTCGGCTGCTCCTCGGCCGGCCGGTGGACCGGCGCCGGCGTCACGACGAAGTCGGGGTCACGCCCGCGCAGCCGCACGTCGACCGACCCCGGAGCGAGATCGCGGGTGATCTCGCCGGCGGCGGCCGACAGCGCGTCGAGCAGGGTGAGCCGTACGGCCGCCTCCAGGGGGGCGGTGAGACGCTCGGCGAGCGCGCGAGAGTCCGGGCCGCCCGCCTCGGCGGCGACCGTCAGCTCGCGGCGGAGGTTGTCGACGTACGGCGTGAGATCCATGACGCCATCATGGCGCCATTCTGACGCCATCGCAAGCCCGCCGGAGAGCTGACGCTGACATCACCATGACGCCACGGCCCCGACCTGGTGATCCGCGGCACGCCGATGGGGCAGATCTGGCGGCTGGAGGTCGGCCAGGCGCGCTACCCGCTCAAGCAGGTCTTCGCCGACCCGCCGCCCGAGGCGCTGATCGAAGCCGAGCGGGCAAGCTTCGTGAGCGGGGTACGGCTGCCACCGATGACCAGCGCGGTCACCGGCCTTGCCCCGGCCCGAAACGGCGCCGGTACTCCACGGGCGTGAGCCCGATCTTGCGACGCATCAGCCCGCGCAGATTGGCGGCGGTGCCCAGTCCGCTGTGCCGTGCGACCAGTTCGAGGCGGGACTCGCCGCGCTCGATCAGCCGGCACGCCTGGGCGAGCCGTTCCCCCGTGAGCCAGGCCAGCGGTGTGGTGCCCAGCTGCGACTGGAAGCGGCGATGCAGGGTCGCCGGACTGACCGAAGCGCGCGCCGCGAGATCGGACACCGTGAGCGGGGCGTCCAGCCGTTCCTGAGCCCAGGCCAGGACAGGCGCCAAGGATTCGTCCGGCGCCTCGGGCACGGGCCGCTCCACGAACTGCCGTTGCCCGCCGTCGCGGTGCGCGGCGAAGACGAGCCGCCTGCTCACGGCGTTGGCGACCTCCGCGCCATGGTCGCGGCCGACGATGTACAGGCCGAGATCGAGCGCGGCCGCGCTCCCCGCGGCCGTGAGAATGTCACCGTCGTCCACGAACAGCACGTCCGTTTCCAGCCGGACGGAAGGGAAACGGGCCCGGAAGGAATCCGCCCACTGCCAGTGCGCGGTCGCCCGCCGCCCGTCCAGCACGCCGGCCTCCGCCAAGGTGAAGGCGCCGCTGCAGAGGCCGACGAGACGTGCGCCACGCGCGTGCGCCCGCCGGACGGCCTCGAGCACGGCGGGGCGGCGGGGCACCTCGACGTCGGGACGGTTGGGCACGATCAACGTGTCCGCCGACTCGGCCGCGTCCAGGCCGGCGACACCCGTGAGCGTGAAGAACCCGTCCCGCATCAGTGTGCGCGGCTCAGGAGAACACAGCCGGAAGTCGTAGAGGTCACGGCCGAGCTCGGGCCTGCGCAGGCCGAAGACCTCGGTCGCGCAGCCGAGCTCGAACGGGTTGGAGTTCTCGTCCACGATCACGACGACGCGGTGCGGGCGTCCCTCGTGAACGGGTTGCGAGGATTCTTGCGCCATGTGCGATTCCTAGCACTCACACCAGTCCTGGACAAACGGCCAGGATTGTCCTCATGAGCAACGAACCCATCGCTCTGACCAGCGCCCTTGCCTCCTTCGACACGCTGTGGAGCCCCCGCATCGTCACCCGCGTCAACGACTACGACGTGCGCGTCGCCAAGGTCGAGGGCGAGCACATCTGGCACGTCCACGACGGCACCGACGAGTTCTTCCTGGTCCTCGACGGGGAGCTCGTCATCTCCTTGCGCGAGCCGGCCGGGGAACGCACGGTCCGGCTCCCCCAGGGGTCGGTCTTCACCGTCCCCCGGGGCACGGAGCACAGGCCGTCGGCTCCCCATGGGGCCGCGATCCTCATGTTCGAGCCCACCGGCACTTCGTCGGTCGGCGACCGCCACGACGAGATCGTGGACCACATCGACGCGACGACGGGGCACGCGCTCGGCCTTTGAGCCGCGACGGCCCTAGGGCCTGTTTTGTGGATCTCATGTGAGCCATAGCAACAGGCAGACGATGGTGACACTTGCCTGGTAGTGAACGGCGAGCTTGTCGTAGCG